>NZ_AAXW01000019.1 GCF_000169335.1 Crocosphaera chwakensis CCY0110
TGTCGTTTTCGTTGGCGATCGATGAGATTTCTAGCTTCTTCTCCTAACCGTTGGGATTGTAATAAGATATTATCAGCAATTAAGTCTTCTCCTTCTGCCCTTAAAATAGCTGCTAAACGTTTAATTAAAGGAAGAATATCAGGAGACGGTTGTATGGTTTGACCTGTTTCTGATGCAAACGTTTGAGGATTAGCTGCAACGGAAATAACGTCTTGTTCGGGTATAAATGATTTAACTCTTTCTTTGAGTTTTTGGATGATTTGATTTTCTTCTTCTTCAGTGTAAAGATCCACTTTATTGAAAACTAATAGCGATCGCTTACCAATATCTACCAAAATTTGTAAGGGTTTATATTCTGATTGTCTTAAATCATTATCCACTACAAATAAAAGTAAATCCGCCTCAGTTGCCAATTGTCTGGCCAACTGTTCTCTTTCCGTTCCTTCTATTCCTGCTTCAAGGATACCAGGAGTATCGGTAATTAATATTTCTCTAGATAAACCTTTTAATTTGAGACAATAGGTTTCTCCTATTTTTGTGGTTCCCATCGTCGCTTGAACTTGACCGATAATTTCCCCTAATAAGGCATTAACTAAGGATGTTTTTCCTGCTGAACCTGTACCAAAAATAACAACTTTTAACTCCCCTCTCGTTAAATTTTCGGCAATTTCTTGAGAACGATTTAATAGGGCTTTTTGAGCCACTTTATCTTGAATCGTTTCCAGTTGTCGACGAATTGCATTTAAGTTTTCTTGAGCAGCTTCTGTTTTTTGTTCAGGTAATTTGAGGTTAGTATAACGCTTATTACGATGACGAGACGCTTTACGCGAAGAAAAGATATTAAAATAATAAATAAAGGCATAAATTAGCAGTCCTAATAGTCCCATAATTAGAAAAATGAGAAAATTAGCTAATAGGGGAGCCGTAAAAGAAATTGATATATAAAGTCGATAAATAGAGTTAATTAACCAGATAATTAATCCAATAATTACACTTAAGCCAAGAATTAAAATAATTAAACGAGGAAGGGGCATAAAATAAGACCGACTAATTTATAATTGATGAAGTTAGTTGCTTATTTAGTTTAAATCTCTTCTGATTTATCATTCTTTTTTATTATATAACAAGACTTAAGTTTTTTGTATCAATAAGGAATCTCGATGATAAATTCGGTAATATCAGATGAGGTATTTTGAAGGGTTAACGTTCCTCCATGAGTATCCACAATTTCACGGGTTAATGATAGTCCCAAACCTGTTCCTTGTTGAAGGGGTTTAGTGGAAAAGAAGGGACGAAAAATTTGGTTTTGAATATCTGAAGGAATGCCAATACCATTATCACGGATGTAGATTTTGATCTGATTTCCTAGATTTTCTGTTTTTAGCCACAGTTGAGGTCGATATTCAATATTACTTTCAATACATTGTTGTTTACGTTTTTGCAGGGCATAAAAAGCATTGTCAATTAAATTAATAAAGGCACGACTCATTTTCCCACTAATTAACATAATTGTGCCGATGGTTTGATCATAATCTTTATGTATTTGTATGTTACTGATATTATCCTCAGTATTCTTGCTTTTATAAACTAATTTTAAAGCTTGATCTAATAAGGCGTTCAAATAAGTCGGTTGTTTTTCTGTTCCATTACTTCTTGACTGGGATAACATATCTTTAATGACATTTTCTGCGCGTTGAGCATTATTTGTGATGGTTAAAGCATTTTCTCGAAGCTCTCCTATCAGTTCATTAATATAATCTACTGTTGTTTCGTTAAGGTCAGATCCATTATTTTCAATCTCTTCTGAGAGATCATCAAGTAACTCAACAGAACCTTCTCCATAGTTTTTGACAAAATTGAGGGGATTTCTTAATTCATGAACAATTCCTGCGGTTAAAGCCCCTATTGTTGCTAATTTTTCTTGGTAAATTAATTGTTGTTGCGTTTTATTTAGTCTTTCTAGGGCTTCGGTAAGTTGCTGATTTTTTTGCTCAACGGTTTTAGATAAGTAACGTAACTGTAGATGGGTATTGATCCTTGCTATAACTTCTTCTGTTTCAAAGGGTTTGGTAATATAGTCAACCGCTCCTAAGGATAAACCTCTGACCTTATCGATGGTATCTGAAAGGGCAGTCATAAAGATAATTGGAATATCTTTAGTTTCAGGGTTAGCTTTAAGTTGCTTACAAGTTTCAAAGCCGTCTATTTCTGGCATGAGAACATCTAATAAAATGAGTTCTGGGGGATCATTCGCTACCTGCTGTAAGGCCATTTTTCCATTAGTCGCCACAGCAATATCTAACCCTGCTTCGGTTAAAGTCGTAGCTAAAACTTTTAGATTTGTAGGCTTATCATCTACGATTAAAATGTGTTTTCTCGACAAGTCTAGAATCATGAGTGAACAAAATTAAGAAATGTTAGGGTTAATTAATGAGAAAGTGAAATCTTAAGAAAATCAATAAAATATTTTTTTAAATCTTTCTGCTCTTATTAAAATTTAGATTTTGATTTTCATGATGGTATTTATAATAAATGGTTTTTCTCAATTAGGTTAGAATACTTGTCACAGTTTATAGAGATTAGGATCACAGAAACAATGAATTTAAGCAATATAATCATAAAAAAATGAAAATGATTTCTATTTGAATTGTATCAAATTGCTAATTATTTTGGTTTTGAAAAAAGAGCAATATTCAGCAAATTTACCTAAAACATCTCGTTCAATCTTGCTAAAACTTATCAATAAAATCCAGATCAACCCTTAATTCTTGATTGATTAATGTTATTTTGTTGAGTTGACCGATCCATTTGATCCAACTTTTAAAAGTAAACTAATTTATCAGTGATAATACTGATAATTAAGAATAAATCTTTACAAAATGAGGAAAATTATGCTAAGTATTTTCGATTCTTTTATTACTTTATTATTTTAATAGAGTATTATAATTAAGATTAGGTTAAAATGACTTTTTAAAAACGGGTAAAATTATGACAAAAATGAAGACAGATTCTTCCTTAACTCCCAAAATCTTAGTCGTGGATGATGAAATAGAATTAGAGCGTTTAATTAAACAACGTTTTAGGAAAAAAATTCGTGCCAAAGAATTTGATTTTGTCTTTGTTCATAATGGAGCAGAAGCCATTGAACATTTAACCGAAGAAGATCAAATTGATGTAGTTTTAACAGACATCAATATGCCAGAAATAGATGGCTTAACCCTCCTTGATTTATTACCCGATATTAACCAAACCCTTAAAGCAGTGGTGGTTTCAGCCTATAGTGATCTGAGTAACATTAGAACTGCCATGAATCGTGGGGCTTTTGATTTTCTCACCAAACCTATTGACTTTCAAGATTTAGAAATTACTCTCAAAAAAACCTTACAATATGTTAGAAAAATCAAAGAAACCCAAGAAAAATTAGAAAAAGCTCGGCTAAATTAGAATACGATGCTTTTCACGACGCTTTAACCAATCTTCCCAACCGAGCTTGGTTTGTTAATTTACTCAAACGTAATATTCAGTTGTCTCAACGATATTCTCGTTATTCCTATGCAGTCTTATTTATTGATCTTGATCATTTTAAAGTTGTCAATGATAGTTTAGGTCATTCTGCTGGAGATGAATTGCTCAAACAAGTGGCTCAAACATTGCAAAATCATTTACGAGCTTCAGATACAGTCGCTCGTTTTGGCGGGGATGAATTTGCCATTTTACTCGAAGAAGTAGAAGATATTCATGAAGTGATTCAAGTGACGCAACGTATTCAAGAAGCCTTGTCAGCCCCCTTTGAGTTAAATAACTATGAAATTCGTCCAGGAGGTAGTATTGGCATTGCCCTGAGTGATAGTAATTATAAACATCCAGAAGAAATATTACGAGATGCGGATGCTGCCATGTATCGTGCCAAAGCAGGGGGAAAAAACCGTTATGTGGTCTTTGATCCAACCATGCAAGCCAGCGTTTTAGAAAGATTAGCCTTAGAAACCGATCTACGCAGAGGGTTAGATTCTAATGAACTGTGCCTTCACTACCAGCCTATTTTTTCCTTGGCGGGGGATCAATTACAAGTTAGTAGCTTTGAAGCTTTAGCACGGTGGCAACATCCTGAACATGGTTGGATTTCTCCTGCAAAGTTTATTCCCCTTGCCGAAGAAACGGGATTAATTTCTCCTTTGGGGTTATTTGTTTTACAAGAAGCCTGTGATCAACTTAGGGTTTGGCAAAGTGAATTTGCCCATAATCTTTCATTGTCTATCAATGTTAATTTATCGGCAATTCAACTTAAACAAGTTGATTTAGTGAAGCAAATTAAAACCGTGTTAAAGAATACGAATATTGATCCTCGTTATTTAAAGTTAGAAATTACAGAAAGTTGTTTATTACAAAAAAATGGATCATCAGTGGAATTATTACACAATCTTAAGGCTTTGGGGATTCAACTTTGCGTAGATGATTTTGGGGTGGGTTATTCATCTTTAAGTCGTTTACATGAGTTTCCCATTGATACTTTAAAGATTGATCGTTCTTTTCTCAGACGTACTGAAGAGGCAAAAAATTGGGAAACGGTTAAGTTAGTGATTGCTTTAGCTCATAGTTTAGGAATGACAGTGGTTGCAGAGGGTATCGAAACAGAAAAGCAATTAGAACAACTGAAAGTTTTAGGCTGTGAGTATGGTCAGGGATATTTATTTTCTCCCCCAGTTGATAACCAGGCAACAAAACAATTTTTTGAGTAAAATATCTTTCAACTTTTAAAACCCATTAACAATGGGTTTTAATCAAGCATTTCTGCTAAAAATAAAATATTCTTATGATTTAAACAACACAAATTTTAAGGTTAAAAGTTAAACTAAAGATAGACAATGAAAATACAAATAAATCAGTATGAGAGATCAACCAGTTACCTTAGAAGGTTATCAACTCATTGAAGAAATTTATAATAGTCCCCGAACCCTTATTTATAGAGGTATATCAGAAGCAGACAAAAAACCTGTTATTATTAAACTACTTCATCGAGACTTTCCTTCTTTTTCCGAATTAGTCAGATTTCGTCATCAATATACGATTACGAAACATCTCAATCTTTCAGGGATTGTCCGTCCCCTTCATTTACATCCCTATGGTAATGGTTTAGCAATGGTCATGGAAGATGAAGGATTAATCGCTTTAAAAGAATTTTGGAAACTAGAAAATAATAGTAACTTTTTAGCACAATTTTTAACCATTGCGATTCAACTAGCGAACATCCTCGATGACTTACATCAACAGAGAATTATTCACAAAGATATCAATCCTGCGAATATTTTAGTTCATCCTCAAAGCTTACAAATTAAACTCATTGATTTTAGTATTGCTTCTCAACTTCCTCAAGAATATATTCAACTACAACCTCCAACCAATTTAGAAGGAACTCTCGCTTATATTGCACCTGAACAAACAGGAAGAATGAACCGAGGGGTAGATTATCGCAGTGATTTTTATGCCTTGGGAGTGACCTTTTATGAGTTATTAACAGGGACGCTACCTTTTACTTCTCAAGACCCTGCTGAATTGGTTTATTCTCACTTAGCTAAATCCCCGATTCCTCCTCAGCAAATTAATAATTCTATTCCTAAAATTCTTAGCAATCTGATTCTAAAATTAATGTCAAAAAACCCAGAAGAACGTTATCAAACTGCCTTTGGGTTACGGTATGATTTAGAGAAAATTCAAGCAACCGAAAAAGAGATTAAACCCTTTACATTAGGCGCAAAAGATATCAGCGATCGCTTTATTATTTCTGAAAAATTGTATGGAAGAGAAACAGAAGTTAAAACTTTATTAGCTGCCTTTGACAGAATTACTCAATCTCAATCTTTTGCCAACATAGAATTAATGTTAGTGACAGGATTTTCTGGCATTGGAAAAACTGTCTTAGTCAATGAAATTCATAAGCCCATTTACGACAAAAGGGCTACTTTATTAAGGGAAAATATGAGCAATTGCAACGAAATATTCCTTTTTTTGCTTTAGTTCAAGCTCTAAAAAATTGGGTTGAACAATTAATGTCCCAAAGTCAACAACAATTAAAGCAGTGGAAACAGCAAATATTAGAAGCATTAGGAGATAATGGACAAGTTCTTATCGATTTAATCCCTGAATTAGAACAAATTATCGGTCAGCAACCTGAAGCGATAGAATTAGTGGGAACAGCAGCCGAAAACCGCTTAAATCTATTATTCCAAAACTTAATTAAAGTGATTGCTACAAATGAGCATCCTTTAGTCATGTTTTTAGACGATTTGCAATGGATAGATGCAGCATCATTAAAATTATTTAAACACTTAATGAGTGAGTCGAAAGACTGTCATTTATTGTTAATTGGGGCGTATCGAGATAATGAAGTGTCGAACCTTCATCCCTTAATGTTAGCCATAGAAGAGATAAAAAAAACTGAGATTACGATTAATACCATTATTTTAACTCCTTTATCCAAAACAGCGTTAAATCATCTCGTTGCTGACATCTTAAATTGTCCCAAACGAAAAGCTCAACCTTTAAGCAAATTAATTTATCAAATAACTCAAGGAAATCCCTTCTTTGCTACTCAATTATTAAAATCGTTTTATGAAGATGGATTGATTCAATTTAATTCATCGGAAAGAGGATGGGAAAGTAATTTAGCACAAATTAAACAGTTAACCACCAGTGATAATGTGGTGGACTTTATGGGCAAACAATTAGAAAAGTTACCTAAAGTCACTCAAAATATTTTAAAATCAGCTGCTTGTATTGGTAATCAATTTGAATTAAAAACCTTATCAATTATTAATCAAAAAACAGAACAAGAAACAGCTAACGATTTATGGATAGCTTTAGAAAAAGGGTTAATTTTGCCCATAACAGATACTTATAAATTTTATCAAGATCGAGAGGTGATTTCTCAAGAATCCATTATTACTTCTTCAGTTACCACTTATAAATTTAGACACGATCGCATTCAACAGGCTGCTTATCATCTTATCCCAGAGCATCAAAAAAAAGCTACTCATTTTCAGATTGGCCAGTGTTTATTAGTCAATCTTTCTTCTACTGAAATAGATAACCAAATCTTTGCCATTGTTAATCAATTAAATTATGAAATTTCTCTGATTACTGAATCTGAAGAACGACAACAATTAAAACAATTAAATTTTCAAGCAGCTTGTAAAGCAAAAGAGGCGACTGCCTATGAAACAGCCCTCAATTACTTGAATAAAGGACTAGAACTATTACCCAATAATGCTTGGGAAACCGAATATGATTTGACTAAAAAATTATATGAAGAAACAACAGAAGTTGCTTTTTTAAATAGTGATTTCCAGCAGATGGAGGCTTGTATTCAAATTGTTTTAGACCATACCAATACGGTTATGGAAAAAGCAAACGTTTATACTGTCAAATTGCAAGCCTATCAAATACAAGGACAACACAGTGAAGCGGTTATCCTAGGTCGTGAAATTTTGCAACAACTTGAGGTGTTCCTTCCTAATTCTGTCACCCCTTCAGAGATTTATCAACAAGTTGAAAATACCCTGGCAAGTTTAACAGATAGGGAAATTGAAGATTTACTCAACTTGCCCATGATGGACGATTCTAAAGCATCAACAGCAATGCAAATTATGGCGAGTCTTGTCCCTTCAGTTTATCATGCTGCTCCCTATTTATATCCCATTATTAGTTGTCAAGTAGTTTCTCTATGTTTTCAGTATGGAAATACTCTTTTATCAGCCCCAGGTTATGCGGATTTTGGCATTGTAGTTAGTGCCGTTTTAAATAAATTGGAAGAAGGTTATCAATTTGGACAGTTAGCATTAAAAATGCTGGAAAGATTACCCAGTAAAACTGTCCGAAGTATGACGATGTTTAAAGTAGCAGGATTTCTTAGCTGTCATAAAGAACCGATTAAAAATACCCTTACTGCTTTAAAGAAATCTTACGAATTAGGGTTAGAGACAGGTGATATTCTTCACGCCACTGCATCTTTACGTTTTAAATTACTTTATGCTTATATCATCGGCACAGAAAACTTATCAAAACTATCAGCAGAAATTCAAGATGATTACAATAAGATTATTGCCAATAATAGCTTTATTCGTTGGGGAGCGATTATCAGCCAATCAATTCATAATTTAACAGAATTACGGCAGCACAGTTCAATCCATTTAACAGGACAATATTGTCATGAAAAACAATTACTCCCTGCTCTGATTAAAGATAAAGATAACTTGTCAATTCATATCTTTTTTCTAAGTCAATTAATGCTTAGTTATTTATTGGGAAACCTATCAGAAGCGATTGACTATGCCCATCGAGCAGAAGAACATCTGAACGCAACAACAGGAATGTTATCTGTTCCCATATTTTACTACTATGATTCTTTATGTCGCTTAGCTCGTTATCAAACGACTGCAATATCTCGACAAAATGAATTACTACTAAAAGTCAATAAAAATCAAGAAAAATTGTATTATTATTGTCAATCTTCACCTATTAATTTCCAGCATAAATATAATTTAGTAGAAGCTGAAAAAAATAGAATTTTAGACAATAAAGCAGCAGCTATTGAATATTACGATCTTGCTATTACTGAAGCCAAAAATAATAATCATCTTCAACACGAAGCTTTAGCCAATGAATTAGCTGCCAAATTTTATTTAGACTGGGGGAAGGAAAAAATTGCTCAAGTTTATCTCATTGAAGCGTATGAAGGTTACAGTCGTTGGGGTGCTAAAGCCAAAGTTGAAGATTTAAAACAACGTTATCCTAATTTACTAAATCCTGTTTTTAAGAGCGATCGCTCAATTCTTGAATTCACCAACAACACCTTAACCTTAACCCCAACAGATAGTTTTCGGTTATTAGATTGGTCGGCTCTAATACAATCAGCACAAGCTATTTCCGAAGAACTTAATATTAACGTCTTAATCAAAAAATTAATTAACGTTATTTTAGAAAATTCAGGGAGTCAAAAATGTGCATTAATTTTAGCTAAAGATAATCAATTAACTCTAGAAGCATTAGGTTATGCTTCTGATGAAGAAATCACCTTATTTTCTTCTTTAAAAATTTCTAAAACTCAAGAAATACCCCATAGTATTATTAATACCGTTGCTAACCAAAAACAACCTCTAATTTTAGATGATACGAGCCATAAAATTAAGTTTACTTCCGATAATTATATTATTAATAACCAACCCAAATCCATCGCTTGTTTGCCAATTCTGAAACAAAATAAACTCTTAGGTATTCTGTATTTAGAAAATAATCTCACCCCCCATGCTTTTACCCCTAATCGATTAGAAACCATTAAATTTATTTGTTCTCAAGGTGCGATCGCCTTAGACAATGCTTACCTGTATCAAGAATTAGAACAAAGAGTTGCAGAACGAACTAAGAAACTTCAAATAAGTCAACAAGAACTCTCCGATTTAAAATATTCTATCGATCAATCAGCTATTGTTGCCATAACAGATACCCAAGGAAAGATTACCTATGCTAACGATCACTTCTGTGAAGTCTTCCAATACAACAGAGAAGAACTGATCGGACAAACCCATCATTTGGTCAATTCTGGTTATCATTCTCCCGCATTCTTTCAAGAACTTTGGACAACCATTGGTCAAGGGAAAGTTTGGAAAGGAGAAATTAAAAATCAGGCCAAAGATGGATCTCACTATTGGGTCGATACAGTGATTGTGCCATTTCTTGATGAAGCAGGAAAACCCTTCCAATATATGGCCATTCGCTTTGAAATCACGCAGCGTAAACAAGCGGAAATCGCCCTACAAGAAAGTGAAGCCCGTTTCCGAGTCTTTTTTGAACACGCAGCCGTAGGCATTGCCCTAGCGTCAATGACAGGACAGTTTATCACTGTCAATCAAAAATTCTGTGACATTTTAGACTATCAAGAATCGGAATTGCGTGGCAAAACCTTCCAAGAAATTACCTATCCCGACGATTTACCCGACACTAAAACCTATGCACAGCAGTTAGTTAGCGGGGAAGTTAATGCTTATAGCGTTGAAAAACGCTATGTCAAACGGGATGGACAAATAACGTGGTCTAATACAACCGCTTCCTTAGTCCGAGATGCAACAGGAACCCCTCAATATTTTGTGGGGGTCATTGAAGATATAGAACAACGAAAAATTGCCGAACAAAAACTACAAGCCAGTGAACGCCGATATGCCACCTTAACAGAATTATCCCCCACAGGTATTTTTCGTACCGACCCCCAAGGAAATTGTTGTTACGTCAATACTCGTTGGTGCGAGATGGCGGGACTGACCCCAGAAGATGCCCAAGGACAGGGATGGGTAAACGCATTGCATCCCGATGACCGAGAACGGATGATGCAGGAATGGGATCAAGCAGCCCAAAACCGACAAATGCCTTTTAACACTGACTGTCGCTTTCAGAAGCCTGATGGAACGGTGATTTGGTTAGTGGTACAAGCAACGGAAGAAACCGACCATCAAGGTAACGTTACAGGGTATGTGGGAAGTATCACCGATATTAGCGATCGCAAACAAAAAGAAATCGCCCTACAAGAAAGTGAAGAACGCTTTCGTCAAGCCTTTGACTATGCCTCTATTGGTATGGGGTTAGTGTCGCCAGAAGGACAATGGTTAAAAGTGAATTCTAGTTTATGTGAGATTATTGGTTATTCCGAAGCAGAATTGCTCAATACTACTTTTCAAGACATTACCCATCCCGATGACTTAGACATCGATCTTAATTTCGTCAGACAGATGCTGGCTGGGGAAATTGTTACCTACAAGATGGAGAAGCGATACATTCATAAACAGGGAGATATTATCTGGATTTTGTTAAATGTTTCTCTCGTGCGAGATCATCAAGGAGAACCCCTCTATTTTATCTCTCAAATTCAGGATATCAGCGATCGCAAAGCTGCCGAACAAGCCCTACAAGACAGTGAACAATATGTTCGTACCCTCTTTGAAACTTCTCCCATTGGTCTATTGCTATGTCGCATGGATGGCAATTTTGTGGAACTTAACCCTGCCTTTGCTGCCATCATTGGTTATAGCCTGGCAGAAACCCAGCAATTAAGTTATTGGCAGATAACTCCAGAAAGCTACAGCGAACAGGAGCAAGTGATGCTCAAGCAGTTAGAAGAAACAGGGTATTATGGTCCTTATGAAAAAGAATACATTCATAAAGAGGGTTATTTAGTACCAGTACGTCTTTCTGGACGCATTATTGAACGTCATGGAGAGAAATTTATCTGGTCAAGTATTGAAGATATTACAGATCGCAAAACCGCCGAAAAACAATTACAGGACAGTGAAACCCGTTATCGCGGAATTGTACAAGATCAGACAGAATTTATTTCCCGTTTCCTCCCTGATGGGACAATTCTTTTTGTCAATGAAGCTTTTTGTCGTTATTTTGGAGTCAACGCTTCAGATATCATCGGTCAAAACTATCAACCCGTGATTTATGAACCCGACCGAGAACGGGTCATGCAACAAGTTAGCACTTTAAGCCCAGACAATCCCATTACCATTATTGAAAATCGGATCATCGTTAACGGTGAAATTCGTTGGACTCAATGGGTTAATCGCATCCTGTTTGACGATACAGGTAACTTCCTTGAGTATCAATCCGTTGGGCGAGATATTCAAGCCCGTAAAGAAGCAGAAATTGCGCTGCAACAATTGAACGAAGAACTAGAACAGCGTGTTTACGAACGTACCGAGGAATTAGCCCGATCTGAACAGGATTTACGCGCTATTTTTAACAATGTTTACGATGCCCTCTTTATCTATGATGGGGATGGGACACTCCTGGATGTAAATCATCGCGCCTTAGAATTACATGGTGTCACGCGAGAACAACTTCTCGCAGCTACGATGAATGATTTCAGGACTTCTAATAACGCCCTCGAACTCATTCCTGAATACTTAGAACGGTTACAACAGGGAGAAACAGTACAGTTTGAATGGGAAGGAAGACGGTTAGGCGATCGCACTTTATTCGATGCCGAAATATCCATGCGATCCCTCGCCCTCGGTAATCGTCCCGTGATTCTAGTCGGTGTCCGAGACATTAGCCAAAAGCAAGCAGCCTTCCGCGAACGTCAACAGGCACAAATCGCCTTACAAGAATCTCAAAGGTTCCTACAAACTGTTTTAGACACTTTCCCTCTCAACGTATTTTGGAAGGATCGTCAATCGAGATTTTTGGGGTGTAACCGTACATTTATGTTAGGGGCTGAGTTAGCTTCCCCTGAAGAAATTATCGGCAAAACTGACTACGATATGCCTTGGGCTTCAACAGAAGCGGATTTATATCGTGCTGATGATCGGCAAGTGATGGATTCTGGTCAAGCCAAATTAGGGATTATTGAGCCTCAATTAACGGCAGATGGTTCAACTATCTGGCTCGAAACCAATAAACTGCCCTTGCGTAACCTAGAAGGGGAAGTGATTGGTGTATTGGGAACCTATCAGGATATCAGCGATCGCAAACGCGCTGAAGCACAACTAGCCCAACAAGAACAATTTCTCCGCAGCATTTATGAAGGGGCAGAAATGCCAATTTTCGTCGTTGAAGTTCTTCCTGATAACCAATTCCGTTATGCAGGTTGGAATCTTGCCAGTGAGAAAATGTCAGGCTTGCGGGCTGTTGATGTGTTAGGGAAACACCCCGTCGAAGTTCTGGGAGAAGAAATAGGACAGCATTTTTGCCAAAATTATTGTCGTTGTTTGGAGACAGGGAAAGCCATCCAGTATGAAGAACATCTTGATTTACCCAATGGGGTCGTTTGGACGCTGACCACCTTAAATCCCTTGAAAAATTCAGAAGGGAATATTTACCGCATTGTTGGTACGGCCGTGGATATTAGCGATCGCAAAGAAGCTGAACAAGCATTAGAAGAATCTCGCAATATGTTTAAACTGGTGCTAGACACCATTCCTCAACGGGTCTTTTGGAAAGATCGCCAATCGAGATTTTTAGGCTGTAATCCCGCGTTTGCCAATGACTACCAACTGACCCATGCAGATATTGTTGGTAAAACTGATCTAGAATTACCCTGGGCAAAATGGGGCGATCTCTATCGCGCTGATGATGCCAGGGTGATGAATACACGCACCCCTCAATTAAATTATGAGGAGCCAACCAACAATTTAGCGGGTGAAAATATATGGATACGTAGTAGTAAAATTCCTTTAACCAATACCCAGGGAGAAGTGGTCGGGGTACTAGGTTGTTATGATGATGTCACCGAACGCAAACAAGCCGAGCAAGCCCTCGAAGAAAGTGAAGAACGCCTACGCTTAGCCCTCAAATCAGCCAATCAAGGACTTTATGATCTTAATTTAACCACAGGGAAAGCCATTGTTAGTGCTGAATATGCCACCATGTTAGGTTATGATCCCGCTACATTTGAAGAAACTAATGGGAAGTGGATTGAACGGTTACATCCCGATGATGTAGAAAGAGTGACCAATGTTTATTTAAACTATGTTGCAGGAACGATCACTGATTACCGAGTGGAATTCCGCCAACAAACTCAACAGGGTAAGTGGAAATGGATTTTATCCGTTGGCAAAATCGTTGCTTGGGATGAGTCAGGACAACCGTTGCGGATGTTAGGAACCCATACCGATATTAGCGATCGCAAGTCAATTGAAGAACAGCTAATAAAACGGGAAGAACAGTTGCGTGCAGCGTTAGATGCCTCTGAAACAGGGACGTTTCGCTGGTATATCGCTACGAAGCAGTTGGAATGGGATGATAACCTGAACCGTTTATTTGGCCTGCCTCTGGGAGCAACAGCCCATGAGTTGGATGAATTTATCACTTTAGTCCATCCTGATGATCGTCAGACGGTCATTGACGCTTGTAATCGTTCTCTACAAGAAGGGGTAGATTTTGAAGAAGAGTTTCGGGTCGTTTGGCCCGATGGCAGCATTCATTGGCTTTTTGATAAGGGTAAACTGTTCTGCGATCAGCAGGGTAATCCCTGTTACATGGCGGGGGCTTGTGTTGATATTACTCAACGCAAACAAACGGAACAAGAACTACAAGAAAGCAATATCATTTTGCGCTCAGTGATTGAAAGTACCCCTGATGTGGTTTTTGTTAAAGACTTACAAGGACGAATTGTGGTTGGCAATTCAACCTTTGCCGAAGTGTTTAATCAGCCTATTGAAACCCTTCTCGGAAAGAATAACGATGAGCGTTGGAGTCCTGATATTGCAGCCTACTTAAAAGAAAACGATCAGCGAATTATACAATTGGGTAGGTCAGAAACCTTTGAAGAAACCCTTCCTCATCCCCAAGGAATGCGAACCTATCTCACCACGAAAAGTCCTTGGTATGATCCTCAAGGTCAAATTATTGGTGTCATTGGTATTGCTAGAGATATCAGCGATCGCAAAGCAGCCGAAGCAGCTTTAAAGCGATCTGAACAGGATTTGCGGACTCTTTTCAACAACAGTTACGATGCCCTATTCATCCACGATTTAGACGGTCGTTTCCTCGATATTAATGATCGGGTTGTGGAACTACTAGGCACAAGTCGGGAAAACATCCTGGCTAGGTCCGTGGCTGATTTTGCTGCCGAGGAAGCACCTATTGACCAGTTAGCAGAAATCTTTAACAATGTCGCACAAGGGAAATCTCTGCGATTTGAATGGAAAGGCAAACGGTTTGATGATAATTCAACGTTTGATGCAGAAGTTGCTCTACGCAAAGTTTCGTTAGGAGAAAAAGATGTCATTTTAGCTGGGGTACGAGATATTAGCGATCGCAAAGCAGCAGAAAAAGCGTTACGTCAAAGTGAAGAATATAATCGTACCTTGTTTGAAACCTCTACCATTGGCTTAGTTCTCTGTCGCATGGATGGAACCCTTGTGGATGTTAATCCCGCCTATGCAGCTATTTTGGGTCGCACAGTGGAAGAAACCCTTAATTTAACCTATTGGGAAATCACTCCTGAAACATACGCTGAGGCTGAAGCAGCCCAGTTAGAAAGTATGGCCAAAACGGGACGATATGCCTTTGAAAAAGAATATATTCGCAAAGATGGTTCTTTGGTTCCTGTGGCTTTATCGGGGTTAATCGTAGAAAGAAATGGAGAACAGTATATCTGGTCGTGTGTAGAGGATATTAGCCAACGTAAACAAGCTGAAGTTGCGCTGAAGGAGGCCAATAACCAACTAGAACAAAGAGTGTTAGAACGTACCGCCCAATTGCAACAGGCCAAAGAACTAGCTGAAGAAGCTAACCAAGCCAAAAGTGCTTTTTTAGCCAATATGAGCCATGAATTGCGGACTCCACTCAACGGCATCATGGGTTATGCCCAAATTTTACAACGTTCCCCTCAATTATCCTCAGATCACAAAAGTAATATTCAAGTCATTTATCAATGTGGTTCTCATTTACTGACCTTAATTGAAGATATTTTAGATATTTCTAAAATTGAAGCAGGCAGAATGGAACTTTATTGCCAAGAATTTCCTCTCAATAGTTTTTTACAAGGAGTAGTGGAAATTTGTCGAATCAAAGCGGAACAAAAATCTCTGACTTTTACTTATGAAAGACCTTCGTCTTTACCAACAGTTATTAATACGGATCAAAAGCGGTTAAGACAAGTTTTACTCAATTTACTGGGCAATGCTATTAAATTTACTTCCTTAGGAAGTATCAAGTTTCGAGTTAGTTTCACAAGCTCACGAACTAATCATAACGGCTTTTTACAGTTTGAAATTGAAGATACTGGAGTTGGTATTTCTGCCGAACAACTCGATAGAATTTTTCTACCTTTTGAACAAGTTGGCTCTCTTTCTCAAAAGGCAGAAGGGACAGGATTAGGCTTAGCTATTAGTCAAAAACTGCTACAAATGATGGGGACTCAATTAACGGTTGAAAGTACCTTGGGAGTGGGTAGTATTTTTTCCTTTATTCTTCCCATTGCTTCATGGAGTCAAAATCAAACAATGACTGTAGAAACAGTTCCTCAATCTTCTGCAATTGTTGGTTATGAAGGGGAAAATAAAAAAATATTAGTGGTAGATGATCTGGCTGATAATCGGGCTGTGATCGTTAGTTTATTAGAACTTTTAGGATTTATTTGTGAAGAAGCCAGTAATGGAAAAGAAGGATTAAACAAAGTAATTGAGTGGCAACCTGATCTGATCATTGTTGATTTAATTATGCCAGAAATGAATGGTTGGGAAATGGTTAAACAGCTACGTCAATTACCTCAAGGACAAGATATTGTTGTGATTTCTTCTTCTGCTAATGTTTCTCAGAGCGATCGCCAAAAGTGTCAAGCGGTGGGGTGTGATGATTTTCTTCCTAAACCCATAGAAGCAGAAACGATGTTTCAACAGTTACAAATGCACCTAAATTTACAATGGATTTATGAGTCAAGTCCCGAAGCAAAATCGACTTCAGAATTAATTGTGCCTCCTGTTGAAATTATTAATCAACTGACTGATTTGGTCAATAAAGGACGGATTCTAGTTATTGCTGAAGTAGCCCAGCAATTAAAACAGCAAGATCCACAATGGACAGTCTTTGCTGAGCGTCTCACTGAATTAGCAGAAGCATTTGACCTTGAACAAATTCGTCGATTTTTAGCTCAATATTCGTCTTAAATTTTGAAGCAACTTAATATGATTTCAGGATAACTTTTTTATTAGATAATAAGCCTCGAACAATGATTATAAGAAACAAGATTATTTATGGATACGCAATTGTTTTAGGGATTTGTTTTGCTGAAACATTAATCGGACTTATGGTTGGCAACCATTATCAACAGCAAGCTTTAGAGTATAGAAAAGTTGCTTCCACAGAACGCAAACTCTTAGGAACTTTACAAGTTGATATCTTATATAATCGACCAGCAAAGCAGTTATCGCCCTATCTCAAACAACCCGAAATCTTTGACCAAGAGATGACTGCTTTAATGAGACGGGTTGAGCAAATTCGTCTTTTACTTGTTACATATAATAATTCAGGAAAACCAACTAAACTTGAAGGTTTGCAGGAGGCTTTAAAGCAATACGAAATCATCGTTACTCAATTTGCTCAAAAACTTACAAAATTCTCTAACCAAGTACAGCCTCTAACCACTACTCCAGAAAAAAATCGAGAGGCGGAAGAATTATTAGTCGAATTAGTCAAGAGTCCAGAATTCGTTGCCTTTATTGAATTTCCCGATCATCTAGAAAAATTTTATCACCAGGCTCAACAACAAGAAGAAAACGCTGAAGTTGAGCTTGAGAAAGCAGAAAACCTCCGCACCCAAATTATCATAGTGGGATTGAGTTTATCAATTGCTATTGCGATAATTCTGGCTATTTACACTAGCCAAACTATTGCCAGTCCCATTCAAACCTTAACTGAAATAGCAAAAACGGTAACCCAAGAATCTAATTTTGACCGACAAGCTAACATTAAAACGAAGGATGAAGTTGAGGTATTAGCGGACTCCTTCAATCAATTGTTGCGACGCATGAAAGAACTATTGCAAGAAAAACAGGAGTATACTGAGCAGTTAGAAAAAGCTAAAAAAATGGCCGATGAGGCGAACCAAGCCAAAAGCGACTTTCTCTCTAACATTAGCCATGAGTTGCGGACTCCCCTTAATGGTATTCTCGGCTACGCTCAAATACTAGAGCGCAATAGTAACCTAACCCCTTTACAAACTGATGGCTTAAGGATTATTCATAACAGTGGCAATCATCTATTGACTTTAATTAATGATCTTCTTGACCTATCTAAAATTGAAGCTCGGAAATTAGATTTGTATCCTACAGATATAGATTTTCATACTTTCTTAAATACGGTTGTAGAGATGATTCATACTAAGGCAAGACAAAAAGATATTGTCTTAGTCTATTTACCTGACCCAAATTTACCCAAAGCGGTTCAAGTTGACGAGAAACGATTACGTCAAATTCTTCTGAACCTCTTAGGCAATGGAGTTAAATTTACGGATCAGGGTAAGGTAATATTTAAAGTTCAAGTAACTCCCTTATCTTTAACGATTAATCAAACATTTCGTTTTGAAATTATTGATACAGGTGTAGGTATTAATGAAGAATATTTAGAAACAGTATTTAAACCTTTTGAACAAGTAGGAAATGTTCAACATCGTTCAGAAGGGACAGGTTTAGGCTTAGCTATCAGTAAGCAACTCATTGAGTTAATGGGGGGAGAATTAAAGGTTGAAAGTAAAGTAAATCAAGGATCAAAATTCTGGTTTGATATTGCCTTACCAGTGATAAAAACTAACTTAAAATTTCAATCTGATTTTTTAGAGACTATCAAAGGTTATCGAGGAAAAAAACGAAAAATTCTTATAGCAGATGATAATATTGATAATTGCTTAATCTTACAATATCTTCTTGAACCTATAGGGTTTGAAGTTATAATGGCTTACAATGGTCAACAAGAAGTAGACCTTGCTCAACAAATAAGCCCTGACTTGATTTTAACTGATATTATTATGCCTCTGAAAAGTGGCATAGAAGCCATTCAAGAAATACGAAAAATACCAGAACTTAAATGTATTCCAATTATTGCTCTTTCAGCTAGTGTTTCTAAGATGCAACAGCACGAAAGTTTAGAAGCAGGTTGTAACGAGTTTTTACCTAAACCTGTAGATACTAGATTATTATTATCTAACCTTCAAAAATATCTTCAATTGGAATGGATTTATGAGTCAATATTTAAGCCAGAAGAAACTTTAGAATTAATTGCTCCTCCTGTTGAAATCATTAATCAAATCACTGATCTAGTTAATAAAGGACGAATTTTAGCCATTGCTAAAGTTGCTCAACAATTAAAACACCAAGCTCCACAATGGGCTGTGTTTGCCGATCATCTCAATGAGTTAGCTGAAGCGTTTGATCTTGACGCAATTCGCAAATTTTTGAGTCAATTTTACCTGTGAAATTTTCGGAATGAGAAACTCCTTGCCAAAACTTACCGATTTCTGATATCGAAGTGACGTTAAATTAACTAAATAGGCTTTTGTTGCGATCGCCCTCTTGACAAATTACCCTAGTTCGAGTAATAAATAGAGTAAAGGAAAGTCAGCCTAGTTTCTTGATTCCCAAAATGGGAAGTTAAGAAAGCGGGGGAACCAACTTAGGGGGCGCATTTCTAGGGAAAAGCCATCTAGAAAGGGATAACTCTCAATCCTAGCCCGTCAGCTAACCTCGTCGGCAATGAGAGAGGACTGAAAAATCAGCATTTTGACCAACGGTCAGAGCAGGCTCCGTCGTTGTAAGGCGGAGTAATCTCTGACAAAATGCCTTGATTTCATTCAGTGACTCTGAGTTTGACGCTACTTTAACTTAGATTGTTGTTTTGAAATTGAGGCTAAAGGTATGAGAAGCACATAACAAAAAGAACTTAAAAACAAAATATAGGCATTTTTTAGCGATAGATAGCTGAAACCTATTTTGGTAGCTATTTAGCAAAAGAAATGGACTCAAACCACTAGGGGCGAACTGATGTTCGCCCTTAAAAAATAGGGTTATCAATAAAAATAAAGGATTAGTGAATGAAATTAAGATTTTCTGAGGATATTGAAACTTTACTTCATTGTTTGCTCCTGCATCCTCTGACTGTAAGAGAAATTCTCCTACAAACGTCAGAACGAGGTTTTTGTTTAACCATCAGTTTGCTGGTGTTACCGTTTTTATTTCCCATACCTCCTGGCTTTTCTAGCATTTTGGGGGGAGGTTGTTTACTGTTATCCCTGCAAATGGGTTTGGGACGGCGATCGCCTTGGCTACCCAAATTCGTGGCTAAATTCCAATTTCCTAGAAATTTTACAGCACAATTACTCAAAAATTTGAATAAAGTAACAAAAAACCTAGAAAAAGTCTGCTGTCCTCGCTTTTTCACCGTCGCTAACCATCCCCTTGTCTGGCGAAGCAATGGCTTCTGTATGGCCTGGTTAGCCCTATTACTGATGTTACCTATTCCCTTTACAAACCCTCTACCCACCATCGCTATTTTGATTTTAGCCGTGGCTACCCTCGAAAAAGACGGGCTTTTAATGTGTGTCGGTTATGGTTTAACCCTAGTAAATACCCTATTTTTTGGTTCTCTGGCTTATCTAGCTTGGCAAGATCCCCAATTTTTACCCAAAATCTTTCAATAATACTCTTAAATTAACTTCTATGACCTTTCCTACCACCTCGACTCCCTTATCTCCTGTTTTTCCCGAACTCAGTGACTCATGGCAGACCCTGTCTGTCGAAGTATCCCTAGAAAAATTACAAAGTGATGCTGACAAAGGGTTAAACCAGCAACAAATCCAACAACGTCAACAATACTTCGGTCCGAATGAACTCAAAGAAATGAGTGGCCGTTCCCTTTTAAAAATTTTATGGGAACAATTCACCAATATCATGCTGGTGATGTTGATGGCTGTCGCTTTAATTTCTGCTGTTCTCGATCTACGCAAAGGAGAATTCCCTAAAGATGCGGTGGCTATCTTTGCTATTGTTATCCTTAACGGATTATTAGGCTATTTTCAAGAAAGTCAAGCAGAAAAAGCTCTAGCAGCCTTGAAACGATTATCCTCTCCTAATGTACGAGTTATTCGTGCCAGTGAAATAGAAGAAATTTCAGCCACCGAACTCGTTCCAGGGGACATTATGTTATTGGAGGCTGGTGTCTCTATTGCAGCTGATGGCCGTTTAATCGAAAGCCAAAACCTACAAATTCGTGAATCTGCCTTAACCGGAGAAGCGGAAACCGTCAATAAACAAGCTAATATCATTTTAGGGGAAGGGGTTCCTTTAGGCGATCGCATCAATTTAGTGTTTCAAGGGACGGAAGTGGTTCAGGGACGGGGCAAAGTGCTAGTGACTCGCACTGGTATGGACACAGAGATCGGTCACATTGCTACCCTTATCCAAGGTGTTGAAGCAGAAGATACCCCCCTGCAACGAAGAATGTCCCAACTTGGCAATGTCTTAGTTAGTAGTTCTCTGGTGTTAGTGGTTTTAGTGGTATTTGTGGGGGTTTTGCGCTCAGGATGGCAAAATTTTGAAGAATTATTAGAGGTTTCCTTGAGTATGGCGGTGGCAGTGGTTCCCGAAGGGTTGCCGGCGGTAGTAACCGTAACCTTAGCCATTGGGACTCAGCGCATGGTACGTCGTCACGCTTTAATTCGTAAATTGCCGGCGGTGGAAACCTTGGGGTCCGTTACTACCATTTGTTCCGATAAAACTGGAACCCTAACCCAAAATAAAATGGTGGTTCAAAAGATTCATACAGGAACCGATACCTACGAAGTCACTGGGGAAGGATATGCCCCGCAAGGAGATTTTATCGTCCAGGATAGTGATGAGTATGAAATCAATACAGAATTAGAACAATTATTACGGGCTTGTGTGTTATGCAATGATGCTTTACTGCACAAAAAAGGTAAAAACTGGGAAATTTTAGGCGATCCCACTGAAGGGGCGTTATTGACCTTAGCCGGTAAAGGGGGATTTTATCGCGAAGATTTATGGTTAGAGATGCCCCGAATTGCTGAAATTCCCTTTTCTTCCGAACGCAAACGAATGTCAGTGGTGGTTCAGACGTTTCAAGAGAAAGGAGGAAACTCCTATGTTATGTATAGCAAGGGTTCCCCAGAAATTATTTTAGAACGATGCACCAAGGTTTATCGAAACAATCAAGCGGTTTCTCTAAATGGTGAACAACGAAAGCAAATTTTAGCCCAAAACGATCAATGGGCTGCCCAAGGATTACGGGTGTTAGGGTTAGGGATAAAACCCTTAGAGGAGATTCCCGAAGATAATGATTCAGAAAAAGCAGAAAACGAGCTAATTTGGTTGGGATTAGTGGCCATGATTGATGCCCCACGAAAAGAAGTTAAACAAGCGGTGTTAAATTGCCGTCAAGCTGGTATTCGCCCCGTTATGATTACAGGAGATCATCCCTTAACTGCCCAAGCGATCGCCACTGAGTTAGGTATTTCCCAACCCCATGATTCCATTGTCACAGGCCAAGAGTTACAGGCAATGAATACACTTGAACTGAGAAAAATTGTCTCAGACGTAAGTGTTTATGCTCGTGTTGCCCCGGAACATAAATTGCAAATTGTTCAGGCCTTGCAACACCAAGGGGAGTTTGTGGCCATGACAGGGGACGGGGTGAATGATGCTCCGGCACTCAAACAAGCAGATATTGGCATCGCGATGGGGATCACTGGAACCGATGTCAGTAAAGAGGCCAGCGATGCGATTTTACTGGATGATAACTTTGCTACCATTGTCGCTGCGACAGAAGAGGGACGGGTGGTTTACGACAATATTCGTCGCTTCATCAAATACATTTTAGGCAGTAATATCGGCGAAGTTTTGGTTATTGCTGCAGCCCCCCTCATTGGGTTGGGTGGAGTTCCCCTATCGCCGTTACAAATTCTCTGGATGAACCTTGTTACCGATGGTTTACCCGCTTTAGCCTTAGCCATGGAACCAGCAGAACCCAACGTGATGCAGCGTCCTCCTTATAGTCCCCGTGAAAGCATTTTTTCGAGGGGTTTGGGCTTATATATGGTGAGAATTGGGGTTATTTTTGCTATTTTGACGATTATTTTAATGGTATGGGCTTATGATCACGCTCATCAATCTGGTGATCCTAATCGCTGGAAAACTATGGTATTTACTACTTTGTGTTTAGCCCAGATGGGCCACGGGTTGGCAGTGCGATCGGATAGTCAGTTAACCATTAATCTCAATCCTTTTTCTAATCCCTACATTTTAGGGGCAGTCACTTTAACCACCTCTTTACAAATTTTGTTGATTTATGTTCCTCCGTTACAACAGTTTTTTGGCACTCATGTTTTGAGTTTTTCTGAATTGTTAATCTGTTTTGGATTTAGTGCGTTAATGTTTGTTTGGATTGAGCTAGAAAAGTTAGTTTCTCGGTGGTTTTTATCGAAAAAATCAAAGTCTAAATCTAACTTCAACCGCATTTAAACCAGGCTTTCTAAAATTCCCAGGATAGGCTGAAAACCTTACATTGCCTATCCACTATTCTCTGTTACCTAGGGCTAAGCTCTATAGTTAAATTAATGCAAATTTTTCTAACTGTTTCGATTATTATTATTGCTTTAGTTTTCTTTATATTTGAATGGTTATCGGCTGATTTAACTGCTTTGTCGGTGGCTGTTGTTTTAATTTTACTCAAGTTAGTGAGTCCAGAAGAAGGAATTTCAGGCTTTGCTAATAATGCCACTATTACGGTGATGGCTATGTTTATTTTAAGTGCAGGAATTACTCGTACAGGGGTTATACAAATTGTTCGCGATTTATTGATCAAATGGGGCGGAAAAAATGCCAGTCAACAAATTTTAGTGATGGGGTTAGTTATCGGTCCTATCAGTGCCTTTATTAATAATACGGCTGTTGTGGCGATTTTTTTACCTATTGTTGAAGCTTGGTGCAAACAACAGAAAATATCCGTTTCAAAATTATTAATTCCGTTATCTTTTGTAACTATTTTAGGCGGAATGTTAACCTTAATTGGCACATCTACTAATATTTTAGCTAGTGGGATTTCTAAACAGTTAGGTTACGGAGAATTTAGTTTATTTCAGTTTACAGGATTAGGAATGATTACTTTTGTTATTGGTTTAGTTTATTTAATGGTTTTTGCCCCTAAATTACTACCTGAAAGAATACCAGCAAAAAGTAATTTAATGAGTGAAAATTATAACTTAAAAGATTATGTTACAGAATTGATTATTTTACCGAGTTCTAGTTTAGTCAAACAAACATTAAGGCAAAGTGGGATACAACGTAAATTTGACATTGATGTCTTAGAATTAATCCATAATGATACCCATTTTTTACCCCCTTTTGCTGATAAAAAGTTATCCGTTGGAGACATATTATTAGTTAGAGGAAGTCGAGAAAGTTTACTAGAAATTAAAGATGAAAAAGGAGTCGAAATTTTTGCAGATTTTAAATTTAGTAACCTCGAACAAAATAATAAAGAAAATGAGGAAAAAATAGCGGAAGTTTTGGTCTTATCTAATTCTCGTTTAATTGGTTCAACCCTAAAAGATTTAAGGTTTCGACAACGGTATAATGGTACTATTTTAGCCATTCGCCGAGGGGAAGAATTAGTCAGAGAGAGACTCGGAAAAGTTCCCATTAAATTTGGAGATTTATTACTCATACAAGCACCAAAAGAGAGTTTTATTGGTCTACAAACAACTAGAGAATTATTAGTATTAGAAGAAAGAGACTTAGACACTCTAAGAACTGATAAAGCTTGGATAGCCTTAAGCATTATTTTAGGAGTTATTTTAATTGCTGCTTTTAATATTTTGTCTATCTTAGTTAGTAGTTTAGTTGGAGTGATTTTAATGGTCATTACTGGCTGTTTAAAACCAGGAGAAATTTATGGGGCAGTCCGTTGGGATATTATCTTTTTATTAGCAGGATTAATTCCTTTAGGGATTGCCATGGAAAACTCAGGAACAACTGAATGGTTAGCTAATTTTTTAGTCAATGTAGGAGGAGATTTATCAGGTTACTGGATTTTGACTTGTTTCTATATTGTCACTTCCTTGATGACAGAAATTTTATCCAATAATGCCAGTGTTGTTTTAATGATTCCTATTGCTGCTGAAGTCGCAAAAAGCTTAAGTTTAAATCCTGTGGCATTTATTTTTGCCGTTACTTTTGCTGCTTCTAATAGCTTTTTAACTCCTATTGGCTACCAAACAAACACAATGGTTTATGCACCAGGAGGCTATAAATTTTCAGATTTTGCAAAAATTGGTTTATGGCTCAATTTGCTATTTATGATAGTAACCCCGTTACTGATTACCTTAATTTATGGTCTGTAATTAAACAATTAAGGATGAACAACTATGTACTTACCCGCACTCATTTCTGTTTCTAGTTTTATCGGCGTAATGTTTATCATTATGACCGAAAGATTACACATCACTGCTGCTGCTTTTTTGGGGGCATTAATTCTTGTTTTTACCCATGTAATGACTTTACAAGAAGCTTTTGATTACATTAGTAAAAGTCATGGAACATTAGCCTTATTTTTTGGAGTAATGGTTCTAGTAAGAGCCTTTGAACCAACAAAAGTGTTTGAATATTTAGCCACTCAAATGGTATTAATGGCTAAAGGAAGTGGTAAACTTTTAGTTATCGGAATTATTGGTATTACTACTCCAATTTGTGCCGTTTTACCCAATGCTACAACAGTGATGCTTTTAGCTCCATTAATTCCGCCAATTGCTCAAGAAATCGGTGTGGATTTTGTTCCTTTGCTCATTTTAATGGTATTTGTTGCTAACAGTGCCGGGCTATTAACATTAGTCGGAGATCCCGCTACTTTTATTGTCGGTGACTCCATTAATTTAAGCTTTACAGACTATCTCACTCGACTCAGTTTAGGAGGAGCGATCGCAGTTATCACTATTTTAGTTATGGCCCCGTTTCTTTTTGCTAAAATATGGAACAAAAAATTTACTAATTTAGATCAGTTACCCCACCCAAAAATTAATCATCCCAAAGTATTAATGTTAGGGGGAATTATCATTGCTTTTGTTCTCTTATTCTTTGTCATTGGCGAGTCTTTACCGACTCCTATTCCCCCTGCCTCTGTTGCCTTATTTGGGGCTGTATTAGCTTTGATTTTAGCCCATCAAAGTAAAATTGATACCATCAATAATATCTTTCGAGATTTAGATTGGAGTACCCTATTATTTTTTATGTCCACCTTTGTTTTAATTGGAGGGTTACAAAAGACCGGAGTCACTAGCTATTTATCAAAATTACTCGCTGTTGTCATCGGTCAAAATATCATGTTAGGGGCATTAGTTCTCTTATTTTTAGTAGGAATTCTATCGAGTGTTGTCCCTAATATTCCCCTAGTTGTAGCAATGGTTCCTCTCTTAAAAGAGTATCTGGTTAACATTCATTTAGCCAGTCCTGATATCTTAAATCCTGACTTTTCGGGTCAGTTACCCCCCGAAGTTTTACCCTTATTTTATGCCATGATGTTCGGGGCAACTTTAGGAGGAAATGGTACCTTAGTGGGAGCTTCTTCTAATATTGTGGCTGCAGGAGTTTCTGAACAACATGGTAAACCGATTTCGTTTAAAACCTTTCTTAAATATGGTTTACCTGTAATGATGATGCAGTTAGTTGTCTCTGCTTTATACGTGGTGATTTTCTTGTTAAAGTAAGAGTAAATTGTAGAGGTAACTTATCACTTATCTCTACATTCACAAGATAAGAATAACTATTTTAACCATGTTTCGACCCCAAAAAATTGAACCAAAAGAAGGCCAAGAGTCAGTATGGGACTATCCTCGTCCCCCTCGTTTAGAACCCTGTAATAAACATATCAAAATCATTTTTAATGGTGTTACGATTGTTGATACAAAAAAAGCTTATCGCGTCTTAGAAACCTCTCATCCTCCGTCCTATTATATTCCCCCCGAAGACATCAAAATGGAATACTTACAACCGACGGGAAAACAATCTTTTTGCGAATGGAAAGGGGCAGGAAATTATTACACCCTTACCGTCAATGATAAACAAGCGGTTAACGTTGCTTGGTATTACCCCAACCCCACCCCAGACTTTACCGATATTAAAAATTATGTCGCTTTTTATCCCGATCCAATGGATGAATGTTTAGTGGATGGGGAAACCGTAACCCCTCAACCTGGAAACTTCTATGGAGGGTGGATAACCTCTGATATTGTTGGACCATTCAAAGGAAGTCTCGGTAGTTGGGGATGGTAATTAACTGTAAGTTTACAAAACCTTTTGATTCAAAGCCCAATTTTAAGATTACAATGCGGTCAATGGCAATATTAATGAGAAATTGTATTAGGAATCAATAGATATGGGTGAGTCAGAAAAAATATCAGTGGGAATCATTGGCGCTTCGGGATATGGCGGAGTCCAATTAGTTAGACTATTACAAGAACATCCTTTAGTAGAAATTGTCTATTTAGGGGGTAACAGTAGCGCAGGGCAAGCTTACGCTGAAATCTACCCCCATTTAGGTCATGCAGTAGATTTAACCATTGAACCCATTGATATAGAGGCGATCGCTTCTCGTTGTCAGGTGGTATTTTTAGGACTTCCCAATGGCCTCGCTTGCGATATTGCTCCTCCATTAATCGACAAAGGATGTAAAGTATTAGACTTATCAGCCGATTATCGCTTCAAAAATCTAGAAACCTATAGCAGTTGGTACAATAAAGACCGTAATGACCTAGATACAGCCAAAAAAGCGGTTTACGGACTCCCAGAATTATACCGCGAAGAAATTCAATCCGCTTCCCTCATCGGATGTCCCGGCTGTTACCCCACTGCTAGTTTAATGGCGTTATCTCCCTTACTCAAACAAGGGTTAATCTTACCCGAAACGACGATTATTGATGCTAAGTCAGGAACCTCTGGAGGCGGAAGACAGGCTAAAACCAATCTCTTACTAGCAGAAGCAGAAGGATCATTCGGGGCGTATGGGGTTGCTAAACATCGCCATACCCCAGAAATAGAGCAAATTTCGTCCGATTTAGCTGGCCATGAAGTTAGAGTCCAATTTACCCCCCATTTAATCCCAATGGTTCGAGGTATTTTGTCAACCGTTTATGCCACTCTCAGAGATCCAGGTCTGGTTAGAGACGATTTATTGACGATTTACAGTGCTTTTTATCGTTCTTCTCCTTTTGTCAAAATTTTGCCCAACGGCGTTTATCCGCAAACAAAATGGGCTTGTGGGACGAATTTGTGTTACCTGGGTATCGAAACCGATCCCCGTACCGATCGCGTTATTGTACTTTCTGCCATTGATAACCTAATTAAAGGCCAAGCTGGGCAAGCCGTGCAATGTCTGAACATTATGATGGGATGGGAAGAAACCACCGGATTACCTCAACTGTGTTTTTATCCTTAAATATTATTTCTTAACCCACATAATCCGGCGTAGGCAATAGCGATCGCATCGACACTATCATCGATGGGTAATTTATCTAAATTGAATAAAGTTGCAATCATTTCGGCAACTTCTTTCTTCTTAGCTTTTCCATTCCCTAAATGGCATTTCCAACTCGCTTGATGAAGAAAAATCGGCTCAATTTTAGCCTCTCGATAACAAACTAAATTAATCACCCCTAACCCTTGCATAACACCCCCTGCTGCTTTAATAGTGCGGTTAAAAAAGGGCATTTCGATGGCGATACCTTGAGGTTTAAATTCTGTTAATAATTCTCCTAAATCTTCTTCTATTTCTAAGAGTCTTTGGGAGGTAGATAATTGTTTATTAGTTTCAATGGTTCCATAGTCAATAATTAGAGGCAGTTGTTGCTCACTTTCTTGTAATATTGCCCATCCGACTATGGCTAATCCTGGATCAATTCCTAACCAAGTTTTTTGAGACATTTTTTATCATAAAAAATAACTGTTCACTGATTGCTGTTCACTGATAAATTCTAATCCCATAAAAATCGTGGAAATCGTTCCAGCGACACAAATTTCTCCAGACATAATTTTATCAATAACATCTGTCATCGGAACTAAAACCACTTCAATTTCTTCTGTGACATCTAGATCTATTTTTCCTGTTTTTTCAACATTTAATCCTAAAAAAATGTGAATTTTATTATCATCTTTAACAGGATTATCATAAATAGTTTTCAGAAAGAGCAATTCTTGAGCAATATATCCCGTTTCTTCTTCTAATTCTCGTTTCGCTGCCGTCAAACTATCCTCTTTTTTCGGGTCAAACGTCCCTGCTGGTAGTTCTAATAAAATTTCTTGCACCCCATGCCGATATTGACGTACAAAAACAATTTCTTTGTTAGGAGTAATCGGTAAAATCAAAGCAATTTCAGGACGAATATTAACAAAATAATCATCAATAATCGTGCCATCAGACAATTTAACCTGATCTTGTCTCACCCGACACCATTGATTGTCAATAATCAAATCAGACTTGAGAATTTTCCACTTTTGAAGCGTCATATTTTTAGTAATCTTTCTAGTGATGAAGATATTAAACAACAAAATTTCATCAAATTCTTAAATTAATGTTAAAAACTAGCATAAGTCAAAATACTCATGCTAGTTTCTAGAGGGAATTAAAGAGATGTTTTAACCATTAAGACTGACGCAAAATATTCTGTTGACGATTAAATTCTCTTTCTTCTAATGTCAATACTTGAGACTCAATCGGGGGTCGCATATCCCATTGTAATTCCGCTAATAAGAATAAACAACCCGCCATAATTAATCCAGTCAAGAGAAATTGCCATTGAACAAAATAGGTTAACAATTGTATTCCCAATAAATGAATCAATCCACTAATAATAAACGTTTGCGAACTCATCCCGATTCCCATGACAATATAGCCAATTGCACTTAATCCTAACCAAAGAGGACAAAGATTGATTAAAATAACCCCAATTCCCCCAAAAATGCCGACATTGGTGAGGACTAACCCCATTATCATTAATCCTATCCAGAAATAGACTATCCAGCGTAACCGTTCAACCGTGACCCAAAAATGGGTTAAGCAAGCCATAATAATACTACCAACTAGGGTAAGAATAGACCACAAGATTGCTTGAGAATGCCAACTAATAGGGAAAAAATGAGCCGTCATGAAAATAATACCTGTAATAATTCCCCACAGTAGAAATACTTGATCGATTCGTGTATAAAATCTATAAAATAGTGTTTTTTGACCAATTCGCCCGTAAATCTTTAAAAGTCCGCACAAGTCTTGAATATCGAGGTCTTTCTGTTTAAAACGAAGAATAGGTTGAGATATTTTAAACAAGGGCTTTTTTATTGAAATCAACTTTAATTATGCTTATAGTGTAACATTAATTTATGATTCTTAACATACAGTTCATAAAAAATACCGCCTATTATCACTAACAGGCGGTTATTGAAAAATCATCTTAAAGTTTTCAACTTCAGATAATAACGATCAACTTCTACATAGAAGATCCAATGCCAGCATAAGCACCGTAGAAGAAAAGACCAAGAACGGAAATGGCTCCCATACCAGCAATTAAACCGACAAGCCAAAGGGGAATTCTGCCTTCTGCAAACATGATTTTACCTCCTAGATAATACCCAAAAAAATGAATTAGTTAAAGAAATAGCTCGAAAAGAGAATACCAAGAACCGCAATTAAAAGTAATCCTAGATATAAGGATGTACGGTTCAGTTCTACGGGTTGACGGTTGGGGTTTTGATTTCTGTCCATAAATAAACTCCTATCTTTGAATGAACTGCATAGCAGCGATCGCACCAACAAAAAATACAGTAGGAACGGCTAAGGTATGAACGGCTAACCATCTTACGGTGAAAATGGGGTAAGATGTAGGCTGATTAGGGGTGTTGTTTACCATTGTTTTAAACCTCTTCTAGACTAAACTACTTATTAAATTCTTTGATTTGGTTTTTGGCTTCAAAACGGTCTTGAATAATGGGTAATTCTTGACGTTCTTGAGTAAAATACTGGTCAGGACGAGGAGTCCCGAACACATCATACGCTAAACCAGTGCTAACAAATAGCCAGCCAGCGATAAATAACATGGGAATGGTGATGCTATGAATAACCCAGTAACGAATACTGGTAACAATATCTGAAAACGGACGTTCTCCGGTAACACCTGACATTTTAAGTTTCTCCTCTGAAATTAATGACGAATGGCAAAATCTAGTCTACTACGATTTGCGAAACAGTTTTAAATAGGGAAGAATTAAGCTGCTTCGGATGTGGGTTCATATTTGAGTAAGATACCATCTTGTCCTAAGATAAAACCCTTTTCACGATTAACAAAAACGATTTTATAAAGGTTAGATGGAACGCTTTCAATGGCGCGGTCTTTCTTCCAGGTTTCCCCGCTATCAGAACTTACCAATAAGTTGCCACTACCACCGGCCACCCAAACTTCTTCGGGGGTGCGATAGGCTAAATCGAGTAAACCCCAACTGGTAGAGGGTTCAGGATAAACTACCTCTTGCCAGTCTTCTAAATCTTCTGGAGGCGTAAATTGAAGTTGACCCCCTCTGGCAATTAACCACAGACCTCCTTTTTCACTGTAACCCACCGCTTGTAATCTTCTCGATGAATTGCGGTTATGGGGAGTCCATTCGCTTTGTCCAGGTTCCCAGGTGGAATAGAAGTTACCCCGTGCAGAAACAGCGACGTAGCGACCATCAGGCGATCGCTGAATGTTACGGGCAACCCCAACAGCCCCCTCAACTAAGGCCGACCAAGTTTTTCCGCCGTTGTCGGTTTTGTAAATCGCACCTAGGTTGGTGACTATTTCAGCCGTTTCAGGTCCTAGGGCAATCACCCCATCGGGTGCGCCGGGCAGCTTTTCGCTTAGGGGAATGCGAGCCCAGTTTTCGCCACCATCTTCGGTATGTAATAGGATAGCAGGTTTTCCTGTGATCCAACCTTCATCCCCATTGAAACTTACCCCAGTGAAACTAACTTTTTCGTCACCGAGGTCGAGTTTTCGTGCTTCCCAGGTATCTCCGCCGTCGTTGGTTTCAAAGAGGGCTGCTTTTGTCCCCACTAACCAACCATGATCGGGATCATCGGTAAAGGCGATGTCGGCAAAGGTGACATCAGTTTCTAAGGAAAGGGTTTTCCAGGGATTATTAAGGGTAGACGGAACTTGACTGCAACTAATGCAAAATAAGGAAACGGCTATTAATATTACAAATTGTTTCAGTTTTCTCATAAACACAAGGTAAATAGGCTGATAAAAGTTCGATTTTGTTGGTCAACTCTGTTTAAAACAGTATTGAGGCAAGGGTTAACCTAATCCGTATAAACTGAGGAAAAACAGGAAACCTAAAGCCAATCCTCCAAAAATTAAGAGGTTTTTTTGATTCGGGGTCAGATTATTGACACCAAAGCCATAGTTTAGGTTTTGTTGAAACCCAGACGGGGCGTTGGTTGCGCCAATATTGACGAACTGATTGGGCTTTGCGCCACAGACGGGGCATTTCCAGCCATCAGGGAGTTCAGAAAAAGGGGTTCCAGGGGGAACGTTTCCCTTGCCATCGCCTTTGCTTGGCTCATATACATAGCCACAGAGACGACATTCGTGGTTAGCTGGTGCGAGTTCAGCTAGGGTTTTTTCTTCGGGTCGTTCAGCCATTGCTGTACTTTAAGCAAATCTTAATATCTATGTTACAAATTATCCCATAAACTTAACAATCTGAACAAATCTTGCTATAGAAAATGAGAGGTTAGGGGTTAAGAATGGTTAGAAAGAGAAGTTACTATTAATGAGTTAATCACATTTTCATCGAATAACCTGGGAAAAGAAACCGCTAATTTCTTTTCTATTAAGAAATCCAATTTGAGGTCAAATCGCTGGAAGTGTACTTTCATCAGATATTTAGCGATCGCAGTCTCCGAAAGTGACAAAAGAGAGATACATAAAAATCCTCAAAACTACTTCTCGGTTGTCACAAGAGATTCTTTATTGCGGTGAGCAGTTACTTTGTGGGTTGGGTAATTCAAGGAGGAAGCCTAAAACCTTAGTCAAAACTAATGTTTTTTCTAACTTTCCCTAATAGTTCTATTATTATTCTAGTTTTTCGGAGAGAATATCATCGCAGAGATGTCGATCGCTTTCACTAAGATTAGCACTGGAGTTATGTAAATAAGTCCATACCTTTTCACAACTGCGCTCTATTAAAGAGTTTAAATCTATATCCCAGAGTTTTATACTTTGATCGTCACTACCAGAAGCTAATATATTGCGCTTAGGGTTAAAACTAACGCCATTAACCGAATCAGAATGGTTGTTAAAACTATAGATTGAGTTTCCAGTATTTGAGTCCCAAATTTGAACTGTATTGCTGTTGCTATTACTACCGGAGGCTAGTATTTGACTATCTCGACTAAAATTTAGGCTAAGAATGGTTAAAAAAGTTTCAATAGCTCCTACGTTTCCATATGTTGTTATAGAAAAAATTTCTGTAAAAGATTCTTGTTTTTTGTTGCTCTTCCAAAGTTTTATGATACCTTGATCACTGCCAGAAGCTAGTATTTTATTATCAGGACTAAAACTAAGGCTTTGGATTGCAGTATCATGACCTACAAGAGGCTCAAGATATTTTTGTGTTTGAAGATTCCATATTTTGATAGTTTTACTATTTATCCCAGAAGCGGCAAGTAATTTACCGTTAGGACTAAAGCTAATGCTTACAATTGCCTCATTATAAGGATTAAGGGTGTGAATTAATTGTCCTTTTTCAACATCCCAAAGTTTAATAGTTCCGTCATCACCACCAGATGCTAATATCTTCCCCTCTGGACTAAAATTGATACGTCTAACCAAGCCAGTATGGTGATTAAGAGTATTAAGTAGTTCTGTTCTTTTCACATCCCAAAGTTTGATAGTTCCATCATCACCACTAGATGCTAATATCTTCCCATCTGGATTGAAAATAATATTCCAAACCGAGCCATTATCATGGTTAAAGGTATGGATGATTTCTCCTTTTTCGACATCCCAAAGTTTAATCGTTCCATCACGACCACCGGATGCTAATATCTTTCCATCTGGATGAAAACTAACGCTGTAAACTCCGTTGTCATGAGCTTTAGTGATAGAAACTGGTTGTCTGAGTTGTACATTCCAAAATTGAATTCTTCCATCATCACTACTAGATGCTAAGGTTTTGCTATCGGGACTAAAACTGACGCTTCTAACTCTGTCATTGTGTCCTTTAAGGGTCCGGATAAGTTCTCCTGTTTCAATATCCCAAAGTTTTACTGTGTTGTCATCACTACCAGAACCGGAAGCAAGGCTCTTGCCATCGGGACTGAAACTTACACTCCAAATTGTAACCTCTCGATTTTCAAGATTTTTAATTATTTGTCCTGTTTTGATATTCCACAATATTATACTTCCATTTTTACTTCCGTTACTCCCAGACGCAAGGAGTTGGCCATTTGGACTAAAACTAAGGCTAGTCACAAAACCAGAGTCATTGTGTCCTTTAAGAGTACGGATAAGTTCTCCTGTTTCAAGATTCCAAAGTTTTACTGTGTTGTCATCACTACCGGAAGCAAGGATCTTGCCATTGGGACTGAAACTTACGCTACTAATTGGCTCATTGTGTCCTTTAAGAGTATGGATAACTTCTCCTGTTTTGACATCCCAAAGTTTTATAGTGTTGTCATTACTACCAGAAGCAAGGGTCTTACCATCAAAACTAAAACTGACGCTTTGAACCCCTTCATTATGTTCTTTAAGAGTACGGATAACTTTTCCTGTTTCAAGATTCCATATTTCAATAATATTGTGATTTATACTGCTTGATGCAAGGATCTTGCTATTGCCATTAAAACTAATACTACTAATAGTATCATTTTGTCCTTTAAGAGTACGGATAAGTTCTCCTGTTTCGAGATTCCAAAGTTTAATAGTTCCATCACCACCACCAGATGCTAATATTTGACCGTTTGGATGAAAATCAATATTCATGACCCAATCACAATTACAATGGAATTGATTTTTTTCACTTCCTTCATAAACAGTCCTTATTAAAGCCCTCATTACGTCAGGATCGTTTATTTTGTGTTTTTGTAAGATTTTTCTAGCCCGAATCGCTTCTACGAAAGCATCCAATTCTTTTCCTTCATCAAACAAAGATAAAGACAAACGACCAAGGGAATTAGCTTTATTTAGTTCTGCAAATTTTTGCTGAGTAAGTCCAGCACCTATCAATCCACTTAACACTAACATAACTGCGATCACAATCCGTACTCGCCAACTACCATTTCGTCGCTTTTGTAGAACACTTGCCTGTATAAATTCTCTTTCAGCTTTATTTAACCAATTATCCTCTTCTTTAATTTCTTGATCCAAAACATCCAAATAAGGATTACTATTCCAAAGAAATTGTGTTGGTAATCTTCTTTGTTGTTCTTGAGAACGTTGTAACCGTCTTATTAAATAACCAGGTAATTTAAACAATAAATTTTCAACTAATAAAAATCCCCGATCTATACCATTAATAACTGGATTTGCCTTGTCAAACAGTCCTGTTTGATAATTTTCTTTTACTTGCTCCCATTCCATCGCAGCAGGAGTTAACCGTCGTTGCAAAATTAAGGTTTCTTCCTCTTCTTTTTTCCAAGTTAGTAACTTATCCCAACCTGTTACTAACGCATCATGTGCTGGTTCAACATACTCCCCTCTTTCGTCTTGATCGCTAATTAATAACCTCACCTCATCAAAACGCTTAATAAATGTCTTAACTCGTCCATATTCTGGTTCAGGATAGACTAACTCTTTTTGATAAACTCGTCGTCTTGCTAATTCTCCCCCAATAGCTACCATCCGCAGCATCACGTGACGGATAGTGATTGCATACGCAGCATCTTCTTTGACTAAAGCATTATATTCTTCATCGGCACGACGGGTTAAAGATTTAATCACACCTCCTAACTGATCATAATCTTGCCAAGTTATGACTCTATCAACTGTATCCCCTGTTTTTTGTCCTTCTAGGTAACGATGGGCTAATTTTAGATATAATTCGCTCAAAGCGAAAGATAATAAAGGTAAAGCTCCCGGCATATCCGCCACTTCATCAATTAAACGATCAACTAAATAGCCTTTATCTTCCAAAGATTCAAAATACACCATTTTTGCTGATGCTGGTTCTTCTATCACTTCCCGTAAGTCATTACGACTCATCGCAGGAACAATAAACCGTCCCTCTTGCCAATAGTCTGTTAAGAGTGTATTGCTAAACTGGGATTCAAAATCTGATCGCAATGTGATAACTATTCTTAATTGATTGTCATAAGTTGTTGCAAGATTGGCTAATATCTGCAAAAATTGTTCTCTTTCGCTTTCATCTCGACTCAGAGTAATTAATTCTTCTAATTGGTCAATTACCAATAATAATTTCTGATGAGGATGATTTCTAGACCAATTAGCGATCGCTTGATGTAAGGTTTTTGAATTATCGTCTAATTCCTTGATCAAAGTATTTAAACGATTTAACGGAAACTCCCCTGGACGAATGGGGGTCAAGGTTTTCCATTGAGGCAATGGGTCTAAATAAGCCATTAATCCGGCTTTAACTAAACTCGATTTTCCTGAACCAGATGCACCGAGAACCACAGTCAACGGACGAGCAGAATGACTAATAAATTCATAAAGTTGCTTAATTAAAGCGGTTCTACCAAAGAATAAATTACTATGTTTCTTTTCATAAGATTTTAAACCCCGATAAGGATTATTTTCTTCTAAATTATCTAAAGAGGGTGCAAAGGGTAAGTTTAAAGGATGACCAGGAATTAGGAAAATAAATTCCCCTTTATCATGCTTCTTTAAACTCCAAATTTGGGGAGTTTGACGCTTTTTTATAGCATAAGTAGGAACTTCTACGGAATCTCGTAAGTATAAATAAAGTTCTGTTGCGGTAATGATGCCATCGCCGGCAGGTTTTCCATTTTTAGCAGGGGGATAAACATCGGCATTTCCCCGTAATGCTTCCATTAACGCTGTAGCAAAGGGAGAATGGTTCGCCTGGTTTTTAGCAATTCCGCGATCGTTTTTGAGGTCTAAATTATCCAAAGCCGTTTGATCGTAGCCGGCGGAGGTGATTATTTGCCAGGCTGGATCTTGTATAAAGCGATCGTAACGTTCTTTATAGATCACTTCTGGTATAACCCCAATATCACGGGTACTAGACCAACGAAAAGCACCGGCAAAACAGCAATCTAAGATAACAAAACAATGACGACAAGAAAGCTTGCTTAAGGCTGCTTCTACTGTCTCCATAGGAAGATAAGTAGAAACATCCCCTAATTTGCCATCTTGGGGGATTAAGTAGCCTTGGGGACCTTCATCTCCATTGAGTGCAATACCATGACCAGCAAAGTAAAAAATAAGGCGACTAGATGAGGTTTGAATTAAGTTAGGTAAGTCAATGTTTAATAATTGTTCTAACTGTTGTTTTGTGGGTTGATAGTCAATAATAGGGTGCAGTTTATAATGATAATCTTGTTCTAAAATATCAGCGATCGCTATTGCATCTTGTTGGGCAGTTCCTAATGGGGGAATACCATTTTGATAGTTATTAATGCCAATAATAACAGCTATATTTTGTGTAAATTCATATTGAGACATTTGATTATTGCTTATTTTTACTCTTAATTTTCCTAAACTGGAGTTGAGACTCACTCCACCAAAATCATATTGTACAGTCGAGTCTAAGCAAAGATGGTATTTTCTCCCTTTTTCTTTAAGGCTAGTGAAGCTTATCTAAAAGGCTGCTTCTTGCTTCTAAGATATTCCCTATTGCACCCCCTACAAGCTAATTAAACCTATAAAAAAAAAGAAGCATCTTAAATTTAAGATGCTTCTAAAAACTATTCTAAGATAGTAATTACTTAGAATCAGACTCTGAAAATTCAGCATCAATGACATCATCGCCACCGTCAGAGGAACCACCACCAGGGGCTGCACCACCAGCACTATCCGTAGGTCCAGCACCGGCACCAGGCGCGCCACCAGCTTGTTGATAGACACTGCTACCAATACTGTAAAGCAGTTGTTGTAACTCTTCGGTTAAAGACTTGATTTGATCGTCATTATCTTGGGCGATCGCATCTTTGAGGTCTTTAATTAACCCTTCAGCCTTGGTTTTATCTCCAGCAGGAACTTTATCCCCTAACTCATTGAGTTGTTTTTCAGCTTGATAAACTAAAGAGTCAGCTTGGTTCTTACGGTCGATTTTTTCTCGACGTTCCTTGTCTGCGCTGGCGTTAGCTTCTGCTTCTTGCACCATGCGATCAACTTCGGTATCGGGTAAAGTAGAAGCTCCAGTAATACTGATAGACTGTTCTTTACCAGTTCCTTTGTCTTTGGCGGTAACGTTGAGAATACCGTTAGCATCAATATCAAAGGTTACTTCAATTTGAGGAACACCACGAGGTGCAGGGGGAATACCATCTAAGCGGAATAACCCTAAATCTTTGTTATCTTTGGCCATTTCCCGTTCCCCTTGAAGAACGTGAATTTCTACATTACTTTGACCATCAACCGCAGTCGAGAAGACCTCAGATTTTTTGGTAGGAATGGTGGTGTTACGAGGAATAATTTTGGTCATAACACCGCCGAGGGTTTCCACACCAAGAGACAGAGGGGTTACATCTAAGAGAAGGATATCTTTTACTTCACCGGCTAAGACACCCCCTTGAATGGCTGCACCCATCGCTACCACTTCGTCAGGGTTAACCCCTTTGTTGGGTTCTTTTCCTAAGATTTTTTGGACTAATTCTTGAACCGCAGGAATACGAGTTGAACCCCCAACTAATACCACTTCATCAATGTCGCTGTTGCTGAGTTTAGCGTCTTTCATCGCCTTTTCAACAGGGATGCGAGAGCGATCAATGAGATCAGAACAGAGTTCCTCAAATTTTGCCCGTGTTAAGGTTGTATCGAGGTGTTTGGGACCTTCTTGGGTAGCGGTGATAAAGGGTAGGTTAATCTCGCTTTGGGTAACGCTAGAAAGTTCAATTTTAGCTTTTTCGGCTGCTTCGGTTAACCGTTGCAGTGCTTGCTTATCTTTGCGAAGATCGATCCCTTCATTACTTTCAAATTGTTTAGCGAGAAAATCAACAATTTTTTTATCAAAGTCGTCACCCCCTAGGTGAGTATCTCCAGAAGTAGCCAATACTTCAAATACACCGTCACCCACTTCTAGGATAGATACGTCAAAGGTTCCACCCCCTAAGTCAAATACCAGGATAGTTTCGTTACTCTTTTTGTCTAACCCGTAGGCTAAAGACGCTGCCGTAGGCTCGTTAATAATCCGTTTTACTTCAATTCCGGCGATTTTACCTGCGTCTTTGGTTGCTTGACGTTGAGAGTCGTTAAAGTAAGCAGGAACAGTAATTACTGCTTCGGTAACGGTTTCGCCAAGGTATTTACTAGCATCTTCAACTAACTTACGTAATACCTGCGCTGAAATTTCTTCAGGTGCAAATTGTTTGCTTTGAGCAGGACAATCTAATTTAACATTACCGTTGCTGTCCCGTATTACTTTATAAGAAACTTCTGTTGCTTCGTTAGTGACTTCTTCGTGTTTGCGACCAATGAAACGTTTAACTGAATAAAAGGTATTTTCAGGGTTCATCACCGCTTGACGCTTAGCAATTTGTCCTACCAAGCGATCGCCATTTTTGGCATAAGCGACCACCGAAGGGGTGGTACGAAAGCCCTCTGCGTTAGCAATAACAGTAGGTTTACCCCCTTCCATTACCGCGACACAAGAGTTTGTAGTTCCTAAATCAATTCCGACAACTTTTCCCATATCCTATACTCCGTAATTACTATATGACTTACTCAATGCTGTTAGTTCAGCCTAAGTATTAATAATGGGTTTCTCTGAGTATTTTTCACTCATATCTATGGTGACGGGATAGGGGTTTTATAGGGTAGTGTAGGTTTCCGAACCTAGGGATGACGGTTTGAAGATTATTGTCACCTAAGTTAGAGGAAAATAAGAGATAATAAAGTCATTGATAAACTTCATTTTTATCAAAATTCTTACTGCTAACTTTTTCATCTTCTATTTTAATTTCTTCCAAAAGTTTATTAACAAGATTATTCATCAATTAATTACTATAATTTTTAGAAGCAGCCCTTTCAAGGTATTGTGATTATTCCCAATTTATAGTTAGGTAAAAGAATCTCTCTTGCTAAGAAAGGGAAGTAGGGAGAATGATTCTAGGGCAGGTATTTGAGCGTTTTGTTGAAGAAAGTCCAGCGTCGGTTATGGTTCGTGGACTGCTCGAAAAAATCTTATACCCTCAAAAACTCGACGCATTATTTGAGAGAAGTCCAGAAAATCAGTACACAAGAGAATTACTATTTTCTAGAGTAGTAGAGATGATGTCTATTTACATCACAGGTTTGGTAGAACCGAAAATTATAATTTTTTTGTAAGTGATGTTCTAATTCTCGTATGGTTTTAGGGAATGCAGTTGGGTCTGAATATGCTACTTTAATTTTCAAAGATATTGATAATGATGGGATTTCTAAATCTATTGTTTCTTCCGAGTTTTGGGGTAAATATGGGTTAGAATCTTGTGCAGCAGATCCTTGGGAAATAATAATTAAAGTTAGACTAAATAACCCACCAACTTTTGACATTGTAGAGATTAGAGATTTATGGGTAGATACATAACCTAGTAAAATAGATGAAGTCTTCAACTGTTCTACTTATGACTTCATCTCGTTATAAAGTTTGTATTACCCTTGGAACCCGTCCCGAAGCCATAAAACTTGCTCCTGTGATTCAAAAATTTCGTGACTCAGAGGCATTTGAAACCCATGTTATCTTAACCGGACAACATCGGGAAATGGTAGAACAGGTCATGCAACTGTTTGAAATAACAGCAGATGAAGACTTGAATATTATGCAGCCAAAACAAACCCTCACGGACATCACGTATCGCAGTTTACAAGGGTTAGAAAGCATTTTTAAAAGAATACAACCCCATTGTGTGATTGTCCAAGGGGATACCACAACAGCCTTTGCTGCCACTTTAGCTGCATTTTATCAACAAATTCCTATCGGTCACGTAGAAGCCGGTTTACGAACGGATAATATTTATAACCCCTATCCAGAAGAAGCTAACCGTCGCCTTATTTCCCAACTGGCCCAGTTACATTTTGCCCCGACTCAGTTGGCTGTAGAAAATTTAAACCGATCTAGTGTAACAGGAGAAGTCCATTTAACAGGAAATACCGTCATTGATGCGTTGTTAACTGTTGCTGATAAACAGCCTGAATGTAATGTTAAAGGGTTAGATTGGAATCAATATCGGGTGCTATTGGCTACCGTACATCGACGAGAGAACTGGGGAGAGCCTCTACAAGATATTTTAAGAGGGTTTCACCTCATTTTAGACAAATTTCCGAATACAGCCCTGTTACTGCCCATGCACCGTAACCCAACGGTAAGAGAACCAATAAAAGCATCTTTAGGCAACCATCCGAGAGTCTTTTTAACTGAACCCTTGGACTATGGGGAGTTAGTCGGTGCGATTCAACGCTGTTATCTATTATTAACCGATTCTGGCGGTTTACAAGAAGAAGCTCCTAGTTTGGGTAAACCGGTGTTAGTCTTACGGAAAACGACGGAACGCCCTGAAGCAGTGGACGCAGGAACGGCTAAATTAGTAGGTACAGATTATCAAGATATTGTTAGTAATAGTAGTGAATTATTAAGTAATAAAGTAGCTTATGAAAAGATGGCGAATGCAGTTAACCCTTTTGGAGATGGTCAGGCAAGCGATCGCATTTTAGAAATTGTGCAACATTATTTAGGAGAAAACCATTAACAATTTTGACTCATATTGGCGAACTAATCACAATAGATTCTAATAATAATCGTCAATTTTCCTTATTCACGCGCGGGGAAACCGCGCGTAGTAACCTCCGTTGCTTTTTTAGCAGAAATCCTGTCTAAGCAAGTAATCTTTAAGGATCAAGAATCCTCCACTACAACGTCAGCTTAGTGGTGGGAGTCAATTATCTTTTAACCAACTAAACATAGCCCGTAAATCTTTACCCACTTCTTCAATAGGGTGTTCAGCTTCTTGACGGCGCATTGCTGTAAACCCTGGTTTACCCGATTGATTTTCTAGAACAAATTCTCTTGCAAATTGACCGGATTGAATTTCCCCAAGAATTTGTTTCATTTCGGCGCGAGTTTCATCAGTGACGATACGGGGTCCCCTGGTTAAGTCTCCATATTCTGCCGTATTAGAGATACTATCGCGCATTTTAGCGAGTCCACCTTCTACGATCAAATCCACAATTAATTTGACTTCGTGCAGACATTCAAAATAAGCTAATTCAGGCTGATAACCGGCCGCGACAAGGGTTTCAAACCCTGATTTTATGAGTGCCGATAAACCACCGCAGAGTACCACCTGTTCCCCAAATAAATCCGTTTCGGTTTCTTCTCTGAAACTGGTTTCAAGAATACCGGCGCGAGTTCCTCCGATTCCTTTAGCATAGGCCATGGCGCGATCGCGAGCTTGTCCACTGGCATCTTGATAAACGGCGAATAAACAAGGAACCCCTTCCCCTTGTTCATAGGTACGGCGTACTAAATGTCCCGGTCCTTTGGGGGCAATCATTACCACGTCTACAGTTTCAGGGGGAACAATTTGACCAAAGTGAATGTTAAAGCCATGAGCAAAGGATAAGACCTTTCCATCCCTTAAATTGGGTTGGATTTCTTCTTGATAGACTGTTTTTTGAACTTCATCAGGCAACAAAATCATGATCCAATCAGCAGCACTGGCAGCATCGGCTACGCTGAGAACTTTTAGCCCTGCATCTTCAGCTTGTTTCCTTGATTTACTGCCTGGATACAGCCCCACTACCACATTGATGCCACTGTCTTTTAAATTAAGGGCGTGGGCATGACCTTGAGAACCATAACCAATAATGGCCACGGTTCTATCTGCTAATAAATCAAGGTTGGCATCTGCATCGTAATACATCCGAGCCATGAGGCTGTCTCCTAACTTTCTTACAAACTTTCCATTATATAATCTATAGTCCCTAAGGTGCGGATTTGGGGATTTTGTAATCTTTCTTTTGTCTTTGAGAATGAGAGGACTTTATGTCTTGCCATTAACTCGGATTGACCCACATTAAGGTTTGACCATATTCTACTGGTTCGCCGTTGGCTACTGCAATCTCCATCAGTTCTCCTGTAACTTCGGCTTCAATTTCATTCATCAATTTCATTGCTTCGATAATACAGACGGTTTGGGTATTACTGACGCGATCGCCCACGTCCACAAAGGGCGGTTCATCGGGGGCGGGGGCGCGATAGAAGGTTCCTACCATAGGAGAAGTAATGGCCACCCATTTTTTTTCTGCTGGAGATGGGGTTGTTTCTGGGGGTGGGGTGGGTATCGTAGGGGCTGATGAAGGTTGGGCTAAGGTTTCCGAAGCTATAGGGGCTACAGTTTGACCCTTGGTGGTAACGTCTCGGCGGACATTTAACTCAAACGTTTCTGTTTTTAGGCTAACTTCGGCAATATCAGTATGAGCGATCGCCCCTAATAAATCTCGTAGTTCATTAAAATTAATTGACACAGATTACCTATCCCATAATCGTTGATCAAATAGAGGTTGTCTCCCTAGGGACAACTCTTCAGGCTTTAATTTTCTCGTCCTAAATAGGAACCATCACGGGTATCGACTTTAATTTTTTCTCCAATGGAAATAAACAGAGGAACCATTACTTGCGCTCCGGTTTCGACAATAGCGGGTTTGGTTCCCCCGGTTGCGGTATCCCCTTTTACCCCTGGATCAGTGTCAGTTACTTCTAAAGTAACTGAGGTTGGCAATTGTACCTCTAAGATTTGATCGTTCCAGAAGAGGACATCAGCTTCCATTTCTTCTTTGATATAATTAACCGTTGTTCCCATTTGTTCAGGGCTTAAACGCACTTCTTCAAAGGTTTCCATATCCATAAAGACGTATTGTTCGCCTTCTTTATAGGTATGTTGCATGGTGCGTTTTTCTAGGTTCGCTTGAGGAACGGTTTCCCCTGCGCGAAAGGTTCGCTCAACCACGCTGCCAGTTTGAGCATTTTTTAGCTTGGTTCGTACAAAGGCAGAGCCTTTTCCCGGTTTAACGTGCAGGAATTCAACGACGCGCCACACTGAACCATCTAATTCAATGGTGACACCGCTCCGAAAATCATTACTAGAAATCATGAAAGGCTTTTAGAGCTTTAGAAAGTCAAGATTTATTTTACAAGAGTTTGGCAAACCTGAGGTTAATTACCTCATATCTATTAACATTATTGACATATTCTTGCTACGATCGCCCGATGACGGGGACTGATAGGGGTTATTTTCGGGGTGTCAAACCCTGCTTTTTCTAGGGCTGTTTCTACATCTAAGGCGAAATATTGATCGAGGTAGGGTTCGGTACTTTTGAGTAGAGTTAAGATGTAGGGAGGCATTTTTTCATAGGCTTCGGCGCGGGGATTCATGTCCATCATGGTGAAGTATCCCCCAGGTTTAAGGAGACGACGAGCTTCTTTGAAGATAGCGATCGCTGCTGTTTGGGGAAGTTCGTGGTACAACAAAAAGGCTGACACGAGATCAAAGGAGGTAGCTGGTAAGTTAGTTCTTTCGGCTGCCCCATGTACCCAGTCAATAGCTAGGTTTCGTTGTTGACTTCGGTACTGGGCGACGGCTAAATGATAGGCAGATAGATCTAATCCTGTTACCTTTGCGTTGGGGTAGAGTTCTTGTAGAGGGAAGGTACTCATACCGACACTACAACCGATGTCTAAAATTGTCTGGGGGGTCAAAGATAGTTGTTGTTTAAGAATTTCATGATAATTGTGCCGTAAACGGGGATCTCCCTTGACTCCAGCCGATGGCCAAATGCTCGCATGAACAGCATAAGCAGCAGATTCAACTTCTAGGGCAGATTCCCAACTCAAGTTGCCTGTTTCATAACCATGAAAGGAACAAACATAATAGTCAGGGTAGATAAGGTTCTGATTTTGAACTTTTTCTAGTTCTTCTTCCCAGTTATGAGCTTGCAGTTGGCGAACATTATCGCGCCAGGGAACCCCTATTTTTTCTGCTCGATTAATAATCATCTTTCGGGCTTGATATTTAGCTAGTTTCGCTAGAGGTTTGATAGATAAAATTCCATTGATGAGACGGGAGGCCAAACTGGGTTGGGATTTATAGGAGGTAACAGTCATACAATTCTCTTGATGTCGATTCTGACAGTAACCAAGTCGTATCGATGGTTACTCACTTGTTATCGTTCTTGATTTTACCAGTGAATAGTTAACAAAAGAAATAAAGGTTAGGTAAATTCAAAGTTCATACACTTCATCAATGGCAAGTGTCAATTGTTGGGTTGCTGTGACAGCTAAGCGATCGCATTGTTCATTTTCTGGGTGGCCTGCGTGACCTTTTACCCAGACAAATTTTACTTCATGTTTTTTACACAAATCTAACAGTTTTTGCCATAAATCAGGATTTTTTGCAGCTTCTTTGTTATTTCTTTTCCAACCGTTGGCTTGCCATTTTTTTGCCCATCCTTTAGTGATAGCATCAACTAAGTAACGAGAGTCTGTGTATAATGTCACCTCACAGGGGGTTTTTAAAGCTTCTAAACCAATGATAGCGGCCATCATTTCCATGCGATTATTAGTGGTTAAGCGATACCCTCCTGATAGTTCTTTTCGGTGTTCGTTATAGACTAAAATGATGCCATAACCCCCTTTTCCGGGATTACCAGAACAAGCCCCATCTGTGTAAATTTGTACTTTTTTCATCACTCACTAGATTGTTTTTAATTCTAAAACGCAAAATACAATTCACTGTAACTATAGCAGTATTAGAAACAATTAAAAGGGACGAAAACCTAAAGAATAAGTAATAGAAGAATGATCTCAATTTTAAATTATAAATCAAATAAAAATAGGTGAACTCTTAAAGCAATCATCTATTAATATTCAAATCAAGCAAGAATTAGGAATGTAGAAGGAACAAAAAAAATCAGGTTTGGTCATTAATTGTACTTTTTTGCTTTCTTTAGAATAAGGGTATGAAATTGATTAACGATTTCTTGTGTTAATTCACTTTCTGGTTTTACTGATTCTCGCTTCGATAAAATTTCCTTTATTTGAGTGGTTGATGTTTGACACAATTCAACTAACACTAATAAATCTTTGAATTATTGCTCTTGTTGCGCTTTATCTAGTTCTGATTTAATAATCATTTTATAGTTAGAAGCTATTTGATAAGTGAGGGCATAAATAATGTACTGATTAAGAGATGCCCCTTTAAAAAAAACTTTTACATTGATGATACGAATGCTCAAATTTATATTTGGAAAGTTGGAGAAGGTTATCCTATTTTACACCAAATTATTGATAGTAATAACAGTTGGGTAAGAGCGATCACCTCGACCATATGAGAACATAGATATTACAGGAGTCACTGGTTTAAACTCAGCACAAAAATACGCTTCAAAGAGTTTAGGTGCAATAGAAATGTAAAGAAATTTATAGATTATCTGTACATAATACAGTTATTAATAGTGATTTTTAATAATCAATCATTAAGCTATGGTTTATTTTAAGTTAAATAAGTTTTAACTCTAGCTTAAAATTTTTCATTATGGATAAAATATTCATTTTTATTCTTAAATTTTATAGAATCTATATATAAAAAATGATATAATCAGTGAATATACTGAACTAATTTAAAAAATTATTGTAAATTCCCTAAAAATTGGGATGTTATGACAAGGTAACTAAGACATAATTTAAGCATGATGTAACACTTTAAAAGGAGCAACTCAATGATTGGAAATATTCAAGAACGCCTTTTAGAATATGTCAGCAACGGACAAGAACTAAAATACATAGCTGATTTTTTAAATTTATCCAAATTAAGTTTAAAAAAGGAAATAGAAAACCTCGAAGAACGAGGATATTTACAAGTAGCAAACCATATTGATGGTAGTATTTATTCTTGTTGGTTGACCGATGAAGGTTGGTTGTATTTAGATGAACTATTTTAAAAAGAGTTATAATTTAAGCATTTTACTTAACAAGAATAAAAGTGAAAAAATAACACATCGTTGTTATCTTTATACGATTCTTCTCTATTCTCTGGGTCTTAATGACCCATTTTTTCTCCTTTAATTTTTAATCAAGTTAATATTTCTCCTCCCATTAACTTTTGATAACGGGTTTCTAATTCTTTTTTCAGTGAAGGTAAACTTCCTAAATTTTTATCGGCTGCAATAATTTTTTCTGCTGCTACTCTTGCTAATTCTAACACTTCTTGATCTTCTATTAAACTTGCTAAAGCAAAGTCTGGTAAACCTGATTGACGAGTGCCTAAAACGGTTCCTGGCCCTCTAAATCTTAAATCCATTTCTGATATAAAAAAGCCATCTTGAGACTGTTCTAACACGCTTAATCTTTGTCTGGCATCGGGGGTTTTACTACTACTCATCAACAAACAATAAGACTTATGAGAACCTCTTCCAACTCTACCTCTTAATTGATGTAACTGGGAGAGTCCAAAACGTTCAGCATTTTCGATTAACATGACAGTTGCATTGGGAACATCTACCCCGACTTCTATAACTGTTGTTGAGACAATAATATGATATTTATTGTCCCGAAAAGCAGTTAATACTCCATCTTTTTCTACGGAACTCATCCGTCCATGTAACAGTCCAATATTGAAGTCTGGAAACACTTTATCTGAGAGTTTTTTGTGTTCTTCTACTGCTGCTTTTACGTCCAATTTTTCTGATTCTTCAATCATAGGAAAAATAATATAAACTTGTCGTCCTTGAGCAACTTCTCGGCGAATTAAATCATATGCTTGTGTCCTTTCTTTTCCAGTCAATACTGTGGTTTGAATAGCTTGTCTTCCAGGGGGTAATTCGTCAATTTGACTCACATCTAAATCCCCGTGTAAGGTTAACGCTAAAGTCCGAGGAATGGGAGTTGCTGTCATGGTTAAAACATGGGGGGATTTACCTTTTGCTAATAGTTTCGCCCGTTGTTGTACCCCAAACCTGTGTTGTTCGTCGATAACAACTAAACCTAATTTTTGGAAGTTTACCGTGTCTTGAATTAAAGCATGGGTTCCTACTAAAAGGGGTAATTCTCCTGTAATTAATTGACGATGTATTTCTTCTCTTTTGGCTTTTTTAGTAGAACCTGTTAATAGTTCTACGGGTAAATATAGCTGATTAAACCAAGGAATTAATTTTCGATAATGTTGTTCTGCTAAGACTTCTGTGGGTGCCATTAATGCAGCTTGATAACCGGATTGTAAAGCAGCTAGTACAGCAAAGACAGCGACAATTGTTTTTCCTGCACCTACGTCTCCTTGTACTAAGCGATTCATAGGCGTTACTGAGTTCAAATCTTCTAAAATTTCATTAATAACCCGTTGTTGTGCATTAGTTAAACTAAAAGGTAATATATTATCAAACTGTTCTATTAATCTTCCTTTGGGAGTAAAAACTGTACTATTATGAATTTGTTTTTGTTCTTGACGACGTTGCAGAAATCCTAATTGTAAATAAAAGAATTCATCGAAAACTAAACGCCGTCTTGCATGGGCTAACAATTCAGAAGTTTCGGGAAAATGAATATTACTAATTGCTTCTTTTAATCCCATTAATCCATATTGTTCTCTCAATACTCTAGGTAAAGGATCTCGAAGTTGTTTAATTGCCTCTAAACTAACAATAATAGCTTTACGAATTAAGTCGGCTCCTACTCCTTCAGTTAAAGGATACACAGGTAAAACTCGACCAATTTTAATGGACTCAATACTTGAACCAACACTATCTAAAACTTCAATTTCTGGGTTATCTAATGTAATTCCGTAGCGGTTTTGTTTCACTAACCCTGATGCTGCTACAGTTGAACCTAACGGATAAATTCTTTTCTGTCTTTCTTGCCATCCTCTACTGGTAAAACGAGTCCCTGCAAAGAAACGATTCAATTTAATTTGTCCTGTATGATCTCTTAAAATTAACTCAAAAATACTCAATTTTTTATTTTTGGGACTGGTAAAACAATTGCAGCGTTTTACCGTTCCTACAATGGTCACAGTTTCCCCTGCAACTAAATTATTAATAGTGACTTGTCGAGCATAATCAATATGATCACGGGGATAATAAAATAGTAAGTCTTTAACTGTATAGAGACCTAATCTTTTCAGTAATTCTGCTCTTTTATAACCTACTTCTGCTAAGGTACTTAAAGATTGCTCTAAACTAATAGGACGTAACGAAGCTTTTTTATCAGTAATAGCTGTGGTTTTTGGTAACTTTGGTGGTTGTGGTTCGGAAGGAGTTTCTAATGTCTTTCTAAGTTCATATAAAAATTGACGAGTTTGACTAATTAAGGTCTTTCTTTGTGCTACACTTAAGTTAGAATAATCAGCATATTGGGCTGCAAAATTTTGCCACTTTCTGCGATCGCTTGTTGGAGTCCCATTCGGAGGACTATTACCAAAATTAAGGCACAAAAATTCGTTAAACTGATATTGATTACCCTGTAAATTGGTAAATCCTTTTTCTGCTTCAACTGATAAAGCTTTATCTAAACGTATCCAGTCAATGTTTCCTGAGGCCATAGTTGTCTAGGGAGTGAACACTGGACTTTTTATTGTGACACATTTCCCTATTATTTTGTTGTCAATTGTTTAATGATAATTAATTTAATTTCAAGCTGTCACTTTAACCTTATCAAAAGTTAGTAGAGGCTTAATAATGTTAAGCCTCTAAAAATTTTATTATTAGACTATAAATTGATGATTTCTGCTTAATTTTCTATCAAAATTTTGACTAAGATTTTTACAGTTTCTTCTAATTTTTCGACTCTTTCTTCTAAAGAAATCGGTGGCGATAATCCTTCAATAGCTTTCAAGAAATGCTGCCAGCCTTTTCTACATTTTATCCCATAAGCTTTCTTATAAGTAGCATAAGCATTATTATAATTTCCATAACGCTTAATTAATTCTTCTTTTGTTATTTTGCTTTCAGGAAGAGCTTTACTAGAATTTTCAACAGTATTTAATAATTCATGTAAACGAGTAGATAACGTTGCTGTAATTGAAAAAACTTTGGCAGAATTTTTAATATCCTGTTGTTGTAAATCTTCTAACTCTTCGATTAATTTACTAAATCTTGACATTAATTTTACCTATACTATTAACTAATTATCTAATAAATTTTTACCAATATCAGCAGGACTGGTTCCCATTTGAGGTTTATCAGGATCAGGCTCAGGTGTATTCTCTATCTTGCCATAATCTTTATGATGATCCCTGAAAAATAAAGATTGAATCAACGTCCAAATAATACTAAACTTCTCGAATAAATCATTAGTTTGTTGTACTTTAATAGTAGCAATTTCTACCTCAGTTTCAATTTGTTTTAATTCAGCAACTACCCTATCTCTTTGGACTATCATTCTTCGTTTTTCTTCAGTTAATTGTGTCATTTGTTCATTAATCTGTGTTAACTCAGACTTCAAAGAAACAATATTTTCCGATTTTAATCTTATTTGCACTTCTAATTCTTGGTTTTCTTTTGATAGTGTAATAATTTCAGCTTTTAATTGTTTTTTATCTATTTTATGTTGGTCACTCCAATGTGCTAATTGACCTTGAGAACGCCGTAACGTTTTAACCACCCCTACTGCTTCCTGTAAGTGTCCATTATCAGGATAGGCTTTTGCTAATTTATAAACACTTTTTACACGAGTATCAATATCAACAGTCATCTTTAAAATTGTTTTATAGTTCGGTAACATTAATTATAATAATTTGGCTCAAAAACAACAGTGAGACTGATCACATGATTAACCATAAGTTAATCAAATTTAATAATAATAAACTTAAGTTTATGTAAGTCGAAGTTTTGCTATGATTAAAACAAGAACAAATGCCACACTTTACCGACTAATATTATGGTGAAAAAAGGTACATTTTCCCTCATAGACTGGTTAGAAACCCATTGGACAACCCCTGCCTTTAGTGGCTGGTTATTAGGCGTATTAGCCTTATGTTTCTTCGGTGCAGCAACTAATACCATGGCCGGATGGTTATATGTCTTAAGCGGTACTATTTTGGCATTATTGATATTATCCGCTATTTTATCGGTGCGATCGCTTTCTAAAATAGAAGTTCGTCGCAGTCCCCTTAACCCTGTAAGTGCAGGAGATGATCTCACTGTCGAAGTGATCATCGAAAATAAGTCAAAATCTCCTAAAACCTTACTGCAAATTTTGGATATCGTCCCTGTAGTCTTGGATAAGCCTAAAAACACCGCTATTGAAGCCATTGAACCTCAAGGAGAACACCATTGGACTTATTACCTAACCACTCAACAAAGAGGGGTCTATCATTGGCATGAGGTTCAGTTACGTAGTGGTTCGCCGTTAGGACTGTTTTGGTGTCGTCGTAGTCAGGAAGTCCCTGCTAAAGCAGTAGTTTATCCTCAGATATTGCCCTTAAATCATTGTCCTTTAATTGATACCATAGGACAGGAAGAAAGTGACCAAAAACAAAGTGATCGCCGTTTTCAAGCAGCCAGTGAGGGAGTTACGAAAGCGTTACGGCCTTACCGTTACGGTGATCCCATGCGGATGATACATTGGCGTACCAGTGCTAAATACGACGAGTTTCAGGTAAGGGAGTTAGAAGTGGTGACAGGGGGAGAAGATATTATTATCTGTTTGGATAGTGGTTCAGTCTGGAAAGATAATAGTTTTGAACAAGCGGTTATTGCAGCAGCTTCTTTATACTTTTATGCCAGTCGCGCCCAGTTAAATGTTAAATTATGGACAGCAAAAACAGGACTTATTTATGGTAACCGTACTGTATTAGAGACGTTAGCAGCCGTTAATTCAGAAGAAGATAATAAAGAGCATATTTTACCTAAAATACCCTTAATTTGGATTACAGAAAATACGGCTAGTTTTGAGCATTTACCGTTAGGAAGTCGTTGGCTTTTATTCCCTCAAGAGGCTGAGAAAATTCCGAGTTTTTTGGGTCAAACTTTAAGGGGTTTAGTCATTAGTTCTGAGCAATCTTTACAAAATCAATTACAAAAAATTCCACAGTAAAAAATTGTAAGGTGGGCATTGCCCACCTTACTACGAGATTTTAAACTTTTATTGTACAGAAATAACTTTTCGATTACGCATTAATAAAGCAAACCCTGCGCTAGTAAGAAACATCAGTAAACTATAGATACCAGCAGGAATCGCCATAGTTGGTGAATCTAACAAAACGCTGGCAATCGTAATCGCTAATGTTCCATTTTGTATACCTACCTCAACGGTGATAGTTTTGGTACTCTTTTCGTCAAGTTTAGCGATAGTAGCCATAGTATATCCAAGAAACATAGTAACCAAATTTAAGCTTAAAGTGACTCCTCCAACTTGTAAAAAATTGGGTAGTAAATCAGCACGTCCCTTAACTAATAAACCAAAAATAATTAATCCTAAAAAAGACAAGGATAACCATTTAACAATTTTTTCAATTTTCTTTGCTAACTTGGGGTGATAGTGGTTGACTAACATCCCTAAAACAATAGGAATAAAGATAATAATCGCAATTTGAAGAATGGTTTTCAAGATAGGTAACTGCAAGGCTGTATCGGTTGCCATAAATGTCTGCATTCCCAAATTAATCACCAGAGGAATAGTAATAATAGTAATCAGACTACTGATAGCGGTTAAAGTAATCGATAAAGCGACATTACCTCGTAGTAAATAACTGATTACATTAGAAGTTGCGCCTCCTGGACAAGCAGCTAAAATAATCACTCCAACGGCTAACTCTGGGGTCAACGAGAACATTCCAGCTAACACAAAACCAATAATAGGTAAGATAATCAATTGAGCAATTAAACCAAACAATACCCCTTTCGGTTCAATCAAAATGCGCTGAAAATCAACAATCTTTAAGCCCAAACCCATGCCCATCATAATGATAAATAAGGCAAGGGGAAGAAAAACCGCCGAAAGAACAGTCGACTCCATAAGAACTCCACACACAAAACTTTTAGTTATCTTACAATAGTTTGACAAATTGGGTTGGTGTTGGCAAGAAGTACCTTAATTGATCTCTTATTATGGACTAATTATAATTGTAAAAAAAATGCCATCATCTTGTAAAGAATCACCTCCTTGGAACAGTTCCTTTCCTAACGGATTTGCCCAGTCAAGACGAGCATTAAAAAAATCGCCATACCGTACTTGTAAACCGACACCAACCGAAGCTAATTCATTAATAGGGGGATCAGTTTCTTCTCCACTATTCCATCCTTGCCCATAGTTTAAAAAAGGAACAAGTTGTACCACAACCCTATTTTTAGGAAGACGATAAACAGGAAAACGTAACTCTATTCCAGTAAAAATACCATTATCCGTTAATAAAGAATTTTGACGATACCCTTTAACGTTTCCTAGACCACCTAAAGAAAATTGTTCTAAAGAAACAATAGGACGATCCGCAAGCTGCAAATCACTTCTAAACACAAATAAAGTATCATCCGCTAATAATTTAACCCATTGGGCTTGGCCGCGCCATAAAAAATAGTTACTATAAGGAGCATCAGGATTCACCGATAAATCAAAGGGGATAGTTGTTCCGAAAGCTTCAATTCCCCAATCAAATTCTGATCTTGCTGATAATACTTGCGTTGCTGATCTTCCTACCCATTCTTGAGAAAATCTAATGGTAGAAATGTGGGTTCTTCCGTTAGTATCAGAACCTCTAGAGGGAAAAGCAAGACCATCTAAGTAGAGAGTTTTACTCTTTTGATGATCAACATCTAGCCCTAAGGTAAATTCTTGTGATGGAGTTTGAATAATGGGTTGTCGAAAGCGAAAAGAATACTTTTGATAATCAGAATTAATTTCTAAAATATCTAAGGGTTCCTCGATAATTTCCCCGGTTAAGCTTCTATATCCTACGGCAATCGTTCCATTATAAACATTAACAGGAACTTGATAAGTAACTTCTACATCGTCACTGGCATCTGTATTAAAATAACTGAACTCCGCTTTATCGCCAATACCCCATAAATTCCTTTCAGTTAAATTAAACCCCCGACGAATTTCTCCTACTTGCGGGTTACGGCCATTATCAAACAGAAGACTCGGATAAAAGGAACGGGCCGAAACAACTTCGACCACTAAAATATTATTACCGGGACGTGGACTCGGTATTAATTCTGCCGAAATACTATCAATAATGGGATTTAATTGTAATAGTTGTAAAGATTCTACTAAGCGAGAAATATTTAAAGGGGTTTGTCCTCCTAAGGCCAAGCGATCGCGGACATAATTAGGATTGAGTTTACCTTCAACAGTAACTTTAATTTCTTCTAATTGGCCTTCAACAATTTCAATGGTAACAATGTTATTTTCGATGGTTTGGGGAGGAATATAAGCCCCAGAGGTAACATAACCCCGATCTACATAATACTGAGTAATAGCTGATCGCGCTTCTAATAACTCCGCAAAAGTCAAAGGGCGATCAATAAATGTCTCAATAACTTTGGTTAATTCGTCTGTGTCAAAAGCAGTGTTTCCCTCAAAACGAAACTCTTTAACCGTAATGGTTCCTGGAATGTTTGGGGACACTTCTTCTGTGGGAACAGGGGCAAGAATAGGAGGGTTTAAAGGAGTTTGGGGTAAAGGAACAGGTTGGGGTAACTCAGGGACAGAAGTGGGAGGAATAGGACTGTTATCAAATGATTGCGCCATTAATTTAGCAGCAAATATAGAACTCAACCAGAAAAAAGACAAAAAACAACAAAATAGGTTAGGGAGACGAGTTACGGGTTGACAAATCATAACAGGTAGCAGGGCTTAAACCAGGACTGTGAGGAGTCACAGTGGGTGCTTTTGCTGTTAGTACGAAATTACCATCAGCATTAATTATCCATCCTTGTGCTTCAACAAGAGTAGGTGTGTGTGTCTCACTTTTATTAGGATTTTCCTCAGAATTAGGAGAAGAACGATCTTGCTCTGAAGGTATAGCATTCGATGAATCAGTATTAGGATAACCTAATTCAGTTAATCCTGTGGGGTTGTCTACTCCTTCGTTGGGGTTAGAGGGTAAACCACCCCGTCCCGTAATGGTAAATTCGCCTCTAGTCAAAGCCCCGCCCGGACGACAAGCATCGACAATGACGTTACTTGTGTCTACCACTTCATCAGGTAGTTTAACTAAGCTTCTCTGAGGATCAACATCAGGACGGTTAAGACCAATATTTCCCACTTGACCAAACTGAGAACTTGCGGTGATATCACTGAGAGGAGTTAATCTTTTCCGTTCTTCGATACCAAAAATCCCGGCAGCATCAATATTAATATTTCCTCCTCGTCCTAGAAACGCATTAGCAATAATATCGCTGTTTTCTGTGGGAACAGCAATGATAAATAGGGTGTTAATATCGATGTTTCCTCCATTCCCTAGTCCTTCTGTAGTTCCTGCGGTAGTGGAAATGGTGCTATTTCGACGTAAAATTAAATTTTGATCCACATCAAGAGTAATATTTCCCCCTTCTCCTGATGCGGTTTCGGCGGATAAGCGACTACTATTATCTAATAAGATATCTCCCGCCTCAATATTAATATTTCCGGCATCTCCCACACCAAAACTACTAACAGTTACTTCTGAATCATTATTAATAGTGAGATCATCGGTGGTAATACTTAAACTTCCTGCATTGGCTAAAGAAGCATCCGTTTCTAATAATTCTGGTGCAATGCCCAATTCTACTAATTCTTCAATATTTTCTGGCGTTAAGAATTCGTTAGTAGCAGTTAGTTGACTTTTATTATCTACAAAAATAGACCCTGCATTGATAGTCAAATTACCCCCTTGACCTAAACCAATGCTTCTAACTGCTACTTCTGATTGATTCTGAACTGTTAATTGATTGGTGTTAATACTCAAATTCCCTGCATTACCGGTTCCTTCAGAAGAAGCGGTGATCACTCCTTGATCTAAAATAATTTGATTGGCTTGAATATTTAAACTTCCGGCTGTTCCTTCTCCTAAACTAGCAGCAGAGATAATCCCTCCATTAGCTACCATCAATTGGTCGGTATTGAGATTAAGATTTCCCCCTTGACCAACACCTAAGAATCTGATGTCACTAAACCCCGATTCAACAAAAATGGCACTGGGAACTGGCCCTGCTTCTAAAAAATCAGGAATAACTTGGCTACCACTAATTCGTACTGACTCAGAGGCATTAATAGTAACGGTTCCTCCTTGACCAGTAGCCATATTGGGGGGGGTTCCTGGAATAACGATGGTGGCAGCAGAAATCAGTCCCCCGTCTTGCAAGCTTAAATTTTTGGTGTTAATCATTATTTCGCCTCCATTTCCCGAACTTGCCGTACTTGAAGCGATGGTGCTATTTGTAAAAAATCCTACTCCAATAATCTCTACTGAATCGGTGGCATTAATTGCTATAGTACCCCCTTGTCCTGGACCGGATACTTCTGATGAAATTAATGCTCCGTCACGCACAATTAATTTTTGAGTATTAATAATAATATTTCCTCCTGCACCTGTTACACCAGGGTCAACACCAGCAGACAAACCACTCAGAATAGGTTGGGTTTTAGAACTACTTATTTCCACAGATTCAGTTGCATTAATAAAAATATCGCCGGATGCTTGAGAACCTTGAGAACGACTAGATATTCTTGCATTGCTATCCAAGGAAATTCTTCGTCCTTGTAGGTTAATTGAGGAATTGAATCCTCTGATCAGTTCTGCTCCGTGTGTCAAAGAAATATCCTGAAAATTCTTAACCCTATCATAACCGAGTCGAAATCCATCGTTAGTCTCGGTAATTTGTACGATACTATTGTTGCCGACGCTTCCTAACTCAATACGTCCATCGGTAACTTGTATCCCTTCAGTTCCATTTTCTGGATTAGTTTCTCCGATTAAACGAATATTTCCCCCTACCAAAGCCAAAGTATTACCAGGAGTAACACTTAGATCAACTACCTGATTAAGGGTTATATTGCCAGGATTAGAACCAAATTGTAACCCCACAGGAACACTCATGGTCAAAATAGGATTGGGTTGTGTATTTCTTGCGCTAAATCGAACGCCATCCGCAAATTCTATGGACTCTGCGCTACTAGCTACAAAAGACCCTCCCATATTCAGTTGAGCATTAGGTCCAAAAATTATACCATTAGGATTAATCAAAAAGACGTTAGCTGTTCCATTGGCACGAATTATTCCTTCAATCTGAGAAATAACTCCACCAGTGACACGACTGATAATATTATTGATATCGTTAGAATTCTGAAAGTATGCCTCGACATTGTCAGGAACAGAAAACTGATTAAAACTATGAAATAAATTTTTCCCCTGTTGTGTTCCCCCGGTAATAACTAATTGATTATCCGTTGGGGTTACTTGGGTATTTACAGTTCCATCACTAGAAACTTGTCCTAAGGCTGAAGAAACAACCGTGATGTAATTAATAGGGAAAATGCTAATAAAGATGAGAAATTTCTTAGTTATAAAACAGCTATTGGTCATCGTTGCAGATTAGTTTAGGTTTAAATATCTGGGTTGATAAGTCTGAAATTACAGACGATTCATTGAAACCGACCCTTGAATTATAAACTTATTTCTAAATCTAATGCCTTTATAATTTTTTCTTGGAAAACCTGCTCTCAATCTCTCAACACCCGTCTTCTGTTAGAAGTCCGTTTTTTGGGGTGTTATTCTTTTCTAATAGATTGTAGACAAAGTCTTAAAATAATCAGTCTTATCTACATCTGTGACACCATTTAGTCTGGGTAGTTTCGGTAACAGAATTATTATTTTCTGTTTGGGTTTCTTGTTCGGTGGGAACATTAGCCATTGCAGAAATATTAAGACCAGCAGTTAAAGCAACGGTTAAGATAGTCACGAAGGTTTGGTTAAATTTCATTGGTTTGATTCCTGTTTTTTTCTAATAAATTATACGCAAATTCTTAAAATAATCAGTCTTATCTACATCTGTGACACCATTTAGTCTGGGTAGTTTCGGTAACAGAATTATTATTTTCTGTTTGGGTTTCTTGTTCGGTGGGAACACTTGCCATTGTAGAAATATTAAGACCAGCAGTTAAAGCAACGGTTAAGATAGTCACGAAGGTTTGGTTAAATTTCATTGGTTTGATTCCTGTTTTTTTCTAATAAATTATACGCAAATTCTTAAAATAATCAGTCTTATCTACATCTGTGACACCAGTTAGTTTGGGTGGTTTCGGTAACAGGATTATTGTTCTCTTTTTGAGTTTCTTGTTCGGTGGGAACACTTGCTATTGCAGAAATATTAAGACCAGCAGTTAAAGCAACGGTTAAGATAGTAGCGAAGGTGTTTTTGAAGTTCATTTGTTTAGCTCCTGTTGTTTTCTCTATGTTTTTAGAATATTCGTTTTTTTAGAAAGAAAAAATAGTGTAAATGCGTGAGTCTTTAAAAAAAAATTTGGAGGTTTAGGTATGAAGACTTTATTTTTGGCTATATACATAGGTTATACAGAGATGACAAAAAATTAGTTAATTGATCTAGATATTTTCATCTATGTCTTTTAACCTATTATCAACCAATTTTAATTGGCTCAAATAACCCTAATGTTTTCTAATTTTCGAGTATTATAACAGTGATCTTAAATCCAAGTATGTGATTTAATCTATTTATAAATTTTATTCTTAATAACGGTCTCCCTACGATCACGTAAATAGAGTATTATTATTACTATTCTTGCTTCGTAACGCCTGGCAGGAAAACTTTGAGTTAGAAGTCTTCTGACTCGAAGTCTTTACAATGTCCCCTAAAGTTTGGCACATTACATAATTACTGAATGACAGCGTGGTGTGAAATTGTGATCTTCGTTAATAAAATGTTTTGGGAGTTTCAATCCATATGGTAGAAAATCATAAATCAACAGTGATTATAACAGGGGCTTCATCTGGAGTAGGGTTATACGCTGCTAAAGCCCTAGCCGATAGAGGTTGGTACGTTGTTATGGCTTGTCGCAATCAACCGAAAGCCCACCAAGCAGCCCAGTCTGTAGGGATACCCTTAGACAGCTATACGGTTATGTCCATTGACCTAGGAAGCTTAGACAGTGTACGCCAATTTGTCAAAGATTTTCGGGCTACTGGCAAGTCTCTTGATGCGTTAGTGTGCAATGCAGCCATTTATATGCCTTTACTTAAAGAACCTCTGCGGAGTCCAGAAGGCTATGAATTAAGTATGACTACTAATCATCTGGGACATTTTCTCCTCTGTAATTTAATGTTACAGGATTTGAAAAGGTCGCCTGCTCCTGAAAAGCGTGTGGTCATTTTAGGAACCGTTACCCACAACCCCAATGAATTAGGGGGTAAAATTCCACCCCGTCCCGACTTAGGGAACTTAGAAGGGTTTGCTGAGGGCTTTAAAGAACCTGTTTCGATGATTGATGGTAAAAAGTTTGAACCGGTTAAAGCCTATAAAGATAGTAAAGTCTGCAATGTTTTGACCATGCGAGAACTTCATCGACGCTATCATGAAAATACAGGAGTTGTGTTTACGTCTCTATATCCAGGATGTGTGGCCGATACCCCTCTATTCCGTAATCATTATCCCCTATTTCAAAAAATATTCCCTTGGTTCCAAAAGAATATTACAGGGGGTTATGTCTCCCAAGAATTAGCCGGAGAAAGGGTAGCCGATGTGGTTACTAAGCCTGAATATGGTCAATCTGGTTCTTATTGGAGTTGGGGAAACCGTCAGAAAAAAGACCGTAAAGCAGCTTTTGTTCAGAAGGTGTCACCTCAAGCCCAAGATGAGGCAAAAGCAGAACGAATGTGGGAACTGAGTGAAAAATTAGTCGGACTTGTTTAATGAATTCCCACCTAAAATATTACTTTTTTAGTATTTTTAGGTGGGAATTTTTAATATAATATTTAGTAATGCGGATGGCGAGACTTGAACTCGCATGGCGTGAGCCACACGCCCCTCAAGCGTGCGTGTCTACCGATTCCACCACATCCGCGTGATTTTCGTATTGCATTTTTCATCATAGCACAAATGTAACTAGAGACAATAGAATCAACTAATTACTCATTTTTTTCGACTCAGAATACAGAATATTCAGGAGTCTAGGACACATTTTTTCAAGAAGCAAGATATAATTTGTTACAAAAGCGTTAACAAAGTTTATCAGATGAGTAATCCTGTTCTTCACGCCTTCTTTTTAGGCCGAGCCTTTGCTGAAGTCCTCAGCGAGAAAGTAGAAGAGTCCTTAACCGAAGCCCTAAGCGAGTTAGGAAAATTTGATGCTGAACAAAGGGAAAACCTTCGTCAGTTTATAGAAGAAGTCCAACTCAGAGCTGAAAGAGAAGCGACTCAAGGCAATGCTACCACTACCACCACGACCACAACCGCCGATAATGGTTCTTCTGTGGATCTCCAAGAAACAATCGACGACCTACGGGCTGAAATTGCTCGTCTCAAAGCAGAATTAAAGAATTATCGCAATACAAAAGCCTAATTCTCCCTTAAACTTTTAAATTTATTATATAAGCCCAAATTAGTAGAACCCAAAGAAACCGAGTGTCTGCCCTGTCATCAAACGCCAAATCATCCTTAGTCAAGAAAAATGGTGCTTCTGTCCCCAGAAGCATTACTCAGTTGGAAACGGCTGAAAAATACCGTTGGAACCGCGAAAACTATTCGATTACGCGCCGTCGTTTAGATATTTGGCGGTTCGTTCTTTCCTTGCTGTTCCGTTTTTGGCGCAACGGTAAAAAATGGACTTATAAAAATGGCTTTACCGAAGAAAAATTAGCTCAAAGGCGGAAAATACAAGCGGTTTGGATAAGGGAAAACTTGTTAAATCTGGGTCCAACCTTTATTAAAGTAGGACAATTGTTCTCAACACGAGCCGATTTATTCCCGATTGAATATGTCGAAGAACTCTCTAAACTACAAGATGAAGTTCCAGCCTTTACCTACGAACAAGTGAGCAAAATTGTTGAAAAAGACTTAGGAAAGCCATTATCTAGGCTTTTTCGCAATTTTGATCCCGTTCCCATTGCAGCAGCTAGTTTAGGTCAAGTACATAAAGCCAAACTCCATTCTGGAGAAGAGGTCGTGGTTAAGGTTCAACGACCTGGCCTGAAGCAACTCTTTACCATTGATCTAGCTATTCTGAAGAAAATAGCCTATTATTTCCAAAACCACCCAAGATGGGGGAAAGGACGGGACTGGATCGGTATTTATGAAGAATGCTGTAAAATTCTTTGGCAAGAAACTGACTATCTCAATGAAGGGCAAAACGCTGATACCTTTCGGCGCAACTTTAGGGGAGAAAATTGGGTAAAAGTGCCAAGGGTTTACTGGCGTTATACTTCCCCCCGTGTGCTTACTTTAGAGTACCTTCCAGGGATTAAAATTAGTCATTATGAAGGATTAGAGGCTGCTGGGTTAGATCGCAAGTTATTGGCGAAATTAGGAGCGAAAGCTTATTTATGTCAATTGCTCAATGATGGCTTTTTCCATGCTGATCCTCACCCTGGTAATATTGCTGTAGATACGGATGGATCGTTGATTTTCTACGATTTTGGCATGATGGGGCGTATTAATACCAATGTTAGGGAGAAGTTAATGGATACTCTCTTTGGTATTGCTCAAAAAGATGGCGATCGCGTGGTATCTGCCTTAATTTCTTTGGGTGCTTTGAGTCCTACCGATGACATGGGACCGGTGCGTCGTTCAGTGCAGTTCATGTTAGATAACTTCATGGACAAACCCTTTGAAGAACAATCGATTGCTGCTATTAGCGATGATTTATATGAAATTGCTTACGATCAGCCGTTTCGGTTTCCTGCTACCTTCACCTTTGTGATGCGAGCGTTTTCTACCCTAGAAGGCGTAGGGAAAGGCTTAGATCCCAATTTTAATTTTATGGAGGTAGCTCAACCTTTTGCTTTAGACCTAGTAGCAGATATGAACGGAAGTACAGGCAATAGCATCATAGACGAAATTACTCGTCAGGCAACTCAGGTAAGTAACACAGCCTTGGGTTTACCGCGACGCATTGACGATACCATAGAAAAGTTAGATCGGGGTGATATTAAATTAAGAGTCCGTTCTGTTGAATCTGACCGTTTATTACGTCGTCTCGGTATGATGCAAATGGCCACCAATTACAGTGTGTTTTTAAGTGCGTTAGTCATTTGTGGCACTCTCTTATTTATTAACGGTTATATCAAAATTGCAGTAGTAGCAATTTTGTTGGGATTAGTTCCTGCCTGGGGGTTTATTCGTCTCCTGCGTCGTATTAATCGTTTAGATAAAATGTTTTAGTTATGACTGCTAATTTCTCTGATAACACTTCCCTTTTGGGAAAAAATTTGCTTTCATAAGTAAAAACCCTTGGTTAAGATGCCAGTGAATACCATTCCCCCTGTTGATTTAGTTCGTCAATATAAGCTAATCAGTGACGAAATTGATAGTGCTGTTCTTGAAGTTGTGCGCTCCGGTCGTTATATCGGTGGTGCAGTGGTTAGCGACTTTGAAAAGCAATTAGCTCAATATGTCGGTAGTTCTTATTGTGTTAGCTGTAATTCGGGAACCGATGCCCTTTATTTAGCTTTAAAAGCCTTAAATATTGGAGAAGGAGATGAAGTAATTACCACACCCTTTACCTTCATTGCCACAGCAGAAACCATCAGTTTGACGGGAGCAAAACCCGTTTTTGTCGATATTGAGCGCGACACCTTTAATATTGATGTCGAAGCCATAGAAGCTGCCATTACCCCCCAAACTAAAGCTATTATCCCTGTCCATCTTTTTGGTCAACCTGTGAATATGACCCGTTTAATGGACATTGCTCAAAAGCATAAACTTTACGTAATTGAAGACTGCGCTCAAGCTACCGGAGCAAAATGGGGAGACGACATTGTAGGGAGTATCGGGCATATTGGTTGTTTTAGCTTCTTTCCTACCAAAAATTTAGGAACCTGTGGAGATGGTGGGGCAGTTACTACTGATGATGAAGCGATCGCCCAAAAGATACAAGTAATTAAAGAACATGGTTCAGCACAACGGTATTATCACGATGTTGTAGGGATTAATAGTCGCCTTGACAGTATTCAAGCAGCTATTTTACAGGTTAAATTGCGTTATCTCAATCAATGGAATGAGCAGAGAAGAGAAATTGCACAACGCTATCATCAATTATTAAGTCCCATTCCAGGAATACAACTGCCTCAAGAAATAAAGGGAGGCTATCATGTCTGGAATCAATACACCATTTTAGTTGAAAATAAAAGTAATCAAGACATAACAACTAGAGATAATCTTAGAGAAAAATTACAAGAAAAAGGGATTATTTCTATGATTTATTATCCTATTCCCTTACATTTACAAAAAGTCTATCAAAATTTAGGCTACAAAACTACAGATTTTTCTGTTACTGAAAAAGCTGCTAGTGAAGTCCTATCTCTACCTATGTTTCCTGATCTTTCTCTTGAAGAACAAGAACAAATTGCTTATAGTTTAAAAGATTATTGTCATTAAAAAAATGTTTTGACTTAATTTAAAATAGTAATGGAGATTTTATAATCTTTAGCAATCAATAAGTATTAATTATTTGGTAAATTTAATATTAGAAATTAATTTTCTCTAACTCTTTGCTGTGTGTCACGAACTTAAGGATTATCATAAGGGAAGAGATTTTTCTTGATTGATAACCATAGCAAGGGACAGGCATCCGTTAATGAACGAAGTGAAGTTAATTTCTGGGCGAGGTATTCCCTTAGTGGGAGACGATATCGATACCGATCGCATTATTCCAGCGCGATTTTTGCGTTGTGTCACCTTTGACGGCTTAGGAGAGCAAGTTTTTGCTGATGATCGTACCCAACTCAAAGGAGAACATCCTTTTGATCAACCTCAGTATCAAGGAGCTAATCTTTTAGTGGTCAATGCTAACTTTGGCTGTGGATCATCCAGAGAACACGCCCCACAAGCCATCATACGATGGGGGATAAAAGCTATTATCGGAGAAAGTTTTGCCGAAATCTTTTTCGGTAACTGTATTGCCAATGGCGTTCCTTGTGTTACCGCATCTCCGGAAGCAATCAAAACCTTACAAAGTAAACTACAAAGTAACCCCCAAGCTCAAATTACCCTTGATTTAGCAGCTAAACAAGTAAAATGCGATGATTGGGTCGCAACGATTTCGATGGGAGAAGGATCTCGTCAAATGCTTCTTGAAGGAACATGGGATAGTTGTAGTCAGTTAATTCAAAATCCAGACCAGATTAAACAGACAACACAAAAATTACCCTATCTTGCTTGGCAATAAAAGGTATAAAGTCAATAGGGAAGGATTGAGGCGATCCAATAATCATCAAACTTTTTGTTTATTCCCTCCTCTATCCCTGACAAATCAAATTATAGCGATTTAAAAACATTGAATGTCGAAGCATTAATCTGGCAATACAGTCAAGGAAAAAGAGATTTTAGTCGACTAGACCTTCAGCGAATAGAGTTAATTAGAGAAAAGCTCACGGAGGTCAATTTAAGTCGGACTGCTTTGGACTGGGCAAATTTAAGTGGAACCGATCTCACTAAAGCCAATTTAAATCGTGCTGAATTGACTCATGCTCGTTTGATTAGTTCTACGTTACTTAGTGCTGATTTAGGTGGGGCTAATTTAAGTCATGCTGACTTAAGTTGGGTAAATTTAGAAAATGCTAATTTAGTCAGTGCTGATTTAACTGGAGCTAATCTTAAACAAGTCAATCTCAGTAATGCTGATCTCAGAAGTGCTAATTTGAGTTCAGCGAATCTGAGTGGAGCTATTCTGAATGGGGCAAAATTCAGTCGTGTTGATCTCAGTGAAGCCAATTTAAGCGGAGTCGATCTCAGTGGAGCCAATTTAAGTCGCGCTGATTTGAGTGGGGCTGATCTCAGAGAGGCTGATTTAACCAACGCTAACCTTTATAAAGCAGATATCAATGACAGTAAACTACATAATATTGATCTCCAAGAGGCATTTTTACAAGGAGCAAACTTTAGTCGAGCAAATTTAAAAGGAGCCAATTTGAGTGGAGCTATTTTACGAGAAGTCAACCTGAATCTTGTTGCTTTATCTGAGTTTCATGTACAATCTGTTACCTTGGCCAGCGAAATTGATTTAAGTTCAGCTAATCTGAAAAATGCAAACTTGAAAGGAGCCATTTTACGTCATGCTAATTTGGGGTATGGGTTACTATATCGAACCTTTTTAAACGATAGTATTTTGCGCGGTGCTAATTTGATTGATGCGTCTTTGCGAGGGGGCGATTTTCGTAATGCTAATTTTCGTAATAGCAACATTAATAATATTAATTTAACTGAAGCTACTATGCCTGATGGAAGTATTCATCCCTAAAACCTTGAATGAATCCGAAGTCATTTTATGAAGTTTTACAGGCTGTCTTTTGACGAATAATCAGACTCATCAGTACAATAGGATCCTCAAAAAGCCTTTTATTCAAACATTATGGTGTCTAGATTAAAACCTGAAGAATTAATTGATATGCAAGCTACAGGAGAATGTAGTCAGCCGAAGAAAAGGAAACTGATTTCCATTGGTATTACTCCTACAGGTTACATTTCTATTGGGGTTGCACCGATGGGCATTGTTGCTATTGGTATTGTACCGATGGGTTTAATCTCTTTTGGAACTGTGGCTATGGGAACGATCGCCGGTGGTTTAGTGAGTATGGGAGTCATTTCTGTAGGCATAGAAACCATGTCTCTTGTCAACCTAGGTAAATGGCAAGTTGGCCCGGTTGAAATTCGCTCAGAACCCCATGATCATACTAATCATGACAGTCATCAGCATCACAACTAAAAACGAGATTATTTAAGTGGTTCCCCCATTCACTATGATTGATCAATTGGTAAGATAGAAAAAAGTATGAGTATTGTAATAAAAAAACTGGATGAATGGGGAATCTTCGATATTATGGTATTCTCTCTCTATTATTACTGATTGGAGTATTAGGTAATTACTACAAATTATCCCTATTTTTCGGGGTTGATTTCCTTTTCGGTAGTATTGCTGTTTTAATTGTTGTTTACTGTTATGGCATTTTTTGGGGAACCCTTGCCGGAATGCTGGCTGGCAGTATCACTTTTTATCTGTGGGGTCATCCCTATGCCATGATCATAGCTACCCTAGAAGCAGCATTCATTGCTCTGTGGTCTCGTCGACAACGTAATTTTGTCCTCCTTGATGGTATTTATTGGGTCTTATTGGGAATGCCTCTAGTGGGGCTATTTTATGGGTTAATTTTACCTGTATCCGCATCGGGAACTCTACTCATTGCTTTAAAACAAGGACTTAATGGTATTTTTAACGCCTTGATTGCTAATTTACTTATTTCTTATATTCCCCTCGATCATTTAATTAATCCTCAAAAATCAAAACAGCCTCTTTCTTTAACGCAAACTCTCTTCAACTTTCTCTTAGCATTTATTTTATTCCCCAGTCTTTTTCTAACAGTGCTGCACGGTAAAGAAAGTCTTAGCTTCATTGAAGCAGAAATTCAATCAGAACTTGAAATTGTCAGTATTACGATTAGTAAAAATATTAACAATTGGTATGTGCAGCATCTTCAAGGACTAGAAGCGTTAGCCTTGATGTTATCGGACTCACAAAACTTAGAAACAACTCAATCATTAGCATTAATGAAAAATGCTTTACCTGCTTTTAACAAAATTTATATCATTGATAACCAAGGTATTATTTTAGACGCTTATCCTACAACGAATAGATTAGGAGAAATTTTAAAGGGAAGGAATGTTAATACACTCATTTCCCTAAAAGAATTAGCCCTAAATAAAAAACCTTCCATAACTAAAGTACATACAGATAAAGCAGTTCCTATTCCTCATATTAGTATTCAAGTTCCTATTACTAATTCCTCCACTAATCGCTTAACAGGTGTCGTTTATGGTTCTCTTCACTTAAGTATGCTTTCTCAACTGGTCAATATTAAATTAGAAAAGTTTGAAATACAAACTATTTTAGTTGATGAAGATAATACAATTATTGCTGCAAATAAAAAAAGTCTAACTCCTTTAGAAAGATTTGACTGGAAAGAAGGGGGAGAAATCTTTCAAAGTTCTGATCATGATACTATTTTTCAATGGCTCCCCATTGCCCCAGGCACACCAACTATGACCCGTTGGCGTGAGTCATTTTACGTTAAAGAAATTCCTCTTTCTCCGACTTTACCTTGGTCTTTAATCATAAGACTTAAAACTGCTAATCATTTTAATTATTTGGAACAACTTTATATCAAAAACTTGGTAGCGATGTTATTAATTTCTTTAATTGGCTTATTCTTAGCTTTTAATATTAGTCGTTTTACCAGTAAGCCTCTTAAGAAATTAGCTGAAATTACTCAATATTTACCTCAAAAAATTTTAAAAGGAGAACAAGAATCACCTCTACCAACAATGAAAATAAATGAGTTTCTACAAATTACTAATAACTTTGACGTAATGAGTAAAATATTGGAAAGTAAATTTCAATCGATAAAAAATCATCAATATGATTTAGAAAATATTGTTGAATCAAGAACAGAAGAATTAGTTAGATTGAATAAAATTTTAACCAGAGAAATTTTTGAAAAGCAAGCAATAGAAGAAGAATTAAGAGAAAAAGAAAAACGTTATGATTTGGCAGTATCAGGGACAAACGACGGTATTTGGGATTGGGATTTAAGAAATGATATGGTTTATTATTCCCCTGTGTGGATGAAGATTTTAGGCTATGAACATGAATCTTTACCTCATGTTTTATCAACTTGGTCTGATCATATCCATCCTGATGATTTAGAGTTAGCAATTCAAGACGTAAAAAATCATTTACAAGGTAACACAACAATATACACAAATATCCATCGTATCCAACATCATAATGGTCATTATATTTGGATCGAAGCTAAAGGAAAATGTATTCGAGATCAACAAGGAAAACCCTATCGTTTAGTAGGGACTATTACTGACATTACAGAGAGAAAAAAATACCAAGAAGCTCTAGAAAAAGCAAAAGAAACCGCAGAAATTGCTAACAATGCTAAAAGTGAGTTTTTAGCAAATATGAGTCATGAAATTAGAACTCCTATGAATGCAATTTTAGGATTTTGTGACTTACTCGACAAGAAAGTTAATGATGAACGCTCTCGTCGTTATCTTGAGTCTATTACTTCTGCCGGAAAAATGTTGTTATCTTTAATCAATGATATTTTAGATTTGTCAAAAATTGAAGCAGGGAAAATCAAAATTATTTATAAATCAATTCAATTAAAAGAAGTGATTTTTGAAATCAAGCAAATGTTTGCAGAAACGGCAAAACAAAAACAATTAGAATTATTGATTGATATTGATGATAACGTTCCTGATGTTATTATTTTCGATGAAGTTAGACTTAAACAAATTCTTTTTAATTTAGTGGGTAATGCTCTAAAATTTACCGAAGAAGGATATATAAAAATAACTCTGAAGAGTACATTATTCAAGTCGGATAACCATCAGAAATTTAGCCATTGTTCTTTAAAAATATCTATAGAAGATACCGGAATCGGTATTGCTGAAGACCAACAAGAAAGAATTTTTGATGTCTTTACTCAAAGCGAGGGACAGAGTAGTCGAAAATATGGAGGAACAGGTTTAGGATTAACTATTACAAAACGTTTAACTGAGATATTAGAAGGAACTATCGACCTAGACAGTCAACTAGGCAAGGGAAGCATCTTTATATTATCTTTTCCTAAAGTCAGCCTAGGAGAGACTAAAGATGTAAATCCTCATAAAGAATTCATAAATATTGATTTTAATCAACTATCACCTCTGACTATTTTGGTTGTTGATGATATTGCTTCAAACCGAGATTTATTCATTGGTTATTTTGAGGATACTCACCATACAATTTTACTAGCCAATGATGGGAGTAAAGCTCTAGAAATTATTAAAAGTCATAAGATCGATCTTATTTTGATGGACTTAAGAATGCCAATGGTAGATGGTTATGAAGCGAGTAAAATTATCAAAGATAGACTAAAAAGCAGGAATATTCCTATCATTATCTTAAGTGCTTCTGTTCAAGATCAAGAAAAAGAAGAATTGAAACAAATTTGTCAAGGTTTTTTGATAAAACCCATTAGCCGATTTCAACTATTATTAAGATTGACAAAGCTTTTTCCTGATACACCAGTTAAAACCTTAAGTAGTGTTACTCAAGAAAATAACCCTAAGTCAGCCCTAAGCTATACGCAAAGTTCTCCGGAATTATTAGACAAGCTTTATCAGGAAGAAGAAAAAGTATGGCATAATTTACGAAAGACGATGATTACTAAAGAATTACGTCAATTTGCCCAACGCTTGCAACAATGGGGAGAAGAGTATCACTGTCAAATTTTGATTGACTATGCTCATCGTCTAGAAACTCAGCAACAAGAATTTGATAGTGAAAACCTAACTAAAACTATAGAGAGTTTCCCAAATATAGTGCGATCGCTACTATAAAAAATTTATTATTTGTTGCTTCCTAGTGTTATTAAAAAATGAATAACTTAGAACCTTTTAAACCTGAAAATTTTTTGATTTTAATTGTAGATGATATTCCCAAAAATTTACAATTATTGATTGAAATTCTTGATACATCAGGTTATGGAACAACCTTTGCTGTCTCAGGAGAACAGGCGTTAGAAAGAGTTGAAGTAACGGACCCCGACTTAATTTTGTTAGATTTAATGATGCCGAAAATGAATGGGATAGAAGTCTGTAAAAGACTCAAAAATAACCCAAAAACAGAGCAAATTCCTATCATTTTTTTAACAGCAGCTACTGAAACCAATTATCTCATTAGTGCCTTTGAAGCCGGGGCAGTTGATTATGTGACTAAACCCTTTAAAACCCCTGAACTTTTAGCTCGAATTAAAACCCACTTAGACTTAAAAAGAACTAAAGATGAACTCATAAAGGCTTATAAAGAAATGCAACAAATTGCAGCCACTGATGAATTAACAGGAATTGCTAATCGTCGCTCAATTTTTAATATCGGCAAACAGGAATTTGAGCGAAGTCAACGATATAAGTCTCCTTTTTCTATATTAATGATTGACATTGATAAATTTAAGAGCATTAATGATACCTATGGTCATGATGTGGGAGACGAAGCCCTAAAAATGATGGTCAAAATTACTTTGAATTGTCTGCGAAAAGTAGACCATATCGGACGACTCGAAACAGAAGAAGAAGCTTTAGCGAAAAAAGGACATTTAGGAAGATTAGGGGGAGAAGAATTTGTCGTTATTTTGCCTCACACTAATCTAAAAGGAGCTTACAAAGCAGCCCAACGAGTTTGTGAAGCTATGCCACAAGAAACGTTGCAAGTAGAAGATAAAACTGTTAGCATTACTGTCAGTATTGGAATAGGCACTTATGATCCAAAAGATCAAAAAATAGACGATATTCTCAAACGGGCTGATTTAGCACTTTTTGCTGCCAAAAAGAATGGAAGAAATAGAGTTGCTATTATGCACGAGGAACAGTTAAAAGTAAGTCAATAATTAGGGACTGGGCAATTATATAGATGCTTAACGCTTTAACAAAAAAATTAGTTTCAGTTTTAATAATTACTGCTATTTTTAACGTAGGTGATAGCAAGCTGATAGCTGCTACCCTAGAAGACATTAAACAGCGAGGAAAGTTAATTGTTGCCGTTAAAGATAACATACGTCCTTTAGGATTTCGCAACCAAGAGAATAAATTACAAGGATTAGAAATTGATTTGGCTAGACAATTAGCTCAAGATATTTTAGGCGATCCTCAAGCAGTTGTGTTACAACCAGTTAGTAATCAAGAACGTCTGCAAAAAGTAATTGATGGAGAGGTAGATCTGGCGATCGCCCGAATCACTATCAATACCTCCCGTGGACGTATAGTGGATTTTAGCCCCTATTATTATTTAGATGGGACGGGAATTATTACCAATAATCCAAAAATTCGTTCTAAATATCATCTCTCACAAGGAAAAATTGCTGTTCTTAAGCGATCGAGTACCATTGCTGTTATTCGTACCGAAGTCCCCCAAGCAGAACTTATTGGCGTTAGTTCCTATCAAGAAGCCATGACTTTACTTGAAACCCAACAAGTGGATGCTTTTGCTGCTGATAACAGTATTTTAACGGGTTGGGTGCAACAATACCCTCAATATTATCAATTGCCTGTTCGTCTATCAGGGGAAGGGTTAGGGGTGGTGATGCCTAAAGGATTGCAGTATGCTAGTTTACGGAGTCGTGTTAATCAAGCCATTGGTCGTTGGAAAGCGTCTGGTTGGTTGGCTAACCGTCTAAAGTATTGGGGACTTCCTTGAAGGACTCAACGTAACATTTTGATACCGAGAACGTCTGACAACCACACATTACTATACATTGGGATGCACTAACTAATGAATGAAGTATTGCCAATTGTTTATTTATCAGGGATTGTTATTTTTTTGGGAGGACTAGCTATTTTTATCCTCTTACAAATTATTAAAACCCGTCGCACAGAAAATAGGTTCTATAAATTACAGGAAAAGTTACAAAAGGAAAAAGGAACAGCACAGGAGTATTATGAATTAGCTAGTTTATATCTTGATAAAAAATTGTATGTCCAAGCGGTTAATCTCTTACAAAAAGGTTTTAAAATAGGAGAGAAAATAGAACCTGAAAATAAAGCTTTAATGTATAATGCTCTTGGATTTGCTTATTTTTCTCAAGAACAAGTGGATCTCGCTATTCGTAACTACAAAGATGCCATAAAAATCTATCCTGACTACGTGATCGCTCTTAATAACTTAGCGAATGCCTATGAGAAAAAGCAAATGATTGCCCAAGCGGTAGAAACCTACGAAAAAACCTTAGAAATTGATGAGAATAATAAGGTGGCTAACCGTCGGGCTGAATTATTAAAGAAACGTCTTGTTTCATCGAAATAGGAATTTTAACCTTAACAACAATTTACCCGCCTTCGGAGGCGGGTTTAATCAGTGTACAAAGGATATGGACTCCTAGAAATCTAAATGAATTGGTTAGATAGTGACTAACTAAAGTGAATACTGAACGCACAATATTTTTTGACTAACTCAACATCCTCTTTCCGAATCAGGTGTTGATTATGGCTGTTACCCTAACACCTCCTTAAAAAACTAACTTAAAAAGTTGCAGGTAATACCATCACGTTTTTTAGGACATAAGTGTTAAAAACATTGCGTCGATTAGAGCAGACGACACAGACTCGAATCGATACCTTTTTAGAAGCTTGGTGTACTTCTTTGTGCCTGTCTTCATAATATCATCAAGCTTGAAAAATTCTCAGCTTTTTTACAAAACTTTATCATTAAGATAACTAAGTAAAAATTACCAAGGAAGACAACTACCATCCCAAGAAAAGAATTGTCCCGTATCATTTTCCGTTAAATTATCAATAATAGTTAATAACTGTTTAACAGTTCTTTCGACAGAAAATAGCTTTTCTGGGGGAACATTTTTTTGAAATGGTTTAGATAAATTTGTGTCAGTTGTTCCTGGATGTAATGCAACAACAATAGTATGGGGACAAGTTCGTTTATATTCAATAGAAATGGTTTTTAGGAACATATTAAGGGCTGCTTTTGAAGCTCGATAACCGTACCAACCCCCCAGATAATTATCTTCAATGCTGCCGACTTTAGCACTAATAGTAGCAAAAACACTATTGTGAGAATGACGAAAGAAAGGTAATAAATGTTTAGCCAATAAAACACTAGCAATACTATTAACTTGAAAATAGGTTAACAAATTTTCTGTGTTAATATGTCTGAGGCTTTTCTCAGGATTGATATTATTGCCATGAAGAATTCCAACACAATTTACGACTAAATGAAGTTCTGATATTTCTTGTTTTAATTGTTTAGCTAAAGTGCAAATTTGTTCTTCTTGAGTAATATCTAACTGTAATAAATTAAGACAGGAAGAATATTTAATTTGTAACTTAAATAAATCTTGTGCGGTTTCTTTTTTACGGTAAGTAGCATAAATATTGACAGTTTCTTGTCTTTCAAGAAGCATTTTTACAAATCCTAAGCCAATACCTCTAGAAGCCCCAATAATTAGAATATTTTGGCTCGTATTTTTAGTATTCATTTTATTTATTAATCTTTAAAAGAACAGAGATAAGCAAGTTTACACTCTTGACAGTTTGGGGTTCTTGCCTTGCAAATTTGACGACCATGATAGATAATGCGAATAGAAAAATTTTCCCAATCTTCTTGTGGTAATAAACCCATTAAATCCTTTTCAATTTTAACGGGATCAGTAGCTTTTGTTAACCCTAAACGTTGACTTAATCGTTTAACATGAGTATCTACAGTTACCCCTGCATTAATACCAAAAGCATGAGCTAAAACAACATTTGCTGTTTTTCTGGCGACTCCAGGTAATAATAATAATTCTTCCATTGTTCGAGGTACTTTTCCGTTAAAATCTTCGATAATCTTTTGACAAGCTCCTTGAATATTTTTAGCCTTATTACGATAGAATCCTGTAGAACGGATCAATGTTTCTAATACCTCTCGATCTGCATTGGCTAAAGATTCAGCATCAGGAAAGCGAGCAAATAATTCAGGGGTTACTTTATTAACTCTTTCATCGGTACATTGTGCGGATAAGATAGTCGCTATCAATAATTGAACTGGACTATCATAAGTTAAACTACAAGTAGCATCAGGATATAATTGTTTTAGAATCTTTAGTATTTCTAAGGCTTTTTTTTCTTGATTTGATTTTTTCATTATATAAACCTGAGTTCTGGGATACTAATATTATTCATATCTAATCATTTAAGTTAATTAATTCATGATAACATTTCGTTATTATACACCGTATTTTAATATATTTAAACTGCTTTTTTACATTTTAATAAACACATGAAAAATGATCAAAAGTGTATTAGTGACTTATTGGAAAGTAGTCGAATTGTCAAAAGAAAGATTATTATCATCTAAGCTTTATGATAGCTTTAGAAATAATGACTTAGTTTAGTTACTATTCAAAGGAAAATGGCTTACCGGGGGACAAGTTGATCAAAAGGCTTGTGTGAAGGGTTTTACAAAGGTTGAGCTTCTCTAAACAATTATTAGTAACTTTTCGCTTATTGAGAATAGACAATAATGATAATTATTTGCGGTTGTAAAGGGGGTGGGTGACACCCACCTCTCCCCCAAAGCGTGTTGATTTTTTAGTCAATGCTTTAAACAGAGAAAACAATCCGATTTTATGATAAGAATAATCAGATCGTTTTTAGAGATTGTTTCTACTAATTTATGAGTTTTTTGTCAATTTATCAATCCCATTTTACCAAGTATTTACAAGCCTTTTGAAGAACTTGTCCCCCTTAAGGTCAATTACTCTTAGTCTCATTCTCACTTTAAATGATTATATAAAGTCTATCTTTTTAGTGATAGCTGTCACAGTTAAATGATTTAAAAGATTAGATAATTAAAGAGAGTTAATAACAATACAAATTAAATTATTGTTAACTCAAGTATTTTTAAGCACTCGGTAATATTCGATTAAAGTATTTAATTATGGCGAAACAAGAAACACAAAAGCAAAAATTATTACAAGAATTAATCGGAAAAGATCAAGAGACTAATCAGATTAATTTATCACCAGAAAAAATTGCTGATCCAATTAATAAAAATCTTAAAGATCGTTATCATGGATTAGTAGAAGAAGAAGAGAAAGACACATTAAATGTTTGGGAATCTAATGAAATTATCAAACAGTTAGATGCAGAAAAATCAATTTCAGACATTAATGTTGATCAACTACTTGTAGATGATCCTACCCAAAAAATTATAGGAACATTAACTTCAAGTAATCTCAATATCGCTGGTGAATCTCCTTCTCTGGGTTCTGTAGTTATTTCTCCTATTCCAGTTGCTTACTCACTTTAGTGTCTGGTGTTATTTTTCTTCAAAAAAAAGATGCTATTGCTCAATTTTTATTTGATGAAGATGGAATGGTAGAGCAAATTATGGCAAAATTAGGGTTAGCTAAACCTAAAGTTTCAGAAACAGCCATTTTTCTTCATAATCGTACCTTAGAAAATGCTAAACTTTTAGCAAAATCTGCTCAAATAGTTGATAATAATAAATTTAGTAAAAATGAATTTTTACTTTTTGCTAAAAGTAAATTTTGTCTTGAAAGTAATCAAGCAGAATATGATGGATTAAACCACAGTATTAAACTTTTTAAGTCAGCAGTAAAAGCTCAAAAAAGTTATGTTATTATCAGTCAAATCGAGTCAATGTGTCAAGGAATCAAACAAAAAGAATTTTATGATTATGTTAATCAACAATTAGAAAATTTTGATAATTCAAAAATATTCAATGAAAAAATCAACCAAAAATTGATAGAAATATTACCACAAATTAAAACAGAACAAGGAAAAGATAAACTAGAAACTTACCTCCAAGAGATAGTACGGTTATCAGAAGATGTCTTTAGTTTACAACTCTTTTCATGTTTCAATAAAGAACAATTCAAAGAATTTTCAGTCATAAAATCTATTGTTGAGATTATCAATAGCTTAAATGAAACAGATGTTATTAGTTTAAAAACCTTGACTTGTTTAGTGATGGCTCATTATGATGATTTTGAAGTATTAGGAAATCTAATCGGTGTGACTGGTAAAAAAAGTAGTCCTGATACCTATGCGCGAATAATTCAATACATTGCCCTAGAAGAAAGACATAAAAAGTCTTATGAACAATTTGAACAACTAATTAATGTTATGCGTCAATGGTATCTCCTTTACCAAGCAATTCAAGACATTCGTGATGAATATCCTGAAAAAGATTACAGGAAACCCAAAGATTTTACCAAAGAAATTACAGGAATGGATTTATACCATAAATATAGAAATTATTTAACCGATCAAAAAACAGGCTATACTTATATTGATTTTGGCGAAAATACTGAACCAGAGACGGAATAGAATTAAATTCATTTCTATTAGTTTCAGTTATCTAAGGCAATAGGGAACTCGGTTACATTTCGTTAGGATCGATCCCTAATTCTTTTAACTTTTGGGCCAAAAGATCCGCTCTTTGTTTTTCAGAGTCTGCCCGTTGACGTTCCATTTCTGCCCGTTTATGTTCAATTTCAGCCTCTTCTTTTGGCAATAAAATTAAATTCCCTTGTAGATCATAAAATCTCAGCCAAAAAGCTGACTCATTTAATACCTTACCTTCCCAAGTTCCTAAATATAGCTGTAACGTCTCACACAATAGCCACCCTCTTTGATCCGCTACAATTTCACTATAGTTTTGTTGTCCATTTAATCGCCAACCTTGCAAGGAAGTGGCATCATAAGGATCGTAAATATAGTATTCTCTTGTTTTAAAAATTTGCTCATAAAGCGTTTTTTTGTCTGTTTTATCTATACTAGCCGTAGAATCAGACATTAATTCCACAATAACATCAGGGTAACGCCCATTTTCTTGCCAAACAATCCAAGCTTTGCGATCTACAGTACCATCTACATTCAAAGTCACAAAAAAATCAGGTCCTCGAAAATCTCGATTCATCCGTTGAGTTGCACTATAGTAAACAAACATATTACCCCCTGCAAAAAAGTTTTCACGGGGCAATAATGCTTGATACACAGAGTCAATTAAGACATTCATTGCAATGCGGTGGCGGTTCGTTTCCAAGGGTTCTCCGTCATCAAAAATCAGTTCATCTTTGGGTAATTTAAGATAGGGGGAAAGGGTTTCCATAAAAATATTATCATTGCATCTTATAATTATGATAGCAGAATGCTTGATTGATAATTGACAGTAAAAATATAAATGAAAATTTTAATTGTTGAAGACGAAATGGAAATTTCTAAGCTAATTCAAACTACATTAGAAAGAGAATCTTTTGAATGTATATCCGCTTATGATGGGTTAACTGCTTTAGATTTATTCCAACAACAAGCACCGGATCTGATTGTTTTAGATTTAATGTTACCTAAACTTGATGGATTAGAAGTTTGTACCCGTATTCGTCAAAAACTAACGGAAAAAGACCCTTATATTTTGATGTTAACAGCAAAAGGAGAAGAAATTGATCGGGTAATTGGTTTATCAACTGGTGCCGATGATTACTTAGTTAAACCCTTTAGTCCTATCGAATTAGTTGCCAGAGTTCGCGCCTTATTAAGACGGAGTTTAAGACATGGAGGAACGCAGAATAATGTTTATGAAACCCCCCATTTTATAGTTGATTTAGATAAATATTCTGCTATCCAAAAAACTGATAATAATACAGAAGAACCTTTAGAATTAACCACTTTAGAATTCAACCTTTTATCTACCTTTATGAGTTATCCAGGGAGAGTCTGGAGTCGAACCCAACTAATTGACAAATTATGGGGTAATGATTTTTTTGGTGATGAAAGAGTTGTGGATACTCATGTGAGAAGATTACGTAAAAAAATTGAACCCGATACAGCAAACCCCACTTATATTAAAACCGTTGTAGGAGTTGGCTATAAATTTGAAGATGAAGTTTAAACTCACATCTTGTACCTTGGATAAAACTAGCTATTGAGGATAGACAAGAGCTAACAGACAACAGGTAATAATAAATATAACCTTTTATAACAGGTTATAGAGCGATCGCTAATATGGAACAAAAACAACAACAATCATAACTAATAACAAGGAGAGACTTAAACAAAAGAGCGATCAAGGCGATTGTTTTTTTGATACATAATCAAGCAAATTAATCTCATTGGCTTAACTGTGAACTCCAGATAAAAGCACCGAAGTTTCCTACAAATGTTAAGATATCTCACAGATTCCTCAAAGTATCCTTTTATCTTTTTATTCTATTTAGTCATATCATGTTAAAATCTTGCCTTTTTAGCCTTAGTTTACCGAGTATGATTGCCGTCTCTTCTGTTCTAGGGATGGGTGTATTAGAGTCTGTTTCTGCCCAAATAGTAGCCCAGGAGGGTATGCCAGAAGCAACAGAAGTTCCTAGCGATGATCCTTCTGATCCCAATAATCTTCGTCCTCTAACTCAAGGAGATAGTCTTTTGAGTTTGCAGGGAGGAGAAAAATTAATGGGTGAAGCCACTGAAGCCATTAACCAAGAAAATTATGAGTTAGCTGTTAATAAGTTACAACAGGCTCGTAAAGTCTTTAACCAATTATCTAACTTTCATCTACAATTGGCTAACAGCTTTTCTGGTATTAATACCGAGGTTTATGATGCTCAACGGGCCAGCGCCCTAAAAACAGGGGAAATGAGAGACACGGCTACTTATCAGTTAGCCTTAGTGCATCGAGCCCAAGATCAACCAGAATTGGCAGTTCCTTTGTTGGTTCAGATCATCCGTTCTCAGAACCCTACCACAGATTTAGGTAAAAAATCTTATCAACAATTGTATGAATTAGGTTTTGTGGATGTTCCTTTTGCTGATGAAGCCCAAGCAGCCACCTCTAATTAAAGCTCCATTAATAGTTCAAGGCGATCGCTTAATTCTATCTCAAAAGCGATCGCCCCATTCTCAACCACTACCAAAATTATTAATGAGAACCCCGATAAATCCGTTGCGCTTGCTCCGGGGTAAACTGTTCATATCCTGGTAAAGAAGTTCCCTTATTGCTATTTGTGCCGTTACTACTTGCTTTTGATTTAGTCGCTGTCGGAACCTTTAAGGATGCAGTGGCAGGAATATGACAGGTAGGATGAAAATTATATTCAGGTTCGGTGTCTATAATTGAACTTTGAGGGGCAATAAAATCATGAGACGCTTTATCATATTCTAGAACTTCCCCAGCTTCAATGCGATAAATCCAACCATGTAAGCTTAATCTTCTTTGATGTAAACGAGAACGAATAACAGGATAAGTTTGTAAGTTTCCTAACTGAATTAACACATTCTCTGCAACGGTGACTTCTAAGAGTTCTTCCCCTTCTAAATTGTTATAATTATCGCTTACGACCCTACGAGTGGCTTCTGCGTGTTTTAACCAATCATAAACTAAGGGCATTTTTTCTTGTAAACTGTTCAATTTTAACAGTCCTTTCATCGCCCCACAATGGGAATGTCCACAGACAATAACTTGTTCAATATCTAATGCAGAAATAGCATATTCTATGGCAGCCCCTTCCCCTCCATTAGCTGCCCCATAAGGGGGAATAATATTACCAGCATTACGAATAACAAAGATATCCCCAACTTCTGCCTGTGTAATTAAATTAGGATCAACGCGAGAGTCCGAACAGGTTATGAATAGAATACGAGGGTGTTGTCCGTGAGATAATTCTTCAAATAGTTCACGATGAGAACTAAAATAACCCGTTTGGAATTTTTGTAGTCCTTCAATTAGTTTTTTCATGGGGAAAAATAGCTATTTCTACTTAGTTTAGACTTTCATCTGTGGCCGATTATCCCGTAAATTGCTTCTTTTGTATAGGGGCTTTTATTGAATTTCTGTAACTAATCCATAAGTTTTTATTACACAAGTTCATTATTCTTATTGCTCAGGCGGGTATTACCCACCTTACATTTCTAGTTATTTACAGTTAAAATTTGTGAGGTTTTAAATCTATCCATCCATCCTTCTAAATAAGCTCTATTTTCTTTTTGTTCTTCTATATTTATTGTGTCTAAAGGATGAGGAGCTAACCCTTGAATGGCCGCAGTAGTAACGCAAAACATAGATTTTTGAAAAGTTTGACAAATTTGTACCAATAAGTCATCTTCTTCCCGAAAAGTTTGACGATAAAGATCATGAAGATAGTCAGGTAAATGATGACTCATGTCTTGCATTAATAAGGTAGGAGGAATGCCAGCACCCCCAACCGGTAAGGGATCAGCGTATAATGCCCCATAAGTAAAAATAGCTTGTTCTGAAGGGATTTGGTAGGATTGAGCATTATAAGAAATGGTGCCTGGAAAGGGCGTTCCTCTAAAAAAGATCGCTTCTACATAAGGTACAGCAGTGTCCATTAAAAAAGTCAATCCTGCTATTTTTGGAATGACTTCATAGACTTCTCCTTTTATTTTCACTTGATAAGTTATTGGTCTTGCAGCATCTTTAACTAAGCCATCTAATATATGTTTAACAACATCAGGAATGGATTTAATTTCACCGTTATCATAACGATCAGAAAGGTCTAAAAATATATCGGCCATCACTCGCCAAAATTGTCCCAAACCACTATAATAAGACATCATTCTCATGTGTTCGGGTAAAAATTCTGGGAATATTTTATGCAGAGTTAACATTAAAAAGTTATTTTTAAATTTGGCTTGAATAACCTTTTCTACATTATTTCTAAATTCGGGAGTATCTAAATAAGTATCTAACTCACCACCGCCATGCCAAAGCATTGATTTCATACAATATTCTGCATATTCAAAATTAGTACGGTTATGGTTCCAATGACGGAGTAATTTATCAATAGAAAATTCTCCATTGAAGTATTTAAAGAAAGGAAATAGAATCAAAAATTGATGATCGGCAATATAAATTAAGTTCCGAGAATATTGATCTAAAATAACTCCATAACTTTTGAGAATGCCAACAACTTCTATAACATTTTGAGGTGAATCTTTTAATAATGCTTGTCCGTTTTCTAAGCGATGAATATATTCTGCAAGGGGATGGCGAGACGGTTGTATTGTTGTATTAACCATGTTCTATATATGTCTTATTCTTTCGGGATGTTTATTGGTTCTATTATTTCATAATTATTGATTTTAGTAAATATATAATTTGAAAATCCTCTTTGAACAAAATATCTATAGTCAATAATTAATAATTAATTACTTAGCTTCCATCCAATTTTTACCAGCATGAATTTCTACCACTAAAGGAATAGTTAATTTAACTGCATTTTCCATAGTTTCTTTGATTTTGTTTTCTAGTTTTTCCCATTCTTTTACTGGTATTTCAAACACTAATTCATCATGAACTTGTAGTAATAAGTTAGCTTGACAATGGTTTAAAATTTCTTGTATTTTTACCATCGCAATTTTAATAATATCCGCACTTGAACCCTGTATGGGAGCATTTGCAGCAGCCCTTAATAACTGAGAATCATTATAGTTTATATTTAATTGATTGAGATCAATCGTTTGAGGATCATGACCTCGAAAACGGTATAAGTTATCATCAAAAAAGTTAAAATAACGCCGTCTTCCTAAAATTGTGGTCACATATCCATTAGCGATCGCTTCTTTTTTCATACTCTCTAAATACTCAAACACTTTTGCATAGCGTTGACGATATTTATTGATAAATTCTTTTCCTTCTGCTGCGGTAACTCCTGCTTCTCTAGCAAACCGTTGAGAACCCATTCCGTAAATAACACCAAAGTTAATCGTTTTACCTAAATTTCGTTCTTGAGATGTAATTTTTTCTTTTTCAAATAATAGCTTTGCTGTGACAGTATGAACATCTTCAGTATTTTGATAAGCGTTTAAGAGAACAGGTTCTTGACTTAAATGGGCTAATATTCTCAGTTCAATTTGCGAATAATCTGCTGAGACTAATAACCAGTCTTTTTGAGGAATAAATGCTTGTCTAATTTGACGAGAAAATTCAGTTCTAATGGGAATATTTTGTAAGTTAGGATTAGAAGAAGATAGTCTTCCTGTGGCGGTTACAGACTGATTAAAATTCGTGTGTATTCGCTTCGTTTTTGTATCGACTAATTCGGGTAACGCATCAATATAGGTAGATTTCAGTTTAGATAAAGTACGGTATTCTAAAATATAATCAATAATCGGATGATCACCTTTTAATTTATCAAGGGTTGCATGATCTGTTGAATAACCTGTTTTTGTTTTTCTTGATTTTTTACGATTGAGTTCTAATTTTTCAAATAATATTTCTCCTAATTGTTTGGGTGATCCTAGGTTAAACTTTCCCCCTGCTACTTCATAAGCTTTTTCTTCTAAAATCAATAAATCTTTTTCAAGTTGCTTAGATAATTCACCTAAATATTCAGTATCAATTAAAATTCCTGTATCTTCCATAATAGATAGAACAGCTTCTAAGGGTTGTTCTACTTCTAATAATAATTTTTCTAAGCTAGACACTTGCTTCAATTCATTTTTTAAAGGTTCAACTAATAAGAAGGTTGCATAAGCATCCATTCCACAATATTCGGCAACTTTGTCAATTTCTAAATCTGCAATCGTCTGTTTTTTCCCTATTCCTAACTCTTTATAATTTTGGCTAGTAATACCCTCTAAATATTGTTCGCATAACTCACTTAATTTATGACTCTTCTCAGGATGTAAGACATAACTCGCTAACATGGTATCAAAAACGACCCCATCCAGGTTAATTCCCTGATGTTTAAAAATAAGACGATCAAATTTAGTATTCTGAAAAACTTTAGGATAATTCTTACTTTCTAAAATAGTCCGTAAACTGTCTAAAACTTTCTGTTTTTTGAGTTGGTTTCCTTGTTTATGTCCAATGGGAATATAAGCAATATCTGTCGGTTGATTTCCCCAACAACAACCGATACCTACTAAGTCAGCTTGTCTAGGGTTTAAATCTGTTGTTT
>NZ_AAXW01000018.1 GCF_000169335.1 Crocosphaera chwakensis CCY0110
TGAGGCTCAATTCCATGATAAATTGTCCAGGTTAATAGATAAGTCCCTAATAAAAAACCCAAAACAGTTAATCCTATTAATCGCTGTTTTTTCTTTTTATCTTTCTCTAACCAGTAAATAGAAAGAGGACTTAATATTAACCACAAAAATATAGCAAACAGTAAAAAGCCATAAGTTGCCATTATAGTCAATTGACTGAACGAACTATGATTAATACCAGTCCATACTAATCCTTCTAAACTTTGTTGTAAAGCAAATAAGCAAGGAAATGAAGCTAACAATGCTTCTCTTTTCGATCTTGTTTGTCTAATTGTTCCGATTCCTAATAATGATAAACTTGCTGCTGCTGTAAAGCTTACCGTTGCAGAAAAACACATAATTTTGACACTTTACTTAATCATAATCTCCACTATCAGTCCCATCAAAGTATAAACGTCCACTGCCTAAATATAAATCCCTAGGGTTATTTCCTGCGGGAAATACTGTTACACCAAACAGATAAGTTCCTCCATGATCTGGATTTTGTTTCGCTTTTAATCCTACAGTAAATGTTGTCCCTGGAGACACAGGCGGATCAAAAGTAATGGTCATGGTTTCTGTGGTTTTGTCCCAGGTGGTTTCTTCAATAGTTAAAGGGTTATTTCGATGATTTGGGGTTCCTTGAAATGCAATGGTATCTTTAGGATAATAGTCAATTTCTTCAAATCCTTGACGCTTATTAATGGTGATTGTTTTTAAAGCTTCTCCACTTTCATTGGGTAACTCAATAGTATAGTAATATCTAGGACTGCCAACTCTCGCACCTCGATAAGTTGTCATCACATTAATAAGACGAGGAGAACGACTAAAATAACTAATAGATGATTGATTTTCCTGGGCAATAATAGGAGATAAACCAACTGAAACACTCATTAAACCAAGAGAAACACCCCAAAATAGTTTATTCATTATTTTAATCCCTAATTTATAACTGATGAGCTTATTTAATTCAAAATCTCCCAAGGATTTATTATGGAAATTTATGATACTTGACTTGATACATAAGCTATACTCTATATTATAACCAATTAGTTGTTAAAAAATACTTAAATATCAATGAAATCTTTAAAAATCTTTATTTTTAGCTTAATCTTATTAGTGGCTTTTTTTCTCTTAGGTAGTCAATTTTTTACTTACAATGCCTCTATTATCTCTGAAAAAAATAGTAATCCTTACTATAACTATCATGCTTTACATAGTCGTGATGGAATAGGAAAATTTTATTTAGGTCGAGAAATTGCTAAAGTAATGGGACATAAAGAGTTTTTATGGTTAGAAAGACCTAGCAGAGAACAACAAGAAAAACCCCAACAACTGCTTGAAGCGTTAAACCTAAAACCGACAGATACTATCGCTGATATTGGTGCAGGAAGTGGCTATTTTTCTTTTCGTCTTGCTTCTTTAGTTCCCAAAGGAAAAGTCTATGCTGTTGATATTCAACCAGAAATGTTAAACATCATTGATTTCCTAAAAGAAGAGAACAAAGTAAACAATATAGAAACTATTTTAGGGACTATAAAAAATCCAAATTTACCTAAGAATACTGTTGATATTGTCTTAATGGTCGATGCTTATCACGAATTTGAATATCCTAGAGAAATGATGGAAAATATTGTGACATCTTTAAAACCTGGGAGAAAAGTTGTCTTAGCAGAATATCGCCGTGAAAACCCTTTAATCCCTATTAAGACTTTACATAAAATGACAGAAAAACAAGTTAAAAAAGAAATGAATATTGTCGGTTTAATCTGGGAAAAAACAGAAGAACTCTTACCCCAACAACATTTAATAGTCTTCAAAAAACTATAAATCTTTGCCATGATTACAATAAATAATGATCTTATTCATATTCGTGAGGAGAAAGCATTTCTGATAGAGTAACGATACGATAACCTCTTTTTTTTATTTCAGGAATAATCTTTTTTAAGGTTACATTAGTTCTTTTTCCCCACTCTCCTGAGTGACCATCTCTACCACTATCATGTAAAACAATAATTGCGCCAGGTCGTAAATTAGTTAAAATCTGATAACTGGCAAACTTAGAAGAAGGTATATGAGTATCATAAGGAAAAATTGATCCTAAAACCGTTTGATAGTTATACTTTTTAACTATATTCAACATCTGAGAATTATACCAACCGCCACCAGGACGAAACCATTTAACCTTTGATGAATCATCTGATAAAAATTGATTTAATGTTTTATCTGCTGTTAAAAATTCTTGCTCAAATTCTTCTAAAGATAAAAAAATACTTTTCTTATCTTTAACCATATGATTACCAACTTCATGACCATTATTAATGATATTTTGTACAATTAATTCATTATCTTCAATTCGTTCACTAATTAGAAAAAACGTCACATTTACATCATTTTCTTCTAAAGTTTCTAAAATTTTCGGGGTTGTTATAGAATTCGGTCCGTCATCAATAGTAATGGCAATGACCTTATCATCAGTTTCAGCAAAATAGTGAACACCAGGAGCAACTTTAATGATTATTCTAAATAACCATTGGGGTTGTTTTAGAGCAATTAATCCTAAACAAAGTAAGAAAACTGTGGGTAATAGTATAAAGCTTAATCGAAAAGTCTTAAAATTCAACATTTTTTAATGATTTATCAGATTTATCTGAGTCTAAGATTAAGAACTGGTTAATTTTTAATATTAATCCCGATTATTAATAATTAATAAGGAAATTTCAGTAAAATAACTGGATAAAATCAGAAAATCTTCAGAATTTTTTCATTTAAGTCTATTAAAGTAAGAAATATCCTAAATCTTTACAGGAGAATTTCCCATGAAATCAATGGTTACCAAGTCTGTGTTGTTGTTATCAATTGTTACGACCACAGCTATGACATTGTTACCTTTCGATACAAGATCCGCAATTGCACAATCAGATTCTAACGCAAATTGTATTATGACCCCTCAGGATTTTATTCCACCGAATACCCTGGCAATGATGGCTTTTCGAGGTGCTTTTGAAAAAGAAGGAATTCCTGGTTATATTGTTTTTAAAACTGAATTTAATTCGGGACAAATTACCGGAGATAGTATTGTCAAAGCAGCAATTGAAGGCTGTGTTTTAAGCAATAAATATGGTATGCAAGGCAACAGTGCTTACATTGCTGATGTTCAAACTCAGGTTCAGGACTTTATTAGAGCTCAGAATTAGGATTTTGATCAACGGAAACGAATACTCTTTCTCTTGACATTAAGTTTCTCAAAGAATCTCCGTGGGGGTCAACAATCGTTGACCCTTATTTTATTCTATTGTGTCACTAATTCGTCATTAAATTCATTAACGGTGCGTCGTCTTAACTCTAGAGACTCAGAACGAGGTAAGAGATCAAAAACTTCCCGTAACACATCATCAACTGCTTCGTATTTGACTTGACCTTTACCATCAAAAACTTTGTTTCCTTCACCATCAAGAATAACCGTTTGAGGAATAATATCTTGATAATAATAACCTGGTTCTTCTTTTGTATAAGTATCTTTAACAGGAATAGCATCAACACTAATAGGAATAATATTAGCAGCTCGACCATAAAATTCTTGTATGCGAGAAACCACGATCGCAAACTGTTTACAATCTCGACTATCATCCAAATAGTAAACAAGCACTGTCGGCATTTCTCTGTCCAAAGATCCTTTTAAAGATAATTTAGCCGGCACTAAAGAACCATTCCCTGCATAAACCACAAAAATGTTACCATCTAAGCGATCGTCATCAATAGCAGCTAATGCAGAAGATACGCCCCAACTGTTAAAACTAATTACAAAAGATAACAAACCAATTAAACAAACTTTAATCAATAACTTTGAGAACTGTTTTCTGTTCCCTGTTCCACTTCGACTAAGCTCAGTGTAAACCTGTTCGCTGATGCAATTAAGTAATCTCATAACGATATAGAAACCTTCTGGTAAGTTTGGTTACAATAAGTTCACAAGGAATGATAGAAATGATCCTGTGACTGAGCAGCAGACTACGAAACAATCAACCTCACGAAAAATTCCCGTTCAGATGCCGTTTGCTAATAGCCATTATGCTATTTTAGGACTTCATCCGTCCGCTTCTGTCATCGAAATACGTCGCGCCTATCGAGAGTTGAGCAAACGTTATCATCCTGATACTACAGAATTACCCTCAGCTATGGCAACCGCTAAGTTTCAGCGTCTTAATGAAGCTTATGGGGTACTGAGTAACCCTCAAAAGCGATCGCTGTATGATCTTCAAATTGGTTATTCTCGGTTGAATGTGATTCAAGATCCCTCAATACAGAGAAAAAATCCTAAAACGGGTCAATGGTCTAATTCGGCTTACTTAGATGCCAGCGATCGCCCTTTATCAGGGGGCGAATTGTTCGCTCTCTTTATTTTAGGATTAACCTTAATGGGTTGTTTGGTTTTAGCCATTTTTATTGCTATTCTGAGGGGCGATGAAGTCATTCCTAATACCGCCTTATCTCAAAATTATGCTTCAGTTGTTCCTATTTTTGCCTCTAAGGTATATTACACGACTCAAACCCTAATAACCCTATTATGACCTTTCCTGCTCCTGATACCCCCTTATATAACCATTCTCTTCCTGTTATTGAACAATGGCTATCCGACTTAGGTTGCCAGCAAGATCAGCAAAATCTAAACTGTTGGACAGTAACTAAACCGAACTGGAAAGCACAACTTAGCCTAGATGTTGAAGAAATTATTGTTTGTTACCTCAAAGCTGGTGCCGATGGTTCCGATGTGACACGGGCTTTTAAATATTCTCTCTCCCGTGAAGATGTTGAAGCTGCTATTTTTAGTGGACCTTAGCTTCAGCTTGTGCGTCCCTAACTTTTCCATAACCTACCTTTGCTATACTTAAATGATTCAGAGAAAAACCTCTTTACTAATACAATAAAAATATGAGGGCTACTCTCCCTGTTCGGGAAAGCAACCCTCGCTTTGCACAATACATTTTTACTGATTTGGTTAGCGTTGCTCAGCTAGAGGCTAAGCGACGCTATTTTTTCGTCTGTTAAACAAAAGAAGAAGATAATAGTTATATTTCATCTTCATCTGGTGCGCCAACTTGTTTGAGATGGATATGTTTACGGCCTAAAGTAATCTCAAATTCATCTCCTGGTTGTAGATTCATTTTTTTGGTATAAGCTGAACCAATCAAAAGATTACCATTAGATTGCACACTAATTTTATAGCTGGCTGAACGTCCACCTCTTCCTTGTCCTTCAGCACTACTATCAAGTTCAATGCCCTCAGCATCTATTAAAGCATTAAGAAATTTCATCATATTAACGCGCTCTACCCCATTTTTTGTCTGGGTATAATAGCCGCAAGCTCTTGCTTTTTCTTCTTTACTGAGGTCACCTAGCTCTTTAACTTTATCTACTAAAGCGTGGCCGGTTAGGGGTTTATCTTGTGTCATTAACTTCAACAGTAACTAAAGTGAATAATAAGGTTAACCGAATGGTAACTAACTTAGACTACAGTAACAATCAAAAAAATGATCAAGTTACTAACTGTCTCTATCATTATCTTACACACAATTTGTAAAATTTATCTACCATTCGACAAGATCAATAATAATTCATTGTTTGCAATGTTTCGACTATAATGCTGATCAAATTTACAAATGTTTGACTTTGCTCCCTTTTGTCTTCATAAAAATGTTATAAATTCAACAACAATCTATCACAGTCCTATGCTAATAACGGTAAAATTTTGAGAAAAATAAACCAAATGAAACTAACAACTCGTAGTCATTATAGCGTTAAAGCCTTACTGGATCTAAGTTTACAGCCGAACTATGGTCCAACATCAGTAAAAGCGATCGCAAAGCGACAAGATTTACCCGCTCCATATCTAGAAAAATTACTGATTGAAATGCGTCGTAGTGGATTAGTTAATTCCCTACGGGGATCGCAAGGTGGCTATCAGTTAGCTCGTCAACCAAGTCAAATTTCTTTAGGGGAAATATTAGACGCTGTTGGGGATACAATTGAGCCATTACCCTACTATAACCCTGATATTGAGCAAGTAGAAGATTGGGTAACATTTAGCCTTTGGAAACGTCTCCATGAGAAGCTTAAAGAAGCTCTTTATAAGATTACTTTAGCCGATCTTTATTATGATGCTCGTAGCTGGAAAGCTTCCCTCGGAGAAGCAGTCAGTTTTGTGGTTTAAGGAAATATTTTTATGGTAAATTCACAATCTTACTTTAAAATTCAAGGAGGCTGTCACTGTGGAACAGTGGGCTTTGAGGCGGTTATTGATAAGTTTGAAGCCATTAATTGTAACTGTTCTATTTGTCGGAAAAAAGGCTTTCTTCATCTTTTGGTTCCCCCTGAAAATTTTACCTTAATTAAGGGAGAACAAATGCTCACAACTTACACCTTTAATACCCATACAGCACAACACACTTTTTGTTCTATTTGTGGTATTCATTCTTTTTATCGTCCCCGTTCCCATCCAGGGTGGTTTGATATTAATCTCAACTGTCTTGATCAGGTAAATCTATCAGACTTTAAAATGAAATCCTTTGATGGGCAAAACTGGGAAAAAAATGTCGACAAAATCAAACAAACCCGCCCTGATAATTAAGCCGAACTAGACTGAGGATCAAGACCTAATTTGGATAATAATGCTACCATAATTATTCTGATCTTTGCTGCGATTGTTGACTATCTTATAGCCGATCCTTGGGGATGGTTACATCCTGTGGAAGTGATGGGGTGGTTGATCTCAATCTACTCTAATTTTGTTCTTTCTATTTGTCATACAAAGAACCAACGACGTTGTGCCGGAGTTATTTTAGGATTAGGGTTAATTGTTGCCAGTGGAATTGTTGGATGGAGCATCAATTTAATTAAATATCATCTAGATCCATTCTTGGGCATTTTTTTCGAGATTATTCTCTTAGCAAGTTGCTTTGCAGGACGTAGTTTAAGACTAGCAGCTCTTGATGTCCTGCTCCCGTTAAGAAATGGAAAAATTGACTCGGCCAGAACGAAACTAAGTCAATATGTAGGCCGTGATACAGCCAATCTTTCCCCAGAAGAAATATGGCGAGCCCTTGTAGAAACGGTGTCAGAAAATGCCATAGATGGGGTTACAGCCCCCTTATTTTATGCGATCGCTGGAGGCTTTTTTCCTGGAGTTAATAGTGTTGCATTAGCCTTGGCTTATAAAGCAGCCAGTACCCTTGATTCTACCATCGGTTATCAAAAAGAACCGTTTACCGATTTAGGCTGGTTTAGTGCAAAGTTTGAGGATCTTTTGACTTGGATTCCTTGTCGTCTCACAGTTCTAACCTTGAGTATACTATCAAGAAAACCCATACTTGTTTTATCTATTTGTTATCGAGATGCGCCCAAAGATCCTAGCCCCAACTCAGGATGGAGCGAATGTATTTATGCTGCTATTTTAGGGATTCAATTAGGGGGAAAAAATACTTATCAGGGTATCATTAAAGAAAAACCACTATTAGGAGATCCTCTCCATTCTATTACCTCTCAAACCATTGAAAAGGCATTAAATTTGACTCGAATTTGTTGTTTACTATGGCTGAGTTTAGGGGTAACTGGGTTATGGTTATTATCCTGAAAGGCAAACAATTATAATAGTTTCAGTCGATCAAAAAGTTGTTTGTGTGGGCTACAAGGGAGTAGAGAGCAATGACGTAGGTAACTGCTTACTGTTCACTGTTATTAAGAAGGATTCAACCACTCTCCTAGAATTCCAAGTTGGTGCTTGGCTTCATCGAGTTTTTGTTGTAAAGGCTTTAAACTATTTTCGTAAATATCGAGGCGAGCTTGCAATTGACCCACTTCAATTTGTGCTTGCTGCCAGTTTGCCCGTTCTCCTTCGAGTTGCTTAGTTTTTTGAGCCTGTTCTGCATCCAGTTGTTTGATCATAGCCTCGATTTCTTGAACACTATTATGTAAATGTTGGATTTCAGTTTCTAGGGTTTCTTTCTCTTGAGTGGTATTATTTTCCCATTCTTCTAATTGAATTAAGAGAGGGTCTAAATTGACTGTAGGGGTATGATCCTCAAAGTTCATTACCCCTTGACGACGACGCAAGACCCGTAAATATTGTAGGAGAACTTCTTGTCTTTCTTTGAGATTACGTCTTTGACCCACTAGGGTTTCATCTAAAAATTGTTTTCTTTCTTGTTCTTCTGCTAGTTCGTTTTCTAGGTCTATACGCTCGAAATCTCCGGCTTGTGCTAACTTATCGTGTAACTCCTGAACAGTTTGACACTGCAAAGTCAATTCTTCTTCTTGATCATTAACAAATCGAACTAATTTGTCTAAATCCCCTTGCAAATTGTTAACTTTTTCTTCAAGTTCTCCTAGGGGCATATTTTCTAAAGACACCACATCAACTTTGGTCTCAGCAGTAACATCCCCTACACCACTAGCGGTTTGTTCTAAGGTTTGTTGTAATTCTTGAATCCCTCGTAAATTACCATTAACCTTTTGTAATCTGTCTTGTTTATTACTGAGGATATTCTGTTGAACTCCCCATTGAATTTTGGCTTCCTCTAGGGAAGTTTGTGTTTCTTCTAACGCTTGAAAACGATTGCTTAAAATTTCTCCTTGTTGCTGCACTTCTCTGGTTTGGCGTTGAACTTGTGCTTTAAGGGTATCGAGTTGTTGCCAAAATTGATTGAGAATTGCTTGCTGTGCTTCTAAGGCATCGATAGCACCATCAAAAGGTTTTTCTAGAGATTTTAGTCCTATGGAACTTTGAGCAATGCGAGCAATTAATTCCTGAATTTTCTCAGCTTCGGCATCGGGAAGTTCTAACACTGCTCCAAAACGACCTTGGAAGTCTTGAAGTTGTTGTTGAGTTTGCTCAACTCGGTTCCATGCTGAGTCTGCTTCTTGACGACGGCGTTCAATTTGAGAGAGTTCTTTTTCGACTTCTTCTAGTTGTTCGAGACGAGTTTCCATCTCTGCTTCGCGACGGGTTAACTCTTGACTTTGATAAGTAAGAGATTGTTTCCACTGTTCTATCTCTTCTTGTTGAGTTTTTAACTTTTCTGAGAGACGGGATAACTTTTGTAATTGTCTAACCAATTCTGGGGCGGCCAGTTCAGCTTCTCCCTGAAGTTGGCGATTATTACCTAAATTAACCATCAAGAGGGTTCCTTCCCCAACTTGATCTATTTCTTCAAGGCCTATTACTTCGTCACCAGGAACAGGGCTCCAAGTTTGATCATTATGTTGACAGGCTAGGAGTTTGATTTCTGTCCGAAAACCACCAATGAAACCTCTTGTCTGTTTTTTGACTTCTGCAAGATATAGCACGAGCCACAACCCTCTCGATATTGCTGTTGCCTAGATTGTTAACATGGGGATAATGTTGAGGAACGTAATTAAATGTAGGAATAAAATTTCCAACGGTTATATTCCCTGTGATTACCAGATAGCCTTTATGGCATTACCTGAATCTATCATTGTCGCATATCTACACAACCTAATTAAATAGTTTTTAAATAATCCTATCCTATAGACGGTTAGGAATTTTTTAGGCGAAAAAAGCACTCAACCAATTCAATTGCTTCTAATACCTTATCCTACTAGGATTGGCTTTACTCTTCTGTTTCTATTTTAATTAGAAACTAAGTCTTGAAGCTTAGCTGAAGGACTCATTAGGAGTGATGGTTAGCTTTTCGGCTACGCTGAAGGCTAACTTCATTTTGACCCCTAACCATTTTCCCTACTTTGCAATAGGTACTAGTGGCAGTTGTGTCTTTCGTCTTTTAACAGTGCCTTATTTTAATCATAGCCTAGCTTTTATCTTGATGCTAGACTCAGTTCATTCTAGATGAAGATATTCCAACAAGATTCACGATAAAAATATTTACTATTATCAATTCTCATCTTAACCTTCAATGATGGAAAAACCCCTGTCAGTGTTTTAGGGAAGTCTTAATGATATACTTTAGAAAAGTCTATAATGTCCAACCCTTGAAGGCAAGAGTTAATAGACAATAGCCAAAAGCCTCAGTAAGTTAAATCAGACCTAATCAGGGTTTTAAAAATTCCATTAATTGGCTTAATATCTCTAATTAGAGTTAGCAGAATATTAGGATTTAGTTTAATTTGACTTTTGTGATTATCTCTTCGTTTATCGTCAAAATTATCACTATTCGTAAATCATTATGCAGGGAACTTTAAACGAAATTGATATACGTAGCATCCTGCAACTGATCGAAGTCGGACAACGAACGGGAGAACTTTTGATCGAAGCCTATCAAACCTCTTTAGGGAACCAGGGTGATGCTCTTGAGGGAGCTAACCTCAGTTCATTTCAACCGATTAAAATTCAGGCTCCTAGAATATTCTGGTTAGTTTTTTTTGTGAACGGACAAATCGTTTACACCATCCACAGTAAAAACCGAGGGTGTCGTCGTTTACGAGATTATCTATCTCGTTATCAAGTTAAACTCATCCCCGAAGAACTTGAAAATATCGATAAAATTAGTCATAACGAAATTGAATATGCTTACTTGTGGCAATTAATTAAACAAAATCGCCTAACTCCTGAGCAGGGAAAAAATATTATTCAACAAATGGTTAGAGAAACCCTCTTTGATTTACTAAGTTTACGACAAGGGGCATTTATTTTTGAAATGGGTTTAGGATTAGATCCTCTTTTGACCAGTGTAGAAGTCAGTCCATTATTGATGGAAATGATGAAAGAGGTACAACAGTGGAAACAGTTACATCCTTACTTTGAGAGTCCCCAACAAGTCTTAACCATTGCCGATCAAGAACAATTACAAAATACTTTACCCGAAAAAGCCTATGAACAGTTGTTACACTGGGCTGATGGCAAAACCTCCCTGAGACGGCTTTCCCGTCGCCTACAAAGGAATTTAGGTACTTTGGCACGGGGTATTTATCCTTACGTTGAACGAGGATGGTTGCATCCAGTCATGGCTATGACTTCTTCTGTATCTGTGCCTAAAAACCTTTGGGACGAATCCACCACCAGAGATAGTTCTCATATCGTCTGTCTTGATGATGATCTAACCATTGGCAAAACCGTAGAAACGATTTTAGCGGAAAATGGCTACGATATCTCCTTAATTACCGATCCTCTCTCAGGATTAACTCTGATATTTGAACTTAATCCCGATCTTATTTTATGTGACATTGCTATGCCCAAATTAGATGGTTATGAGATTTGCGCCATGTTAAGACATTCCAAGGCATTTCAATATACTCCTATCATCATGCTCACAGGAAAAGAAGGCTTTATTGATCGCATTCGAGCGCGCATGATGGGAGCAACCGATTACCTCACCAAACCCTTTGGAGAACAAGAATTATTGTTGTTGATCGAAAAATATATCAAACCTAAAACCAGGAGTGATTGAACGAGTACATAGGGATAACCCCAAAAATTTCTCTAGTTGTATTGTTGTTTTCTCAGAAAATTTGGGCAAATTAAGTATGTACACTTGAGGAGAAGAATTATTGATTAATTCATAATTCACCTGTCCTTAACAATAGGGTTAAGTTAAAAGGTTTCAGTCTGTGATCTATTAAATATTACTAAACAAATCATTCTCAGGTTTGTTAATTAGTAAGCTAAATTCTATGTGTGATTCACCCAATCTATAGAGAAAACGTTATGAGAGCAGTTTTAGTGGTAGAAGATAGTCCAGCGCAGCAAAAAATGATTGCGACGATTCTCAAAAAGAATGGTTGGCAAGTCATTATTGCAGAAGATGGCTTTCAAGCCCTCGAAAGTATTAAAGATTCGAGTCCAGATCTCATTGTTTTAGATATTGTCATGCCCAAAATGAATGGTTATGAAGTCTGTCGTCGGATTAAAACAAATCCTAGTACCCAAAATGTTCCCATTGTCATGTGTTCTTCAAAAGGAGAGGAATTTGATCGTTACTGGGGGATTAAACAGGGAGCAGATGCTTACATTTCCAAACCCTTTGAAGATATTGAACTTATCGGTACTATTCAACAACTACTACGGCAGTAAATAAACAATCATTTATATATACGGGGAAAACAATATGGTTGGGAATTTAGATTTAGGTCAAGACAACAGACAAGACATTTCTCCTGAACTTCAGGCATTACAAACCCCTGAAGGAGAATTATACTTACGGTTTCATCTACCCTCAAAAGAGGAGTTTGCCCTTCCAGCCATTGCCATTCGAGAGGTGATGCAACAAAGTCCAGACAGAATTACACCCATTCCCAATGCCTCACCCTTACTTTTAGGAACCCTCAATTTAAGGGGGCAAGTAATTTGGGTAGCTGACTTGGGGCAGTTTTTGGGTAATACGGTTCCCTTACGAACTGATCGCCCTGAAATTCCAGTCATTGCTGTCGAAGAGCAAGAAACCATTTTAGGGTTAGCTATTGATCAGTTAGGGGATATGGAATGGTTAGACATTGAACAATTACACGCCCCCAGTAATGTAGCCGATCACATTGCACCTTATGTTCAAGGAGAATGGCTGGTTGAAGAAAATTCTCACCAAGTCTTGCGATTATTAGACCAAGTAGCGATTTTACGCTCAGCCCGATGGGCAACCTAAAACAATGATTCTACCCTTAATTTATTTCTATAAATATATCTAATTGATAACTCGTAACTAACTCATAACTGACAAGATTTAACCAATAGGAGAAAGGCAATGGCATCAGGGACAGACTACGCAAAATTATATAATGAAGCTTATATCGCTTATGGACAGGGAAACTATGAAGAAGCCGCGACCCTCATTGAACCGATGGCCGGGGCTTTTCCAGAAGATCCTGATGTTCTATTACTACAGGGTCATATCTATTTCAGTCTGGGAAGATATGAAACTGCTTGTCAACAATATCAATCGGTCATTAACCGCGCTGATCGCCCAGATTTAGTCGAATGTGCTAATCAAGGATTACAACAAGCACGACAATTTCTTCATCAGTCAGGGAATAACCATAAAACTGATGATAATCTCCAACAACCAATGATAAACAGTGAATCGATGAAGATTGAACAACAGTGGTCTGATTCTGGAGAAGTATCAGGAGACTGGCAGGGTGAAGAATTTGCTGTAGATGGACTAGACTGGGATAGTGGTATTTTTGATGACGACGATTTAGGAGAACCTACTATTGGTCATCAAGGAAATGCAAGCCAGTCCTCAGAGGAGCAACCAGAGAAACAAAATAGCTTTGAGATGCCCGTTGATCCTTTTACTACTTTAAGCGAAGTCAGACCCTTTGACTCTCAAACTGATATCCCGAATACCAACGCCTCAGAGGAAGAAGGTTGGACTGATTTTGTTGACGAGGATTTTCCTGATTTTTCCTTTGGTGATGAGCAAGGGTTAGAAACTGAAGCTCATACGGGAGCAGGGGATGAAGAAAATACTTTTGTGGTCTCTTCTAGTCTTAATCCTCCTTCTTTGAGTAATCGTGGCTCCACACCTCCTCTACAAGATTCCTCCCATGATTGGTCTAATTCTCCTGCTCAGGATGACCCCACTGTTCATGCTACCCCCCAGATGATGTCATCTGACCAAGTCCAAGAACATAATCGAGTTTTAGATGAGTTTGATGCTTTTCAAGAAGAGGCGTTAGAAGATTTATCCAATTTTGATTTTACTGAGATGAGCGATCAGTTACCCGATTCTGATCTGTTTACTCAAGCCAGTGAAGACGGTAGTGGTAGCATCGGTTTACAAACGGGGGATCTTTTATCAGAACCAGGACCACAAACAGTTAATTGGGTCAAATCCGACGATATGGCCAATACGTCTTTATCCGATAGTGAGGTTAAAATCGTTAAACCAACTGCCGAAAGACAACAGGGTTATTTACGTTGGTTTTTTAACGCACCTTTGAAAATAAAGCCTTGGATGGCCGCTGGAAGTACAGGATTAGTCTCTTTTATGGCTATTCTCTTAGTCAGTAGTTTTGCTTGGCTCGTTTCCCCTAAACCAGAAGCAACGGAAGTCGGTGAAGAAGAAGCAACCACAGAACAAGTTGAACAGTCTGATACCACAGAAACATCATCAGAAGAAACGGAAGAAAATGAAAAACCAGCCAAATCTGGCAATCCTATCTTGTTATTGGCTTTAACAGGGGGTTTAGTAGGATTTGGAGGAACACTGTTTTTTGGTCTGATCAGTTCCTATCAACTAAAACGTACCATTGATGATCTCCAAACTCAATTTGATTCGATGTATGCTGGTGACTATAATGTTAAAGCCACCATTTACTCTGAAGATGAATTAGGCCAGCTATCCCATAGTTTTAACCAACTCTCCCGTGTGATTCTTACCACTACTAGCGAAGCACAAAAACGGGCTGCGGAAATGGAACAAGCCAGAGAAGAGTTACAAAGACAAGTGATTCGCCTCTTGGACGATGTGGAAGGGGCTGCAAGAGGTGATTTAACCGTAGAAGCAGAAGTAACAGCCGACGTATTAGGGGCGGTTGCAGATGCCTTTAACTTAACCATTCATAATCTACGGGAAATTGTCGCCCAAGTAAAACGCACCGCCAAGCAAGTCAACAAGAGTTCAACGGATAGTGAATTATTCGCTCGCAATAATTCCCGTGATGCTTTACGCATGGCAGAAGAATTAGCAGTAACCTTAAATTCAGTACAAGTGATGACCGAATCGATTCAACGGGTAGCAGAAAATGCCCGTGAAGCCGAAGAAGTCGCTCATACCTCCTCTGTAACCGCCCTAAAAGGGGGTGAAGCTGTAGAACGAACAGTGGCTGGTATTCTGCAAATTCGTGAAACGGTGTCAGAAACTACTCGTAAGGTTAAACGCTTAGCAGAAGCGTCTCAAGAAATCTCGAAGATTGTGGCTTTAATCTCTCAAATTGCCTCTAGAACTAACTTACTGGCTCTTAATGCCTCCATTCAAGCAGCTAGAGCAGGAGAAGCAGGACGGGGTTTTGCCATCGTTGCGGATGAAGTTCGTCAGTTAGCTGATCGCTCGGCCAAATCTTTGAAAGAAATTGAGCAAATTGTATTACAAATTCAAAGTGAAACGGGTTCAGTAATGACAGCAATGGAAGAAGGAATTCAACAGGTAATCGATGTAACCGATAAATCAGAACAGGCAAAACGTTCCTTAGAAGATATCATCGATGTATCAAATCACATCAATACTTTAGTGCGGTCGATTACAGGAGATACCGTTCAACAACAAGACAATTCTAAGGCAGTGAGTCAAGTTATGCAGTCTGTGGAATTAACCGCCCAAGAAACGTCTCAAGAATCTCAACGGGTGGCAGGAGCATTACAAAATCTAGTGGGTATTTCCCGTGATTTATTAACTTCTGTAGAACGTTTCCACATCGAAGAAGCAGAGAAATCTTAAATTAAAATCACGGCAAACTCAAGATAAAAAATCTTTGTTATATAATTCATAAGTTGAGCAAATTGTATCTTGTTTTATTAATATCTGTGTGAGGATGGGTCAGTATGAGCCGTGTGATTAGTAAAGTGCTATCTCCTGCTATGCAGCTTTGGTTACGCTCCCAAGTGGAGCAGGTAGAAACCTTAGAATTGTCTATTCAAGGAAGCGATCGCCAAATTTTAAAAGGTCATGTTTCTGGGGTGATGTTAAATAGTAATCGAGCTATTTATCAAGGATTACACCTCGGAGAAATCCAATTAAAAGGGGAAAATATTCGTATTAATATTGGCCAAGTTTTACGAGGTAAACCCCTGCAGTTATTAGAGGCAATTCGTGTATCAGGAGCCGTGGCTATTACTAACCAAAATTTACAAGCATCTATTTCGTCGGCTTTGTTAGGAGAAGGGTTTAAAGGATTATTAGAAACTTTATTAGAACATCAAGGTGTCACAGAAGTATCTCAGTTATTAGACAGTTATGAAATTAATTGGCAAGGGGCTTATTTAGATAATTCTTATTTTATTTTACAGGGAAATTTAACCCACAATGGCGAAACCACTCCTCTAAAAATTAAAGCAAAATTAAGTATCATTCCTCCCCAAACCTTACAATTATCTGAAGTTGAAATACAAGGAATTCCTGAGCTAAATAGTCATGAAATCAAACCATTTTCAGTAGATTTGGGATCGGATGTTTCTATTAATTCTTTCAATCTCGATGCTGATAAATTAATCTGTCAAGGAGAACTCTTAATCCGTCCTTAGTAAATCACAAAGGTGAGCAAAGTCTTACATGATAGGAACTTTTCTCCCTTGCTCCCTCTGCTCTCTCTGCTCTCTCCGCTCCCTCTGTCAAAAATAACCCCCTTGGCAAAGGACTCCTAACAAGGGACAATAGATAAGAGTTACTATTGAAAATTAATTTAATTCTACTTCGTGGATAATATTCGTACAGTTTCTGATACCAAGCGTAAATTTTATGGCTATCACACCCGACCTATAAATTCGATTTATCGGCGGTTTGTGGAAGAATTGCTAGTAGAAATGCACCTACTGTCGGTAAATGTGGATTTTAAATATGATCCCATTTACGCTTTAGGGGTCGTTACTTCCTTTGAACGGTTTATGCAGGGGTATCGTCCTGAAAGTGATAAAGCGTCTATTTTTAACGCCTTGTGTCAAGCAGTGGATGGTAATAGTGAACAATACCATCAAGAAGCAGAAGCTTTAATAAACGAAGCGAAAGGACTCTCTATGACTGAGTTTAAAGATAAACTCGGCCAAGAAGGAGGAGACGGGATATTATGGGGAACTTGTAATGCGATCGCGCAAAACCCTAAATTCAAATATAGTCGCCTTTTTGGAGTCGGTTTATATACGCTATTAATGGAGATTGATCCTGAGTTAGTCAAAGAGGAAGAAAAACGGAATCAAACCATTAAAGAAGTCTCTGAGGCTCTACAATTTTCTTCAGATAAGCTACAAAAGGATCTCGATCTTTATCGCAGCAATTTAGATAAAATGCAGCAATTATTAACAGTAATTGAAGATACTTTAGAAGCTGATCGCAAAAAACGAATGTCCCAAAAGCTTGAAAAAACACCAGAAGTGGTTGATGAAAAAGGAGACAAAGAAAACAAAGAAAATGAAGAACAACAACAATCAAGTAATGGATAAGCTAATCTCTTAAAAGATTGATAGAAATAGTAAATAGAAGACTATCGTGTTATTATAAGGTGGGCAATGCCCACCCTACTTTTCATATAAAGATGAAGAATATTATTTGAAGCAAAAAGGAAAAGGAGAGTTCATACCATATCAAGATCAATTAATTATGTTAATTACCTTGAGGAAAATTCGCTACTAGATTACAAATATTTTCATATTGTTGATCGTTTGAACAATATTTTTTGGGAATAATTATAAATCCTTGTGAATTTATATAAATGAGAAGCATTTTAGGCGTTTTATTATGTTTATATATCCAATAAAATTTAGACTCAGAATAAGAAGTTTTTTCGACAATTTCTGTTTCTGTTAACACAATCTCAACTTGCTCAAAGTATTTCTTTTGTTGTTTAAATAGACTTTTAATCTGTAATAAAAAAAATGTTTTTTCATAGTTCATAAACAATAGAAAAAATACTAAAAAGAATACATTAATCCAGCCAATTGGTTCTTTTAATATGTATAAATATAAAATATGAAGAAAAATTATAATTGACATTAAACTACCAAAAATCTTATACAATATCAATAACTGCTTATTATGAATAATATTAGCTTCTAAGTAGTCTTGTAAACGGTAAGTAATAGTGAGTTTTTCCATAGATTTATTTTAAAAATTAAACTTGAGACATTTTTTCTGCAACCCATTGTTTAATCAGATCATTATAACTAACTCCTTGCGCTTTAGCTATTTCTTTAATCTTTGCCATTTCCTGAGGTTGTAAACTAATAGAAATTAATGCTTCTCTTTCAAAAACAGGCTCTCTTACTTCTTCTAATTGATTTTCAAAATCTGTTAGATCATGACTATCCCAAAAATTAGCTAGTTCTTCAATTGAGTCAGTTTTAAGAATTTGATTAGAGTTCATGATTTCCTCCATTTTTGATAACATTTTTTGTTTAACTAAAAAACATAGAACCTAAAATAAATATACCAAATCCTAAACGATACCAAACAAAAATCCAAGTATCTTGTTTTTGTAAATAACGAATTAACCAAGCGATCGCTAAATAAGAAAAGATAGCAGAAGAAATAACCCCCACAATCAACGGGACAATAATATCATTAGAAAGTCCCACATCAAACACCTCTTTTAACTCCACTAACCCGGCTAAAGTAATCGCTGGAATTCCTAATAAAAAAGAAAATCTCGCTGCGGTTGCTCTTTCTAAATTGAGAAATAAACCAGAGGTTATAGTTGATCCCGAACGAGATACCCCAGGAATTAAAGCTAAGGATTGAGCTAAACCCATTAATAGTCCATCTTGCCAACTTAATTCCTTAAAACTGCGTTTATGGGTGCTTATTTTTTCCGATAAAGCTAACAACAAAGCCATTACGATAGAAGCACCAGCAATTACTCCAATACTGCGTAAAGGGGAGTTATCTAAATCCCTAATCAACAGTTTCATTAATAAACCACAAAAGACAATGGGTAAGGTTCCCAAAGCGATACCTACCCCTAACCGAAAATCATGGGATTGATAATCAGATTTGCGAATCGCTTTTATCATTCCTTTGGTAATTTGACTTAAATCTGACCAAAAATACCATAACACCGCAGCAATACTGCCTAACTGAATCACTGCTGTAAAAGCCACCCCTGGATCACCCCATCCTAACGCTACAGGAACCACTTTTAAATGGGCAGTGCTACTAATAGGTAAAAATTCCGTTAATCCCTGTACCATGCCCAAAATAACGGCTTGAAACCAATTAAATTTAGCGATCGCATGATCAGAGGATTCTCCTTGAGCAAGGGTAACATGAGATAAGAGGAAAATTAACCCGCTACTCAAAGCAATAAGATTAAATAGTCTGAGGGTTCGGGGTTTAAGTTGCATCATGGCTTCGCATTTTTGGGGTAAAGTCTCAGAGATTCTATCATTAAGTTGGTCAAATCGGATTCAACTAAGAATCAATTTTCTTAACTGACATTAAGAAAAGGAAAACGATTGTAAAAATTGAGAAAAATTTGTTATGCTTGCAGATCGTTATCGTTAATTGTTAAGTTCTTCTCTTCATTCTTATGAGTAATATTCAGGTTAGTGTGAGAATACCGCCGAAATTATATGAAAAATTATTAGCTCATACTAATGCTGTTGGTCTTCCTAAGTCTAAGGTGATCACTCATGCTTTATCTCAATATCTAGAAACAGATGAAAAAGAAAAACCATCTTCAATTGAAGAAAGACTGTTGAACATTGAAAAACGGCTTGATAGTCTAGAATCTTCTTCAATATCTGATAAACCTTCTAAGGTCATTGTTCCCAAAGAAAAAGAGAAAAAATCTCAACCTATCCTATCGGTTAAAACACCTCCGCTACAAGAATTTTCTTTTGAAAGACCAATTGTTGATGAAACGGGAACTATTTTAGAACGGATTAAGGGGGAGTCCCAAGGTTTTAAGGAAGATTTGGGAGATGGGAATATTTTAGAGATGATTTATATTCCTGGGGGAACGTTTCTGATGGGATCAACACCTGATGAACCTGGATCTCAAGTGTGTGAGCAACCCCAACATTCAGTTACTTTAGAAGGGTTTTTCTTAGGGAAATTTCCCATTACCCAAAAACAATGGGAAATTGTCGCTCAATATCCTAAAGTTAACCGAGATTTAGTCCTTGAACCCTCTGGTTTTAAAGGAATTGATCGCCCAGTCGAGTCCATTTCCTGGGAAGATGCAGTAGAATTTTGCGATCGCCTCACTCAATATACTCAACGTCTTTATCAACTTCCCAGCGAAGCACAATGGGAATATGCCTGTCGGGGAGGCACTGCCACTCCATTTTATTTTGGACTAACGTTAACGGGTTATTTGGCTAATTATATGGCTAAACGTTTATATGCAGGGGAAAGTTCTAGTATTTATCGTCAAGAAACCACATCAGTGAGCGCATTTTATCCCAATAGTTTCGGGTTATATGATCTACATGGTAACGTTTGGGAATGGTGCGCTGATGCTTGGTATTCTAGCTATGAAGATGCTTCTAAATCAGGAAAACCTCGCTCATCTTCTCAACAAGAAACTCGCCGTGTCTTAAGAGGAGGTTCCTGGGATGAGGATGCTTATCATTGTCGTTCTGCTTCTCGTTACGCCTATCATCCTCAAGGGGTTGGGGTTAGTCAAATTGGGTTTCGGGTGATGTTGATGGCATAAAAGGAATTTAGAATTAGCGCAAAACATCAATTCTAAATTCTAACTTTATACTACAATTGATTTTTTAATAAAACTATAATAGAATCAACATTCCATCTCCAAAAGAATAAAAACGATACTTTTCTTCGATAGCTATTTGATATAACTCTAACAATCGTTCTCTACCAATTAAGGCACTGACTAACATCAATAAACTAGATTTTGGTAAGTGAAAATTGGTAATTAGCCCATCGATAACACGCCAAGAATAACCAGGATAGATAAAAATATCTGTTTTATCTCTATAAGGTATTAAACCTTGTTTGCCTTCCATTTCTGCTGCTTTTGCAGCCCCTTCTAATGTCCTTACTACAGTTGTTCCTACTGCAATAACTCGGCCACCATTAGCTTTTGTTTCTTTTATTTTTTCGACAGTTATTTCTGGGAGTTCTATCCATTCTTGGTGCATCTTATGTTCTTTGATATTTTCGATGTCAACGGGACGAAACGTACCTAAACCGACGTGCAGAGTAATATAAGCTTGATTAATTCCTTTTTGTTGTAAATTTTCTAATAGTTTATCGGTAAAATGCAACCCTGCTGTGGGTGCAGCAACTGCTCCTGGTTTTTGAGCATAAATAGTTTGATATTGAGAAGGAGCAGCCTTAGATTCAGTCACATAAGGGGGAAAAGGAATTTGACCAAGTTCTTCTATTTTTTTCCAAAATACATCAAGAGAATTTACCTTAAACTTTAATAACCTTCCGCCTGTTTCTTCATCTCTATCTACAACAGTAGCGACTAAAAAATTATCTTGACTACAATCATTATTATCTAAATAAAAATAAATTTCACTGCCAATCTTAAAGCGTTTTCCAGGTTTAACTAAAGCTAACCAACATAAAGGCTCTTTCTCTTCTAATAATAAAATTTCCACCGGCGCACCTGTCGCTTTTTTTCCATAAAGTCGTGCAGGAATAACGCGAGTATTATTAAAAACTAATAAATCCCCAGGGGATAGCCACTCAGGTAAGTCTCGGAAAATACTATGGGTATGGGTTCTGAGAGAATTAATCACCAATAACCGCGACTCGTCTCTAGGAGTCATGGGATTTTGGGCAATCAATTCTGGGGGTAAATAATAATCGTAACTCGATAATAAATAATCACTACTCATAAAATGACAGTTCCCAAAACAGGTTCATGTGTTATATGCTAAAAGGAATATGTAAAATAAGATACACAATTTGGGAATCCATTCGGTGTTTTCCCCATAATAAGCTAATCTTCCTATCACTATCTACATATACCTATGGGAATTGTTACCTAGTTGGGTAGTTTCCCCCATAGAATATAAGGAAAATAGGGGGGGACTCCCCTATAACAAATCGAACGATCATTGGCACACTAGAGCTAGAGGAATTGTTTAGCAGAAAAATTAAGGGGGAAAATAATGGACTATATTTATTTTTTAGCCAATGCGAGTCTAACGCTACGAGTGATTGAATATTTACAACGAAAGTATGATTCGTCTCTTTGCTTAATGACGGTTATCCATCAAATTAATGGTTGGATTATCAAAATTAAGTTTAAACAACCTTTGACTCCGCAACAACACGGTGACTTCAAAGCTTTTATGAATGAATTAGGCATTCCTTACGAGTTGGAAATTCGCTTACAAATGGTGTTCTGGAGTTTAGAAACTGGCCAATCTCCTATTGATGTTATGAGTCGTTATCAAGTGGCGATTGTCTCTCATGGTTCACCAGATAGCAGTGATATTGAAGCGTTTCGCCAGCAATTTACCAGAGGATTAGGTTATTGTCCCGAAACCTTAGCTTAACTCGTTGTTTGAAACAAAATAATTAACACAGCTACACTAATCATCACCATTAATCCGGCTGGCATCAATTTTCGCGTTTTCCATAGCCTAATGAGAAAGACAATCGCTAGGAGAATGGTGATAATTTGAGCCAGAATCAATCCTACTGCTACTTGTTGCCATTGAAGAAAAGCACTTAGCAATAAGAGTAAACTGCTTAGAACACCAGAAATTAAAGAAGGTTTGCTCCTAGCCTTGATATAACCGATAATGCCACCGATAAATAACAAAATTCCGTAAATTAAGGTGGCTATTGTTGTCAAATTTAGATTATCCATCAAATAATGGTGGGATAGAGTTCTTCTAATCGTTTAGAACCGATAAATAATAGCTGACCTAAGCTAATTGGTGGTAATTAATTGTAAAATCCTAGATAAATTGTTTAATTCTCCGACAATACGTCTTGTTGGTTGCGGCCAAACACGCACCAAAGTAGGTGTTGCAGAAACATTATGGGTTTCTGCTATTTCCGGGTGTTTAGCAATATCGATGACTTTTAGAGTGTAAGGATGGCTTAATTGTGTTTCAAGTAAACGATGAATCTTTCTTAAGGTTTGCTTAGTAGAAGGATGATTACCTGACACAAAAAGGCGCAATATATAGCCTTGATTGTTTTCAAATTGATCTTTTTGCTGAATATTGACAGGCTTAAATTGGTTTTTTAGCTCCTTTTCCCAACGTTCGTCTAAACGCACCAACAAATCATGGTTTTCCCAAAGTTGAGGGAAGCGAGAACAATAGGTTTCAACAACAACAGGATTACACGCTTCTTCTTGCCAATCTGCTGTTTGCCAAGTCACGTTCTTGAGATTAAAAAGAACATTTAATAACGGTTCGTACCGACGGACTGCAGGATAAAGCTCTGCAACTGTTTTTATCTTCTTTTCCCTGGTACAAAACCAACGGTCAACAGTAGCCGTATAGCCAGGAACAAGGAAATGAGGTGGCTCTGGTAACTTCAATAATTCTTGTAAAACTAGGCATAATTGAGAATGCCAATGAACTTGTTTGTTGCTATCGAGACAATAAACGAGATCACCACCTGGGGTAAAAAGAGCAATACCTTTAAACAAGTCCGGTACAACTTTTGTTGTTTCGGCCATGCTCGTTATTTTCTAGAGGAATTACAGATAGGATGAAGGAAGACTTGATTCTTTTATAACCCATATTTATCCTTCATCCCAATTTCTTTAGGGTTTTTTCTAGATTCGACCCCTTAACATCATAGCAATTTCGTTGGGGGTTGGAGATAATTCTAAAGCGGTTTCTTCAGTAATTCGTCCCTCTTGATAGAGATTGAATAGAGCCTGATTAGTGGTAATCATGCCATCAAATTCACCATCCTTCATTAACTCAAGGATTTCGTCGTTTTTCCCTTGAATAATGTAGTCTTTAACTGTTTCTGTGTTAATCAAAATATCATGGTAAGCAGCCCGTTTTCCGTCAGTTGTCCGACATAACCCTTGAGCAATAATAGCCACCAAAGATTCTGCGATCGCCACTCGCATCGCTTCCCGTTCTTCAGCATTATATAAACTTAAAATCCGTTCTAAAGTTTTCACCGCACTATTCGTATGGAGGGTTCCCATGACTAAGTGACCTGTTTGGGCTGCTTTGAGTGCTGTATTGACCGTTTCTTTATCTCGCATTTCCCCCACCAGGATGATGTCTGGATCTTCCCGTAAGGCTGCTTTAAGGGCATTATCAAACTTGAGGGTGTGCATCCCTACTTCCCGTTGTTTAATCAATGAGCGACGACTTTGATGGACAAATTCCACCGGATCTTCAATAGTAATGATATTTTTAGGATGTTCTTTGTTAATGTAGTCCACCATCGCAGCCATGGTGGTAGATTTACCTGAACCGGTTGGCCCCGTTACTAGAATTAACCCTTTATGAGAATCAGAAATATCCTGAAATACCATAGGCAAACGTAATTGTTCCATGGTGAGGATTTTCAGGGGAATTAAACGCAGTACCATCGCTGCTCCCCGTAAACTATCAAAGATATTGATCCGAACCCTAGCAAAGTCATACTGGGTTGCCCCATCAAACTCTAATTCCTTTTTAAAGCGTTGAATTTCATCTTCTTTGAGAATTTCTCGTAACCAACTCATAAAGGTATTTTCGTCAATTTCTGGATATTCGAGAATCACCATTTCACCGCGATCGCGCATTCGGGGTTTTTCTCCGACTCCTAGGTGAACATCGGAAAATCCTTCATCAAAAGCATGACGAACTAATTCAGCCAAACTGGGTTGGCCAGGAGAACGACCAAAACTTTTTGGGGGGGTTGTTGGTAAGGGAGGTGGTGATGGCATCGCAGGGGGCGGAGGTGTTTCTGTTGGGGTTTTAGGGGCTGTAGCCACTGCTGCCGGACTTGGTACATCTGGAGTCATAGGAGAAGCTGGCATAAATTGGGTGCCTATATCATCTGAGGCTTCTCCTATTTCCATCATGTCCATGTTAGGTTCTGCCAAATCTTTAACGGGAGGCATGGGAGGCGGAGGCAAAGGGGGTAAGGAAGGACGTTGAGATTGGGTCATGATCTTTTTTTGCTTAAAAATACGTTAGGTTGAACAGTTCTTTACAATCTTGTGTCAGGTGATCTGGTATAGATAGTATTCCCAAAATTTCTGAAAAAAGTTAGGTCAGGGCTGTTTTTTGCTCAATCTTTCTTTTATTTCTGAAAAAATTCCTGCTCAACTTTAAGAAATATTAATTTAGTCCTTTGATTGAATGATTGAAAAGAAAAAATGACTGTTGTAGCATTAGCTACAGTTCTTTCAATATCAATGACTATTACAAAAGATTACATTCAATTCTATAAAGATAAGCTTGATCCCCGATAATTTCGTTGAGATCAAATGTGTTTGCAACATTTTGCAATCTTTAACCCATAAAGTAACCTTTGAATGTAAATTTTTTTTTCGATAAGCTCATTTTATCTCTGAGATTATCTATACTGATTGACACAGCGTTATCTACAAAAATAGATAAAGTTACTGGTTTGCTTTGGAGGAAGATATGGAAATTGCACAAAAAACTGGATTAGGAAAAGTTGACTCTTTAACATTCGTTAAGAGCTTCTTACTTTGGAGTTTTACGTTAATCGTTTGCTTATTGGTTGTTGGCTTTCCCCTCGTTGTTTTAATGGCAACATTTGGGGCATTAGCATCAGTTGTTTTACAATCTGTTTTACCGGTAAGTGCCGTTTTATTAGTGGTTGGCTCGTTAGTTGGTATTAATTTATTAGTGATTTTCTTGGGAGCAGCACTATTGACAGCTAAAGGAATTCACCCCCAAGAGGTTGATTGGTTGAGATGGCTGCACGGCGACGCAACTCCCTCTCACACTTCTATTTATGCTGCTTGTCCCTTGACTTGTAATTTAGCTAAATAGGAATTGGATAGCAATATCTGTTAGATAGTGATTTCGTTTTTTATAGCCAAAAGCTAGTGCAGCCCGGTTATCAACCGGGTTTTTTCATGATCATTATTTGTCATTTGTCGTTGAGTCAATATTGTTTTTTTCAAGATATAGTATCTAGGTAATAACAGCTACACTGAGTAAGCTAGTTATTAGGGGAATAACTTGTTTACATTGAATCATTTTTTTTACATTTGTTTACGTTTATTCTTAAATTGATAACTTTATTGATACTAATATTATATTTCACCGATTGATATTAAAACTTAGTTAATTAGGGAGATTTTGTTGAAAAATAGGTTACCGTGACAGGAGAACTTATTGACGTTTGGATGTATACTATGACCATTGACCAACTACTTTTACTTATTGCTTTATTAAGCCCCGGAATTTTATTATCTGCCTTAGTGATGGGAAGCTTTGCTAAAGGGGGTTAACCCCTGTTCAGGGGTTGTTTCGGGGGACAAGAAGCTGATAGGCTATAACTTCACTTCTTGTCTCTCTAAGTTGATCATCTCTCACCATTAATCCTTGTCTTTGTAGTCATCAGATGGATGAGAGGATACAGAATCTACATTAGATAGATTAGCTTCTAGGTTTTTCCGTTGTTCCATTTGACTGAGGAAATACCCTGTCATCATAGCCGAAGCAAGAAGATTAGCTAAATTTTCTCGATCAGTGGTGACTTGAATGTTAAAATCTCCTGAGGGTAACATTCCCACTAATCCCTGTACATTTTGTGTGATAATTTGTTGAATTTCAGGACTAGCTGATTGAGCAATGCGAGAAAGTGTGTCAGGATGCTGTTGCTGTAGGTATTGAATTAGGGTGTTAGGGTTTTGTTCTTCTGGTTCAGAAGCGAAAAAATCAAAGTTGAATACCATTAGAACTCCAAAATTGGGGTTGACTTATGTTCCACTATTATATATTTCCCACTATAAACCCTACTGGGAAAAATCGCTAAAAATTAATCTGTAGATTGGGGAAATTGGTCAATTTCAAAATATTGATGGAATTTTGTGGTAACTTCTAAAAGGTAAGAGCGTCCGCTTTCTTGGCGACGTTTACGGACAAAACCTAGTTCAACTAATTCTTGAACGTGCTGATAGGCTGTGCTGCCTCTGAGTTCGATTAATTCAGTTTGGACGATAGGATTTTTCAGAGCGATGGCTGCTAAAGTTCTGAGAACGCCTTTACTTAGTTCTGCTGGAATAATATTATCAGTAAGGTCATCAAAAAGTGAACGTAATTGCAAACTATATCCTGCTTCAGTTTCTACCACTTCTAAGGCACTATCACGATAAGAATAATCAGAGATTAATTCCATCACTGCTTCTTGCGCGGTATCAACTTCACAGTTAGCCCATTGAGCAATATCTATTAAGGTTAAGGGTTGACCTTTGAGATAGAGAATTGCTTCAATTTTTGTTGCTAATTTCATCATATTTTAATTTACCTCTAATTAGAGAAAATATCAATTTCATTAGGATTCAAATTGAGTTGTATGGATTGACCATATTTAATACCATCAAGAGGGTGGGTTAAAATCTCTAGGGTTGAATCATCTTGAAAATGAGTGGGTTTTGTTTCAGGATGAGGATAGTAAAGGAGTCCGATATATTTTGCTTTGTAATAAATAACCTGACAATAAGAAAAAGAAAAGGTTTCAGAAGGAGAGTTAGGATTCCATTTTACAGTTTCAAAGGTATATTGAGGATTGTACAATTTAAACTTATAAGGACGAATATTAATGTTTAAGGTTCCTCGAAAGAAACGAGAAATATCTAACCCCAATTGTTTAAAGCAAGGGGTTTGCATCTCAATGGTTCCTAGAGGATAAGGACTATCTTTGGTCATTCCCGATGCAACTTGATGGCCTTTCGTGATAATTCCTGTAACGTTTATCCACTCCTGAATCATAATTTTATAGTCAGTTTAATTGTTTAATATTGCTTGAATCATGGATGTTAGAACTTGCGAAATTAACTTAAACCATTGGTATGTAGTAGCACAAAGTATAGAAGTGACTAACAAACCAATTGAAGTTAGGTTATGGTATCATTCCATTGTACTTTATCGAGATAGTAAAGGAAAGATTCATGGATTAGATAACCGTTGTCCTCATCGTCAGGTTAAACTGAGTGAGGGAAAAGTCGTTGAAAATTCTTTAGAATGCGCTTATCATGGATGGCAATTTGATAGTAAGGGTGTCTGCACTTTTATTCCTTATCTATTAGATAATCAAGTCTTGCCTAATTGTAAAATTAGTGCTTATCCAGTCAAAGAATGTTATGGATTTATTTGGATTTATTTAGGAAGTCAACAAATTTTAGGATTACAAAAAATTGAACCAATACGAATTCCTGAATGGGAACAGCTTAATTATATTAATACGATTTCTGTCATTGACTGTCAGGCTCATTTTTCTTTTCTAATTGAAAATTTAATGGATATGTATCATGGTCATCTCCATAACGATTATCAAGCTTGGACAGAAGCCAAACTAAAAACATTAACAACTGATGAAGAAAAAGTAAAAGTCATTTATGAAGCTAAAAGTTATTATAAAATTGATAAGATTTGGTCGATTTCTCAATTATTTTTTACTCAATTTCGTTCTTTACATCCTGAACCTTTAATAGTGACTTATTATTATCCCCATTGGCGTTCAACTTTGGGAGAAGATTTTACCCTTTATTGTTTATTCTGTCCTATCAGTCTAACCCATACAAAAGCTTATTTAGTTCATTTTACTTCTTTAAATACCTTTCGACGATTACATAAATTACCGCGATGGTTTCGACAATTTATCAAAGATAAACTCTCAGGAACAGCACAAAGTATGTTAGATGGATTAGTGAAACAAGATATTATCATGATAGAACAAGAACAACAAGCGTATACTCAACAAGTACTAAAACCAACGTATGAAATTAATCCAACAATTTCTGCTGTTCAAAGAATGATCAAAAAACAAGTCGAACAACAAGAATAAAATAACATTAATGGAATTTTAAAAAAATGTACATCAAGAGCAAAATAAGGAAAATAAAAATGGTAATATAAAAAAAGAGAATTTAATTTTAAATATTAATCAACTATGGAAAATAGCACTCCTAGTTTTATTTCTCCTCAAATAAATAGCGAAGATATGAAACTAGAAAAGCCATTAAGATTAGGGATATTAGCATCAGGAAGTGGGACAAACTTTGAAGCGATCGCTAAAGCTATTGATCAACAACAATTAAACGCGACAATACCTCTTGTGATTTATAATAATCCTCAAGCTAAAGTCAAAGAAAAAGCAGTAGCTTTCAATATTGAATCTAAATTACTCAATCATCGAGAATTTAAGCGTAGAGAAAACTTAGATCAAGCCATTGTAGACCAGTTTAAATCTTATCAAGTTAATTGGGTGATTATGGCAGGTTGGATGAGAATCGTCACCCCTGTCTTACTAGAAGCATTTCCCCATCATGTTATTAATATTCATCCTAGTTTATTACCCAGTTTTAAGGGAATTAAAGCAGTTGAACAAGCTTTAGAAGCAGGGGTTAAAATAACAGGATGTACCGTTCATTTAGCTAGTTTAGCAGTAGATAGTGGTCCTATTTTATTACAAGCTGCTGTCCCCATCTTACCTAACGACACCCCAGAAACATTACACATTAGAATTCAACAACAAGAACATAAAATTTTTCCCCTTGCTATTGCCTTAGCTGCAAAACTATATCCATAAAAAATATATAAATTATGAATAATTTGCCTGAATTTATTCTTTTTACCCAACATGGATGGGCTGATACCAATGAAGAAATAAGTCAATTAGCCACTACACTAGGCAATGACAAAACAATCATGATTAGTCCCAATTTAGGATGGGTAAAAACTTGGTTAAGTATAGATCCATTAATTGAAATCGTTAGCCAAAAAGCAGAAGAAATTATCGAAAAATATCCCCAAACTCCTTGGCGAATTATTGGTCATTCAATGGGGGGATTAATTTGGCTCGAAGTGCTGCACAAAAATCCTCAATGGTGGGAAAAAATACACTCTTTAGTATTAATTGCTTGTCCCGTGGGTGGGGCGGATTTAGCCAGAATTATTGATCCGTTGGCCATCGGAGTTGGTATTGCTTCAGACTTAGGAAAAAGTCGCCGTTCAAAAGCAGACAGAATCACAAAGATTGTGCCTACATTGGTAATAGCAGGTAATACTGATAATGGTAGTGATGGCACTATTCCCATTTCATCGACCAAATTATCCTATAGTCATTTTGTTTGTTTACCAAATATTTCTCATAGTCAATTAAAGAATCATCCTATCTTAGTAGATGTTATTCAAAAATTTTGGAAAACATCTCCAACACCTGCCTTATTTGAAAAAGATTTTCCCACAGTTTTGATTGAAAGACTGCAATTGATTCCTGGGATGACAGATGGTCATTCCAGAGATTTTGAAAAAGCCAAAGCTTATCTAAATTTTGAAAGAGGAATTTCTATTAAATTGTGGAAAAATCCCTTAAATATTCTTCATGTTTTTGTGGCCAGTGAACAACAAGACTGTTTATACGCCGGGTTTGTGGGATGGATACATTCAGAAGGATTATATCAAGCTTTAGAAGCCATTCATCAAGACTATTATGAATTAGTAATCCACGGACTAGATTAAGAATATGGTAGGGTAGAGAAATTTGACTAATAGAATTACAAGCTAGAGACATTTATGCTAACTTCTTATAGAGTAGTTTTACTCTCACTCTTTGTTTTTATCTATCGACAGACCATTGCAAACCAGACTATCAATTTGTCTTTATAGCAGCGATAAACATCTCACTCAGTTGTTGACCCATCATCTGAGTAGCGATCGCTATCGTTTACATATCATCGATCAACTACAAGACTTAGTACCTTTCCTAAAGGAGCATAGTGAAACCATAGATTGTTTGATTGTTAGACAAGAACCCTCTATTTTTCCTTTATTTAACCAACTGTATGAACAAGGAACCCTCTTACCCATCATTATTTTTGAGGAGGAAGAAGACTCATCAGCATCTTCAGTTAATGTTGACTCCCCCACTTTTTTGTATCATAGTGCGGAAGTGCATCATCAAGCGAAGGAGTGGGATGACATTCAAGTGATTATTGATCGTGCCATTACCAAATTTTTACACTTAGGGCCGAGTTGTTTTCTTAGTGAGGAACCCTCATCTTCTCAACGGGATATAAGAGTAGAAAATAATCAAAGTTTTTTACTCCTTCAACAACGCCGTTTAGCAGAGAAACTCAAAGAAAGATTAGGCTATTTAGGGGTTTATTATAAACGTAATCCTAAGTATTTTTATCGAAATCTCTCTCCAGAAGATAAACAGGAGTTACTGAAACAATTAATGGCAAGTTATCGGGAGATCATTTTGAATTATTTTGACGAAGAAACAGACATTAATCAAGCCATTGATCAATTTGTGAACCAAGCTTTTTTCTCAGATATTTCCGTTTCTCGCGTGTTAGAAATACATATGGAACTAATGGACGAATTTTCTCAACAACTAAAATTGGAAGGACGAAGCGAGGAAATTCTTTTAGACTATCGCTTAACCATTATTGACATTTTAGCACACTTAGGAGAAATGTATCGTCGCTGCATTCCTAGAGGAGACTTACTTTTTGATTTATTAAATCAAATCGATTAAAGTAGTTAAAGATTATAAAATACTACTAAGATAAATCTTGCTATTCTTTAAACCTGAGATATATTTTTAAAGGATCTTCCTCTATAGATAGCCATGATTGACTTCAAAAAAACCTATGTTCTCAAACTCTATGTCGCAGGTAATACCCCTAACTCCGTGCGAGCTTTAAAAACCTTAAAAAATATTCTCGAAGATGAATTTAAGGGGGTTTATGCCTTGAAAGTTATTGATGTTTTAAAAAATCCTCAACTGGCCGAAGAAGACAAAATTTTGGCTACCCCAACCCTAGCAAAAATTTTACCACCCCCTGTCCGTAAAATTATTGGGGATCTTTCTGATAGAGAAAAAGTCTTAATTGGCTTGGATCTTTTGTATGAAGAAATTAGAGAAAGGGAAAATGATCCCTAAAAAATAGTAGGACTCGATTCAAGGTTTCGCTTTCAATTTTCCATAAACTTTCACACTTTTAATTTAATTATAAAACGATTATAAAGCAGTCATGAATCAACCTCTTCCCCGTGAAAATAGACCACAACCATTAGCCCCTAAAGTGTTCGTAAAATTCGCACAATGATTGAAGGATTAGACGAAATTACTCATGGAGGATTACCTTTAGGAAGAACAACATTAGCCAGTGGAACATCGGGAACAGGAAAAACCCTTTTAGCAGTCCAATTTTTATATCATGGTATTAAATATTTTGATTATCCTGGACTGTTTGTTACCTTTGAAGAATCTCCCCATGATATTATCGAAAATGCTTATAGTTTTGGTTGGGATTTACAAGCATTAATCGATGAAGGTCAATTGTTTATTTTAGATGCGTCCCCAGATCCAGAAGGTCAAGAAGTTGTTGGAAATTTTGATTTATCGGCTTTAATTGAACGGATACAATATGCCATTAATAAATATAAAGCTAAGCTAGTTTCCATTGATTCTGTCACCGCAGTCTTTCAACAATACGACGCTGCTTCTGTGGTAAGACGGGAAATTTTTCGCCTTGTTGCCCGTTTAAAACTATTAGGAGTTACCTCAATTTTAACCACGGAAAGAGTAGAAGAATATGGACAAATTGCCCGATTTGGAGTAGAAGAATTCGTTTCTGATAATGTTATTATTGTCCGTAATGTTTTAGAATGGGAACGTCGTCGCCGTACCATTGAAATTCTTAAATTACGGGGGACAACTCATATGAAAGGAGAATATCCTTTTACTATCACTAATGATGGAATTAATATCTTCCCATTAGGAGCAATGAGATTGACGCAACGCTCATCCAATGCGCGAGTTTCTTCTGGTGTTGCAACCTTAGATGAAATGTGTGGTGGTGGGTTCTTTAAAGACTCTATTATTCTAGCCACGGGGGCAACCGGAACCGGTAAAACCTTATTAGTCAGTAAATTTTTAGAAGAGGGTTGTCGTCAAGGAGAAAGGGCGATTTTGTTTGCTTATGAAGAGTCTCGGGCCCAGTTATCTCGTAATGCTTTTTCTTGGGGCATTGACTTTGAAGAAATGGAAAGAAAAGGACTCTTAAAATTATTATGTACCTATCCAGAATCAGCCGGTTTAGAAGATCATTTACAAATTATTAAATCAGAAATTTCTGAATTTAAACCCTCTAGAATTGCTATTGATTCTTTATCGGCTTTAGCCAGAGGTGTGACTAATAATGCCTTTCGTCAGTTTGTGATTGGGGTCACAGGATATGCCAAACAAGAAGAAATTACAGGATTTTTTACCAATACTACTGATCAATTTATGGGGGGTCATTCTATCACTGAATCCCATATTTCTACGATTACAGATACCATTTTAATGCTGCAATATGTAGAAATTCGTGGGGAAATGTCGCGGGCGATCAATGTATTTAAAATGCGAGGCTCTTGGCACGATAAAGGTATCCGAGAATATATGATTAATCAAGATGGTCCCATTATTCAAGATTCTTTCCGTAATTATGAACGGATTATTAGTGGTTCTCCTAGTCGTATTACGATAGATGAGAAAAGTGAATTATCCCGTATTGTTCGAGGGGTAAAGGATAAAACAGAAGAGTAATTGAGGTCTTAGAAACTTTTGGAAACTACTATATTTTTCCCGTAGTTTCTATTTTTTTCTACTTTAATCTTTAACAAGAAAATAGCAAATCTGTTAAAATTCTAATCATTTTGGGACTGACATAACCCCTTACTTCACACTACCGTAAAGTATGACTGATTTAGGTGATCGTTCTGATGTGAGAGGAAAACAATGAAAGTGTCTTGGAAAAAACTATTCCTACAAACCTCTATTTGGATAGCCAGCGAAATTTTACTCAATTTAATTGGACTGGATAATCTGGCTGATTATAGTGAATTTATTTTTAAACAAAAAGAAACTATTTTTATGACAACAGTGATCGCCTATCTTGTGGTTAGTTAAAGCGATCATTGACGAAGAGATAATACATATTTTTAATTGATTTAGACTTTAACAAAAAGAATTTTTCTCAGCGTGGTAATTTTAATCACAGCTTTGGGAATAATAACAAGGTAAGCAGCTTATATCTACTGCCTTATGTCCTCTTTGTCTTCTTCCAATTTGTCTTCTTCCAAACGCAGTCGGGCGGTTGCCCTGCGTAATTATTTTTCACCCTTTGGCAACAAACTGATCGAAGCGGGTTATGTAGGCCCTGATCAGATGAAACAAGCCCTGGTCGAAACCCGTAAAAGCGGTCGTCCCATAACAGAAGTGTTACAGGTGATGACTGGGGAACCCTTATCCCCCGATTTATTACGACAATATAAAAAACACCATTTATTTGAACTCAAAATTCTTTATGGTGTCGACTCTATCGATCCCCAAGTTTCCCCCGTCGCGGATCGCCAGATGGCTGAATTAATAAATTCCTTAATTCCGTTTGATATTTGTCGTCGTCATAAAATTTTACCTTTATCCGAGCATAGCGGGGAACCACCATCCGTCTTAGTGGCCATGGTTGATCCCGATAACCTAGCAGCCCAAGATGATTTAAACCGCATCTTGAGGGCGAGAAACCTAGAGTTACGGCGTATGGTCATTACTCAAGAAGATTATGATCGTTTATTAGAACAGTATCATGAACTTCAAGGGCAAATTGACGCAGAAAATGAACGGCTTAATCAAGAAGCAGCCATGAACAAGATGGCTGATCTGACCGATATTGTGGGTAACTTAGATGCCACAATGTCTGAAGCAGAGGATGAAAGTCATGATGCTCTTGATGCCAATGATGCAGGTCAAGCCCCAGTTATTAATTTAGTCAATAAAATTCTCGCCAAAGCCCTCCAAGAAGGCACTTCAGATATTCATATTGAACCCCAAGAAGAAACCTTAAGAGTTCGTTTCCGTAAAGATGGGGTTCTTCAACAAGCTTTCGATCCCCTCCCCCGAAAAGTAACCCCTGCGGTGGTAGCGCGGTTCAAAATTATGGCTGATCTCGATATTGCAGAACGCCGTCTTCCTCAAGATGGTAAAATTCGACGCATTTATCAAGGTCGAAAAGTGGATTTTCGGGTAAATACCTTACCCAGTCGTTATGGGGAAAAGGTCTGTTTACGGATTTTAGACAACTCGGCCACTCAGTTAGGATTAGATAAATTAATTACTAACCAAGAAACCTTACAAATTGTCCGAGACTTAGCCAGTCGTCCCTTTGGATTATTGTTGGTGACGGGACCAACCGGTTCAGGTAAATCTACCAGTTTATATTCTGTCCTAGCCGAACGAAACAATCCAGGGGTGAATATTAGCACCGCCGAAGATCCCATTGAATACTCGTTACCCGGTATTACTCAAGTACAGGTGATTCGAGAAAAAGGGATGAATTTTGCCTCAATTTTACGGGCCTTCATGCGACAAGATCCTGACGTTATTCTAGTCGGGGAAACCAGGGACGTAGAAACAGCAAAAACGGCGATCGAAGCAGCCTTAACGGGACACCTTGTTTTAACCACCCTACATACGAACGATGCCCCTGGGGCTGTTGCTCGTCTTGATGAAATGGGGGTTGAACCCTTTATGATTTCTGGAGCGTTATTAGGTGTATTAGCACAACGGTTAATGCGTCGGGTATGTAGTGAATGTCGTGTTCCTTACAACCCTACTAAAGCAGAATTAGCTCGTTTTGGCTTATCTGCTTCGAGTGACGATGAAATGACCATTTATAAGGCTAATAAATTAACGGCAGAGGAAATCACCGAAGCGAAACAAACGGGAGACCTTTGCGAAAAATGTGGCGGTAGTGGCTACAAGGGAAGGGTTGGGGTGTATGAAGTCATGCGGAATACAGAGCGCATTCAAACCCTTATTAACGAAGGTGCAACGACCGATCGCATCAAAGAAGCAGCAGTGGAAGAAGGAATGATCACCATCCTCGCTTACAGTTTACAACTGGTTCAAGAAGGTCATACCACCCTTGAAGAAGTGGAACGGGTGACGTTTACCGATACCGGACTCGAAGCAGAATTAAAAGCCAAGCGCAAGAGTTCTCTTGAGTGTAAAACCTGTTCTGCAGGCCTCGAACCGGAGTGGGTTGACTGTCCCTATTGTATGACTCCCAGATTTACCTAATTCAATTTTATTTTAAGGAGCAAACATCCAATGGATATGATGATTGAAGACTTAATGGAACAACTTGTGGAAATGGGGGGTTCCGATATGCACATTCAAGCTGGTGCGCCCATTTATTTTCGTATTAGTGGTAAATTAGCCCCGATTGATGAAGAACCCCTTTCTCCTCAAGAAAGTCAAAAATTAATTTTCAGTATGCTCAATAATAGTCAACGTAAAGAGTTAGAGCAAACCTGGGAATTAGACTGTTCCTATGGGGTCAAAGGGTTGGCACGGTTTCGGGTCAATGTTTATAAAGAACGGGGTTGTTACGCTGCTTGTTTACGGGCTTTATCCTCGAAAATTCCTAACTTTGAACAGTTAGGACTACCCAATATTGTACGAGAAATGGCCGAACGACCACGGGGGATGGTGTTGGTTACGGGTCAAACGGGATCGGGGAAAACTACCACCTTAGCAGCGATTTTAGACTTAATTAATCGCACTAGACAAGAACATATTTTAACCGTTGAAGATCCGATTGAATACGTTTTTCCTAATGTTAAAAGCCTCTTTCACCAACGACAAAAAGGAGAAGATACTAAATCCTTTGCTAATGCCTTAAAAGCTTCTTTACGGGAAGATCCTGACATCATTCTAGTAGGGGAAATGCGGGACTTAGAAACCATTAGTTTAGCCATCACTGCAGCAGAAACAGGACACTTAGTTTTTGGTACGTTACACACCAATTCAGCTGCCGGTACTATTGATCGTATTGTTGATGTATTTCCAGCTAACCAACAAGCTCAAATTCGGGCGATGTTATCTAACTCTTTGATCGCCGTTTTTAGTCAATGTTTAGTGAAGAAAAAGAACCCTAAACCCGGAGAATTTGGTCGGGCAATGGCCCAAGAAATTATGGTTGTTACCCCTGCTATTGCTAACTTAATGCGAGAAGGAAAAGCCGGGCAAGTTTATTCAGCGATTCAAACAGGAATGAAATTAGGAATGCAAACCATGGAGCAAGCGTTAGCTAACTTAGTTGTTAGCGGTTCAGTTTCCTTTGAAGAAGCCGTTTCTAAAAGTGCTAGACCCGATGAGTTACAACGCTTAATCGGTGGTGCAAGTATGAATACAAAATCGAAATCTCGCCGTTAAATTACATCGTTCATTACTGTTTACTTTTTATGAAAAAAAATGCCTACTTACATTGCTCAAGTTAAAGACTTAAAAGGAAAAATTTCTAAGCAAAAAGTGGAAGCCACTTCCCCTGAACAAGCGCGGGCAATGCTTAGACAGCAATATCCTGCTATTGGAAAAATCAGTGAAGCTGGAATGCAATTTGATTTTTCAGGTATCGGAGGAGCTTTAAATAATGTTAGTGTTAAAGATAAAGCAGTCTTTTCACGCCAATTTTCTGTAATGATTAATGCTGGTGTTGCCATCGTTCGTTGCTTAGGCGTTTTGTCAGAGCAAGCGACAAATCCTAAACTAAAAAAAGCTTTATCAGCTATTAGCGCAGAAGTACAACAAGGGATTAGTTTATCGGAAGCTTTAGAAAAACATCCTAGCTGTTTTGACCAACTGTATGTCAGTATGGTCGAAGCAGGAGAAACTGGGGGGGTACTCGATGAAGTATTAAACCGTTTGGCGAAACTTTTAGAAGATATGGCCCGACTCCAAAACCAAATTAAATCTGCTATGGCTTATCCTGTAACAGTAGGTATTTTGGCGGTGATTGTTTTCTTTGCTATGACTATCTTTTTAATTCCTGTCTTTGCAGGAATTTTTGAAGATTTAGGGGCAGAATTACCGGCTTTAACGCAATTTATGCTCTATCTCAGTAGTATTATGAGGAGTTGGAAAATTTTGATTCCAATTGTAGGTTCTATGGGATTAGTTTTTGGTATCAAACAATATTATAAGACTCCCGTCGGACGCTTACAAATTGATAAATTTCTTCTAAAAATGCCTCTATTTGGGGACTTAAATGAAAAGTCTGCAGTTGCTCGTTTTTGTCGGGTTTTTGGAACGTTAACTCGTTCTGGTGTTCCTATTTTAACTTCTTTAGAAATTGTTTGTAATACCGTTGGAAATAAGGTTATTTCCAATGCAGTAGCCGGAGCTCAGGCGGAAATTCAACAAGGGGGTATGATGAGTTTAGCTCTACAAAATGCTAACGTTTTTCCTCAGTTAGCCATTCAAATGATTTGTATCGGGGAAGAAACAGGGGAACTCGATGCCATGATGATGAAAGTAGCAGATTTTTATGAGGATGAAGTTGAACAAGCGGTAAAAGCGTTAACCAGTATTATTGAACCATTAATGATGGTTGGTATTGCTGGTATGGTAGGGGTGATTCTCTTATCTATGTATTTACCTATGTTCTCAATTTTCGACCAACTGGTGTAAAAAATTGGTCAATTTTTCAAATTTGTAGAGGCGTTTTCCCTAACGTCTCTATAATAGTTTTAGGGCTTATTTTATTATTAACTGTGTTATGTCGATTAAACCCTCTCATTACGAACAACTTTTATGTGAATATAGCGATCGCTTATCCGCTATTTCCCTTTTAAAGCAGCATCGTTCTTATTTAGAAATGGTTCCTAGTTTACGTCGTCCTGAAGAAAGTTTGATTACGCTGCCTTTACCTGTTGTTAAAGTTCGCCAACCAAAACCTTTAAGCGAAAGTCGTTTTACATCTCCTAATATTCAAGAAGCAATTCAATTACCTTGTGATCTTGCTATTATTATGTGTGATCCAGAATGGAAAATTAAACTAGGGTCAGAAATTATCATTTTTATTCATCGTCCCCACGAAGATTTTTCCCATTTATTGGGCCGTTGGCGACAAACGCAAATTCATTTAGATAAAGATTATGAATGGTTAATGCCGATGAAAGAAGCTCATATGTTAAGTGAAGGGGGCGAGAAAGTTTATCCTTTATTTGTAGTCTTTGAACATACCTTAGATAGAATCAAAAAAGGATTAAAAGGTGCTTGTTTACCTTATATTGTTCAACAGTCTATTCCTGAAGAAATTGAGGAAAATGTAGAATCTTTGAAAATTTAGAATTTTAAATAGCAATTCTCTTTTTCTTAAGCTTTTCAACTTAAAATAATACTCAAAGACAATAATCTGCTCAAGAATCTCAAAATTGCAACAAAATATTTAGTTTTGTTGGTCGTTATTAGAAAATAATGGATAATTAACGCTCAATAATCAATTATCCATTTTTGATTATTCAAATCGCATTTCTAAGGCTTTTCTCGCCTCTTCTCGGTCATCAAAATGGATTTTTTCTGTCCCTAAAATTTGATAATCTTCGTGGCCTTTTCCTGCTATTAAAACTCCATCACCTGGCTTAGCTTGTAAAATAGCTGTTTTAATGGCTTCGGCACGATCGCTAATCACTAAAGGCTCCACACTTTGAGAAATTCCTGTTAAAATATCCTCTAAAATTCGCTGGGGATCTTCAGTTCTGGGGTTATCAGAAGTGACAACAGAAACATCAGCTAATTGGGCAGACGCTTGACCCATCAAGGGACGTTTTGTGCGATCGCGATCGCCCCCACAACCAAACACACAAATCAGTTTACCTTTAACAAAAGGACGGGCTGCTTTTAAAGAGTTTTCTAAACTATCAGGAGTATGGGCATAATCAACAATGACACTAATATCTTGTTTTTCGTTAATTTGTACCCGTTCCATGCGTCCAGGAACTCCCAAAAAGTGAGGTAAACTTTCTATAGTTTCTGTTAAGTCTAAGCCAAAATGTAAGACTGCTGAAACGGCTGCTAAAACGTTAGATAAATTGAATTGTCCCACTAGCGGAGAGCTAAACTCAACGCTTCCTAAAGGTGTATATAACGTTCCTGTTACTCCATTACCTCGATAGGTTAAATCACTGGTATAAAAATCCGCCTCAGCATTGCTAACACTGTAACTCCAAACTTGCTCAGGCTTGAAACTTTCAATTAATCGTTTACCATAGGGATCATCTAAATTAATAATCGCTTTTTCTTGTAAATAATCTGGCGTAAATAATAACTGTTTTGCTGAAAAATAATCTTCCATATCCTTATGAAAGTCAAGATGATCTTGCGTTAAGTTGGTAAACACACTCACTTTAAAAGGACATTGTTTAACTCGCCCTTGAGCTAACGCATGGGAACTAACTTCCATGACGCAATATTCATTATTCGCTGCCACTGCTTGGGCCAGTTGTTCTTGTAATTCAGGGGCAAAGGGTGTGGTATGGATAGCTGTTTGTTCAAACCCTGGCCAACGAGTATATAATGTGCCAATTAAAGCCGTAGGTTTTTGAGATTGGCCCAGAAAATACTCAATTAAATGAGTTGTAGTCGTTTTGCCGTTAGTTCCGGTTACCCCGATCATCTTTAGTTGTTGTGCCGGATGCCCATAAAAAGCAGCCGCTATTTCAGCAGCAACCGTAATTAAATCATCCACAATGATTACACATTGGTCGTCATTAGGAGGAAATTTCTCCGCTGCTTGAGGACTAATAATAGCTGCCGTTGCCCCCACCTCCATCGCACTTTGCCAGAACTCACCCCCATCGACACGAGTCCCCGGCATACCAATAAAGATGTCTCCTGTTTGGCAAGCATGAGAATTGGTTGAGATTCCCTTAACGTCCCTTTCTAAAGCAGGATGTTGAGGAAGCGTAGAAATACTTGGAACGTTATTCAACAAGTCGTAGAGTTTCCTTGTAGTAAACATATTAGGCATATAACTGGTCACTGATCCGTGCTTGAAATAGATAAGGTACAATAGATAATATAAGCATCTTTGGCTTAACTTATCAAAATCTGTCACCTAGAACCCTATGGCTGTTCAATCGTTAACGTCGTTCCCTTCAGTCTCCCCCTCGACAAAAGTGATCGTACCTTCATCAGACGTTAAACCTTGGCCGGGGTTAATAGAAACCTATCGCCCTTATCTTCCCGTTACGGAAAGCACCCCAGTTGTGACCCTCTTAGAAGGCAATACCCCTCTTATTCCTGCCCCCTACATTTCTCAACAAGTGGGCAAAGGAGTTAAAGTTTTTGTTAAATATGATGGTTTAAACCCTACTGGCAGTTTTAAAGATCGGGGTATGACTATGGCGATTTCTAAGGCCAAAGAAGACGGGGCAAAAGCAGTTATTTGCGCCAGTACCGGCAACACTTCTGCTGCTGCTGCTGCTTACGCTAGACGCGCCGGAATGCGAGCCTTTGTGATTATTCCCGACGGTTATGTCGCCTTAGGAAAACTAGCACAAGCCTTATTATACGGTGCGGAAGTGATTGCCATTGACGGGAACTTTGATGATGCGTTGACGGTAGTTAAACAGATGGCCGAGAATTATCCTGTTACCCTAGTTAACTCAGTTAACCCTTACCGTTTAGAAGGACAAAAAACCGCAGCTTTTGAGGTAGTAGATGTGTTGGGAAATGCCCCCGACTGGTTATGTATCCCAGTGGGCAACGCAGGGAATATTAGTGCTTATTGGATGGGATTTTGTCAATATCATAGTTTAGGGAAAACCAGTAAATTGCCAAAAATGATGGGCTTTCAAGCAGCTGGAGCAGCCCCATTTATTGGTGGCCAACCAGTAGCAAAACCGGAAACCCTCGCTACTGCTATTCGTATCGGTAACCCGGCCAACTGGGACAAAGCTTGGGGAGCAAAAGATGCTAGTCAAGGAGAGTTTAATGCGGTTACCGATGAGGAAATATTAGAAGCTTATCGTATTTTGGCTGCCCATGAAGGGGTATTTTGCGAACCAGCTAGTGCTGCCTCGGTGGCCGGGTTATTGAAAGTTAAAGATCAGGTTCCGGCTGAGTCTACTATAGTTTGTGTCTTGACAGGTAATGGTTTAAAAGATCCTGACTGTGCCATCAAGCATAGCGATAATCAAGTTAAGTCTGGCATTAAACCTGAATTATCGCAAGTCGCTAAAGTAATGGGTTTTTGAGGAACGATAAAAAAACTGTAGGGTGGGCAATGCTCACCTTCCTGCTTAAAAATCAAGAAAAATATCAAGATAATAAATATAATAATCGAGATCAATGCTTTAAAAAAACTGGGTAATATTGACTATCGTAATCAAGTGATCACTTAAAAATAGAGAATGTAAATATCATTCTATTTCAGTATAAAACCATCTCAGAAGAAAAATTTTGATAAAAAAACCTACATCCCTAGATAGATTAAGAGGCAGAAATTAAGATGGTAATATTGGAATATCATTCAGTAGGATGGGCATAGAGTCGATATCTGTTGCTATATATATCGGTCGAATCTCACGTCAAACCATTCATATTGAGACTAACTGTGCAATTCCTACTGTCTCAAAATGTCTTAAAATCTCTATAACGAATATGATAATTCAAAAAAATACTGATACAAAATGGTGGAAGAATTTCATAATTGATGGATATGTTCAAACGTTAGAAGAAACCAATAATCAACAATCGGATCATCATTGGTGGCAACACGCAATAATCTATCAAATCTACGTTTCTAGCTTCAAAGATACCACCAGCAACGGCATGGGTGATCTTGATGGCATTATTGCCAAAATGGATTACATCGCCTCTTTAGGAGTGGATGCCATTTGGTTATCGCCATTCTTTGAATCTCCCTTGGAAGATATGGGTTATGACATTACTGATATGCGAGAAGTTGATCCGACTTTTGGGGAAATAGAAGATTTTAAACGTCTGTTAGAAATTGCTCACGGTTTTGGCATTAAAGTATTAGTGGATGGAGTTTGGAATCATACCTCTGATCAACATCCTTGGTTTGTAGAAAGTCGAAAAAATCGGGATAATCCTAAAGCAGATTGGTATGTGTGGGCTGATGCTAAAGAAGATGGTTCCCCTCCCAATAATTGGCTATCGGCATTTATGGGGGAAAGTGCTTGGCAATGGGACGACGTTCGACAACAGTATTATTTTTATAACTTTTTACCCAGTCAACCAGAATTAAACTGGCATAATCGAGATGTTGTCGCCGAACTGCTGCGACAAGCTGAGTTTTGGCTGGACTTAGGCATTGACGGTTTTCGCTTAGATGCAGTCAACTTTTATATTCACGATAAACATCTGCGAGATAATCCCATTCGTCCTGATAATGGCATTTTTCCTGATGGGGTTGATCCCAATAATCCTATGGTTGATCATATGTTTCAATATAATTTCTGCCGTCCTGAAAACTTGGAGGCAATTAACCCTATTCGAGAGTTGTGTGAACATTATGGCGATGCAGTCACCCTAGGAGAAGTCACTTTATGCGAAGACTCCATTGCTCTGTCGGGTGAATACGTTACAGGAGAAAATCGCCTAAATCTAGCTTATAACAGTGCGTTATTAGTGGATGAACCCATTAGTGCTACTTTAATGCGCCAAATCCTCCAAAAAGTTCAGACCCATTTTCCCGATGGGGGTCAATGTTGGATGGTGGGCAATCATGATTATGGACGTTTGCGATCGCGTTGGACAGGGGTAAATGCCGAAGGTCAACCCTATCCTGACGAATTTTATCATGCCATTGCTGCTCTTTTGATCTGTTTACCAGGAGCATTATGTCTGTACCAAGGGGACGAACTGGGGTTAGAAGAAGCCAAAATTCCCAAAGATATTCCTGAAGACAAAATTCAAGATCCCTTTGGTCAAGCACTCTATCCAACAGTACCAGGGCGAGATGGTTCTCGGACTCCTATGCCTTGGTCAGAAAATGCACCTAATGCTGGCTTTAGCGATGGGGATGAACCTTGGTTACCGATTCCTCAAAAGCATCTACGGCAAGCAGTTGATCGTCAAAATGCTGACCCTAAATCCTTGCTCAATACTTGGCGCAGAATGCTACACTGGCGTAAACGACAACCTGCTCTAGTCAAAGGAGATGTTAAATTATTAGACACCGAAGAACCCCTGCTCGTATTTATCCGCCAATGCAAATTTCAACAGTTACTTTGTGTATTTAATCTCAGTCATAACCCAACAACATATGACTTATCCATGCACGGGAACTATTTAGCAGAAACAGATTTAGGTTTTGAATTTGACTTAGAAGGAGATACCCTAAAATTGCAAAGCTATGGGATATTTTTTGCTAATTTATCCTTGTAGCAAAGGGACGAGTCGAACATAAGTCAAGACTTTTATCCTAATCATCCAAAAACCAGAGAGACAATAAACTGAGTCAATACCTATGCAAACTGTTAAATGGTGGCAAAACGCCGTAATTTATCATATCTTGCCCCGTAGTTTTATGGACACCACTGGAGATGGAGAAGGGGATCTCAATGGCATTATTAGCAAATTAGATTATATTTGTGCTTTGGGAGTAGATGCCATCTGGATGTGTCCCATTTATGAATCTCCCAGAGAAGATTTAGGCTATGACCCAACGGACTTAAGAAATATCGATCCCGTTTATGGCAGTTTAGACGATTTTGATCGTCTAGTCAGTTTAGCACAGGCAAGAGGGTTAAAAGTCTTTCTTGACCAGATTTGGAGTCATACTTCCCATAAACATCCCTGGTTCTTAGAAAGTCGTGAAAATAGAACCAATGCTAAAGCAGACTGGTATATTTGGGCTGATCCTAATCCAGACGGAACCCCTCCCAACAACTGGCTATCTGCGTTTGGGGGTAGTGCTTGGGCCTGGTGTCCTGAACGAGAACAATTTTATATGCACAATTTTTTGAAGAGTCAACCGGATCTTAACTGGCACAACCCTGAAGTGATCGATGCGGTGTTTGAAGAAGCCCGTTTTTGGCTAGAGCGAGGGGTTGATGGATTTCGTCTCGATGCAGTTAATTTTTACATCCATGATCCTGAACTACGGAATAATCCCGTGCGATCGCCTGATGATCCTATTCCAGAAGGGGTATCAATGCGAAATCCTTTTGCTCGTCAATTGTTCGTCTATAATTTTTGTCGTCCCGAAACCCTCGACTATTTAAACCGCATTCGTCAACTGGTGGCTGAATACAGTGTCATTACCCTGGGAGAAGTCACCCTCTGCGAAGATTCCGTCGCCCTGGCTGCTGAATATACGGCTGGCGATGAAAAACTCCATTTAGCTTACAATAGCGCACTTTTATTTGAAGAACCGATGACAGCCAGTCGCATTCGTCATGCCCTAGAACGGGTTATTGACAAGTTCCAAGAAGACGACGGTATGTGTTGGATGGTGGGAAACCACGACTATGGACGGTTACGCTCTTGTTGGACAGGGAAAGATGAAGAAGGGAATCCTTATTCGGATGAGTTTTATCAGATGATGGCTGGTGTGTTAGTGAGCTTACCAGGGGCATTTTGTCTCTACCAAGGGGATGAATTGGGGTTACCTGTGGCTCGCATTCCAGAAGATATTCCCGTTGAAGCGATGCAAGATCCCTTCGGTAAAGAACTTTATCCCGCTATTCAAGGCCGAGATGGCTCCCGTACCCCCATTCCTTGGGTGGCTGATGCTCCTAATGCTGGATTTACCACAGGAGAACAATCTTGGTTACCCATTCCTAAAGGTCACTTAGAACGAGCAGTGAATATAGAAGATAATCAACCCAATTCCCTGCTGAATACCTGGCGCAGACTGTTACACTGGCGCAAAGGACAACCGGCAATGATGCACGGTAACTGCGAAATTATGGAAACTCCAGACCCATTGTTTGGATTTATTCGGGAAACCGAAGAACAAAAGTTACTCTGTTTATTCAATATGAGTAATGAACCCGTTGATTACGATTTATCGGCTTATGATCCTTGTCGTCCTTTTCGGACTCCTTACCTACAAAAGTTGACCATCAAAGATGGAAAAGTTCATCTACCAGGGTATGGTGTATTTTTTGGTAGTTTACTCTCTGTGAGCGAGCAAAGCGATCGCTTACCCTTTAGTCCTCCTGTTGCTAAAGAGGCGATATCCTCTTAGTTAGGGTTGATGAGGGAGTAGGGAGTAAGGAAAGTTATCTCGTCATCCCTATCACTTCCGACTAAACAATATTTTCAGTAAACCTTAAATAGCATGACTGTATGAATTTATCTGTTGCATCAAAACAATCTCAAGCACAAGATTGGTGGCGGAGTGCTGCCATTTATCAAGTGTATCCTCGAAGCTTTTTCGATAGTAATGGAGATGGTATTGGAGATTTACCAGGGATTATTCACAAATTAGACTATATTGCTCAACTCGAAGTGGATGCGGTTTGGATTTCTCCTTTTTTTAAATCGCCAATGAAGGATTTTGGCTACGATATTTCTGACTATCGAGCCATTGAACCGATGTTTGGCACGATGGAAGATTTCCAATTATTGCTTAAAGAAGCTCACGATCGCAACTTAAGAATTTTAATCGATCAAGTATGGAATCATACCTCTGATCAACATCCTTGGTTTATTGAAAGTCGGAGTAGTTGGGATAATGCTAAAGCTGACTGGTATGTTTGGGAAGATCCTAAACCCGATGGTTCCCCACCCAATAATTGGCGTGCCACCTTTGGGGGTAGTGCTTGGGAATGGGACGAAACCCGACAGCAATATTATTTACACAGTTTTTTAGTATCTCAACCGGATCTGAATTGGTATAACCCAGAGGTGAAAGAAGCTATCTTTGATGTGGCTCGGTTTTGGTTAGATATGGGGGTGGATGGGTTTCGACTCGATGTGGTTAATTTTTATCTCCACGATCGCCAATTACGGGATAATCCTCCCCGTCCCCCAGAAATGAAACGGCCGGCTGGTGCTGATCCTAAAGATCCGTTTTTTGATTTCTTAAATGTCCATAATTTCTGTCAACCGGAAATCACCGATCTTCTTACATCCATTCGTCAGGTAATGGATGAATATCCTGGAACCACGACTTTAGCTGAAATTAGTAGCGCAGAAGATCCCCTGCTATTGGCCAGTGAATATGTTTCGGGTGATGATAAACTTCACATGGCTTATAACTCGGAATTAATGAAAGATGAGCCGTTTAGTTACTCTAGACTCCGAGAAATGATTCAACGCATCGAAACCCATTTTCAAGACGGGGTCATTTGTTGGACAGCCGGAACCCATGATTTCCCTCGTCTGAAGAGTCGTTGGCAAAAACATCAAGAAATTGATCACTTTACCGAAGAAGCGTTTGAGCATTTATTAGTTGCTTTAATTCTCGCTCTCAAAGGCAGTTGCTGTATTTATCAAGGGGATGAGTTGGGGTTAACTCAAGCAGACATTCCCTATGAAAAAATGCAAGATCCCTATGGGTTACAAGGTTATCCCGATATTTTAGGCCGAGATGGTTGTCGAACTCCCATGCCTTGGGAACCTTCTTCCCATCAAGCTGGTTTTACCACAGCCAAAGAACCCTGGTTACCTATTCCTGCTGAACATTGTCCGATGGCGGTAGATATCCAAGAAAAGGAAGCAATGTCATTATTGAATAAATACCGTCGCTTATTTAGTTGGCGTAACCGACAACCGGCTTTACGCAATGGGGATCTAACGTTACTTGATACGCCGGAACCGTTATTAGGTTTCGCTCGTAAATGCAAAGAACAACATCTAATCTGTTTATTCAATTTAAGTCCTGTGGCACTTCGTCACGACTTGTCTAATTATCCTAATTGTAAAGAGTCTGATGAATCGGATTTTACCAATCGTAGATATGACCATACCATTGAAATTCCTGGTTATGGGGTCTTTTTTGGGGATTGTTTGAGTTAATCAAGTTAGTAGGGTGGGTAATGCTCACCCTATACTTATTATTATGACTGGTAGTTCTACTTTGTAAACGCTAAAACCGTGAATTTATCTAAGTTTAAAGGTTATTTACTTAGGTTAAGATAAATTTGGCGACCAGAAAAGCTTTTATTTATTGTTAACTGACAAAAGTGATAAATTTTTGTTTAAAAAATATACACGAAGATATACGTGAAGTTATACATTAAAAATAACACACCTATTTTGATATGTATGCTAACTTTAAAGTGACTGGAAATTTAGCGAGTAAAAGATAGCTCTTTAACAATTATAAAGATTTGGATCTTTCTATTCTTTCCAGTTTTCTTTATGTATAAAGTTCCCTAATTTTTTATTTTCTTAAAACTTAATTTTTGATTAAGAGAAAAATTTTTAGTTTTTCTCTAATAGCTAACTGCGAAATCTAGCAAGGTTGGAATAATTTTCATGTCTTCTAATTATTTTGTTTCTATTATTGGTGTGATTGCTGAACTAGGAAATCAAGAACTTTTAGCTTCTTTAGAGCAAGCTATTCTTTTGAGTCAAACTCAGTTACAGGAGTTTGCTTCGGAGTCAGAATTTCAGGAAAAAATGGTGGTTCCTTTTGGAAATTATTCACAAAATTTGACAAAACTTTCTAATTTACAGTTAGCTTGGTCTGAGGGTGATTTTAGTAGTTTTCCTACTATTGAGGTGCGTTATCAATCTGAGTTAAATGGAGCAGTGGGAGCTTATAGTGCCTCTAATGGGGTGATCTATCTTGCTTATAAATATCTACAGCAAGTTCGTAGTGTTGAAGGGTTAGCAAGGTTATTTTTAGAAGAATATGGTCATCATGTAGATGTTTTGCTGAATGGTAGTGAAGACAGTGAGGGAGATGAAGGGGCTATTTTTTCGGCGTTGGTAATGGGTGAAGATTTATCAACTGAAGGGTTGGCACAGTTGAAAGCAGAAGATGATCACGGGGTGGTAAATATTGACGGGGAGATGGTTGCGGTAGAAATGGCGACGTTTACGGGAACTGCGGGCGATGATAATATTACGGGGACGGCAGAGAATGATGTGATTGACGGGTTGGGGGGAAATGATACCTTAGATGGTGCGGGGGGTAGTAATACCATTAGAGGGGGAGATGGAGACGATGTTATTATTAATATTTTTGGAAGTGTTAATGGAGGAGAAGGAAACGATACCCTCAACCTTGACTACACCAATGCAACTCATCCTAATTTCGTCAATGGATTTGGGATTGATAATCCCTCTAATACTCAAATCTTCACCCGTTCTGGCAATTTATTTCTTCTAAGTTATGCCAACTTTGAACAAATTAATATTACGGGTACAAGTTTAAACGATGTTCTTACAGGAATTGATCGTAGTGGCAATTCTTCTTTGAATGGTGGTCAAGGAAATGACACTCTCAGGGGAGAAGCAGGAGATGTTCTTGATGGTGGTGCAGGGGAAGATAGCCTTGATCTTAACCTCAGTAACGCAACCAATACAATTAACTGGACATTAGATTTAAGCAATACTGATTCTCAACTGCAAGGAGATAGTAATACTCAAGCCAAAAATTTTGAACTGATTGGTTCAATTACCACAGGAGATGGCGATGACAATATAATTTTGAGTGGAGAAGACGATGCTGTCACCATCAACACTGGATTAGGAAATGATACTGTTACCCTCATTCATGATGGTGGCGTTATTACTGGAAGTGTTAATGGAGGAGAAGGAAACGATACCCTCAACCTTGACTACACCAATGCAACTCATCCTAATTTCGTCAATGGATTTGGGATTGATAATCCCTCTAATACTCAAATCTTCACCCGTTCTGGCAATTCATTTCTTCTAAGTTACTCTAACTTTGAACAATTAAATATTACAGGAACAAACTTAAATGATGATTTACGAGGCTTTGCTGGCAACGATACTTTAAATGGAGGAGAAGGTAATGATGCTTTAAACGGTGGTGACGGAAACGATCGCATTTCTGGGGTAAACGCAGGCAATGCTTTACCTGGAATTAACGAAATTGATCGCTTAACAGGGGGAATAGGCGCAGATGCTTTTATTTTAGGGGACATTGCTAACCCTTACTATGATGATGACAACAATACCACATCAGGCTTAACCGATTATGCCCTAATTACGGATCTTAATGTTGTTGAAGATACCATACAACTTAACGGGACAACAGCAGATTATTCTCTCGTGGATACCACCATTGGTAGCATTTCAGGCACAGGTATCTATCTCAACAAACCTAATGGTGAACCTAACGAATTAATTGCTTTATTACAGGGCATTACAGGACTCGATATTAACTCAAATGTCTTCGTTTTTGTCGATGAAAATAATGAAGCACCGACAGATATTTCCCTAAGCAATAACAATGTTGATGAAAATGAACCCATTAACACGACAGTAGGAACGTTCACCACTACAGATCCCGATACTGGGGAAACATTTACTTATAGTTTAGTTTCAGGAACGGGAGATACTGATAATAACTTATTTACCATTGATGGGAATACTTTAAAAACCAACAGTATCTTTGATTTTGAAGCACAAAATAGTTACAGTATTCGGGTACAAACGAGAGATTCCGCTAACAATACTTATTCGGAAGCTTTCACTATCAATATTAATGATTTAGTAGACGAATTAATTATTAATCTGAATGAAACACCTCAAAGTAAACCCCTTCAAACCTATGGTGATGCTTCTGTCAATAATGGTAACTCTCTGCCTCAAGATACTTCACAAGCTGTGGTCACTTATCTCGATAATGGGAATCAAGTCCAACTTAATAACAATGCTTGGAAATCTTGGGATTTAGGTAACTACAACATTACTGACAATACAGTGTTAACCTTCCAATTTCGCAGTGATAGTGAAGGAGAAATACAAGGAATTGGTTTTGATAATAATGACAATGTTTTTGATACTCCTAACACTTTATTCCAACTGTTTGGAACCCAAACCTGGAACGTCAGTAATCAAACCTTCAATAATTATAGCAATTCCCATAGTCATGAGGTACAGTAGCAGCAATGAGTAAACCAGTTACGAATATCTTGTTTGGTAACTTGTAACATAGCTGATGTAATACCTTCTATTAGGTCTTTATAGTTTCTTGCTTTGATTTTTCTCAAAATAGCTTTGACTTTTGACCAGAAATTTTCAATCGGAGAAAATTCAGGAGAATAAGGAGGTAGGTAAATTACATTAGCCCCGACTTTTTCAATAGATTCTTTGACCATTTCTCCCAGATGAATTCTAGCATTATCCATAACAACACAAGCATCTTTCCATAGCTTTGGTACTAATTCTGTGAGGATAAAAGCTTCAAATGTAATTCCGTCTACTGACCCGTAAATATTCTTTGTTGCCAGAACTTTATCTAAGGATAATGCACTAATAATAGAAATATTTTTGCCTCGCTTCTGGGGTTTTTCTCCCCTAGCTCTCGTGCCTTTTAGCGACCTAGCGTATAGTCTCAGCATTGCTAAATTCACTCCTGATTCGTCTATAAAAATTAAATTATTTGTCTTTACATCTCGAATGGTTTCCCAAAACTTCACTCTTTTTTGATGGACTTTTTCATTGTCTTTTTCAGGTGCATATAAAGTTTTTTTTGACACTATAATTCAATCTTTGGCTGATTCTTCCCATTGTGGTTTTTTTGACTTGCACTCCTGTTTCTTTATAGAGTAACTCACATAATTCTTCGAGAGTTGCATCATTATTTTTTTCCATGATTTCCACTAAAATAACCAATTGCTCACTATTAAGCTTAGGAGATGGGCTTCCTCCTTGCGGTAAAGGTCTAATATCTCCAGTTTGTTGATATTGTTTAAGCAATTTTTGAATAAAGCTTTTCGCTACTCCAAAACGCTTAGCTAGATTCCTGATAGAGAGGTTTTCTTTTTTCCACACTTCTATGATTTTTTCTCTAAAGTCTATAGAATAAGGCTTCATTTTTTAGTACATCAGTAATAGATATTACAATCTATAATGTACCTCATGAGTCAGGGAAATGCTATATATTTTTTAATTAATTTTTGAATAAAACTTTTCGATACTCCAAAGTGTTGAGCTAGTTTTCTTATAGAAATTTTCTCTTTTTTCCAAATTTCTATAATCTTATTTCTTAGGTCTATTGAGTAAGGTCTCATTTTTTAAGCGATCGCATAATATAGTTTCTCCCTTAGTGTACCTCATGGGTATGGGAAATGCTATATAATTCTGCTGATGGTTGGAAAACTTATACCATTAATGTAGGGGATTATTTTACGGGAAGTTACAATCGTTTAATCTTCATGAATGATAATGATACTCCTAATAATTTAGGCAGTTCGAGTCAGTTTCGTAATCTTGTTTTAAGCGAAACCACACCGCCACCAACAACCAATCAACTGAATTTAACCATTAATGGAACAACCATTAGTAAATCTCTTCAAACCTATGGTGATGCTTCTATTTTAAATGGTAATAATTTACCGCAAGATACCTCAGAAGCAACTGTCACTTATCTCGATAATGGAAATCAAGTTCAAGTTGAAAATAATGCTTGGAAATCCTGGGATTTAGGTAACTATAACATTACCAGTGATACGGTTTTAACCTTTGAATTTCGTAGCGATAGTGAAGGAGAAATACAAGGAATTGGTTTTGATAATAATGACAACGTATTTGATAATACCAATACTCTCTTTCAACTGTTTGGAACACAAACCTTTGGTAATCAAACCTTCAATAATTACAATACGGTTGAGGGTTGGAAAAGTTACACGATTAATGTAGGAGACTATTTTACAGGAACCTATAATCATTTAGTGTTCATGAATGATAACGATACTCCTAATAATTTAGGCAGTTCTAGTCAGTTTCGGAACATCATTTTATCGGAAAATACACCTCCACCTCCTACGAATAATCCACCCGTTGCTAACAACGATTCTTACACCACTGATGAAGCGACAATTCTTAATGAAAACTTCGTAATTAATGATGAAGATACAGATAATGATCCATTAATCATCACTCAAATTAATGGTTCAATCTTTACAGAAGGTAATCCCATTACTTTATCATCAGGTGCATTATTAACCATTAATAATGATCAAACATTCAGCTATAATCCTAATAGTCAGTTTGATTATTTATTAGCAGGAGAAACAGCAACCGATACCTTTACTTATACTATCAGTGATGGACAAGATAGTGATAATGGTACTGTTACTGTAACAATTAATGGTCTATCTTCGCCACCAACCACCAATCAACTTAACCTAACTATTAACGGAACCAATCAAAGTAAATCCCTTCAAACCTACGGTGATGCGTCTGTTTTAAATGGTAATAATTTACCGCAAGATACCCCAGAAGCAACTGTTACTTATCTTGATAATGGAAATCAAGTTGAAGTTGAAAATAATGCTTGGAAATCTTGGGATTTAGGTAACTATAACATTACCAGTGATACGGTTTTAACCTTTGAATTCCGTAGCGATAGTGAAGGAGAAATACAAGGAATTGGTTTTGATAATAATGACAACGTATTTGATAATACCAATACTCTCTTTCAACTGTTTGGAACACAAAGCTTTGGCAATCAAACTTTCAATAATTACAATACGGTTGAGGGTTGGAAAAGTTATACCATTAATGTCGGAGACTTTTTAACAGGAACCTATAACCGTTTAGTGTTCATGAATGATAACGATACTCCTAATAATTTAGGCAGTTCTAGTCAGTTTCGTAATTTAATTTTATCAGAAAATACACCCCCACCTCCTACTAATCAACTCAACCTAACCATTAACGGAACAACCATTAGTAAATCTCTTCAAACCTATGGTGATGCTTCTGTTTTAAATGGTAACAATTTACCGCAAGATACCTCAGAAGCAACTGTCACTTATCTCGATCATGGAAATCAAGTAAAAGTTGAAAATAATGCTTGGAAATCTTGGGACTTAGGCAACTATAATATTACAGCCAATACCCGTCTAAGTTTCCAATTCCGTAGCGTAGATGAAGGGGAAATACAAGGAATTGGTTTTGATAATGATGATGATTTGTTTAATAATACTAATACCCTCTTTCAATTGTATGGAACCCAAACCTTTGCTAATCAAGCATTCAATGATTATCAAGGATTAAATGATTCCCAAGCCGTTAATGGTTGGAAAGATTATTCTATTAATCTTGGTCAATATTTTACGGGCAATTTTGACCGTTTAGTCTTTATGAATGATAATGATACAATTAACAATTTGGGCAGTTCTAGTCAATTCCGAAATCTTGTTTTATCCGAAGTGACATAGTTAGTAAGGTAGGCAATGCCTACCCTACCGATAGAATTACCAATGCCAAACTTGTTCATAATTATCAAACAATTTAGGCAATTCTTTAAAAGATATTTTCTCAATTCCTCCTAATAATTTATCTTCAGGAATCCCTCGTTTAGAAATATCTTCACTAATTGCATAAACTTTAATGCCTTTGTCAAGACATTGTTGCAAATCGTCATCAAGTTTAGCAGGAAAACTTTGTTTCCATTCACCAAAAGACAGCCCTTCGATAACTTGACCTTTAACAGCGTAATTAACCGCATTTGCTCGTAAGACAATATCAACGTCACCGCCAATGGTTTCTAACACTTGAATAAACCAAACCACGGGATCATCTTGTTCTTCAATGGTGCAACGATAAGCGGACTGAATCACTTGTAATACTTTCATATTTGCTCCTTATTTTGTGCCAATAACTAAGGTTCCGTTTGCTTCTTTAGACCATTCCCAAAAATCTTTAGGTGCGCCACGACGACAGCCTTCTACCGCATCATTAACTCCTCTTTCATCGACGCAAAGCCCACAATTAACCCATTCTAATTCACAACCTTTATTTTTTGCTTTATCAAATAAAGCTGTGATCCAATCTTTAGTTAAAGGGTGATTTTCTTCGTCAAAAGTACGACCATGAACACTATTGGCATGGGGTTTTTGATGGGCAAAGGCTAAAGAAACACCCCCTTCATAGGTAAATACTTTAACATCGTATCCCTTTTCTAAAGCAGCATCAATCATACGAAAAGCTGTGGTGGTTCTGGCCTGTTCAAAAGGTCCGTCCATCAACAAAAAACTTAAAACTGTCTTACTCATTTTTTTAAATTCTCCTATTAATTATAACCACATCATTTTTTGTCCTTGACTCATGGCATCCACGATAGATGCAACGTTAGAAACTTCTATTTTAGTTCCTAACTCTGTGGTATCAATGCCTCGTTCATCTAAGGAAAATTCGTCCGCCAATAACTTGACTTTTTCCAGACTTGTTAATCCTTGAGACGCTACAGTAGAACGGGCTGCTAATACACCATTTTCGATTAAAAATAAGGTAACTTCGTTACCAGCATCAGCGAGATCAGAGGCGAGATTATAATTATTATTTACCTCTGGATAATCAAAGGGACTTTGTGATTCAATTAGGAAATATTTAGCCATTGATTGCTAGATTGTAACTGATTTGAGGAGTGATCATCGTTCATCTCAGAGTGAGATAATTAAGAACATTTCTTGTTCTCAAAATTATTGAAGTCTAGGGTTATCACGATACTTTCTTCAGACCGGCGACTTCTCCTACAACCCTATCACTAACTTTAAGGATAAGTGTTAATATTTCCAAATTACTCAAGCTTTGCTCATAATTTTTGTGATGGTTTGCTACAATTGAGATGTCTTACGGAGGTTGATTCCCTAGATGTTAAACACCTTGAGCTTATTTAGCAGCAAGGTCGTCTAGAAAATCTTAAAAGACAATCGATGTTAATAGAGTAAAGATAATAAGCAGTATTCACTGTCATAATTTAGGGAAATGGTCTGATATCTCTAGCCTTCGGCAGCCAAACTCTAATTCAATGGATCTTCTCTATTAAGCGCAATTGATTCTAGGTGGTGTGAGATGTTAGAACGTTTTTTATTAGCTAGTACGGTAACGTGGCTGCTTTATATATCATTGCAATTAGGCCAGTCTCCCATGACTCCTAACACAATGAATCAAACAGCGACTCATGTTCCCGTTGAACAGTCAGAAACCCCTTCTCATGATCCTAACTTTGGCGATTTTACCGTTGCTCAAAAATAAGGATTATGCTTGAAGCCTAAAATGCTTATACTTACCTCACACACCAAAAATTTTACAACAGAATAACAGGGGCAAACTTTTGTTTGCCCCTTAATTAATGACAAAAAAGATGAGTGATTCTCTCTAAAGGATTTTATTAGCTTTTGCTTTAATATAAGGTTTACAGTCATAAGGCTGTATTCCCATATCTTGATAGTCGTCTTTAGCCGGACTAAAAATTTTAGCAAAGCCTTCTGCCAAATACTGGACAAATTCTTGTAAGATATTATTCAGTTTCATACCATCTGCCTCCAAACTTCATTAAATGAATTATGAATTTGTTTACTACTTTTCAATTCAAAGAGAGTAAAATTTTCCTCCTCTCTATTCCGATTATGTAATAAGATGATTAATGTTTAGCTATGTTAGTAATAAATATTTAATTTTCTTTATAATACTTTGCTAACCATGAGGGATCATTTGAACTTGTATAAAGAAATATGTCTTGTCGATAAACTATAGTGAAAATACCTATTAATTATTATCCCATTTTTCAGAAATTTGGCAACAGTTTTGAGTAAAGATTATCTTTTAAAGGCGATCGCAAAAATAACCCTAAGTATTCCCAGTATTATTTTAACCAAGGAAGCGCAACAGCCAAAAATAAGCTCTTAAAGTCCATAAATTTAAAAAATTTTGAGCAAATATACTAAACAAAAGTAAAGCAATGTAAAGCTGGTCTTGACAAAATAAACAAAATACCAGTTAACAATTTAGATTAAGCAGAAAGAGAGTTGCCGATAGTTTGTTCATTAAACCGAGTCACTCCCTGACGAACAAGATGACAAAAATGAGCAATGGGAGGAATGTTAATGCGATCGCTAGTTGAAACTAAAACCACTTGACGGGTTAAAAGTGTAGGAGATTTTTGATTAAATTCATCAGAAATAGGGGCTAAAGAACGAACAGTTAAGCTATTATCTTTTTTGGTTTCAATTAATGCCGTTTCTGGTAATAATGCAATAATTTCTCCTTGTCTAACCACTCCACGAAACGCATCTAATGTATTCAATTCCATCACTGCATTAATACTTAAATTATGAATAGAACACCATTCTTGTAGTAATCTTTGCATTCCATAACCATCTTTAAACACGACTTGAGGATACTTAATCAACTCTGTATGAGGAACCTGATCATAGTCAGTTAACGGATGATTAACGGACATTAAAACATCAATTTTTTCTTCATATAATAAATCGACAGTCATCTCAGGGCTAGTGGTCAAAAAACGATTATTCATGACGATCGCAATATCCACTAAACCATCTCGTAATACCTTTAAGGCGCGATCGCTGCCTAACGCGGTGACTCGTAACTGGACTTGAGGATAATCTAAACAAAATTGTTGTAATATTGGGGGCAAAAAATGGGAGCAAACCGAATGAATGGCGGCCACACATAATTCTGGTTGTTTTCCTGCTTGTAAATCTTTAATTTCTTGCCCAACCGTTGCCCATTCTTGACAAATTTTTTTCGCCCTTGGCAACAATTTTTCCCCGGCTACCGTCAATTTAGCCTGAGTGGAGCGATGAAACAATAATGCTCCTAAATTCCCTTCTAGGGCCTGTATTTGTCGGCTAATGGTCGATTGAGTGATACCACACTGACTCGCTGCCTGGCCAAAACTGCCCGTGTCTGCGATCGCTAAAAATGCTTGTAGTTGCTCAATTCGCATTGATAAGGCTGTGAATATCTTATTTATCTTAACCTTATCTTATTTTTGCTATCGATTTCGTAGAAATTGATACTAAACTAATTAATAATTAACAATTAATAGTTTTTTGACATGGAGTTTTTGTCTTGGTTAATGGTCTTTCTCGGAGGAGGTTTAGGTAGTTGTGGACGTTATTTAATTAGTAAAATCATTAATGAACAAATTGATATAATGTTTCCTTGGGGAACATTGACGGTTAATTTAATTGGTTGTTTAGTGATTGGTGTAATCATTGGTTTAATTGAAAGATTTCCCATTCATCCTTATTGGGGACTATTATTAGTGACAGGCTTTTGTGGAGGGTTTACAACGTTTTCATCTTTTTCTTTAGAAAATAATTTATTATTAAGAAATCAAGAATATTGTTTATTATTCATTTATACATTTATGAGTTTATTGTGGGGTTTTGCTGGCACTTTTATCGGTTTAATGGTAGTAAAAAAGATTTAAAATTTCGAGCAGAGAGAGGGCGATCACAGAAAAAGCAATATAATAGAATTGAAGAATTCACAAAATAGGTATTGTTATGGTTAAAACAACTGATAGATTACAGGAAATTAAAAACAGTATTTTAGAGACTCAAGAGAGATTACAAGGGTTTGAAGAAAAATATAAAATTTCGACAGAAGAATTTCTTAATCACTTTGAAACTGAGCAATTAGAACATCAATTAAATATGGATTTTGATGAATGGATGGGAGAAGCTTGGATGTTAGATAAGTTACAAAATAAGTATCAAGAATTACAAGAAATAGAGTTATGCTACTTGAAGATTATTTTATCAAAATTCAGCAAATTATTAACTCTAACCAGTTAATTCAATCCCACAATATAATTTATCAAAGACGAGATCAATTTTTAGGTTATATTAAAGGTAAAATTCAGTTTCTCAATAAATGTTGTCTTTATCTAACTGAATACATTGAAGTAGAATATAAAATTAATCGGGGCAAATATTCATATCAATACATGAATGAAAAGAATAAGTTGATTTTTCGGTATGATAACGCACCTCATCATCAAAAAAAAAGTTAAATTTATACAGCTTTCCTCACCATAAACAGGATGGAAGTGAAGATAATATTATTGCGTCAAATGTACCTAAACTATCTGATATTTTACAAGAAATTTAAAACACAATGATCCTGTAGGAATTTAAACCTCTTAAATCATGTAAAAACTATACCTCATTATTTTAGCTTTTTCTGAGTTTTTTTCCTTTTATCAGCGAACAGTCACTAAGCCATTAAGTAACTATTCGCTGTTCATTAATTTAAGCTGCTTAAGCGAGCATTTTTATAATAATGACTTAAAATTTGATGATAAGGAATACCTTGTTCAGCTAGGTAATGGGTTCCCCATTGACTTAAACCGATACCATGACCATAACCTCTTCCTTGAATCGTAAAAGTTCCATTATTATTGGAGACAGTAAATAGGGTACTTTTAAGCTTTAATGCCTTGCGGAGTTGATCATCCGTAATACGACGAGATCCGGCACTACCTACGACTTTTAAAGTAATAATTCGTCCGTGAGGTGTGGTTTTTTCCGGAACGAGCGATCGCACTGAACCCACACTGCCAATGAGACGGCCCATTTCCCAAGCACTAAAAGACCGACTCCATTGAAACACAGGGGCTGTTTGATCGTAATCTACCACACCCCGTAAATAAGGTAAGGGAGAACTCCAAACGTCCTCAACGTTTTCTGTATGACCTCCAGAAGAGGAATGAAAGGCGGATAAAATCACTTTACCGTCATAAGTCAAAACTTGCCCTAAAGTGGCTTTAACTGCGTCGTGGGTAGTCACAAACTCAGTTTCTAACCCTTTATACACTTGGGTGTTTGTGGTGGTATCCAAGTCATAATAACGGTTACTAGCCTTAGAAGCTTGGTAGAGGGCATAGGTACGAGCAACCACTGCTTGAGATTTTAGGGCTTCTTGGGGCCAAGTGGGATAAGCTTCAGCCCCGACGACACTGTATAAATACTCTTCGATATCCACTAAATTAAGGGCTGTTACCCCACTACCTTGACGGATAACCCGAACTTTTCCCCGATACCAGCGATCGCCGATCCAAACCACTCCGTCATCTTTTGGTTCAATAATCAGATAACTAGAGTTCCATTGATTGAGATTAACACCACTGCCTCTCGGTTTAACCGTAAAGCCATCCAGTGCAGCTAAATTTCCAATTGGCCGTCCTCCAGCATCTCTAACAATAGCGGGGGTTGAACTGCCTACTTGTACTGCGCTAACACCTTTTTTCACAGCAATACGCAGTTCTTTGGTTGCTTGTGCCGGTAAACAAAGAATAAGCCAAATTAACCCAATTAATCCACCATATCGTCCTAAGATTAGCCAAAATGTCTGGGTAATTTTCCTTTGAGTATTGACTTTATTCTGCGCTGTCATTACTATTTTCCTCACACACCTTTATCGATAGAAAAATCTTATCGCATCTTAGATGATTTTGGGGTGGGCTAAGGGGTTTAAAAAATTATAATATCTAAAAAATATGTAATAGTTTTAAAAGGGTGTAAAGCATTTGACTACTTTTTGATAAAGGAACCAGAATTAAAAGCAAGGTTAAACCAAATAAGCTAAATAGCGTAAAAAGTAAGAAAATTTCACCAAAAGAAATGATTTTTGCTGTTTGCTTTTTTTGATGATAAGCTACCCATACTTTGCTTCGTGTTTTGACGTTTAAAGCTGCGACTGATGCTTTAAATGTCTGTTTTTCCTTAGTATGAGGAGGGATATATTCGATGATGGGATAACTATTTTTGCTAAAACCTCCGTCATGGTTTCTGGTAATGCTTTTATCGACACCAATAACTTTGCCTTCAATGGGGATAGACTTTTGCAAAAATTGATAGTTATACACTCCGAAGCAAACGCTAGTTACTAGAAAAATCAAACAGAGAAGAGTTAGAAGCCAATTCATCATTAGAGTTGCCAATAAAACAACAACCAGAATGAACCAATTAAGCGATCGCCTAAAGGCCTTTTATGCCACTCTTTTAATGTAATTAGATGACTTTTTTCAAAAGCTTTAATAAAAAATGCCTCAACTTGAGCAGCAAAGTCAGAATTTTTAAGAGACAAATTTAATTCATCATTTTGAAAAAAGCTACGAGGATCAAAGTTAGCACTCCCGAAACTAACCCATTGATCATCAACTAAAATCATTTTTGCATGAATCATACTGGGTTGATATTCATAAATCGGTATTTCTCCCTTGAATAATTTATCATAACGTTCGCGGGCAACTTTACGGACAAAAGGTTTATCACAATGTTTGCCCATAGTGAGAATTTTAACATCAACGCCTCTTGCTTTGGCATCCCGTAACATTCGACAAGAATTAGAATTAGGTAAAAAGTAAGGAGTTGCGATCCAAAGTCTTTGTGTTGAACCTAAAATTAAGGTTTGAAATAGAGAACGAATAGATGAATCTTTATAACTAGGATAATCATTAGCTGTGACCAATATTTTGGGCAAATTTTCTTCTTTTTGCTGAGAGGGAATATCAACAAAATTGATCACTCCTTTGGTATCTAACCAATGCTGCCAAAAAAAGCCAGAAAGTCTTGTTAAGACATTACCTTCTATAGCTATTTCATAATCTAACCAAGGTTCTTGATCTCCAATTTCTGGCCAACCATCCCACCGATCAGAAATTCCTGCACCTCCAATTAGCGCAATTTTATTATCAACAATTAATAGTTTACGGTGATTTCGTCTTAAATTCTTTAGAGGATTTCGCCACTGAAATTTATTAAATTTCCACACTTCTATCCCTTCCTTTTTAAAATTATTCCAGTAAGAATCTGGCATAGATTTAACACCATAATTATCCACCACCAATTGAACTTTTACCCCTGTTTTAGCTTTATTAATAATGGCTTGGGCAAATTCATCAGCGCGATTTCCTGGGGTCATGATATAGGTTTCAAGTTGGATAAACTCTTCAGCTTTTTCGATAGCTTTTAGTCTAGCTGAGTAAATTTCGTTTGCTCCTACCCAAAAGTTAATAATATTACCTGAGACAATAAATGAATCAGAAAAATTAGCTACAGTCAAGCCAAAATACTCTGAGTCTGATGGTGGAAAATTCTCGAAATAATAGTTTTTTTCAGGTTGAAAATAGCCTTGCAAATATAAACTTACTAAAATAACAATAATAATGATGCACAGAATCTGAATAATAATGACCATATTTAGTCCTATTAATTAAAATGGGATCTTAACACAGTTAAGATCCCACTTGTATATAGTTTCGTTAAGTTTTTATTGATTATTTAAAGAGGTACAATTGCCGAGATTAGCTGATGTTACATAACCACTAACAGGACTTTCAATGGGAACCCAACCATCGTAACCTTCATTGGCAATAGAAACTTGATTATTTTGCTCTAATTTTCCAATTATATCTCCCATAGGTTTTGATCTAACAGGAACATCAGGTGACATAACTTGACGACAATTACTACCGGATACTGTAGAAACATTTCCTTCTCTAATTGAAGTGGGAAGGTTAGCAGTATTCTCGCAATTGGTTAAATATTGAGACGCAACATAACCATTGATAGGATATTCAATGGGAACCCAACCATTGAACCCTTCATTGGCAATCATAACTTGTTGTTCATCTGTTAACTGTCCAACGATTTCACCGTTTGGTTTTTGTCTAACTAATAATTGATCCCTATTCACTTGTCGACAGTTACTTCCTGAAACTGTAGTAGGGTTTGCTGCTGTTGGGTTATCATAATCACTAGGCTGATTACTAGAGCTATCACCAGCACAATATGTTAAATTACCTGCATCAACATATCCGGCAATAGGATAACTGATTTGTACCCATCCATCTTCAACTTCATCTATAATATAAACTTGATCCGCATTTTCTAAACGACCCACAATCAAGCCAGTAGGTGCATTTCTAACATTAATAGATGTATCAGAGTTTACTTGCCGACAAGTTTTGTTTTGACTTATTAATATTGGCTTTGTTTCTAACGCTTTCAGGGGATTAACTAAACTTTGGGTTAGTAAAAGTGGTAGTATACTAGCGAAAGCTGATAATTTTCTTAATATCATTAGTTGTTACCTCGTAACTATTATAAAGCTATAAATCTGTTTACTTTTTTAATAAATTTTTGAATTATTTAACTCTTGTTAACTCCAGCGATAAGAGCCATTTCTATAACATAAAGCGTGGCTCTTATGGTGGTTTTTTTATCGTCTGCATTTCTTCTATACTTAGATACTTTATTATCTTTTTAAACATTATGTGCAATAAAAATATCTGTTTTTTATAATCCAGACTTACTCACAAAATTACTAAAAACTAGCTAAAAAAACATCTGTCGCAAGATAGACCTAATTGAAGTATATCCAAAGAAATAGATAACTTGTTTATACTATTAATAACAATCTATCCTTTGAGAGACGTACTATGAGGATTGTTTTATGTAGAATCTTTGATAGGTAAATTAAATTATTTATCTATCATAAATTTAAGAGGCACGAAATACCATGAGTACAGAAGATAGAGTGGATGCGACTATGAAAAATCTTGAGGGAAAAGCTCAGGAAATGGTCGGAGAAGTTACAGGCGATCCTGAAGACAAAGCAGAAGGAAAAATGAAGCAAGCAGAAGCAGAAGCAAAACATTCTGTGGAAGATGCTAAAGAGAAAGTCAAGCAAGCTATTGACTAATAGATAAATAATTTGATTATTATCAAAGAGAGGAAAACTAACTTATAATCTTCTTTTCTTTGATAAAAGTTTTGTTTATCGAGTTCCATCTACATTCATCACTTCTGCAATACGCAATAATTAATTGTAATTATGACAATTCAATCTATGTTATCGAAAATCAATCGAGTATTAGCTATTTTATTATTAGTTTCTGGACTCTTTCTAGGAACACTAACTTATAATGTTCCTTCCTCTTATGCTGTTACTAACCAATATCTAGCAGTTAACAGCGCTGGAGCAGAAGGAATTGTTGATCAAATAAAAGGTAAAGCCCAAGAAGATGCAGGAACTGTTCAAAAGAAAGTGGGCGACGACTTAGAGGATAATATTGAAGGAACAACTAACCAAGTTAAAGGCCGTGCTAAACAAGACATTGGCAGAACAAAAAGAGGGGTCGAAGAAGCTAAATCTAATATAGAAGAAACTTCTGATAATGTTGTTGATGCAGTTAAGGATTTCTTTGGTTCTTAATATTGTTGATAAAGTAGAAAATCTTAATACTAAGGTTTTCTACTTTGTTTATATTTTAGACTTTTTCTAAGAACTTTTCTATTTGTTCGGTTAATCCTGGACTTTGAGCTTCAGCAAACTCGTAACTCGCACGAATAATAGGTTTATTAACCTGAATTAATTCTCCTAAGTTGCTGGGGGTTGCTGCCACTACGACATCAACTTCTGCTTGATTAATAGTTGTTTCTAATGCCTTTAATTGTTCGGAAAAGTAACCCATGGCCGGCAAAACAGACCCAATATGGGGATAGGTTTCGTAAATTTTGCTAATTTCAGGAACCGCATAGGGGCGAGGATCGACAATTTCTTTAGCCTGTGCGCGAGTGGCTGCGATATAACCGGCCCCATAAGCCATTCCTCCATGAGTCGTAGTCGGTCCATCTTCTACCACTAAAACACGGCGATCGCGAACTGATTCGGGTTGGTCTAAAAAAATAGGAGATTTTCCTCGAATAATTAACGCTTTGGGGTTCACCTGCTGCACTGTTTCCTTAACCTTTTGAATATTGGCATCTTCTGCTGCATCTACCTTGGCAATGATGACAATATCAGCCATCCTTAATACTACCTCTCCTGGATGGTGGGTAGTTTCGTCCCCAGTCCGCAAAGGATCGACTAAAACCAGGTGTAAGTCGGGACAAATAAAGGGAAAATCGTTATTTCCTCCGTCCCAGAGAATAATATCGGCTTCTTGTTGAGCTTGTTTGACAATTTTTTTGTAATCTACCCCTGCATAAACGATGTTACCAACATTAATATGGGGTTCGTATTCTTCCCGTTCTTCTACGGTACAATTAGCTTGAGTTAAGTCATCGAGGGTTGCAAATCTTTGCACCGCTTGTTTTTCCAAGTCTCCGTAGGGCATGGGATGACGAATCACTGCTACAGTTAAACCCTTTTTTTGCAATAATTTGGATAACCACCGGCTTGTTTGAGATTTTCCGCACCCTGTTCGTACTGCGGACACAGCAATGACGGGAACAGTTGCCTTTAACATGGTTTGTTGTGGGCCGAGTAATAAAAAGTCAGTCCCTGAAGCCAACGCGCGAGAGGCAAGGTGCATCACTTGACGGTGAGTTACATCGCTATAAGCAAAAATGACTTGATCAATCTCTTTTTCTTGGCAGAGGCTATCTAGTTCCGTTTCATCCACGATAGGGATACCGTCAGGATAAAGAGGACCAGCTAAGGAAGGAGGATAAAAGCGGTTAGCAATGCCCGATATTTGGGCTGCGGTGAAAGCCACCACTTGCACGTTTGAATTATGACGATAAACTTGGTTAAAATTATGAAAGTCTCGTCCTGCTGCCCCCATAATGATGATGCGAGTTTGCGCACCGCCATGCGGATCTCTTCGAGATCGCTCTGATTTCATTTTTTTAGCCTCCGATTATCAATAATTTGATGGTAATTAATATTAGTTTTGTAAAAAAACAATACTTTTTTACTAACAGCAACTCAATCAAGTTCACGAATAGTTTATAATCTATAAACCTGATCTTTTTATTATAACAAATTTTTTATTTTTAATTCTATTATTTGCAAAAGATTAATAACTTAATTACCAAGAAAATTATGACAAAATTGTAAAAAAACGTTACAGTATAAACAGATTAAAAAGACTGTTGGGGAGAGAACAGCGAATGATAGAACTGTATCAATTTGAGGTTTCTCAGTATTCTGAGAAAGTGCGTTTAATTCTTGACTATAAAGGCTTAGAATATCGTAAAATAGAAGTTACCCCAGGAGTGGGTCAAATGGATCTTTATAAAATGTCAGGACAGCGACAAGTTCCTGTTTTAAAAGATGGGGATACTATCATTGCTGACTCAACTGATATCGCCTTTTATTTAGATAGAAAATATCCAGAAAAGCCTATTATTCCTACCGATCCCGTTAAAAGAGGACAATGTTTATTAATCGAAGAATGGGCAGATGAATCCATCGGAACCAAAGGAAGAATTGCTTTAATTGGTGCTTTAAACCAAAACCCAAACTTTCGGACTTCGGTGTTACCAAAAGAAGTTCCTGATTTTTTAAAAACGTTAATTGGTGCGGTTCCTGGAGATGTGTTAAGTGCATTAGGGACTGGTGTTGGTTTTGGTCCGGATGCGGTAAAAGAAGCAACAAAAGCCCTCAAACAAGACTTAGAAGCTCTTAGTCTTATCTTAGAACATCAACCCTATTTAGTGGGGGATGAAATCACGTTAGCGGATCTAGCGGTTGCCGGATTAAGTATTATTTTAAAGCAACCAGCAGGGGATTATTTAGACATTCCTGATACCCTAAAAGGAAAAGGTATTCCTGGGTTAGCGGATAACACCACTTATGATGCTTTCTTCTTATGGCGCGATCGCTTATATATGGACTATAGAAAACCCCTTTCTTTTAAACCCTCTTCAGGGGACTCTCCCACTACCATAGATATAGAGTAGTTGAAACAGTGAACAGTGACTGGTTATTTAACCTTCACCACCCTTAAATATTTGTTGTTAGTTATTTAGGAACAAAACATCATGAAAACATCAGACAAACAATTTGAAGTTAATAAAAGCGAACAAGAATGGAAAGAAACGTTAACCCAAGAACAGTTTAACGTTTTACGAAAACATGGCACCGAAAGAGCCGGAACCAGTCCCCTAGATAAAGAATATGGAGAAGGGGTTTATAAATGCGCTGCTTGCGGACAACCTTTATTTACCTCTGAAACTAAATACGATAGTGGTACGGGGTGGCCAAGCTTCTATAAACCCATCGAGGGTGCCATTGAAACCTCAGTGGATCGTTCCTTATTTATGACCAGAACCGAGGTACATTGTAGTCGTTGCGGTAGTCATTTAGGTCATGTCTTTCCTGATGGACCCAAACCCACGGGACAACGCTATTGTATGAATGGGGTTTCTTTGGATTTTAATTCAGAAACCGAGGAATAATTAATAGTAGGGTGGGCAATGCCCACCTTACAATTTCCATCAAAAGAAATAAACCTACAGACTAGAAAGTACGTCTTTCGCTGCAGCCAAAGTCTTCTCAATATCTTCTGAGGTATGGGCTAAAGAGGTAAAACCAGCTTCAAACTGAGAAGGAGCCAGATAAACACCCTTTTCTAACATCCCGCGATGAAAACGCCCAAATTTAGCTAAATCAGACTTTTTCGCATCATCGTAGCTTCGTACCGGTCCTTCTGTGAAGAATAGACCGAACATTGCACCGATATGGCCACCACATACCTTATGACCAGCATCATTAGCTATCTTTAATAAGCCTTCGCTTAACTGTTTAGTGATTTCTTCTAATTGGTCATAGGTTCCTGGTTTTTGCAGTAATTCCAGGGTTTTGATGCCTGCAGTCATAGCCAAGGGATTACCAGATAGGGTTCCTGCTTGATACATCGGACCTGCCGGAGCAACCATTGACATAATATCTTTACGGCCACCATAAGCCCCGACAGGTAAACCACCGCCGATGACTTTGCCCAATGTGGTTAAGTCGGGAGTCACTCCAAATTTTTCTTGAGCCCCACCATAGGAGAGACGGAAACCTGTCATGACTTCATCAAATACTAACAAAGCACCGTTTTCTTGAGTTAATTCGCGTAATCCTTGTAAAAATCCGCCATCTGGCACAACAAAACCAGAATTACCGACTACAGGCTCTAAAATAACTCCTGCAATCTCATCAGGATTTTCTTTGAAGAGAGCTTTGACTGCTTCTAAATCGTTGTAAGGGGCGGTTAAGGTGTTAGCAGTAGTGGTTTTGGGAACCCCAGGAGAGTCTGGTAAACCGAGGGTAGCAACGCCAGACCCCGCTTTAACCAGGAACATATCTGCATGGCCATGATAACAGCCTTCAAATTTGATGATTTTGTCTCGGCCTGTAAACGCCCGCATTAACCGTAACACTGACATACAAGCTTCGGTACCGGAGTTAACAAACCGAACCATTTCGATGCTAGGAACCGCATCAATGACCATTTCTGCTAAAACATTCTCTAATAAACAAGGTGCGCCGAAACTGGTTCCTTTGTCTAAAGCATTATGAAGGGCCCCAATAACATCAGGATGAGCATGGCCACAAATCGCCGGACCCCAGGTTCCCACATAATCAATGTATTGGTTGCCGTCTACGTCCCAAATATAAGCCCCTTTGACGTGATCAAAGACGATAGGTTGCCCTCCAACGGACTTGAACGCCCTCACGGGAGAACTTACGCCCCCTGGCATTAATTTTTGAGCAGCAGAAAAAATGTCTTCTGACTTTGTGGTTTTCAATGATGTTGTACTAACCAAATTAATCTCCTTATTGTTCGTGACGTACTTCTGATGAGGTTTCTATAGGACACAATGGGGGCTTTTTTGTCTATAAATGAGGTTAGATGATCCCCTTAGTGCATCAAGTATGGTCTGTTCTGCGTCCCCAAAAAACCGTCTTTAACCGTCTCTGTTGAGAGGATGCAAGCTATATCTATTTAAAATGTGTCTATCCCCCTTCTTTTGGCTTGACATCTCAGTTGTGTATCGACTTTTGATGATTCTGTCGAAATGTCTAGGATTCTTTTTCTTTTGGGACTAAAGATCAAATCCTTATTGGTTTTATTATACGATGATGGTTGCTTTTTTATCCTCTTTTCACCATCTGATCTCCTTAAGTTTTTCTTCCCAGTTGTTTGTGGTGTCGATTGTCTTAACATAACTCATTTCGTGTTGATTAAAATCTTGGGCGTTGTTTTGTTGTTGTTGCAATAAGTTGGCGGTTGCATCAGAAATGTCTCCTTGGCGGTTTGAGAGGCGATCGCTTAAAATCTCTAATGGTGCGTGACAATACAAAATTGTCAAGGAAATGTTATTTTTTTTAGCTATTTCTATTACAGTTTCTCTCCATTGATGACGATCAAATTTAGCGTCTAAAATCACTGAAAATCCTTCTTTTACAATTATTTCCCCTAAATATATCAAAGTTTCGTAAGTTTTTTTATTCATTTCTTCACTATAAAGTTCACTGTCTCCAGTTTCATCTAAGGGAATATTTCCTATGTGTTTTCGGACAGCATCAGAGCGAATTAGAATTCCATTTATTTGTTGAGCAAGATATTTTGCTATAGTAGTTTTTCCTGATCCTGATAACCCTGACATCAGGATAATTTTTCCTTGATGTTGTTGGGTATATTTCCAGGCTAAATGATAATAATTTTTAGCTTCTTCTTGGGCTTTTTTATGTTCTTCATCAGAAATATTAGCATCATCAAGTACCATCGAATTAACTTTTGCTCTAACATAAGCTTGACGGGAAAGATAAACGGGTAATACTTGTAATCCTTGCCAATCTCCCGTATATTCTAAATAAGTATTGAGGAAAATATTACTAAAGTCTTGGCGGTTTCTGGCATCTAAGTCCATGACAGTAAATGCTACATCAAACATCACATCAACGTAGCGAAATTCCTCATTAAATTCAATGCGATCAAATAACTGTATTTTATTATTCCATAGGCAAACATTTTTTAAGTGTAAGTCGCCGTGACATTCTCTTATTTTATCTGCTTGTTGTCGTTGTTTAAAATAGCTTTGTTTGAGTTCAAAATAGCGATCAGTAAACTGTTTTGTTTCTTTATATTGTTTCTCTGTTTGAGCAATACCGATATATTTTTCTGTTCTTTCATAATTTTCATCAATAGACTTTTTAATAACTTCTATATCACCAAAACCACGAATATAATCATTTGTTATTGTGTTTTTGTGAAACTCTGAAACTACTTTTCCTAAGTCTTCTAAGTGATATTTTTCTAGTTTTCCTGCTTTAAATAGATTGATAAATAAACAATCTTGAGGAAACTGATTCATTTTGAGAACATAATCGATAATTTCTCCTTTTCCTCCTATATTGACTTGATTATTGTCTAGAGTAATGGGTAAAACTTCTAGATAAATATCAGGAGCGATCGCTTGATTCATGGTCAACTCTTGATTTAAAAAATGTTGACGCTTTTCGAGAGTCGAATAGTCCAAAAAACCAAAATCAACAGGCTTTTTTATTTTATAAGCATAGTTTCCTGTTAAGAAAATAGCTGACGCATGGGTTTGAATTACTTTGATTGAATTTTGTACAGTATGGGAATAACTATTCGGATTTTGTAGTTGTTTAATAAGGTTTGAAATATCCATAATTCTTTCTTTAGCTTACTCTAATATAATCAGAAAATTGAAATGTTTGTAGTTGTTTTAATTGATCAGTAACTTCCCTTTATAAATACTTTGGAAGAATGCGATCGCAAACAAATAACGTGCCACTTCCTACACAAAAAGGAATAGTAATTAAGTTGATAAAAGGAACACTAATCAATAATAAACAAATAATAGCAAACCCTGCACTTGCTGGAAAACATTTCCAAACGAGGTTAACTTTTTTTCTAAATTTTAGTCGTCTTCTTTCTAATGCACCATCAAAAAAGTCTAAACAGATAATTGTTCCTGTAATTGTAATACCGCCTACTGTAGAAATAATTGCACCAATAACAGGAAGAAAACTCAACAAAAAGATTGAGACAGCGCAACCCAAAATTAAGACTATTTTTTTTAATTCAAATAAAATTGCTCGCCAAATATCTCGAACCATTCCCACTTCTACGATTTCTACTTTATTAGTTCTTATTTTCTCTATTTTTTCTGATAAATTACCGTACCAAGGGGCAGCCAAAAGTACACCGAATTGAACTAAAATAAACCCCGTTAAAATTAATAATAATAAGCTTAAAATAATTCTAATTAACCAACCTAAAATTATCACAACATAATCCAAACTATTCAACCAAGTTGGAAGATCAGCTAATAGTAAGTCAAGGCGATTAATGAGACTATTCGTTAACAGTTGGGTAACTTGCCAACCAAAGAAAAATAAACCAATATAAAGAAAAACTCCGATAACAATATTAACTAAAATAGGAACAATAATATAAGATAAGAGACCAGGATTAGACTTAAATAGTCGTAATAAACGAAAAGGATAACTCATTCCCGAAAGAAAACCGAAACCTGTGAGAATTTGTAACATAATTATTTTTTATTTTGTTTCACAGGAATATTGTGTAAGTACAATCAATTATAAAATAGTATTGAGAAAAGAACGAAAAACTTATTTAATTAATCAGTAGGAAACAAACTTCACTCAACTGGGTGAACCAGTTAAGCGAGGTAACATCAAGGTTGTCCACGTTAGGGTAAAAGTAAGTTAATTGAATTGGTGTGAATCTAAAAAACAATTATGACTACTACTAACATTGAACTACAAGAACGTATCGACGAAGCTATCAAAGAAGCGCGTAAACTATCTTCTGAAGGCAAGACGACACAAGCAGCAGAAGCCTGGGATGAAGTAGAAGAACTCTTTGCCGAAGCGTCTCATAAAAAACAGCGTACGAACTTCCAACAATATTGTCAAGACAATCCCGACGCAAAAGAATGCAGAATTTATGACGTATAATCCTTTACAGTGAACAGTAATTGATAACTGGTTCAAGGATTGACAATTTTCGGCACAAAAACCCCTAAACTTTGGGGAATAACTCGAAAAACAGCAGGGGTTCCTGTCACAATTTCCCCATCTGTATTAATTTCTTGGACTTTGCGGGTATTAATTTCAAAGTGTTCCCCTTCTAGAGTCCTTACCCAATGTAAGTCTCCATGTTGTCCTTGGGGAAGTCGCCATAAAAGAGGAAAAATTTGCCACCAATATTGCAATTCTAAACTGTATAAATCTAATCTTTGATCATCGATAGTTGCATCTTCTGCTACTGCCATTCCTCCCCCATAAAACCGTCCATTTCCTACTGCAATTTGGATGGTTTTTACGTCAATTCGTTCCCCATTCATAATAATACGGGCGTGAAAAGGGCGAGTTTGACTCATCACTTGTAAAGCTGTCATCGCATAAGCTAAAACACCCCAACGACGTTTGGCCCCTTTGGATAATTTTTCTGTAATATCCACACTTAATCCTAAACTGGCCACGTTGAAAAAGTATTTCCCATTAACCCAACCGAGATCAATATATTTAAGATGTCCCTCTGCAATCACCTGACACGCTTGAGGAATACCAAAAGGAATTTTGAGGGTACGGGCTAAATCATTGGCTGTTCCTAGGGGTAAAATGCCTAAAGGAAGGTGCATATCCATTAAACTATCAACCACCCCGTTAAGGGTTCCGTCCCCTCCTCCCACAATGACGAGATCAACTTTGTGGCCATGTTGGCGTACCAGTCGGGGTAATTCTTCAGAGGATTTGATAGGAGCAACAATTAATTCAAAACCCAGATCGTTAAGAATATCCACCGCTTGGGCAAAACTATGTTGACCCCTGCGGGAGTGGCGGTTAATTAAAAGGAGGGCCTTCTTTGTCATAATAGGATTCGTTTATGACCAATAATTATCCAGATAACAGGAGCAAAAACCTGGCTATCATAAGCAAAAAGTTTTTGGCGCGAGGTATATAACCTTGTGACAAAAACAACTTCTGTGCGATAGCGCCGGAACGGAGTGAGGAACTTCTGACTTCTGTGCGATAGCGCCGGAGCGTAGCGAGGAACTTCTGACTTAGTTACTCGTTAGCTTAGCGTGTTTACCACGTCTTTTCCTAAAATATCCTGATTTAATTTACCACTGCGATAGCCTTCTAAATCAAGGGTGACATAGATAAATCCTAATTTTTGCAATTTAGCGACTAATTTATCTAAATCTGTGGTCGCGACAAACTCTTTAATCTTTTCAGGGGGTAATTCAATTCTCGCAGTATCTTTTTGAGACCGAACCCTTAAGTTATGATAACCTAAGTTTCGTAGGTAAATTTCAGCCCGTCCCACTCGTTGTAACTTTTCGATAGTAATCTCTTCACCATAAGGAAAACGGGAACTTAAGCAAGGTTGTGCCGGTTTATCCCACCAGGATAACCCTAATGCTTGGGACAGTTGACGGACTTCTAATTTAGTGATCCCCACTTCTGCTAAAGGCGATCGCGCGCTCCTCTCTTTGGCTGCTTGAATACCAGGCCGATAGTCTTGTAAGTCGTCGGCGTTGACTCCATCCACAACGTAGGGATAACCTCGTTTCAAGGCTAAGGGTTTGAGAGTATCATGCAGTTCACTTTTACAAAAATAACACCGATTGATAGGGTTTGAGGTGTAATTAGGGTTATCCATTTCATGGGTATTGACCAACTCATGGGGAATACCGATGGTTGCTGCTTGAATTTTTGCGTCTTCTAATTCTTCGGGGAGTAAAGACGGGGAAACGGCAGTTACAGCTAAAGCGCGATCGCCCAAGACATCATAGGCTACTTTAGCCACTAAGGTACTATCAATTCCTCCAGAATAGGCAATTAATGCCCTTTCCATTTCTGCAAATATTGTTTTTAATTGGTTTAGTTTATCCGTCAGCATTTAATTTTAAGATCATCTTTTAAGCTCTTACTGTCATTTTAGCAAATCAGGTAATCATCCCTAAACAATGATAGGGTTTAACCACTGTTAACCCCTACTATCTGTATGACGAAAAAACTTAATTAATTGCGGAAATATTTATTAATAACTGTCATTTATATCAACTAATAGTAGATCAAGTTTGATTTCAAACAACTGAGTCAAAGAAAGATTAGAATTAGAAACTAGATAAAGCTAATTTTTGACTTCTCTAAGGGGTAATTCTAAAGTAAAACAACTCCCTTTGCCATATTCTGATTGCAAGGTAAGGTCTCCTTGATGAAGTTGAGCAAGTTTCTTCGATAATGCTAACCCTAACCCTGTCCCTTTATGCTTGCGACTGAGGTTACTATGAATTTGTTGAAAAGGTTGAAATAATTTCTGTTGATCTTCTTCTTTAATTCCAATACCAGTATCAACTACACAAAAAGTAAGCAAACAGTCGATTTTGTCAACTTCTAAAGTCACTGAACCTTTTTCTGTAAATTTAATGGCATTAGAAAGCAAATTAATCAGAATTTGTTTGATTTTTCTTTGATCAACTTTACAAAAATCAACTTGATCACTTAACTTTAAAAGGAGGTTTAGATTTTGTTCATCTGCTTTGGGTTGAACCATCGATATTGCTGCTAAACAAATATCTTCAACTGCAACAGTTTCTAAAAATAATTCTTCTTTATTAGCTTCAATTTTTGAGAGATCCAAAAAGTCATTAACTAATGCTAATAAATGTTCTCCTGATATCCTAATTCCATTAACATACTGTTTTTGCTTGTCATTTAAAGTTCCATAAATTTCTTCTCTTAACATCTTAGAAAATCCTAAAATCCCTGCTAGAGGAGTCCTCAATTCGTGACTAACATGGGAAAGATAATCGCTTTTATGATCGCTATAAGATTGCAATTTCTGATTATCTGATTGAATTTTATCTAATTTTTCTATTAATTGAATTTGTTGAATAGCAATAGCAATTTGATGAGTCACAATTTCTAAGCTACCTATTTCTTCTGGGCTAAAGTTTCTCTCAGATTGTTCAGTTTGTAAAATCAAATAACCAAAAAATTTCTGACTTATATATAAAGGAAGACTTAGAAGACAACAGTGAAATTGACGAAATTGATAAATTTGATGTTGATGCTTACAATTAACTAAAGGAAACCATTGCTGATAAATAAAGCTTTCCAGCCACTTTTGATCTCTGACTCCCCAACTCTTGTAAATTTGGCACACTGATGATTCTATGCTTAACAAAACCACATTATCAATGTAGTATGCTTCCCCAATGAGTGCTAATACATCAACAATTTTTTCTTTAAGATCAAGATCAGAGTTTAAGAGACAATAAATTTGTCGAATTAACTGTTGTGACCAATGTTGATGGTATACGGGTTTAGACATTGTTGTCTCTTGTGGAAAAATCTCTAAATATCGGTCGGTCGAAGTATACATCAGTCTTATTACTTTGTTTGATGATCGGACACATTGAGAGTTACCTGTGAAATCAAAGAATGGAAAGTCGTAAAGGAGTAGAAATTTGTGTAATGCTTTTTAACACAGACACGGAGATTAATGACCGACTCGCTAGGTTTCACTAGCTACTTCTATTCAATTATACAGGTAAAATTACCTCTATCTAATTATATAGATAAATTTCTTTCTGTAAAATTCTCAATGAAAACTATTGAATCAAGAGAACATCCCATTGTTAATCTAATTAAGGATGTCTCTTCACTCATTTCTTAAAATTGCCGACGGGAAAAAATAAAGCTAGAAATCGTCAACAATAATACAATATAAATGATGCCATAAACGGCATCAATCAATAACTCTGAACTACTAGGAAGAATGCCATAAACGGCTGTATTCTTGAGATTAAATCTCTCCAGATTTGGGACAACTAAATAGATACTTTCTGTTAAGGCAGTGATACTAGGATTTTGACTCAATTTTGCTAATTCTAGTAAATCGCTACTCAGATGTCCAATAATATAAATACCAAAGCTGAGTAAGGTAGCTAAAATTGAACTGGTAAACACCCCAAAGGTTATAGCAACTGCCGTTAAAACCGCTAATTCTAAGAGTAAATAAACTTGCGAAACTAATAAACTAACAGGAGAAAAGGTAATATTAGCCCAAGTTAATGCTCCAAAATAAAGCACAGTCATAATAGCAATTACAACCGCTAAGACCCCACATAAACCTAGATGTTTACCGATGATTAATTCGCTGCGACTAATGGGTTTAGGAATTAAAATCAAAACTGTTCTTTTTTCAATTTCTTTATTAATTAAAGCCGTTCCCACAAAAATAGCAACGATCGCCCCTAAAAAAGAAGTCAGTCCTAAACCAACATCAAGGAAAATTTTACCATCTGCTCCCACTGAAATTTCAGGAAGTAAGCGCAAAGATAGGGCTAAAACAACGGCAAAAAATCCAATCACATAGAGAATGCGATCGCGGATAACTTCTCGAAATCCATTACTAGCAATGATCCAGATTCTGATTAAATTCATTGTTTTTACAATATCTTTCTTACTGCTGTTAACTTTCTTATTATTCCCCAGTATCCCCTGACTGTTATCATAAGCTTACAAGAAATTGATAACCCTTTAGCAATAATTGTCATGAAAAGATACAAAATAAAGCCCTGGATCATTTTACCCATTTTAAGTTTAATTACAGCTATTTGTTTAGTAGGATGGCAAACTCAGGGATAATAGGCTAAAACGCATTTTAAGTGCGTTTTAGCAAGGCAAAAGTCAAAAGGCAAAAGGCAAAAGAGAAGTCAATTATAGTTTTTTTATCCATTTCACTTATTCCTTGTTCATTTTTCATTGTTGAAATTGATCAACTAAATTTATAAATTTTTCATACTAATTAATAGAGAGATAAAAATGAATCTAAAACCTTGTCTTAGTCAAATTTTTGTTTATCCTATTAAATCTTTAGATGGGTTATCTCTGTCTCAAGGAAGTCTTCTTAAAAGTGGTGCGTTAAAATATGATAGACAATGGGCAATTTTTGATAAGAATCAGAGATTGATTAATGGCAAAAGTAATAACCAAATTTATCAGCTAAGAGCAACTTATAATGATACCTTGACTCAAGTAACCTTAAGTGATGAGAAAAATAATTTTAAAAATACTTTTAATTTACAAGGAGAAATAAAAGAGCTAGAAGTATTTTTAAGTGAGTATTTTGGGCGTTTCGTTACTTTAAAAGAAAACCTAAAAACTGGGTTTCCTGATGATCCTAGAGCGTCAGGTCCAACTATTATTAGTCAAGGAACTTTAGAAATGATTGCTCAATGGTTTCCCGATCTTACAGTAGAAGAAATAAGAAGAAGATTTCGAGCTAACTTAGAAATCAACGGAGTTCCCGCTTTTTGGGAAGATAAATTATTTGCAAAGAAATGGCAAAAGGTTGACTTTCGTATTGGGGATGTGGATTTTCAAGGAATCAAGCCCTGTCAAAGATGTATTGTTCCTACGAAAGATTCTTATACAGGAGAAAAAACGAATAACTTTCAACAACAATTTATCAATAAAAGAAAAGAAACCTTACCTTCTTGGGTTAATCCTAGTCAGTTTAATCATTTTTATCGTGTTAGTGTCAATACAAAAGTGACCAACTTAACACAAGAAACTCCCATAAAAGTTGGAGATAAACTTGAAATAATGGATAATTAAAAATGGATAATTGATAATTAAACATTGTGGTCTTTTCCTTTCAACTAGAAAAAAAATGCTGTCATACCAAAGCTAGGGCTGGAACTTGGTCAACGCCTCATGGAATCGTAGAAACCCCTAGATTTATGCCTGTAGGAACCCTCGCAACGGTAAAAGGGTTAACTCCAGCGCAACTCGAAACCACCGGCGCACAAATGATTTTAGCCAATACCTATCACCTCCATTTACAACCAGGGGAACCTATTGTCGAAGCAGTCGGAGGACTTCATCAGTTCATGGGGTGGAATGGACCGATGTTGACTGATTCTGGAGGTTTTCAAGTATTCAGTCTTAGTGAACTGCGAAAAGTTCGAGAAATCGGTGTTACGTTTCGTTCTCCCAGGGATGGCCGCATTATTGAGTTAACCCCTGAACGGTCCATCCATATCCAAAATGCTTTGGGTGCGGATGTAATTATGGCCTTTGATGAATGTCCCCCAGGAAACGCTGATTATGACACGGTAGCCGCAGCAACAGATCGGACGTATCGCTGGTTAGAAAGGTGTATTAAAGCCCATCAAAGACCCCACGATCAAGCGTTATTTGGTATTGTTCAAGGGGGGATTTATCCTAAGTTGCGATCGGATGCAGTTTCAGCTTTAATTCCTTTAGATTTGCCAGGTTACGCTATCGGTGGGGTAAGTGTGGGAGAAGAACCTGCGTTAGTACGGGATATCGTTAAATTGACCACTCCCTTACTTCCTGAGTCTAAACCTCGTTATTTGATGGGAGTAGGGACTTATAAAGAAATGGTGATGGCCATCGCCTCTGGGATTGATTTATTTGATTGTGTCATTCCTACTCGTTTTGGTCGTCATGGGACGGCATTGGTGGCAGGGGAAAGATGGAACTTGAAGAATGCTCAATTTCGGGAAGATTTTACCCCTTTAGACCCTGAATGCCCTTGTTATACCTGTCAAACGTTTTCGAGGGCCTATTTGAATCATTTAGTGCGATCGCAGGAAATGCTCGGTTATATTCTTCTATCGTTGCACAATGTGACGGAATTGGTCAGGTTTACGCAACGTATCCGAGAAAGCATTTTAAGGGATAATTTTACCCAGGAGTTTGCTACTTGGTTGAAAGAAGATTCTCCTTAATTTTTGTTATTAATTATGTTTGAAGAAAACGGCGAACTTTCCCTAAAGCGATGTAGGAGTCTCCCTTTGCTGTTTCTTTAATTCCATCCACGACAAACAGTATTCCTTCTTGGCGAATACTGCGAGGAAAACGAACATTAAAATCGGGATTATAACCGTCAGAAACGACCCTTGCTCTGAGTTTTTTTCCCTCTTGTACACATTGAATTAATACCCCATCTCCTACGGTATCAGTGGTTTCTAAATCAGCTAAAGTTAAGGAGGATTTAACCGCCTTTAAGTTTTGGGGTTTTTCATAAGTTTGCCTTGGTTGTCTTTCTTCTCCAGGTTTAACTAATCGTCGGATATTGCCTGAGACTCGATAAAATGATTGATTAGCGGATAAGGTAATTTCATCGACAATATAAGTTACTCCTTCCTCTCGAATGCTACGGGGAAACTGGACATTTAAGTTAGGATCATAACCCTCAGAAATAACCTTGATTCGTAATTTTCCACCGACTCTTATACATTGTAATAAAATACCATTACCAGAATCTGAAATAGCTTCTAAACTATCAGCATTTCCTGCTGTTGTTCCTCTCAATTGTAAATCGTTTCGGCTTCGATTGCGAGTTTGATAGGATTGATCCCGCATTTCTTTGCGAATTGAACGGTTAAAATAACCCTGGTTTAATTGTTGAGAATAATATTCTAATTGACTGATTTCTTCAGCTATTTCAAAAAATTCGATTAAGGCTTTTTCTTTTAATCCTTCGATAATCTCTTGTAATTTTTTGGAAGCTTCTTGATATTTTCCCTGATCAGCTAATTGAATAGCCTCATCTTTCACTTGTGCAATCCGAAACTGACTGGTTTTTTCGATAACTTCTGGATTAGGTTGTAAATTTTTGGATGCTTCTTCGTCGTCAACTGCAATCGTAATAGGAATCTCACCGTCTAAGGTTTTAATACTATCATTAATTACAGTATCATAACGATAAGAAAGGGTTAGAATTTCAGATTTACCAATTTTCTTCTGCGGTTCAATAGATAATGATAGTGCTAAAGGTTTATTTTCAGTGTGATATACGTCCCCTAAAATAACTTCAGTTTTTTCTTTTTTGATTGTTGTGGAATAATTGTTTAAAACTTCTTTTATGGTTACGTTTTTTTGCGGATGTAAAGTAACTATTAAATTTTGAGTAACTAAGGATAATAAACTTTCCATTTCAATGTGAAAAACATCAGCAGAATCATCTGGGGATTGAATAAAATAAAAGTTACCACCAGCAGCATCTGCCATTCCTATTAATAAGTCTTCGTTAAAATTACTGCCAAAGCCCAAAGTAGTAGTAACAATACCTTGTTGAGCTTTTTCTGCTGCCGTTTTCAGCAAAATTTCTGGTTTTCTTTCCCCAATATTAGCTAAACCATCTGTTAATAATAAAACTCGATTTAATTTATCAGTAGATAAGTGAGATTTCACTTGAGAACATCCCAGCAACCAACCACCACTTAAATTAGTACATCCTCTAGCCCGTATTTTTTTTATTTTAGCTTTTATTTCTTGTTTATTAGTGACAGCTTGATGAGGAACAATTACCTCAGCTACATCATCATAAATAATGACGGACAAAAGGTCATCAGGTGAGAGAAAATCGACTAATTTTTCTGTGGCTTGGATGGCATTACTCAAGGCGTAACCAGCCATCGATCCTGAACGATCTAAAACAACGCTAAGATTAAGAGGACGACGGGGTACAAGTTCAACAGAGCTTTCTGGTTTAAAGTTAACCAGTAGGTCTACAGTTGTAGGTGTTTGTATAGGTATTAAAGACTGACTTAGGGTGTAGCTAACTTTCATCTAAACTGTTTCTATATTCTTATTTACTTTCTTAGAATACCCCGATTACTTCTGAAATTACAGTTTGTCTTTGATACGGTTAAATAACTCATGGGGTATCCCATGATCTTCAATGTAGATATGATTATATTTATCTTCTATCGTTTGCCAATCAAACGTATATCAACTGAAAAACTTGGGCAAACTTTTCGGTAACTTTTTGTCTGATTTCTTCTAGGGTGATTTCAGGTAAAAACTGCTGTAAAGTACCAACAGGTTTATCTTCAATACCACAAGGAATAATCTTATCAAACCCTTTGAGATCAGGGCAAATATTGATAGAAAACCCGTGCATAGTAACCCAACGTTTAACTTTAATACCAATGGCTGCTACTTTATAATTATTAACCCAAACCCCTGTTAATCCTGGAATTCTTTTTCCTGGAAGTTTATAATCGTTTAACACTTCAATGATAACCGCTTCAAGCTGCCTTAAATACCAGTGTAAATCCTGTTGATGATAACGTAAATTAAGAATAGGATAACCGACTAATTGACCTGGACAATGATGGGTTACTTCTCCTCCTCTTTCTGTACGATAAACTGGGATAGAACTGTGTTCAGGATCAAATTTAATAAACTTAATATGAGACCCTGTTCCTAATGTATAAACGGGAGGATGTTCTAATAATAATAGGGTATCCTCCAGGTTAGGATTCTCTAAACGTTGGTTAACCAGCGATCGCTGCATCTCCCAAGCGGTATGATAAGGTATTATTCCTAAATTTTGCAGTATACACTGTCTATGTTGCAATAAAGGTGAACTTGACATGATCAATAACAAAGTTTTAAGACAAAATGTTTAAGAAATATGAAGAGATACTAAGGAAAATAAAAAGAAGACAAAGACCGATGTTTAGAGCAATACAAAGTGTTAGTCTAAAAGTATACAGAGTTTATCTTGGAGAAAAGGATTGAAAGAAACTCCACCCAAAAACAGATTTTTCTCGCCAATTCTTCCCTGAAACCAGTAATGAATCCTGTAGGGTAAAGATTGGGAAATAAGATCATAGTAAAAATGATCGATTCAGTAGGGAGAGAAATAAGAATATTTAAGCTAGTGTTAAACTCTCGCCCTTCTATCATTAGAATATCTTAATCGAGGGGACATTAAGAAATAAATTAACCCCCGTTGAGATAATTAAAAAGAGGTCAAGGAATTTTATGAATAAACAAAGATATCCAACTCCATTGTTATTGAATTAATTCAATGATAGAGATTTATATATCTCATTAATAAGGATAAGAAATATCCTCATTTTTCTCTTTTAATTCTACAACAATGACACAAAAAATGGAGTATTAAGTATGAAGCTTTTAATTCAAGGCAATAATATTGATGTAACCGAATCGATTAATGATTACGTCACACAAAAATTAGAAAAAGCAGTGAAACATTATCAAACTTTCACAACAAAAGTTGATGTTCATTTATCCGTAGCCAAGAATGCACGAATTACCGATAAGCATAAGGCAGAAGTGACAGTTTATGCTAATGGGACAGTGATTCGCGCCCAAGAAGGTAGTGAAAACCTCTATGCAAGTATTGACTTAGTTTCTGATAAAATTGCCCGTCAGCTTCGTAAATATAAAGAGAAAATCAATAATCATAAACCTCAGTCATCTGTCAAGAGTCCCGATGTTCTTCCTGAGACAGAAGTGAAAGAAGATTTGATCGGCGATCGCGAAGTTGAGTTACCGCCAGAAGTGATCAGAATGAAATATTTTGCTATGCCTCCTATGTCTATTGAAGAAGCAAAACATCAACTCGAATTAGTGGATCATGACTTTTATATGTTTCGCAATCAAGACACCGATGAAATTAACGTCATCTATATGAGAAATCATGGTGGTTTTGGTGTTATACAACCTCGTGAAACTCATGAAAATAATAACACAAGTGCTTAATGACTAACAGACTTTTCAGTGGGACTTAGCGTAAATATTTTTGGGGAATGAAGTCATTGATTCCCCTTTTTTGCTCATTAAACCTTATCACTATCTATTGTTTGGCTACCTGTTGCTTAAGACTAAAATATTTGCTTTCAAAACTAAAAAAAAGATGAGAGACAAATACCCTGATTAACTATCAATTATTAATGATTTCTTCTCTAAAATGTTAAGATATATTATGAACCGCATCATTAACCCAACTTATGAGTGAACAACCATTACGCATTTGCATTGTCGGGGGAGGGTTTGGGGGACTATACACTGCTTTACGTCTTACCCAGTTCCCTTGGGAGGGGGATCAAACGCCTGAAATCATCTTAATTGATAAAAGCGATCGCTTTTTATTTACCCCTCTTCTTTATGAATTAATTACCGAGGAGATGCAAACTTGGGAAATTGCCCCACCTTATGAAGAACTCTTGGCAGGCACAGCTATTCGTTTCCATCAAGGATGTGTTACTAACATTGATATTGAAAACCAACAATTACAATTAGATAATCATCATAGCTTACATTACGATCGCTTAGTGTTAGCAATGGGTGGTAAAACTCCCTTAGATAATTTTAGTGGAGTTAAAGATTATGCCATTCCTTTTCGCACGTTAGAAGATGCTTATCGCATCAAAGAAAGATTACGATTATTAGAGGAAAAAGAAGCAGAAAAAATCCGTATTGCCATCGTTGGTGGGGGGTATAGTGGAGTTGAGTTAGGATGCAAATTAGCGGATCGCTTAGGAGATAAAGGACGTATCAGATTAGTGGAAAGAGGAGAAAAAATCTTAAGTAGTTCTCCTGAATTTAATCAAGAAGTTGCTCAAACAGCTTTAGAATCGAGACGAGTATTTATCGATTTAGAAACAGAAGTTACTCAAGTTACTTCTGATAGTATTTCTTTAGCTTACAAAGGAAAAATTGATACAATTCCTGTCGATTTGGTATTGTGGACTGTGGGAACTCAAGTTATAGACATGGTTAAAGAGTTACCGCTAGAAAAAACATCTAAAGAACTCTTAAAGATAAACTCCCATCTACAAGTAATCGATCATCCTGAAATTTTTGCAGTTGGTGATTTAGCTGCTTGTTACGATGAATCAAAAAACTTAATTCCTGCAACCGCGCAAACTGCTTTTCAACAATCTGATTATTGTGCTTGGAATCTTTGGGCTTCTATAACCCATCGTCCTCTATTACCTTTTGCTTATCAACCTTTAGGAGAAATGATGGCTTTAGGAGTAGATAATGCAACTTTATCAGGGTTAGGCGTTAATTTAGATGGCCCATTTGGTTATATGGCCAGACGATTAATTTATCTATATCGTTTACCTACTCTAAAACATCAAATCAATGTAGGAATTAATTGGATTACTAAACCATTAACTGAATTTTTTTCATAGCTATTACCAAAGAAAATAAAATATTAGAGATTTATGAAACAACCTAAAGTTATTTTTTTTGATGCTGTTGGTACATTATTTGGCGTTAAGGGATCTGTCGGAGAAGTCTATAGCTATCTTGCTTCACAAGTGGGTATAAAATGTGATCCACAGACATTAGAAACCTCATTTTTTAAGCAGTTTAAAAAAGCGGAACCTTTAGCTTTTCCTGGGGTTGAGATCATGGCTATTCCAGACTTAGAATATGAATGGTGGTATCGAGTGGCTTATGATACTTATAAAGAAGCTGAAGTTATCGATCAATTTAAAGATTTTGCTGGCTTTTTTCGTCAACTTTATAATTATTTTGCCACCCCTCATCCTTGGTTTCTCTATAAAGATGTTTTTCCTGCTTTACAACATTGGCAAAAACAAGGTATTCCCTTGGGAATTATCTCAAATTTCGATAGCAGAATTTATGAGGTACTGGATATTTTTGGGTTAACCAATTTTTTTCAAACTATCACAATTTCTTCTACAACAGGAATAGCTAAACCTGATCCTAATATTTTTATTGAAGCGTTAAAAAAACATCAATGTAAGCCGGAAGAAGCTTGGCATATTGGAGATAGCAAAAAAGAAGATTATGAAGGGGCAAAGTCTGCTGGACTTAATCCTTTTTTGTTAGAAAGAAATAATGATCAAATTCAATCAAAGTTTATTGTTAATTCTATGGAAAGGTTGATTAACTGAAAATTATTCACTAATGCTAAAGATACAATTCTTGTGTTAGTTGAAAAACTTCTTGATCTAGTGATTGCTTTATACATGAATAAACATGAGTTTCATAGAAAAATTATATAGTTATCAATAGATTTAGTTCATGACCATTAAAATATATATTAACATGGAATTTGAAATTTACTAATATTGTAAGTTCGCTAATTGTTCGACTTGACTCCATAATATTAAGAAAGTATATTAATTTTTATGAATATTAAATCTATCTCTCATGAACCTATTGAAGGTACTGATAATGTTTTAACTACTGTTATTATTAATCAAGTTTCCTCTCAATGTATTTTAGCTAGATTAATGATTGATTTATTGGGAAAACCTGGAATTGATAATGATATGGAAATGATGGGAACTGGTGATACTTGGACAATCATCTGGACTCAACCTATAGCTATGATAGAAAAGACTCAAGGATTAATTGTAAAAGCTATTAATTAAACAAATGAAACCGATTTTAACATCACTTATTATCTTTACTTCATTATTAACTGTTAGGGAATCTGTTGTTAGTCAAACTAACTTTAAGGAACAGATTTTAACTGCTCATAATCAATATCGCCAACAAGTTAATATTACTTCTTTAAGTTGGTCTGATCAATTAGCGAATGATGCTCAAACTTGGTCTAATCATTTAGCTAGTTTAGGAGGTAATCAATTACAACATGATCCTAACATAAAAAGACAAGGAGAAAATCTCTGGTTAGGTACGTCAAACCGCTTTACTTATAAGCAAATGGTTGACTATTGGGGACAAGAAAAGCAATATTTGAATTCAACACAATTTAACCTCGAAACTGTTAGTTCTACAGGAAATTGGTCTGATGTTGCTCATTATACTCAAATGGTTTGGAAGAATACTAAACAAGTAGGATGTGCTGTCTCAACGGCAGGAAATAATGATATTTTAGTCTGTCGTTATAGTCCTCCAGGGAATATTACTGGTCAACGAATTTA
>NZ_AAXW01000017.1 GCF_000169335.1 Crocosphaera chwakensis CCY0110
AGTGGCGTGGTACTTTGGATTAGTTGGCAGATGCAAAGTATTTTGGTTGTCACCCATAAAAATAATACACGCTACATTGCAGATCGTTTTCCTTCTGATGTAGAAATCTATAGTGATATGGTTTCAGTAGAAGAGGGAACCCAAAAAGCCATTGATAACCTGTCTAACCCTCAAACTTTACTATGGGTAAAAACCCCTCAAGGCAATATTTTGGCCCAGTCTCAAGCTCTACAAATGGGGATGACAGGAAGTAATTTAGTCTCATTAACTGATATTCCGCCACAACCAGAATTACAAAAGGTTAATAATCGTTATTGGTTGTTATGTTCGACAAAGTTGGTGGTAAAAGGGGTTAATCTTGGACAGTTTTATCTTGCTCAAGATATTACCAAAGATCAAATGATGTTTTGGCGTGTGATGCGTAGTCTATTAATGATTAGTGTCATTGCAACTATTCTGATGACAATGGCGATCGCTTGGTACATCCAAACTTCTTTGACACCCCTAAAGCGCATGAGTCAGATGACAAAAGATATTGCGCCGGAAACGTTAGGAAAAGTACAACTTGAATTAGAAAATGCCCCAAGTGAGGTAAAAGAATTAGCCCAAACCCTACAAACTACTTTAACTCGTCTTTCTAACGCTTGGGAAGATCAACGTCAGTTAGTTAGCAATGTTTCCCACGAGTTACGCACCCCCTTAACGGTGGTTTCTGGCTATTTGCAAAGTACCTTACGACGGGGTAATAATTTAACGGATATCCAACGAGAAGCCTTAGAAACTGCTTCATCCGAGGCTGATCGCACAGTTCAATTATTACAGGATTTATTAGATTTAGCTAGGGCTGAACATGGAGGGATGTATTTTAACCTCGAAACCATTTTCCTCAATGAGTTATTAACAGAAATTGAAGGGATGGTGTATCAATATCCGATTTCTGTAAACCTTTCTCTTCCTAATGAATTGATCAAAGTAAAAGGGGATAAAAATCGTCTTAAACAAGTGTTTTTAAACTTAATTGACAATGCAGTTAAATACTCCCATTCTTCTGAGCCAATTCTGATTAAATTGACTCAGAATAAACAACAGGCAAAAATAGAAGTGTGCGATCGCGGTGTAGGTATTCCTTTAGCAGACCAAACTCGCATTTTTGAGCGATTTTATCGAGTAGATGAAGCCAGAAGTCGTAATGTTGGGGGAACCGGACTCGGTTTATCTATCGTCAAAACGTTAGTAGAAGGGATGGGGGGAACCATTAACGTTATCTCTCAACCCAATCAAGGCACAATCTTCACCATTCTGTTACCCTTGTTTTAAGTTCGGAGTTCAGGGTCATTATTCTTTGAGCTATGATAACTTTAAATAATGCTTGACTACCTGATCTCTATTTTCATAATTAATCGAGGATGAATACAACAACCAAAGAAACCAATCAATATCTATTATTATCAGGGGATGCTGAACGGAAAAAATTAGAAATTAATTTCTGGTTAGTTTCTCTGATAGCGTTATTGTTATTTATTGCGATTTATACTCTGACTTTATTATTCTTAAGAACTACTTTTATTGGAGTTCTTTTATACGAGAGGGGATTTACTCAATTTTTAGTCATTTATTTAGCTTGTTTTGTGGTTTCGTTGACAGTTCTTAAACTGATTAAGTTACAACAAGAAACTTTAGCATTGCGTCGTTCTTGGGTTCCCCAAACTGTTACCTTTGATAATCCGCGATCGCGGGATTTACTTACATTACAAAATAATTTAACCAAACATAATCAACTCTTACCCATTCGTTGTAGTCGCATTTTATCGGCTTATATTCAATCAGGAAGTCGTAAAGTTGCCTCAGAATTAGCCCTCGATGATTCTACATTTTACTTAAGTGCTTCTGATTCTTCTTATAGTTTTCCCCGTGTCCTAGTTTGGGCAATTCCGTTATTAGGATTTATCGGTACTGTTATCGGTATTAGTCAAGCAGTAAATGGATTTTCTAGTTTCCTAGAACAAGCAGGGGAAATTGAACAAATTAAAGAAGGAATTGGCACAGTAACCAGTGGTTTAGCAGTGGCATTTGATACGACCCTGTTAGCTTTATTATTAAGTGTTTTAGTAATGATTCCCTTAGTTTTAGTAGAAAGAATGGAATCTCGCTTACTGCTAAGAATTGATATTTACGTCAATGATTTAGTTTTACCTCGTCTCAAAGAAAAGAGTGAAAACCTAGATTATAATGGTATTAATCAATCTATTCGTCAAGCATTTCAAGACTATTTACCGAATCCTGAAGCCTTAATTAAACCGGCAGAAATCTATGCACAACAAGCAGCCGAAACCTTTTCTCAAAGCTTTATTTTAGAAATTGAAAAACTACAAAAATTAAGTGGTCATCTCATCGAACAAATTGAACAGATTAATAACATGAGTATCGAAGAAAAAAGTAAATTTCTTGAAACTTTGGATCAACAATTAAATGTTAATCGAGAACTTTCTCAGTCTATGATTACAGAAATTAAACACATTCAACCGATCTTGGAAAAATTAAGTAAACCTCGTTTAATTACCTTTACTGACTCAGAAGAACTTTAATCTATGCGTCGTCGTTCTTTTTCTAAAAATTCCTTAGAAGTCGAATTATTTCCCTTTCTCTCTATTTTAGCCTGTACCATTGGTACACTGATTTTATTAATCATTGTTTTAACCACTCAACTCTTAAAAAATGAACGGGAAATTACCATTATTGCTAAACAAGAAACCACAGGAGAAAATCAAGGTAAAATACCGAAATATATAGAATGTAGACAAGATGGTGTTTTATTACATCCGAGTCAAGTATTTGTTCCGAAATCTGAAATTGATAATCGGCGATCGCCTTTAAATCAACTAATTCAGGAGGTACAAAAAAACAAAGATAAACAGTATTTAATTGTTGTCCTTCGTCCTCAAGGAATTGATGTCTTTCAACAAGTTAGAGACATAGTAGAAGAAAGGGGAATCGATATTGGATATGAACCCATTGATCAAGATTGGAAATTAAAAATAGAAGAAGCAAAAAACAATGAGAACTAGAAGATATCGTAAGCTAAATTCACCCAGTCAAAACCTAGATTCTTTTTTGGATATTCTCACTAATACCGTCGGGGTATTAATGTTTATTAGTTTATTTATTACCGTTGTCGCAGTAGAATCAAGTACCATTGTTACAACACCTTTAGTGTCTAATACCGAGAAAAAACCACGCTTTTTTGAAGTTAGAAATAACAAAATCTCTTATCTTAATGACGAAGAAGTAGATCGTCAAATTGCCCTTTTAATGAAAAATTTACCTGAATGTTCTGTTCCTGAACTTCCCACAAACTTAGATAGTTATACTTATCAATTTTATCTCAATCGTCTTCAAGAATATGAAAATTGCCGAGCGCAAACGATTCAGAGTTTTCAACAATTTAAAGGACAAACTGAACATTATAAAGTAACATTTTATGACCTCGATGCACTCATTTATGAACCCTTAACCCCTGACACAAGAGAATCTTATAAAACTATCGCTCAAACCGATTCAAACTTTAACAAAACCTTAGAAAACTTTGATCCAAAAACAGATTATTTAGCGTTTCTGGTTCGTCCTGATAGTTTTTCTGCATTTAGAACAGCGAGAAAACAAGCATGGAAAGCTGGTTATAATGTAGGTTGGGAACCATTAAAAGAAGAAACTCCCATTGTTTTTGGTTCTAATGGAAGAAGTGTTGGAGTACAGTAAAATTCTTAGAAATTAACTCTAGAACAAACGAATCAAGCAATTATTAGTAACTATTATGATTCGAGGATTAGAAAAAATCTACAGTTTTGAAGAATATTATCAAAATAATGATGAATCAGACAATCGGTATGAATTAATTGATGGAAAGTTAACATTATAAAATAAAGTAACTAAAACAATCAAGAAATAAGGAATCACACTGCATGAGTATCCTTACTAAGAATCAAATGATTATACTGCGTTAATTTTGCATTCCAATGAGGTTCAACCATAATAGTGCTAATTTTTTCAACAATAATTGCGGGGCCTTGAATACTATCTTGAGGTTCTAAGTCTTCTCGATTAAAAATTGGTGTATATTGCCATTTATTGTTTGTAAAAACCTGAACTATTTCTATGGGTTTCGGTAACTCATCCAGAGGACGAATACGAGTCAGTAAAGGTTCATCAGGACTATCCATAATTTGAATAATCTCAACTGAAATAGATTCTATAATCAGAATTTTTTGCGGTTGAATAAAACCATATCTTAATTGATGTTCTTCTTCAAAACTTTTCTGCATTACTGTAACATCTTCAGCAAAGTCGACTAATAAATTTGAATCAGTTCCTTGATATTTTAAACTTACTTTAGAGACAATTTTTTCTCCTTTCATTGATTCCTGTTCATCAAGTTCCTTTTTTGCTTCATTTTTTAACTGTTTAATTACTTGTTTTAATTCAGCCATTACCTCTTGATTTAATATTTTTTCCATGACACTTTCTTTGATGACTCTAATATCAGCTAATCCCATTCCATAAGCACTTAAACCACCAGCATAAGGATGAAGAAATACGGTTTTAATTCCTAATGTATCAGCAATTAAACAAGCAACTTGACCCCCTGCACCTCCAAAGGTACATAACGCATAATGCGTGACATCATAACCCCGTTGTAAGCTAATTTTCTTAATCGCATTCGCCATACTTTCTACAGCGATTTTAATAAAGCCGGCTGCTATTTTTTCAGGACAATTTTTCTGTTTTGTAGTTTTATCAATTTCTTGAGAAACTTTTATAAATTTGTGATTAACTATCTCTTTATCTAAGGGTAAATTACCCTCTTTTCCGAAAATGTAGGGAAAATATTCAGGTCGTATTTTTCCTAACATTACATTAGCATCTGTTACAGTTAAAGGTCCACCCCGACGGTAACAAGCCGGTCCAGGGTTAGCACCTGCGGATTCCGGCCCTACTTTAAAACTAGCACCATCGAAGCATAAAATTGAACCCCCGCCGGCTGCAACGGTGTGAATACTTAATACTGGAACTCGCATTCTTGCACCAGCTATTTCATTATCCAGTTGTCGTTCATATTCCCCTTTAAAATGAGCAACATCTGTGGAAGTTCCTCCCATATCAAAAGTAATAATCTCTTTAAAACCTGCTCTTAAACTGGTTTGAACTGCCCCAACAATTCCACCAGCAGGGCCGGATAAAATACTATCTTTTCCTTGAAATTTATGGGCATCAATTAACCCTCCATCTGATTTCATAAACATTAATTTTGTGTTAGGTAGTTGACTAGAAACTTGATTAACATAGCGTCTTAAAATGGGAGATAAATAAGCATCAACTACTGTTGTATCTCCCCTAGAAATCAGTTTCATTAAAGGACTAACTTGATGAGATATTGACATCTGAATAAAGCCGATATTTTTAGCTATTTCTGCTACTTTATTTTCATGATCTGGATATCGATAACTGTGCATAAAAACAATGGCACAACTTCTTATCCCTTGGTTATAAACTTCTTGTAAATCTTCTCTTACTTTGTTTACATTAACGGGAATTAGTTCATTGCCATTACTATCATATCTTTCGTCTATTTCAATAACTGATTCATACAACATTGAGGGTAAAATGATTTGTCGAGCGAATATATTAGGACGGTTTTGATAACCAATTCTAAGGGCATCTTTAAACCCTTTTGTGATTAATAAAACTGTGCGATCGCCCTTTCTTTCTAGTAACGCATTGGTAGCAACTGTTGTCCCCATTTTCACCACTTCTATTGTTTCAGTTGGGATAGCTTCATTATCAGTAAGACACAGTATATCCCTAATACCTTGAATGACAGCATCTTCATATCTTTCAGGGTTTTCTGAGAGTAATTTATAGACAATTATCCACTTATTTTTAGGTAAAGCTACAATTAAAAACTGTTCTTTTTTGTTGGATAAGTTATTGATAATTTCTGTATCGACAATAACGGCAACGATATCAGTAAAAGTTCCACCACGGTCTACAAAAAATTTATTCATTGTCCTAATTGATTCTATAGTTAATAGTTAAGATAATTCTCCTGTTTCTTGCAACGAATGTAAACGATGATAAATTCCTTGATGATTTAAGAGTTGTTGATGATTTCCCACTTCAATAATTTTTCCCTTATCGAGAACAACAATTTTATCAGCTTCTCGGACGGTACTTAAACGATGAGCAATAATAATAGTAGTTCTTGTGCCTAAAATAGATGACATGGCTAATTGAATTAATCTTTCAGATTCATAGTCTAAACTAGACGTAGCCTCATCGAAAATCAATACATCAGGGTCAACAATTAATGCTCTAGCAATACCAATTCTTTGCCGTTGTCCCCCTGATAGACGCACTCCTCTTTCTCCGACAATGGTATAGTAACCTTGAGGAAACTGATTAATAAATTCATCAACTCTAGCAATTTCGCAGGCTTTTTCTACTGCTTCAAAACTAACTGCTCTATTACCATAGGTTAAATTATCTAAGAGGGTTCCATTAAATATTTCCACCTCTTGGTGAACCATTGCTAGTCTCTGACGATATTGAACAATATCTAAGGTTTGAATATCTTTGCCATCGATGAAAATTTGTCCTTGAGTAGATTTAAAATAACGTAATAATAGTTTGATTAATGTGGATTTTCCTGACCCAGATTTTCCCACGATTGCCACAGTTTCACAGGGATGAATTAACAAGTTGATATTGTTTAAAACCCAATGGTTTTCGTGGTAAGCAAAGGATAAGTTATGAAAATGTATTTTTCCTGTAAATTGATAGGCTTTATGATTAATAGATTTTTGGGTTAAAATAGCTGCATCTTCTCCTGATGGAGTCTGTAGAAACTCATAAAATCGAGAAATAGAACTATAACGACGGGCAAAAATTTCGGCTAGTTGAGTAATGGGATCTAATTCTGCATAAGCCATACTAGAAATAGTAATTAGAGTAATAAAATGGCCTAAGGAAATATGACCTTGTACTGTAATGATCAAACTATACACAAGAATTAAAAATACTGAGGATTGAATGACAGTTTTTTGCCAAGTTACTAATTTTACATATCCTGTGTGAATGCGAAATAATACATATTTAAACTCTCTATTCAATCTATTATCTTGTCGTTCTAATTCTCTTCTTTCGGTAGCAAATGCTTTAACTGTCTTGATATTTGTAATCAGTTCTGAACTAAAACTCTGGGTATTCTCGCTATGTTTATCTAATAGTTCCTCTTGTTTAAGAATTTTGTTTAAATGTTTAATGCTGAAGAACAAAATGAGAGTAAAGGAAATGAGAAAAATGAGAGCTATTTTCCATTCAATCAATAAAATAATTACAAAAATACCAAAAACTCTAATAATTTTTGGCAATAGTTCCCCTGCAATTTCGGGATAAGTCCATAACTGGTTTTCCACTCCTTTAGCAATACGATTGGTAATCCTTCCAGGGTTATATTCATCATAAAAAGATAATGGTAGAGTCAGAATTTTTCTAACGGTATTTTTTAACTGTTCTCGGCGAACTTTTAAGGCAATTTCCCAGTGAAACCAATCCGTTAACCAAGGTTGAATAGGAGAACGAATTACTGTTACTAAAAAGATAATTCCTAATAAAATTCCTAAAGAAAATAGCTGATTATTAGGAAGATTAGTAATTTTTGCTAGAGAATTAACTAAATTTTGTAAAATGCCATCTAACGGTTGATAAGACAGAACATTTATCATTTGTCCTGTGATATAAGGAACCATCAAATCAAGGATTTCTAAAGCTCCAGAGGCTAAAATGCTATAAACAGCAATATGCTTATAATTATGATAGGATTTTAGTAAATCTTTCCAAGATATCATTGTTTTTACTATTGTTATTTATCTTTGAAAAGTTATAATTAATCAGTTCGTTTTTTTATTTTAACACAATTGTAGTAAATTATGTTGCAAATCTCAATAGTTGATGGGAGGTTTAAATTTACGTGATCCTTAACTGACAAAAATGCAAAAGTTTGCTTTTTACGGATAATAGTGTTATTTTCAGTGAGAGTAAGAATTGAGAAAAATTGAAGATGGAAACACAGAAATTATTAAATAATAAGTTTAAAGATATTCTTCTAATTCTAAACGATACAATAGATCAATAAATTATTGATTTTTTCAGTTAGCTTTACTTAAGTTTGCTATTTTTCTAATTGATTCATACGTTTTTCTAAGTCCATTACTCTTTCTTTTAATTCTATAACTAAGGTCGATAACCGTTCAAATAATGGATCACTCCGTCCAACTAATTCACCGTCAACTATCTGGGGTGAAGGATTATAATCAGGGATATTATAGTTATTATTAGAATCTTGTCGTAAGTTAGTAATTGCACTTTCTAAACGACTAACTCTTGCTCTCAAGCGATTGATATCTCCTCGTAAACGATTTTCAACACTAGCTGAAACCGGGTTAATTTGTTTTATTAAAATGATCAATAGTAAGATAATTAAGATTGATAATAGTTGAATTTTTCTCATTATTTTGAATTAGTTCTTTACTGACTATAAAGTTTAGGTACTATATTCAGCATAATAGGCCAAGATAATATATTTTATCTTGGTCTTTTAAAAGGTTTAATTATATTAAACTTTAAGGCATTTCTTCTATATTGGGGCGTTTTCTCCCTCCTGTTTGACGACGTTGCTGTAAAAATTGAGCGAATTGCTGACGTTGTTCTGTTGTTAAAACTTGACGCATTTCTAACATACTTTCAAACCGTATGTTTCCCATTTCCTGACGAAGGTCAATAATTTCTTGATGCTTGCGTTTTAGGTCACTTTCTGATGTATTTCCTTGCATCATTTGACTTAATTCTTGACCCTGTGTCCGCATTTGTGTTTTTAACTGTTCCATTTGAGGACGATATTTTTCTCTAATGTTTCTCAGTTGCTGCATTTGCTCATCACTAAGATTTAATTTTTGTTGGAATTGTTCTCCTCTGTCTCTTCTACTGGGTTGATTTCCGTTCTGTTGAGCTAAAATTTTAGTCTCAGAAAGTAACACCGATGAAGGGGGTTCTTGAGGAGAGTTAGCTAAGGCCATGGTTCCGCCAATACCTAAGGTCAAAACGGATACAATTAAAGTAAATTCTTTAGAAATCATAGTGGCTCTTACTTGTTAAGTAATAATAAATTATGTGATCAAATATCAAGGCTGAGAGATTAAATATTGATGACCAACATCATCAACAGAAATCCATTGATAATAAACCGATTGATTCTCGGTTTCCCAAGGAGATGTATCAGTGGTTTCTTCCCAAGTATTGATCATAAAATTTTCTATTTCTGCTGTTTCTATGCTTTGAGATTGCTTGACAAATTGTTCGTATTCAGAGGGTTTCATCAGATTAGAAATTCCCCAAACTGCCAATAAACCAGCAGTAATGAAGCTAGGAATTAACCAACGTAATCGATAGGTTTTTCGATGTTGAGATTCCTGAGAAATCCTCAGACAAATTTGTTTTTCTAAAGCAGAATCTTCTGGAGGAGGTGAGGGACGATATTCTTGCAGAAAGGAGATTAATTCTCGATCATCTTTTGGGAATTGAGACATTATAAAGCTCCTTGTTGTTTCAAAAACTTACGCATTTGATTTCGGGCATAAAATAAACGAGATTTGACCGTACCTAGGGGTAATTCTAAAATACTAGCAACTTCTTTTTGCGGAACATCTTCTAAGTCGTGTAACACTAAAACAGCCCGATGATCTAAACTTAAAGTCTGTAACCCTTGTTGCACTAAATCTTGATAATGAAGTCGCATCAAGTCTGGTGTATCTTCTGGACGAGATGGCATAATATTTAAAATTGTACCATCATCATTTAAAGACAAATTTTGGGCAAATTTCCGTCGTTTGTCCGTGGCAACATTCCAGGTAATACGATACAACCAAGTGGAAAAGTAGGACGGTTCACGTAGTTTTGGTAAACTTTTCCAAACTCTCAGAAATACCTCTTGCACTAAGTCATCAAGCATTTCACTCCCACATAATTGATAGAGAGTCGCTCTTACCCGTTGTTGGTAGCGTCGGTACAGTTGTTTAAAGGAAAGGGTATCCCCTTGCTGACAGCGACGCACTAAGTCTGTTTCTATTGTATTGGCAGCATTTTCTGCTAACACGGTTACGCTCACTCTATCACTGAATTCTCCTCTTTAGACTAGGTACGTTCTCAAAAGGTTCAATTTAATTTTTAGTGCTAGAATAAATAAGCATGATAGTCAAAATAAAACTAATTTGTCATTAAAAACAGTTATTAATGAATAATATTCAGTCTCAATGGCAAGTTTTACCTGTTATTTCTTTACCTTCTTGGTTTGTTGATTTTGTTAATAGTTATTGTGCCAATTCTCAGGGAATTTATGCTGCTCAACTATTATGGCATAGAGGGATTCAAACCCCAGAGCAATTAAAAGGTTTTTTAGATCCTAACTCTTATCGTCCCTTGAGTCCTTTTGAATTTGGTTATGAAATGAAATTGGCAACTCAACGCCTAGAAGTTGCTATGAATAATCAAGAAAGAGTAACCATCTGGGGTGATTTTGATGCAGATGGTGTTACAGCTACCAGTGTTTTATGGGAAGGGTTAGGTCAATTTTTTGACCCTCATCTCCAGCTTAATTATTATATACCAAATCGGGCTACAGAGTCCCACGGTTTAAATATTCCAGGCATTAATAAATTAGCACAAGAAGGAACAAAATTAATTGTTACTTGTGACACCGGTAGCACTAATTTAGAAGAAATTAATTATGCTAATTCTCTAGGAATTGATATCATTGTGACTGATCATCATACTTTACCTGATGAACGCCCTGATGTGGTTTCTATTATTAATCCTCGCTATTTTTCTGAAGATCATCCTTTATTTTCTTTGTCAGGGGTTGCGGTAGCTTATAAATTAGTTGAAGCGTTATATTTAAGCTTTCCAGAAATTCCCGAAAGTCCTTTAGAAAATTTATTAGATTTAGTAGCAATTGGTTTAATTGCTGATTTAGTTGAATTAAAAGGAGACTGTCGTTATTTAGCACAGCAAGGGTTAAAAAAGTTACAACAACAGTTAAAAAATACCACCCGTCCAGGGATTGCTCACTTACTCAACTTATGCAAAAGAGGAGGCGATCGCCCGACGGATATTTCTTTCGGGATTGGGCCTAGAATTAATGCCATTAGTCGCATTCAAGGGGATGCTCATTTTGCCGTTGAATTATTGACCAGTAAAGATGAGAAACGCTGTTATAAACTAGCTTTAGAAACAGAATTAGCCAATACCCGCCGTAAGTCTTTGCAAAAGGATATTAAAAAAGATGTTGAAAAAAAATTACAAATGTTAGACTTATCTACCACTCAAGTTATTGTCTTAGAAGATTCACAATGGCAAAGTGGTGTATTAGGATTAGTTGCGGGTCAAATTGCTCAAGAATATGGTCGTCCTACCATTTTATTAACGACGGCTGAAACAGAAAATATGAGTAAAAATGAGATAAAATTAGCTAGAGGTTCAGCTCGTTCTGTTTATAATATTGATTTGTATAACTTAGTCGCTTCTCAACGAGATTTATTATATAAATTTGGTGGACATCCTTTTGCAGCAGGATTAAGTTTAGCCGTTGAAAACTTATCATTATTTAGAGAAAGTATCAATCGAAAACTGAGACAGGAAGTTATCGATGTTAATACCTTAAGTGCTACTATTCAAGCAGATTTAGTGGTAACAGTTTCTCAACTTGGTCAATCTTTATTTAGAGAATTAAAATTATTAGAACCCTATGGAATGGGAAACCCTGTCCCTAGATTATTAATTCAGAATTGTTGGTTTGAAACGTTAGGAAATCAAAATATTAGAGATGCTAAAAATAATAAAATTAAATACATAAAAACAAAGTTTAATATTTATGATCATTCTGTTGATGAGGGTTTTCCTGGGATTTGGTGGGAACATTATCAAGAAGAATTACCCCAAGGCAAAGATAAACGATGTGATGCTATTGTTGAACTAGATTATAATACCTATGGAAAGGGACGTTATGAAGTACGTTTAATTGAAATCAGAGAAAGCTTAAACTCTGAGGCTCATCAGTCATTACAAACCAGTCAAATTACTTTAATTGATTATAGAAATCAAGATAAAGTTAACGAGAGTTACTTAGAAGTTGAAACATTAAATAGTTGTCCTGTGAGTTGGAATGAATTATATAAAAAGTATCAAAAAAGTATTAATAATCAACATAATTTAGCGTTGAACTACTCTTATGATAAGCAATTTAATTCATCAGAAATTATTAAACAATTAATTGGGATTGCTAAATATATTAACCGAACTCAGAAAATAATAACAAAAGAAGAATTAAAAGAAAAATTATGGTTAAGCGATCGCAGTCTTAATTTAGCTTTAGATTTTTTAGGAAAAATTGGATTTTTAATCAGCGAAGACAAAGAAACAATTCAAATAAAAAACATAACTCATCCATCAGAATATTATCACCTCTCGCAACAAAAATTATTAGATACCCTAAAAGAAGAACATTTCAAAAGAAAATATTTTACTCAAGTCCCTGTCGAAACCTTACAAAAGTTATTGATGTACGAAAGTGTAAAATAATAATAGAAACGATTAACTTCAATATTGAAAAAGATGAAGATCAATATTAATTTTTCCAATCAAAAATTAGTTAGATTGGAGTCTAGTTTTTATAATATTAGTTTCGGAATCAATTGGGAATGTGAAAAAATATATTATCCCGATCAGAATTGGTCTGATTTAGGAATTGCGGTTTTAGGTTGTTGGATAGGAACAGTTCAGGAACTTATAAAAGGAAAAAATGAAGCAGAATTTATTTTTTTAGATGGTCCTTATTTTTTAGCTGCTAAATATAATAAAAAAAGTGGCATATTGCAACTAACTCCTGAAGGTTTAGACATTAAGTGTCAAATAAAGTTATCTGATTTTATTGATAAGTTAATCATTGCTATAGAACAAGTTCATCAAGAATTAAAGCAAAGAAATATTAGAGAAAAAGAACAAATGTCTCTAGAAAAAGGAATAAATATTCTCAAAGACTCTTTAAAGCAACTTGAATTTTAAAATTTCTATCTAAGGGACTAGATACTAAGTAATAGATAGGTTTTATTAAAAATACGAAAAAATACGCAAAACTAAATACTTCCTATTTCATAAGTATGAGAAATACTATCGATGTAATTTTCAAGAGGATTGACGATAATAAATATAAAGTTTAAGATAAGTAAAGAAGTTTGAAATTATATAAATTAACTGTTGCTGTATTTGAAGAAGAATTGAGAAAAACTAACTCTTAAGAGAGTCCTAATTTTGAATAACCCTTGATAAAAGCACTTCTAGAATACAGGTAACTTATCTTACTCTTCTTTTTTTTCCACTTAAACATTTTTCGTTTTTACTCGAATTGACTACCATGAAATTCACTCTTTCTTTACTCACACTCACCTTTATTAGCGGAAGTATACTATTACCTATTGAGGGGATTAATAAACAAGCGATCGCCTCTGAAGGAACACCCCCCGCAACCCCTTCGACAGAATTACCCGTTACCCTTCCTCTAGAAGAAGCAGCCATTGTTACCCCCGAAGAAACCATTGAAACCTTAGCCACACGGGTAGTTCTCAACCTCAAAGAACGCAAAGTTTACGTTTATCAAGACGATCAAGTTATTGCTAATTATCCTGTAGCGATCGGTAAACCGGGATGGGAAACCCCCAGAGGTGAATTTTCTGTCATTCAAATGGTAGAAGACCCCCAATGGAAAAACCCTTGGAATGGTCGCGTTAGTGCAGCCGGTCCAAATAGTCCCCTAGGAGAACGTTGGATTGGTTTTTGGAGAGAAGGGGGCAAATACATCGGATTTCACGGAACCCCAGGAGAACACGTTATGGGACAAGCGGTTTCTCATGGTTGCGTTAGAATGCGGAACCAAGATGTTAAAGCATTATATGAATTAGTGCAAACAGGAATTCCCGTGATTGTTCAATAAGCTACTTAGGTTAGTCCAAAGAAAAAGTTACACTCAAGAAAGAGGGGCATAAACTTCTAGCAGTCAAAGCAGAGGAAATGGATATGAGTAGTAATCGTTAACCTTTGCTTTTTGCCTAACCAGAAGCATTATGTTCCTTATGACTAACCTAAAAAAGTTGACTATAAAATTCTTATGGCAAGTGTAGCGAAATCTCCGTACACCAAAAAACAAATTTCTGCTTGGTTAAGAGGGTTACTTACCCTTGCTTGGTGTGATGGCAACTATGATCCCCAAGAACAGAAGTTAATCGCAGATTTAACAAAAGATTTAGCCATCGACGATGAAGAGGTTGTTCTCTATAAGTCCATCGAACCTGAAGAGTTGGCTGATATTTTGGGTCATGATCCTAATACTGGGGAAAACTTCTTACGGACTGCAGTTTTAGTGGCGATCGCCGATGGTATTTATTCAGCGTCTGAAGCTGAACTTTTACATCGTTATAGCGAAGCTTTAGGGCTAAAAATAGAGGCGTTGGAGTCTTTAGAGCATACCCTATGTGAACCCCAACAAAACCATCCTGACGCTGAAGCAATTGGAGATTCAGCCCCTTTGGTGAGTCCGCCTCAGCCTCACCCAAATTTATTACATCCTCTCAAAGACTGGTTAGATGGCATGGACATCCACGATCCCAGTTTAGCCCGATTTATTTGTAAGATGGTTCCTCCTCAATGTCCATTTGAAAGGGATATCAAGTTATTTGGTCACAAAGTGGTTCATATTCCCCCTTTATGTAAACTGAATCCTTTGTATGAACAGTTAGTTGGGTTAAGATTCCGTGCATTATGCTATTTAGCTGATGAATGTAAGGAAGATATTTCCGAGTTTACTTAGTCCTCTTTCTATGGTCAGAAATGGTAGCAGTAGGGTGGGCAATGTCTTAATAGACCTTACAATAGTTAATAGTTTGCCCACCTTATCTATCTAAAATCTTTAAACATTTATCCATGACCAATATTATAATTTTTTGGCATCGTCGTGACTTAAGAGTATCTGATAATATCGGACTTTCCCAAGCGTATCAAAAAAGTTCTAAATTAGTGGGTTTATTTTGTTTGGACTCGAATCTTTTAAACCGAGATGATATTGCACCTGCTAGAGTAAATTATATGTTAGGGTGTTTACAACATTTACAAAAAAGCTATCAAAAATTAGGCAGTCAATTATTAATTTTTCAAGGAGAACCCACCAAAATTATTCCAAAAGTTGCAGATGCTTTAAACGTTGATTGTGTTTTCTGGAATAATGATGTCGAACCCTATAGTAAAGAACGAGATAAGCAAGTAAAAGAAGCTTTAGAAGAAAAAAGTATTCAATCAAAAACTTACTGGGATCAATTATTACACGCACCTGGAGAGATTCTAACAAAAAGTAACAATGATCCTTATAAAGTTTATACTCCCTTTTGGCGCAGTTGGGTCAAAGAAGAAAAAGCTGATATTGTTGAGTCTATCGAAAAATTAGAAAGTTTAAGCGATGAAGAAATTAACACCGTTAAAGACTTAGGACTAATTGACTTACCCACTGCCAAAGACTTAGGTTATAGTTGGGATGCACCTTTACTTTTAGAACCAGGAGAAACTGCAGCCAAAGAACAACTTAATTACTTTTCTGATAATGCAATTTACAGTTATCAAGAACAAAGAAATTTACCTGCAATAGACGCAACTTCTAAACTTAGTCCAGCATTCAAATTCGGTATTATCGGTATTCGTGAGGTTTGGCAAGCAACTGTAGAAGCTTATGAAAATACCCGAAGTGATGAAGCAAGGGAAAATATACAAACCTGGCAACAAGAAATCGCTTGGCGAGAATTTTATCAACACTGTTTATACTTTTTCCCTGAGTTAGCAGAAGGTCCTTATCGAGACGAATTTAAAGAATTTCCTTGGGATAATAATGAACAACATTTTCAAGCTTGGTGTGAAGGAAAAACCGGTTATCCTATCGTTGATGCTGCCATGAGACAGTTAAATGAAACGGGATGGATGCACAACCGATGTCGTATGATTGTCGCTAGTTTTTTGACCAAAGATTTAATTATTAATTGGCAGTGGGGAGAAAAATATTTTATGCAAAAATTAATCGATGGGGACTTATCCGCTAATAATGGGGGTTGGCAATGGAGTGCATCCAGTGGAATGGACCCGAAACCGTTACGTATTTTTAACCCTGCGAGTCAAGCACAAAAATATGACCCCGATGGGGAATATATTCGTCTATGGGTTCCTGAAATAAGTTCTCTTGATACAGAATGTTTAGTAACTGGAAAAATACCACCTTTAGAAGCGCATAGTTGCGGTTATCCTCAGCCTATTGTTGATCATAAACAGCAGCAACGGGAGTTTAAAGAACGATATAAACGGATTAAAAACTAATCACTAATTATTCATACTTAAAATAACACTAACTAAAATAGCAACCGCAGCCGTTACTAAGACTCCTAATGAGACATTTAACTGCTGTTTGTTTGCGTCTTGATAACCTTTTATTTCGCTTCTGATGGCGTTTATTTGCTCGTCGGATGACTTTTTAAAGGCTTCTAATTTTTCATCGGATGATTTTTGCATTTGAGTTATCTTTTCATCAGAAACCTGTTTATATAAATCTAGCTTTTCTGAATAAAATTCTAATTTCTCAGCTAACATCTTATCATTATTTTCTAAGATAGTTAGTTTGTCGATAATGGTTTGAAACTCTCTTTCTGTCATTTTTTTGTTCTCAAATATAAACTTACTACCTCTAGTCTAACTCATAAATTTAATTATTCATAAATTCAGGAACCTTAGTCTATATATATTGGTATCAAGTCAATTCTAAAATAATTTTTTATTTTTCAGTGATCGCTTTTAAGATTTGAACAAAGTCTAATAATTCGTTTTTGACGTTAGTAAAACATTTATCTAAACTATTAATTAATGGTTCAACTCTAGTTATCTCGAATTCAAAACCATAGATATTTCTAACCACATGACGAAATCTTCTATATTCATCAAGTTGTTCAATCGTTATTTTTGAAAAAATCTGAGGACGTAAATTGTCTATTTTGTCTCCCATTTGATTTAGTAATTCTCTATGCCAATTTTTCCCTGATGGTATCGTTTGATCAACTGTTGTTGCTATTTGAGTCAATACTCTTTCTAAACCTGTATAAAAATCATGAAGACTTAAAGCAATAGAATCTAAAAATCAGTCTTGGTTTTCTGAATTATCATTAATTGCATTGATTCCTCTTTTAACACGGTTTACTACTTTTTCTAATTCAATTAATTCTTGCTTAATTCTTTCTGCTAATACTTTATAAGGATAATTCATAATATAATACCATCTTTTTCTATATTTGCTTTTAATTTTTTACTGCAAGTTTCTATATCAACTAAATTAATTTCAATATCTTGATCTAAATCTTTTACTGTTTCCATTGCGCGAAACGTATCTTGAGGAGAAAGTCCCCAAGCAGCAATATCAATATCTGACCAAAGGGTGAAATAATTTTCACGAATAAGGGAACCAAATACAACAACTTTATTAACTTTAAACTGTTTTTTTAATAGGTTAGCTGCTTGTTTAGCTAATATCCAAGCTTTTTCTTGTCTTAATTGTCTTTCTTTTGCGGTTTTTTGCCAGTTTTTTTGTGCAGTTTGACGATATTTAATAATATCTTCGGGGGTGACTTGATTAATCATATTTTTCGAGTGTCATTACTAAATGTTAGATTATATCATTTATTCCCTAACCAGTTTCCTTGTTCATCATAATTAAGCGATCGCTCATATTTTACTACATTCCACACCATATCAAATATATATTTCATTACTGTTGGTGTGCTTTTTAATTATTGGCCTTTTCAATTATCTCTTCAAAATATTTTTTAGGTTTATTTGATCTAAAAAATGAAGCATGAGAATATTTGTTTTCTGATTGCTTTTTTTCTTTTTCTATGATTTTTTCAAGATATTCAATTGCTTTTGGATAAAGTTCCCAAATTTTTTCAATATGACTAAAAGCAAGATTGATTGCTTGTTGTTGCGCTAACTCACCAATAATATGTAAAATATAATAAGAAGCATATATAATATAGGATTTTTCACTAAATTTTTTTGGATCATTAATTATAGTTTTTTTTGTTTCTTGCTTTTGTAATTCAATTTTTTCAAAAAGTTGATAACTGAGTAAAATTTTATCCGCAGTAATCTCATCATTAAATACTTCATCATATTTATCTCCAAAAATAAATCTTTTTCTATTTTTTGCTTCATAGGGTAATTGATTATAAAAAGCCATTAAAGTTTGACCTACTTTTTCAGCATCTAATCGAAGTTGTCGAGATTTATTACTATGTTGATTTCTTTTTCTTTCATAAAAATATCCCTTTACTAATAGCTCTTTTTCAAGTTTTTGTTGAATATAATCTACTGATCTAACATCTCTGCTTTTAACAGGATTTTGACTATTTGTGTATTCTGCTATTTTCTTACTTAATTCTAAGTCTTGTGTTTCATAAATTCTACATAAAAGTTCGACATTTTCAAATTTACTTGAGTCTTTAAAAAAAGCTTCATACAAAGCATGAATTGTTTGACTTCCATTAACTACCTGTATTTTTTGTAATTCAATAATTGGGGATCTTCTTTTTGAATAGCTCAGATGATTACAGGTAATTGTGATTCCATTATTATAGTAAAAAAAGTTTTCATTATCTTCAGATATAGCTGTTTCAACAATGCTTCTATTAATTTTAGATTTTTTGTCATATACTCTCACATTATCTTCAAAAACATCTTCTAAAATTTTATAATTTTTCAAATTTTCGTATCCTTTATCATCTATAGCATTTCCCTGACTCATGAGGTACATTATAGATTGTAATATCTATTACTGATGTACTAAAAAATGAAGCCTTATTCTATAGACTTTAGAGAAAAAATCATAGAAGTGTGGAAAAAAGAAAACCTCTCTATCAGGAATCTAGCTAAGCGTTTTGGAGTAGCGAAAAGCTTTATTCAAAAATTGCTTAAACAATATCAACAAACTGGAGATATTAGACCTTTACCGCAAGGAGGAAGCCCATCTCCTAAGCTTAATAGTGAGCAATTGGTTATTTTAGTGGAAATCATGGAAAAAAATAATGATGCAACTCTCGAAGAATTATGTGAGTTACTCTATAAAGAAACAGGAGTGCAAGTCAAAAAAACCACAATGGGAAGAATCAGCCAAAGATTGAATTATAGTGTCAAAAAAAACTTTATATGCACCTGAAAAAGACAATGAAAAAGTCCATCAAAAAAGAGTGAAGTTTTGGGAAACCATTCGAGATGTAAAGACAAATAATTTAATTTTTATAGACGAATCAGGAGTGAATTTAGCAATGCTGAGACTATACGCTAGGTCGCTAAAAGGCACGAGAGCTAGGGGAGAAAAACCCCAGAAGCGAGGCAAAAATATTTCTATTATTAGTGCATTATCCTTAGATAAAGTTCTGGCAACAAAGAATATTTACGGGTCAGTAGACGGAATTACATTTGAAGCTTTTATCCTCACAGAATTAGTACCAAAGCTATGGAAAGATGCTTGTGTTGTTATGGATAATGCTAGAATTCATCTGGGAGAAATGGTCAAAGAATCTATTGAAAAAGTCGGGGCTAATGTAATTTACCTACCTCCTTATTCTCCTGAATTTTCTCCGATTGAAAATTTCTGGTCAAAAGTCAAAGCTATTTTGAGAAAAATCAAAGCAAGAAACTATAAAGACCTAATAGAAGGTATTACATCAGCTATGTTACAAGTTACCAAACAAGATATTCGTAACTGGTTTACTCATTGCTGCTACTGTACCTCATGACTATGGGAATTGCTATAAATCAGTAGCATTCCTAATATCTTCATTATCAAGAACGATTCTAATCAAATCTTTAGCATCAATTTCAAAAATTAATGCTCTTACGTTACCTCCTGTTTTTTCAAAATATCGTTGATCTATTCCCATAATTTTTGCATTAATTTCTTTTTTGGTTGATGAAGTAACCAAATCTATTAATTCAGGTAGCAAATGATATTGAACATCAAAATTAGAATATTTTTCGATTTCTCTTTGAAATCTTTTTTCTTCATTTGGTTCAAATATCTTGTAAAAATTTCCACAAATATGAAGAACAAAATTTGGGTTTTGTGTTTCAAAAATTTTCCATATTTCTTTACACTTAGAATAGAGGATTGGATTAACATCTTCATTAAGATATTCATCTTTAGACATTAAGGACTTAACAAAGGATAGAATTTTATCGATTTCTACAGAAGGATAGTGATTTTTCGTCTTTTCAAATTTTGAAGTGTACTTAAAATTAAAGAAATGGACTGTAATAGTTGATTCACTATCATCAATATATATGGCATCTATCCCTCTATCATGTCCACCTAATTGATGATTTGTTTTAAGAAAATTAGTATCTGTAATTGAGTCCTTTATTTCATCTTCATTTAATTCTAAAATATAATCCATGACGAAAAAATAAAAGGCATTAGATAGAGTATCAAATTCCAAATCTTCCTTAATTTTAGTAACATAACTATTAATTAGAGAAAAGTCTTGAATACTTGGTGTAATTTGACTCATATTGTCTATTTTTAAACTTTTAAATTTGTTCTTGTTGATAAGCTGATAAAATTGAAGTAATTAAAGAAGAATAATCAATTCCTTGACTTTCAGAATCACTTCTTAATCAGTTCATTAATTCTTAATCTAAAGATACTAATACTTCAGTTTTATCTTTATTTCTTGGAGATACTTTAGTAGCTTTTGACCAAACTTCTAGATCGGTTTCAGGTGCATCAGAAAAGTCAATTTCATGAACAGAAATTGCTCTTATTTGTGCTAACTCTTCATAAAAAGGTTGATAGGGATCTGATAATTTACGAATAACCATAATTATTTTAGTTTTGTTTTTCTTTTAAATGATTAGTAACAACTTTATCAATTTCTTGGGGAGAAAGAGAATTAGAATATACTTTAGTAGAAGGATTAGATTTTAAACGATCCACATAAATATAAAACGCTTCTTTGTCTTCTTGATGCGTAATCACATATTGACGTAATTCCTCTTTATTCATGTTATGAAAATCTGGTTTCATGTTAAAAACTCCCAATCTCCATTACGATTAATTAATATCTGAATATCATTACCTGCCAAAATAAATAATTGACCGTCTCTTTCGTCAAGACGTACTAAATAAATTGGCTGATAAGTATTGGTTAAGGACTGAGATAAATAAATACATTTTTGTCCCTGTTCATTGGTGGGTAAAATTTATCTTATCTCCTCTCCTTGATGATAGCTTAATGATATAACAAAAAGGTGGGCATTGCCCACCCTACAAAATGTTAGGAAATATAGTCTTGCAAGGCTTTAACTTCCAAGGGTTCTGTCTGTAAAGAACGAATGGCTGCGACGGTTGCTTTTGCTCCTGCTATTGTCGTAATAATGGGCAATTTATAGTCTAATGCAGTGCGTCGAATCTTACGACCATCAATTTGAGAATCTTCTCCACTGGGGGTATTAATAATAAATTGAATCTGTTTATTTTTGATCCAATCTATCACATGAGGACGACCTTCATGGAGTTTTAAAACCACGTCTATTCCCTCGATTCCGTTCTCTTCTAACACTTTTTGAGTTCCAGAAGTTGCCACCACTTTAAACCCTAAATCAAGCAAATCTTTAACCACAGGAACCGTTAAAACTTTGTCCCGATCGCTCATAGAAACAAACACCGTTCCACTGGTAGCTAAATCAACACCGGCTGCAATTTCTGCTTTTGCAAATGCCTTACCAAAGTCTTCATCTATCCCCATTACTTCACCGGTTGACCGCATTTCTGGCCCTAATAAAGTATCGGCACCAGGGAATTTTTGGAAGGGTAAAACCGCCTCTTTAACCGCAATATGACGGGGAACAAATTCCTCTGTTATTCCTAACTCTTCTAAGGTTTTTCCTGACATTACCAAAGAGGCAATTTTTGCTAAGGGACGACCAGTTGCTTTAGAAACATAGGGAACCGTTCGAGACGCGCGGGGGTTCGCTTCTAAAATGTAAACTTGTTCCCCTTGAACTGCGTATTGAATGTTCATCAAACCGACAACTTTTAAACTATTTGCTAACGCAGCCGTCCAAGTCCGAATAGTCTCAATAACGCTGTTAGAAAGAGTAGTAAACGGAACCGAACAAGCAGAGTCTCCAGAGTGGACCCCTGCTTGTTCAATATGTTCCATAATGCCACCAATAACTACTTTTCCGGTGGTGTCACACAATGCGTCTACATCCACTTCGATCGCATTTTCTAAGAACTTATCAATCAAAATAGGATGATCCGGTTCCACTTGTACCGCATAGGTCATGTAGCGTTCTAACTCTTCATCAGAATAAACGATCTCCATAGCACGTCCTCCCAATACATAAGAAGGCCGTACCACCACAGGATACCCAATACGAGAAGAAACTCTTAAAGACTCCTCATAGCTCCGAGAAATGCCGTTAGGAGGCTGTTTAATATCGAGATCGTGTAAAATCTTTTCAAACCGTTCTCGGTCCTCTGCGGTGTCAATAGAGTCCGGTGAGGTTCCCCATATCTTGGTTTGTACGGGACATTCCGAACTGTCGAGGTATGTCTGCAATGGCACTGCAAGTTTCAAGGGAGTTTGACCACCAAACTGAATAATAACCCCCACTGGGTTCTCTGTTTCAATGATGTTTAAGACATCTTCTTTGGTCAATGGTTCAAAATAGAGGCGATCGCTGGTATCGTAGTCAGTAGAAACGGTTTCCGGGTTGGAGTTAACCATGATCGTTTCAAACCCGGCCTCACTCAAAGAAAAGGACGCATGACAACAACAATAGTCAAACTCGATCCCCTGTCCAATGCGGTTGGGACCTCCTCCTAAAATCATCACTTTCTTTTTATCGGTGACAGTAACTTCTGTTTCAGAGGGTTCGTAGGTGGAATAATAATAAGGGGTGTATGCTTCAAATTCGGCTGCGCAAGTATCTACTACCTTATACACAGGAATGATTCCTAAACTTTTACGATAGTTTCTCACTTCGTCTTCAGTGGTTTTCGTCGCAAACGCTATCTGGCGATCGCTGAACCCTTTTTGTTTAATGACGCGCATATCAGACGCATCAATATCCTTTAACTTGGTTTGTTTAAGGACTTTTTCGGTGTCGATGAGGTCTTCTAACTTATCCAAAAACCAGATATCGATCGCCGTTAACTCATGGACTTCTTCTGCTGTCATCCCTAATCGCATGGCATGATAAATACTGTAAACGCGATCGGGGTTAGGAGTGCGTAAACTAGATCGAACTTGGGATAAAGAGGGTAACGTTTCTTGTTTGTCGCATCCAAACCCATAACGACCGGTTTCGAGGGATCTTAAAGCTTTTTGAAACGACTCTTGAAATGTGCGTCCAATGGCCATTGCTTCCCCCACAGACTTCATCTGAGTGGTTAAAATAGCTTGAGATCCGGGAAACTTTTCAAAGGCAAAACGGGGTATTTTTGTTACCACATAGTCAATGGTGGGTTCAAAGGATGCAGGGGTTTGCTTGGTGATATCATTATTTATTTCATTGAGGGTGTAACCCACTGCCAATTTAGCTGCAAACTTAGCAATAGGGAACCCTGTCGCTTTCGATGCTAACGCAGAAGACCGAGAAACACGAGGGTTCATTTCAATAACGATCACTTCCCCGTTGGTGGGATTAACAGAAAATTGAATGTTAGATCCGCCGGTTTCTACGCCAATCTCCCTTATAATAGCCTGGGAATAATCTCTTAACCGTTGATACTCCTTATCTGTCAACGTTTGCGCTGGCGCAACGGTAATAGAGTCCCCAGTATGGACACCCATCGGATCAAAGTTTTCAATAGAACAGATAATGACCACATTATCCGCTAAGTCTCGCATTACCTCTAACTCGTATTCCTTCCACCCTAAGAGAGATTTTTCCACTAAAATTTGAGAGACTGGAGACGCATCAATCCCAAATTGCGCCATTTCTTCAAATTCTTCCTGGTTATAGGCAATACCCCCTCCTGTCCCTCCCAAGGTGAACGCAGGACGTATAATCAAGGGATAAGACCCGATCTCTTTGCCGATCACTTGTGCTTCTTCGAGGGTACTGGCAATACCCGAAGGACACACAGGAACCCCTATTTTTGCCATTGCATCTTTAAACAGTTCCCGATCTTCTGCCATTTCAATGGCCGGCAGTTTCGCACCAATTAATTCTACATTGTACTTATCCAAAACGCCACTTTTTGCCAAGGATACCGCAACATTTAAGGCCGTTTGTCCTCCCATTGTCGGTAATAACGCATCGGGACGTTCTTTGGCTATGACTTTTTCTACCATATCGGGGGTGAGGGGTTCGATATAGGTGCGATTAGCCATTTCTGGATCGGTCATAATAGAAGCAGGGTTAGAATTGACTAAAACTACCTCATAACCTTCTTCTCGTAGTGCTTTACAGGCTTGAGTACCAGAATAGTCGAATTCGCAAGCTTGGCCAATAACAATGGGACCTGCACCTAAAATTAAGATTTTCTTTAAGTCGTCGCGGCGTGGCATAAGCGTATTTGTAGAGTTAGATAGAATAAACCGAACTTATTGTATAGTCTGTCTTTCGATTTCTTGCTGCAATCTAATCCTTTATTTAGGTTTAAGGGGTTTGGGTTAGTCAGAAGTTTGTGGGCATAATAGGAAAATAGTTGAAACAACTTTCTCAACTTTATAAATTAATGTGTGATTTTTAAATTAAATAGGAGTATTTTGAAATATGTATTTTTTTTATAAATTGGCTATTCACTTTTTATTCTTATGTACTTTTTTATGGTTTCCTATAAGTATTTTTATATCTATTAAAGCATTGAAAGAAGGTGATGCAGATAGTTGTTTTAATGCTCTTGATTCTCTGTTTTCTGTTGTCGATATTGCTATTTACTTACTTTTATTTATTACCGCTCTAAAAGCATTAATAGATGTACTTATCCTTTAAAGATTAGACTAAAGTGAGAAAAGTTTTAAGAAACTAAAAGTATTATCTAAAACTATACTGATTTGCCTACCAAATAAGCTATATGTAAGAAAATATAATTAAATCACCTGATACTTAACGATATCATAATTAAGTAAGAAATAATTATAAAATATCTTCAATCTTCTTTTTCAAATCAGGTAAATTATCTCTAATAATTATCCAAATAATATCAAAATCAACCCGAAAATATTCATGGGCAATAATATTTCTAACATCAATAGTTCCCACCCAAGGAATATCAGTATATCTTTCTTTAGTTTCCTGAGACATTTTACTAGAAGCTTCACCAATAATCATTAAATGATGAACAACCCAAGTTTGTATTAATTCATCCTCCATAAATTTATCTTGTCCTTGTGCTGCATACTTTTCTATTTGATTAATTGCATCTAAAATATCTTGTAATCTTTCCCTATCATCTCTCATAAATCAATTGCTTCTTCTAATACTTTTGCTTTAATTCTTTCTTTTAAACCATTAACAGTAACAATATCTATTTTTCGACCTAAAATTGATTGTAAATCCTGCATTAACCCAGAAGGAAACCAAGGCGTAATTTTATCTAAATGATAATCAATTAATAGATCAATATCACTATTTTTGGTTTCCTCTCCTCTTGCAACTGAACCAAAAATCCTTATATTGTATGCACCATGTTTAGCAGCAATATCAATAATCTCTTGACGTTTTTCTTTTAGTAATTGTTTAAGTTCCATGTTCATAATATATTTTTTATTTATTTTTCTCTTGATTTAGGAATTAAATTAATTAAAGTTCGTAGTGCATGATTAACTGATTCAGAGTCAGGAAAATACTCTTTAACATCAGGATCTAAAATAATTGTACCTTCTTCTAAGACAAAATTTTGAACAACCGTTGTCCCATCTTCTTGGTTGATAGTTACACTATGTCCCTCTCGATAAGCTTGATAATGTTTCCCTCTTACTCCCTGACTAAAATCATATTCAGGTAACATTTCATCGATTGGAGTCATTTAACTTAACTGATTTAATTCAATACTATACTAACATAAGAATTTTATGATTTTTACTATGGCTAAATATATAATACGGCGTTAACCACGAAATGATATAATAAAAAATTGCACAGGTAAAACTTGTGAATAAACTAGGGATTTCAAGGATAAATTATGGAACCGAAACGCGAATTTTTTCCCAAGGTGAAAAAGACGGTGATGCCTCGCCCTTATTTTGCCACAGAAAAGGATGTTTTGGGACACAGAGGAACTGCAGCAGCAGTTGATGCAGCTATTTATGGTTCAAACTGGTATTTAGATAAAGAACAAGGTTTAATTGAAATTTACGACGCAGGAGCAGCCATTAGCTTTTTTAACCTCCTTCCTCGCAAAGACAAATATGAAAAAGAAGGGCTTTATTTACGCTTAAAAATTGCCTATCGAACCACAGAAAATGCAAACGTTAATCTTCGTAACTTTTCAGGCAATCATGTTACCTTACCTAACAGTCTAACCGGTGCGATGTACGATGATCCCCAAACTTATTGGTGGGTAACCGATGATTTAACCCTTAATATTAACTCTATTTTCTCAGGGGAAAAACTTTGGATACAACGGGTTGACTGGGAATGGATGAGTAAAGAAATTATCTACGAAGACGAGCTTTTTGCTAAAAACACAATTCTTTATCGTTCCTTAGAAGAAGTACAAAAACTCTATTCAGAAAAAGAACTTACTGATGACGATGTTAAAGACTTTTTGAGAGATAAAATTAAAAATGATGATTGGTTTGCTAAAAAGTGTCTTGTCATGCTACGAGAAGAGCAATTAATGGGAGAAAAATTGGTCAAACTCTTTGAAGATAGCGGACTAGAATTATAAGCTAGAGTGGGCAATATTCCCTAACAAACTAAAATATTATTAGCGGAAAATTATGGACCTTGCCCACTTTAAATTTGATTATTTTATTAAATCCAGTTAGGTAACATTCTTAGATCAAATTCTCTTGAAGATAAAGGAAGTCCTAAGTAAATAGGTAACCAATAAATAAAAGCCAAGCTAATCAATAATAATAATATGATTCCTAAGCGACGATTTAAAATAAATTGACTGATTAAACATTGTTCAATAATCAGGCCAATACCCAGTAAAGAAAAGCTATAAGCAGACATATAATGATACAAAAAAGTACAACGACTAACTAATGCCCAAGGTAATAAGTTAGCCCAATAATTAATAAACATAAAAAAGATAACTGAAAAGAAAGGATTGTACTTTCGTTTATATAAAATGACAATAATAAAAATACTAAAAATCAAAATTGACCCCGTTGCTAACCACCATAAAATCGGATTTCCCATAGCATGAACATCATGAATAATAGTTCCTGATGATGTGCTTTTTTTATAGTAATAATAAGCAATTGGTCTAGCCATAATTAGCCAACTATACCATTTAGAACAATAGGGATGAACCTCCGAACCATCACCAATACTTTGATGAAAAGACCATATTTTTTGATGAATTTCCCACCAACTATACTTAGGATTAAATAATAAGTAAGGTAACCAAAGAATACTATAAGTAAAAATTGGAATTATCAATAAGTTAAATATTAATAAAGAAGGTTTACTTAATTTTATATTTTCAAATATCCTCCCTAAATTTTTAGCATCAAAAATATGAATTAATCTTGGCGGTAAGTAAACAATAAAAATAACTAAATAAATACCTAATAAAAACCCTAAACCATTCCACTTAATTGCTACTGATGCCCCTAAAAATATACCGCTTAATGTTAAATATAAATATTTTTTGTGATTAATATAAATCAAGAAACACAAACAACCCAATAAACCCAATGTAACTAAATAAATATTATTTAAAGCATAACGGGATTCTACTAAAAACAAGCCTTCTAGTGTAGCAATAAAAGTAACAACTATAGTATAAGAACCACGCTGAGTAAGTTGATAAGCGATCGCTCCTAAAATAATAGGAAAAAAAGAACCAGTTAAGGCATTTAACCAACGATAACTAATGGTTGAACGCCAAGATCCTGTTAAGTTATTTGTGATTTCAGAAGAAGTTGGAAACCAAGAACCAATCCAAATCCCTATGGCAATTAAATATTCTGTTAAAGGAGGATGAGAATTAAAAAAAGGAGTTTGAGTTAAATAATTATTAGCAAATTTAGCATAATAGATTTCATCAAATACTAAAGTATTAAATTGTTCTAAATTCCAAAAACGCAAACCTAGAGACAGTACAAAAAATATTAATATTAGCAAAGTGAATTTAAACATATTTAAGAGTTTGACTAATCACTAATTGAATATGAAAAATGTTCTTATCCTTCTGAGATATTTTTTACTTGTTAAACCTTGTTGAAAAACAACATAATGCACTTATAATTTAAGTTATTCTATACTGAAAATATTAAAAAGAAATTCAAAGATCAAAGTAAACTCACTTGTTGACCTCCTATTGTTAACTAAACCAACACCTTGATCTAAGGGATTGACATGACCGTCATTGAGCAAATTGAGCAATTTGCCATCAGGAGAGCGTTAAATCAGTGCAATTAGAGGCTATTATTACTAACTATTTACATTCTGTTTAAAACTTCACCAAATTTGATTAAAATCAAAAGAGACTTGAATAAAGTTGTCTAACAGAGGGAACCCTAGTATAAAACAGTGGAATGGGGACTTAATACGAGTGAAAGACAAGCTTGGATACAAAAGCCAAACATCTAAAAAGCCATGGGAACCCACCCTTGAAGCACAAATTTCCCACCCACAAGCCCTAAGCAGAATTACTCAAATTGCTTTACAATCTAAAGACATTAACGAGTTTCTCCAAGAAGTAACTCAGATTATTGCTGATATTTTAAAAGTTCCTTATTGTGCTATTTTAAAACAAGTTGTCGATGATCAAAAACTACATTTAATTGCCGAAGTAGGACGGAATGAACAAGAAATGGGAAACCCTACGATTTCCCTAGGCCAACTTTGTCGACTAACCCAAACCCTTCGTACCAGTGAAAGCCTAGTTTTTGAAGATTTAACGATTCATAAGCATTTTTCTTCCCATTCTTTCCTAGCCAAGCAAAAGGTAATGAGTGGCATTAGTGTCGTTATTCCCACATCCGATGAGCCTTATGGCATCCTGACCATTCATAGTAGAAAAAAACGCTGTTATACTAAACAAGAGCGCACTTTTTTAGGAATTGTAGCTCAATTAATCGGGACAACTATCTCCCGACTTCAACCTAACCCACCAGTGAAGTTGAATAATCAAGAGACAAAGCTTACAAACATTGGCAGCGATCGCTTTTTTAACCTCACCCTAGAAATGTGCTGCATTGCTGGGTTTGATGGTTATTTCAAAAAGATTAATCCGATTTTTGCCCGTACTCTCGGCTACTCGGTAGCCGAATTAAAATCTAAACCGTTCCTAGAATGGGTACATCCCGAAGACGTAACAACAACCCTAGAACAACTAGAAAACCTTATCAAAGGTAAACAAGTCCCTTATTTTGAAAATCGCTATCGTTGTCATGATGGTTCCTATCGTTGGTTAGCCTGGACATCTGTGGCTAGTGTTGAAGAAAAAATGATTTACACGGTTGCCCACGACGTAACAGAATGGAAAAAAATAGAGGCAGCTTTAAGAAAAAGTGAAGAAAAGTTTCGTCTTCTTTTTGATAAGTCTCCGACGGCTATGGGTTTAGTCGATATGAAAGGGCAATTAATTAACGTTAACGAAGCCTTTTGTCAGTTAGTCGGTTATGGGGCAGAAGAATTATTAACCAAAGGTTGCGCTGATATTACCCATCCTGATGATCTAGAAAAAGAAAAGCAATTATTTAATCAGTTACTCTCAGGAGAAATTAATAGTTTTCGCCTAGAAAAACGCTACATTAAGAAAAATAAGCAAATTATTTATGGTCTACATCAAGCCACTTTAATTCGGGATATCGAGGGAAACCCCCTACATTTATTAAGTCAAATTATTGATATTACTCAACAAACTGATCAAACCCTTGCTCTACAAGAAAATGAAGAAAAATTAGGACGAATTATTAGCACCATTTCCGATAGTTTATTGGTGGTAAATATACAAGGAAACATTCGTTTTATTAATGATTCAGGAATTAAACTATTTGGCCGTTCTATGACTGAATTAATGAATCATCCCTTAGGTTTACCTTTGGGAGACGAGAAACCAACCGAAATTTTTATTCAACAACCTGATGGAAAATTAATTATTACTCAAATGCGTGTAGCTGATATTACTTGGCAAGGAGAATCAGCTTATTTAGTCTCCTTAAGAGACATTACAGAAAATTACGAAGCCCAACAAGCTCTATCAGACAGCGAAGAAAAATATCGTCAAATTGTTGAGACGGCAACAGAAGGAATCTGGATTACTGATCAAGATAATAAAACCACATTTGTTAATCAACAAATGGCACAAATGTTAGGTTATAAAATAGAAGAAATGATTGATAAAAACTTATTTGATTTTGTTGATTTTGAAGATAATGCAAGGGTACAAAAGAATATACAAGATCGTAGTCGAGGTATTACTGAAACCCATGATTTTAAATTTCGTTGCCGTGATGGAAAAGAATTATGGACGATTGTATCGACGAATCCCTTATTTGATCATCAAGAAAATTATCTAGGATCATTGGGTATGATTACGGATATTAGCCAACGAAAAAAAACAGAGCAAGCATTATATGAAAGTGAGCAAAGATTAGAAGGAATTTTAACCTCCATTCAAGATGTCGTTTGGTCTTTCGATGCTAATTTCTCTCGATTAATTTATATTAATCCTGCTGCTCAAATTACTTTTGGTTTTTTGTTAGAAGAATTATACAAAAACCCTAATCTTTGGTGGCAATTAATTGATACTGATGATCAAGAATTAGTTCAATATCATCGGCAAATTGTTAAAGAAATGGGTCATACAGAATATAAATATCGCATTATAAGAAAAGATAATCAAATTCGTTGGTTATCCAGTCGAATACGCTGCGTTTATGATGACAAAGGTGATCTTATTCGTATTGATGGTATTGATAGCGATATCACTGAAAAAAAGCGAGCAGAAGAACAATTACAATATAATGCAACCCACGATCCTTTAACCAATTTACCTAATCGAATTTTGTTTATGGATCGCTTAGAACACGCTATAGCAAGACAAAAAAGACATCTTAACTTTACCTTTGCTGTTTTATTTTTAGACTTAGATGAATTTAAAGTAATTAATGATAGTTTAGGTCATGCCATTGGCGATCAGTTATTACAAGAAATTGCTCGTCGTCTTGAAGATGGTTTATGCAGTGATGATACATTAGCCAGATTAGGGGGTGATGAATTCGCTATTTTATTAGAAGATATAGAAGATATTAAAAAAGCCATTAAAATTGCTCAGCAGATTCATTTAGACTTAATAAAACCCTTTGTTTTACAAGGACAAGATATCTTTATTAATACTAGCATTGGTATTGCCTTAAATAGTCCAGCCTACGAAGCAGCCTCAGAAATTTTAAGAGATGCAGATACAGCAATGTATCGCGCTAAAGCAGACGGAAAAGCCTGTTATGCTATTTTTGATCGTCAAATGCACGAACGAGCTGTTAGCCGTTTAAAGTTAGAAACAGATTTAAGAATAGGGATTAATAAACAAGAATTTAGTCTTTATTATCAGCCAATTATCTCGTTAAAAACAGGAAAATTAACTGGATTTGAAGCGTTGATTCGTTGGAACCATCCCCACAAAAAGCTGATTTCTCCAGATCAGTTTATTCCTGTGGCCGAAGAAACAGGCTTAATTATCCCCATTGGAGAATGGACTCTAAAAGAAGCTTGTCAACAATTAAAAATATGGCATCAAAAATACCCTCGCTATTCTCATCTGAAAGTGGGGGTAAATTTATCAAGTAAACAATTAAAATATACTAACTTACTTGATACCATCGATCAGACGTTAAAAGACACTCAATTAGATAGTAGATATTTAAAATTAGAAATTACAGAAACCCTGTTGATGGAAAATTTACAAGCAGCCACAAAAATTTTATTAAAGATACAAGAACGGGATATTGAAATTTGTTTAGATGATTTTGGCACCGGATATTCTTCTTTGAGTTATTTACATCGTTTTCCTGTTAATACTTTAAAAATTGATCGCTCGTTTGTTAGGCTGATGGAACCCCACAACGAAAATGTAGAGATTATACGAGCTATTGTGACTTTAGCCCACATTTTGGGCTTGGATGTTATTGCAGAAGGAGTAGAAACCCAATTACAATTGACTCAACTACAACGGTTAGGATGCGAACAGGGACAAGGTTACTTTTTTGCTAAACCTTTACCTGTTCACGAGGTAGAAAAGCTACTTAAAACCCCTTCAAGTTGGCTCCTTGCTTAAAGATTAAATCTTGAAATGACTTAATCTTGCCTTAAATTTCATAGATACTCGATAATTCTTTACCTGTTTCGGAAAATAATAGCAGCTTTCAGATGTTAAGTTAACTTGAAAGATAAGAGCCTATCAGCAACAAACTGCCCACAGCCTTCGTCCTTGTAACTTACAAGAAACAATTATTAGACAGTTTTAACATTGCCATAGAAAAGATTGAGTACACTAAGACAATAGAATACACTTAAAAGCGATCCTAGACCATGTTTTCTATTCCTATGTCCTACTACAAAAACACCCTAGGAACCCTTGGTTGTAGCTTAGCTGTACTCATGGGTATCCTAACCCTCAAAACCTTTCCTACCAATGCACAGAGTCAAAACCCACCCCCCAATAGTCCCCTCACGGTTCGTTCTGATATCCAAGAAGCCAACTCAGAAACCGGAGTGGTAACTGCCAGGGGTAACGTGCAATTTTTCTACCCAGCTAGGCAAATTCAAGGAACCTCGGCCCAAGCCCAATATTTTAGTCGAGAACGGCGTTTGGTTCTCACAGGAGACGTTTATGTGCTACAAGAAGGCAATAGTATGCGGGCTGAAACCATGACCTATTTAATCGACGAAGGACGATTTATTGCCACCCCAGAATCGGCACAACAAGTAGAATCAATCTACTTAGTCACAGAAGCTGAAGACAGTCCCCCAGAACCAGCCCCCGTGTCACCGGCACCGCCTTTAGACACCACCTTACCCACCCCCCAATTTTAAAATGACACTGATTTTAGAAAATATCCATAAAACTTATGGAAAAAGAGATATTGTTAACCGCGTAAATATAAAAGTTGCCCCTGGGGAAATTGTGGGCCTTCTCGGCCCCAACGGCGCAGGCAAAACAACCACTTTTTACATTGCCACAGGTTTGATTAAACCCAATAAAGGGAGAGTTTGGTTAAATCAGCAAGAAGTGACTCGCTTACCCTTGAATAAACGCGCTCGCTTGGGTATTGGTTATATGACCCAACAACCGAGTATTTTTCGTCATCTGAGTGTGGCCGAAAATATTCAAGTTGCCCTAGAACAAACAAACGTTCCCTTTAGACAACGGCCTCAGCGTCTCCATCATTTGCTTAAAGAGTTTCGTCTCGAAAAAATTGCCCATACCAAAGGGTCCCAAGTCTCTGGAGGAGAAAGACGCAGAACAGAATTAGCTCGTTCCTTAGCCGTCGGCCAACAAGGACCAGACTTTTTGTTATTAGATGAACCCTTTGCTGGAGTCGACCCTATTGCTGTGTCGGAAATTCAAACCATGATCGCTCAACTACGCGATCGCCAAATGGGTATTTTGATCACCGATCACAATGTCCAAGCTACCCTAGCCATTACCAACCGCGCCTATATTATGCGAGACGGTCAAATTTTAGCGGCCGGCAGTGCCGAAGAAATTTATAACAATCCTTTAGTGCGACAGTATTATTTAGGAAATTAGAGACAACCGATCAACTCTAAGATCACACACAAATTATGGATATTGGTCAAATAAACCCCATTAAAATCAAACTAAAACCCCAGATCCCTGGTTTATCAATCATGGATCGTTATCTGTTTATTGAACTCCTGTTGCCTTTCCTTTTTGGTATGGGCATTTTTACCTCTTTGGGCTTATCCATTGGTACCTTATTCGATCTGGTCCGTCGGGTAACCGAGTCAGGACTAATGTTATCTGTGGCCATGAGAATATTAGTCTTAAAAATGCCAGGATTTGTTAGTTTAGCCTTTCCTATGGCTATGTTACTGGCCGCTTTAATGGCTTATAGTCGTTTGTCGAGTGATAGTGAAATTATTGCCCTACGGAGTTTAGGCGTTAGTGTTTATCGTTTAATTATTCCGGTTATTCTTTTTGGTTTGGTGGTGACAGGATGTGCTTTTATTGTTAACGATTGGATCGCACCAGCGGCCACCCACGAAGCAGCCCTTACCTTACAACGCGCTGTAAATCAAGAACGACCTGACTTTAAAGAACGCAATATTGTTTATCCTGAATATAAAACCATTCAAGAAGAAGACGGTCAACAAGCCACGGTTTTAACTCGTTTATTCTATGCTGAAGAATATAACGGAGACAAGATGAAAGGGTTAACTATTTTAGATAGAACCCAAGAAGGGGTTAACCAAATCGTTACCTCCGAGTCGGCTACTTGGAATATTTCGAGTAATACCTGGGACTTTTTTAATGGCACGATTTATCTCATTGCCCCGGATGGATCTTATCGAAATATTGTCCGTTTTCAACATCAACAGTTAGCTTTACCCAGGGCCCCATTAGATTTGGCTAACCGTCGTCAAAATTTTACAGAAATGACCATCGCCCAAACTAAAGAATATCTCAAAGCCATGCAGTTAAGTGGTGATGAGAAGCGCGTTAGAAAGGTTAAGGTTCGTTTACAAGAAAAGTATGCGATGCCTTTCGTCTGTTTAATCTTTGGTGTTGTGGGGGCTGCTATTGGCGTTAGACCGCAAAATACTAACAAGGCCACCAGTTTTGGGGTTTGTGTGGGCTTGATTTTCGGCTATTATCTCTTAGCCTTTATGAGTACCTCTCTCGGTATTTGGGGCATTTTAACCCCATTTTTGGGGGCGTGGTTGCCCAACATTCTCGGATTAACCGCCGGTAGTTTATTATTAATTCAATCAGCACGTTTACGATAATCTATGTCTGAACCTCGTTCCTTAACCATCGGTTGGCTTTATCCCAACTTAATGAGTACCTACGGCGATCGCGGTAACGTCATCTGTATCCAACGTCGTTGTCAATGGCGAGATATTCCGGTTACCATCCTTCCCCTCGATCAACAAACAGAAGCGGATCAATTTTCCAAGGTAGATGTTATCGTCGGTGGCGGGGCTCAAGATCGTCAACAAGAAATCGTTATGCGCGATTTAAAAGGAGCGAAAGCTGATCAGCTACGGAATAAGTTAGAGGAAGGTGTTCCAGGGGTGTTTACCTGCGGATCACCCCAACTTCTCGGTCATTATTATGAACCAGCGTTAGGGCAAAGAATCGAAGGGTTAGGGTTATTAGATTTAGTGACGAAACATCCCGGTCCGAATGTGTCCCGTTGTATTGGAAATGTGGTATTTGAAGTAACCGCTTCTCCCTTAGCAGAAGATTTAAAACAAACGTTAGGTCAACCACCGATTATTATTGGTTTTGAAAATCACGGGGGACGCACTTATTTAGGGGATGTGCAACCCTTGGGAAAGGTTAAGTCTGGGTATGGGAATAATGGAGAAGATGGTTATGAAGGGGCGTTTTATCGTCATGCGATCGCTACTTATTCTCATGGGCCTCTATTACCGAAAAATCCTTTTGTGGCTGACTGGTTGATTAAAACAGCATTACAAGAAAAATATCAAACCGAAATTAATTTAATTCCTCTTGATGATAGTTTAGCCCAACAGGCAAGAGAAGCCATGTTAAAACGCTTAGAAGTTGTCTGAGTTTGGTGTTAAGGATTTAGAATTATAACTAATTAAAATTAACTTTATCGTAAATATCAATAAGAGCAATTTCAAAATTAACAGAAGATAGGGTTAAAGTATCGGTAGAATTATTGTATTCGATAAACGTCCATTTATTGGATTCTTGACGACTATATTGTTCAATATGAATACAATTTTGATCAATTAAAATATATTCTTGAAAACTAGAAATAGTGCGATAAGCTGCAAATTTTTCGTCTTTATCATAATTTCTAGTTGACGTAGATAATACTTCAACAATGAGTAAAGGATTAATTAAAGTATCGTTACGATTTTGAGCATATTCTAAAGGTTGATTAACTACCATTATATCAGGATAAGTATAGATTTTTTCTGAAGGAATCCATAACCGTTGATCGGTCATAAAAACGTCCAATGGTTTGCCTTTAAGGGCAAAGTTTAAAGCACTACTCAAGTTTAATGCAATTTTATTATGATTCGGTGTACCACCAGCCATTTCAATGATTTCTCCTTTAATATAATGATGTCGTTGTTGAGCATCAGCTTCTAATTTTAAATATTCTTCAGGAGTATAGAATTTTGTTTTTTTCTGTACATCAATTACCATATTTGACCTCAATTTTTTTAACAACTTAAACTGAATAAATGACTTTTAAGAACCGAAAATACGTCGCCACCAAGGGACATTTTTAAATTCAACAAAATTAATTTTTTTACGAATATCATAAAGGTTCCATCCCGTTAAACGAGATAAAGTTATTGCTTCTTTGTCTTGTCTTTCTCTCACTGATTGATAATAAGTTTGTGCTGCCTCACAATCTCTTTTTTCTCGAAAGGGATGACGAATAATATATCTTCCTTGAAATAATTGATTATTAGCAGTTTCTTGAAACTTCAAATCTTCAGGAAAATGATCCCGATCATAGCGAACATGAAGACGGGTAATAAACACATTATTAAACTGTCTGTTACGACCATTATTTAACCAAAATACTCCCGCTTTTTCTAATTCTTCTTGGTTCAACGGTTGTGCTGAACAAGGGTCGCAATTAGCCATATTCCAAGCGTATTCAATAAAAGCGACTTTCTTGCCGTTTTGTTCATAACTTTTAGCAAACATTGCCTTATAAAATGGGGCAAATTCTTGTTGAATGAACTCAGGAATTTCTACATTAGAAGGAACCTTTACTGTACGATAATTAGTTAGTTCCACTTGTCCTTTAGGAGATAATAAGTAAACAATTAAATCCTGTTCTCCTTGAGCATTTAACATTCCTAAGCGAATTGGTAACATAAATTTAGGAGATTCATAAGCCATCATCAAAGGACGAAGGGATTTAAACCCCGTATTTTCGTATTCCGTTAAATTTACTTTAGCGACAAAAAATTTAAGATTTTGCTGAATATAAGGTTGTAAAATTTCACTAGCTCCATTGGGGATTTCATAGCCATTTTCTCGTAACCAAACTTCTAACCCATTGGACTCTTTTGCACTGAGAATAACAATATCATATTCTCCTACTGTAAATTCTTCTTCAACCGTTACCCCTAAAGCATTATCACGACTTTCTTTCATTTCTGACGCTGCTTGAGGAGCAGCAGGGGTTCTGAAAACTTCATCTTCTAAATAGGAACGATCACAGGGATCTTCATCAAAATATTCCACTAATCTCGGCGCACTAAAAGCATCTAATCTTTCAATAATTGCTGGTTCTCCAACTTTCACTTGTTCTTCAGTTAAAACAACAGGAACAGGGACAACCATAGCAAAGTCATTAACCGATCCTTGATAATCATTAGCCATAGTTAAAACAGTGCGTTTTCCGTCCCTAGCAATAATAACTTGAGAAGCTTGATTATACAGATTGCTATCAGCTTTGGCGACATAAAAACCACAAAAAGCAAAAGCGGAATTCATAGAAAATAATAAGCAGAGAAAAACCAAAAATAGAAGTGTCAAACTGCGACTGAATCTGATCATATTTTTTATATAATTTCTTGTAAATGAAGGATCTTGATTAAAGGGTCAGTGTTACTAAGTGAGTGTACAAAATTAATTTCCTAGTTAAGACAGGCAAAAGGCAACGAGTTTATGGGGATCATAGGGGATAAAACCTGGTTTCTAAAAGTGAAAATTTTTTGGAGCGAGGCATAAATCCTCCTTACACAAACAACTTCTGTGGGATAGCGTCGAAAGCAGATCGAGGAACTTCTGACTTCGTTAATGCAATGTGTAATTCATTTTTCTTAGGTACTTATTTATCTTATCCTCCCCAAGGAAGTGAGACCAGAGGAAAATTCGCTCTGATGAATCTCATCATCAGACAAGCCCACAGGAGCATAAAAAAAATCTTAACAAAGAGGAAAAACTAAGGTAACGACCGTTTTGCCCTTCTTTTTGCCTGATGTATTAGGGGGGTTAACTTTGGTAGTATAAAAGAGTCGTTATCATAAGGAACTAAAAATCTTTACAATAGTAGCATTATTAATGTTCTTAAATTATTATGGCGCCCCCAATTGTTAAACGATTTGCTATTTCTTTTCAACAAAACTACTGGTTAGGATTTTTAACCATGATAGCTGGTTTTGGAGTCTCAGGATTGGTCGCTCTACAACCACCGCCACCTCCTCCGGCTCCTACCTATACAGCGTTTGGACAATTGAGCTTTACCGAACCCCCTCCGGCGTTTACAACAACAGGGAATGAACTGCAAGCCCAAGGAAGAGGGCTATCGTTGAGCAAAAGTACCCTCTTATCTGGGCGGGTGCTTCAAAATGTAATGGATAAATTAGAATTATCCGCCAAGGAAATTCAACAAATACAAGAAAAAGCCCTAGTCATAGAGCTACCGGAGCAAGATAAACGAGGACAAACCTCTTCTTCAGTTATTAGACTGCAATATACCGATAAACAATCTCCTACTCGCGCCACATTGATTCTAGACGCTTTTATGGAGGAGATGGTGGACCATAGTCGTTGGCTCAATACCTCTGAATTGAGAAGTCGTATTGATGCACTCAGTAAACGACTTGAGCAAGTTAAACAAGACCTAACCGCAGCAGAAAATAGATTTTATCGCTATGTATCTCAACAAGGGTCAGATTTACTAGCCATTCAAGATGGTAGTCTTTTTAGTGGAATCACCAGTTCTCAACAAAGACAACGGGAATTAGGCTTAGCCCTTCAAGAAATAGACGGTCGCATCAACAGTCTAATCAATCAGTTAGGGTTAACACCGCAACAAGCTTACGCTTCAGTCGCTTTGAGTGCTGACCCGATTTTAGCCAACTTACGAGCGCAAATTTTGCAAATTGAGCAACAATTAGAACGACTAAAAATAGATTTACGGCCAGAACACCCCACAATTGAAAAACTGCTCAAAGAAAAACAAGTCAACGAAACCCTCTTTCAACAAAGAGCCCAAGAATTAATCGGTGCCAGAGATTTAGCCCCCATTCCCATCAGTCAGATTCGTCAAGATAGTAGTCTTGACCCTAGCAGACAACAATTAGCTAATGAACTTCTAGCCTTAGAAACCAGACGGGCTGGATTAGTGAAGCAATTAAATTCAGTCATTGACACAGAACAAAAATTACGCGAGCAATACGAAAAATTCCCAGATAAGCAGTTACAACAAGCCAAACTGGTTCAAGAGGTAGAATTTCAACGAATTGTTTATCAAAATATTTTAACCGCCTTGGTAGATGCTCAAGCAGCAGAAGCAGAAACTGTCGGTAGTTTATCCGAAGCGGTTCCCCCGACTTTTCGACCGACCCGTCCCCAAAGACCTCAAGAAAAAAATAAGTTACTCATTATTGCAGCCGGTGGTGGTATCGGTTTAGTCGCGGGGTTAGGATTAATTCTTCTATTGGCTTTAATCGACGATCGCTTACATACCCCTCAAGAACTTAGGGACTCCCTCACCGATCGCGAAATTCCCCTTTTGGGACAGTTACCCTTTATCTATAGTTCTCTTTACCGAGAGGATCTTAGTCCCGTTTTATTGGAAGGAGACGCAGGAGACTTGAGTTTCTATGAACGGGTTCGCAGTAACTTACGTCGCCTGGGCTCAGATATGTCGAAAGTGGTGATGATCACCAGTGTGAGTAATGAAGAAGGAAAAAGCGCAACCGCTTATAATCTAGCCATTGCCTCGGCACAAGCAGGAAAACGTACCTTATTAATAGAAGGAGATTTGCGATCATCGTCTAAAGCCCGATGGTTAGAAATCACCCCAGACCCCAATAGTAGCTTAGAACCGTTACGATTCTACCAAAACCGCGCCGATGCTGTTGTATTAGTACCAGGAGTCCCCTATTTGTCTATCTTACCCAGTCCCGGTCCTCAAAGTCAGGCTGCAGCGATTATTGAATCAAGCGAATTACGATTACTTCTAGACAATGTTAAAGGCAACTATGACATGGTGATTATTGACACTCCGTCTCTATCTCGCTGTAACGATGCCCTCCTGTTAGAACCCTTCACCGATGGTTTAGTCTTAGTCACTCGACCCGGTGTCACCCGTTCTAGCTTGTTAAATGAGGCGATCGATCAATTATCTGATGCGGAGGTTCCTGTTTTAGGGGCAGTGGTCAATGGAGTAGAAGATTTAGTGGCACCGGTCAGTAATGTACCAGAAACAGATAACAATGGTAATGGTAACGGCAATGGTCATGGCACAGAAATTCCTATCTTTAAAGAAAATCCTGTTTAAACAAGATACCCTCTTGTTTCAAGTCACGGAATCTTGAATAATAAGTGACAATTTGTTGTAGGGAGTGCCGTGTCTATTAACCCGAAAAAGTCCCGTTCCTTAGTAAGCATTGCTGGCCTGGTTGCTGTCGCTACTCTGATTAGTAAAATCTTTGGGTTAGTACGTGAACAAGCGATCGCAGCAGCCTTTGGGGTTGGCCCAGTAGTCAATGCTTACGCCTATGCCTATGTTATCCCTGGTTTCTTATTAATTTTACTGGGGGGTATCAACGGACCGTTTCACAGTGCATTAATTAGTGTTTTAGCAAAGCGAGATAAGTCAGAAGCAGCCCCATTAGTGGAAACAGTAACCACCCTAATTAGTGGGGTGTTGTTGCTGGTAACAATTGTTTTGATTGTCTTCGCCGATACCTTTATCTCAATTTTAGCCCCTGGGTTAGAAGGAGAGGTTAAAGCGATCGCTATTCAACAATTACAAATTATGGCGCCTTTGGCTCTATTAGCTGGCCTCATTGGTATCGGTTTTGGAACCCTAAACGCTGCTGATCAATATCTCTTACCCAGTATTAGCCCTTTATTTTCCAGTGTGGCCATTGTTATCGGGGTTTGGATCTTAATCTGGCAGTTTGGCAGCAATTTGAACAACCCCGAAAATTGGTATTTAGGGGGTATGGTTTTGGCCGGAGGAACCCTCGCCGGCGGGGTTTTACAATGGTTAGCTCAACTGGGAGCGCAATGGCAAGCAGGGATGGGAAAACTGCGGTTACGCTTTAACTGGCGACTTCCAGGGGTGATGGATGTGATGAAGGTGATGGGTCCTGCTACTCTTTCATCGGGAATGTTACATATTAATGTTTATACTGACCTATTTTTTGCCTCGTTTATTGAAAATGCGGCCGCAGCCATGCGTTACGCCAATTTCATTGTCTTAACCCCCTTAGGCATTATTTCTAATATGATTTTAGTGCCGTTTATGCCAGTCTTCTCTCGTTTAACGGCTCCTGAAAATTGGCCTGAATTAAAAGTAAGAATTCGTCAAGGGTTATTATTGACGGCGTTAACTATGTTGCCGTTAACCGCTATTTTTATCGCTTTAGCTGATGTTATTATTCGGGTTATTTATCAGCGCGGTGCTTTTAAATCGGCCGATGCTGATATGGTGATTCCAGTTTTAATGACTTATGGAATTGGAATGTTTTTCTATTTAGCAAGGGATGTTTTAGTTAGGGTTTTTTACGCTTTGGGGGACGGTGAAACTCCGTTTCGTATTAGTATTTTTAATATTTTTCTTAATGGTTTTCTGGATTTTATTTTGTATAAACCGTTTAAAACACCTGGCTTAGTTCTAGCTACCATTGGGGTTAATTTAGTTTCTTTGATTATTTTTATAGGCATTCTTAATAAGCGTTTAGGCGGTTTACCTTTAAAAGAATGGGGTAATGCCTTATTAGCATTAACTGGGATTAGTTTTGTGGCTGGTGTGGCAAGTTGGGGGGTTAGTTGGGGTTGGCAACAATTTTATACTGGTAATAATTTAATTTTACAATTATTACAATTACTCTTATCTGTTATTACTGCTATCCTGATTTTTCTGGTTTTATCCATTCAATTAAAATTACCAGAAGTTGATCTATTACTCTCTCGAATTAAAGGAAAATTTCAAAGCTAACTTGTTTTATACATAAGATACACCATAATACTACGAAAGTTTTATACTAAATTCAGGTTTAAAAATAGACTAACAAACGCTATAACCATTATGATTAGGACGTTGATAGAATCAGGGAACCTTGTAGGCTGATACACTGCCTACCTTACAGTAATGTCCTAACTAATTAATCATAAATACTAAAACTATGACTAATTTAGAGCAAAATCTTCCCTTAATCATTTTATTAATAGGGGTGATAATAATTTTATCTATCTTAACTAAATTTGGACTACAACGTTTTAATATACCTATATTAGTTGGTTATCTTTGTTTAGGATTATTATTAAGAATAATTGAAGATAATGTTAACTTATTGGCAGATGCGGGCTTAGAAATTATTAAATTTTTAGCAGATGTGGGCTTAATTTGTTTACTATTTCGTGTTGGTTTAGAAAGTGATTTAGGTAAACTAATTCAACAGTTAAGAAGAGCAAGTTTAGTTTGGTTAGGTGATGTAGCTATTAGTGGTATGGCGGGTTTTGTTATTCCTGTGGTATTTCTTCAATTAGATATAATTTCTAGCTTATTTATTGCAACTGCCATGACAGCAACTAGCGTAGGAATATCTGTTAGTATTTGGCAAGAAGCTCAAGCGTTAAACTCACCCAACGGTGAATTAATGTTAGATGTAGCAGAAATGGATGATATTTCTGCAATTTTTTTAATGGCTTTACTATTTAATATAGTCCCTGTGATTCATAATGGTTCTCAAACAAATTTAGATTTATTGATTTTTAAAACTGTTGTATTATTTATTTTTAAAGCCATATTTTTTGCGGGATTTTGTTTCTTTTTTTCTCGTTATTTAGAATCTCATATTACCGCTTTTTTTCGTAAGTTTGATCCGCCGGCTGATTTTACTTTAACTATTGTCGGATTTGGTTTTTTGATAGCTGCGATCGCAGGATTATTAGGGTTTTCTCAAGCAGTGGGAGCCTTTTTTGCAGGATTAGTCTTTAGTCGAGATCCTGAAGCGGTCAAAATCGATGCTTCTTTTGAGATGCTATATGATTTGTTTGTTCCTTTCTTTTTTATTAGTATTGGTTTAGCTATTGATGTTACTACTTTGGGAAACGCCACTGTTTGGGGAACCATTTTATTAATTGGAGCCGTCTTAGGAAAATTAATCGGTGCTGGTTTACCCACTTTCCTGATGACAGGATGGCACGGTTCTATAATCATAGGCTTAAGTATGGTTCCAAGAGCAGAAATTATGATGGTAGTCATGCAACGTGGATTACATTTAGGAGAATGGGCTGTGTCAACTCACATCTTTTCTGCAATGATCTTTGTTAGCTCGGTTACCTGTGTGGTTACTCCTTTGATATTGCGATCGCTCCTCAAACCAGCAGATTAATTTAGGAACCCCATAACCCTAATCCTGTGCTAACTTTAACGAATTTTTCTATTAATTCCTTTCTGTATAATGGCCCATCTTTCAAAATCTTATGTTATATTTAAGATAACTATAAACTCGTTTATAACCTGAGTTTGTCATCAACAGTACCGATAATCTCTAAATTAAGATGAAAGTTCAACGGGCTGTTAATTGGTTGGCAAGCAACAAAAGGGAAGCAACTATATCACAGGAGCCGTCTGCCTGATGGACTATTTAGAAAAAGTTCTAGAAAAGCTTAGAGAATTGGCCCAAAAGCTAATTGAAACCCTACTAGGCCCTCAAGCCGAACCAGAACCAGAACTGATACCCATTCCAGTCAACGACCCGAAGCGTCGCCATCATAGATAAGTAGGTCTGGTGTGTTCACTGAATCTTCTAAAAAGTTAAGTATCCTTGTCATTCATGGGCCTAATCTTAATCTGTTAGGTGTTCGTGAGCCTGGAATCTATGGTTCTATTACTTTAGAAGGGATAAACCGTCTTCTTAACGAGAAGGCGGAGTCTTTGCCTGTCACTCTATCGATTACTCAATCGAACCACGAAGGGGTGTTAGTAGATTCAATTCAAGCTGCTTTAGGCAACTATCAAGGAATATTAATCAATGCTGCTGCTTATACCCATACAAGCATTGCCATTCGAGATGCCTTGTCTGCGATCAAAATACCCACCGTGGAGGTTCATCTAAGTAACATCTATCGACGAGAGGGGTTTCGCCATCATTCCTACATTGCTGACATTGCAGTGGGACAGATTAGTGGTTTTGGAGCCAATAGTTATATCTTAGGATTAGAAGCTTTATATCATTATCTTAGCCAGGAACAACAACCATAGATAATTAACAAGATTTCTCTTATGAGGCTTAGAGAAAGCAATAGGAATTAGTATGCGGTTAATAATATTAGTATTGATGGCGATCGGCACAGGAATTATTCTGTTGCAAAATCAACAGCCGATTATCCTTTATTTTTTGGGAACTGATGAAGAAACGGCGTTATTTGCCCTAAACCTCCCTTTAGCTATTTGGATTCTTATATTTACCCTAGCAGGAATTATTAGTAGTTTCTTGATTCAATTATTTACCCGATCTTCTCGTGTACTTTCCTTTAATAAACCTCGTAACTCCCGTCCTCGTTCTCCAGAACCGGCTGAAACCCCCTATCAACGACCTGAACCTAAAAAAAAATCTGACTGGGAAACCCCCCCACCCCCAGAATGGGAAAATAATTCAGAAACACAAGAAGATGACGCATGGGATATTGAAGAACCTCCCGAAGAAAAGACTATTCCCCGTAATCCCTCTACCGTTCAAGACACTCGATCAGAGTTTGAAAAACAGCAACCCCCTAGAACCGTATCTCAAGAGGGAACGGTTTATTCTTATACCTATCGAGAATTAAGTGATCGCAGCGATCGCGTCGCGTCTGAACCCCCTCCAAACCCTCCTAAATCTGAACAATCTGAAGATAAGACCCCACCTCCTCCACCGAATGGAGATGTTTACGATGCCCAATATCGTATCATTACTCCTCCCTATCAACCGTCTCAAGAGTCTAATGATGAGGACGAAGAAAATGAGGAAGACCCAGAAAACTGGATTTAAAACGATAGATTAAACTTTTCTTGAAGACGTTGAGTAATTAATTCAATTTGTTGATGGCTCATTTTAGTATAGTTAATCGGCTTCATTCGTTCTATTTATTGTAAAGGTTTTGTATTGCGATCGCTTTAAATATAAAAAAAGAAACCCCATCTCAATTCTTAAGATGGGGCTAGATGAGAAAAGGGTTTTAAGATTGAATCAAAGTTTATTTAAGCGAGATCAAGGTTTGTTCACCACTTGCTAAGTCTAGGGGGAAGTTGTGAGCATTGCGCTCGTGCATGACTTCCATCCCAATACCTGCACGATTGAGAACATCAGCCCAGGTACCGATGACACGGCCTTGAGAATCTAACACAGACTGGTTAAAGTTAAATCCATTAAGATTAAAGGCCATGGTACTAACACCCATCGCAGTGAACCAAATACCAATTACTGGCCAAGCTCCTAAGAAGAAGTGTAAAGCACGACTATTGTTAAAAGAAGCATATTGGAAGATTAAACGACCAAAGTAACCATGAGCGGCCACAATGTTATAGGTTTCTTCTTCTTGTCCAAACTTATAACCGTAGTTTTGAGATTCGGTTTCGGTTGTTTCACGGACTAAGCTAGAGGTGACTAAACTTCCGTGCATGGCAGAGAATAAAGAACCACCAAATACACCAGCAACACCCAACATATGGAAGGGGTGCATTAAAATATTATGCTCAGCTTGGAAAACGAACATAAAGTTAAAAGTTCCACTGATTCCTAAAGGCATACCATCAGAGAAAGAACCCTGACCAATAGGATAGATTAAGAATACAGCAGCGGCCGCAGAGACAGGTGCGCTATAAGCAACACAAATCCAAGGACGCATCCCTAAACGATAAGACAGTTCCCATTGTCTTCCCATCCAGCAGAAAATACCAATGAGAAAATGGAAAATGACTAATTGATAAGGGCCGCCGTTATACAGCCATTCATCGAGGGATGCTGCTTCCCAGATGGGATAAAAGTGTAATCCGATCGCATTAGAAGACGGAACCACTGCTCCAGAAATAATATTGTTTCCGTATAGCAACGATCCAGCTACCGGCTCACGAATCCCATCAATATCAACAGGAGGTGCTGCAATGAAGGCAATGATAAAACAGATGGTGGCAGTTAATATTGTAGGGATAAGAATCACGCCAAACCAGCCTACATATAGACGGTTATTTGTGCTTGTTATCCACTGACAAAACCGCTCCCACAAAGAAAGATTTTGGCTTTGTATGGTAGTTGTCATGGCTAAATAATAATGAAATCACAACAATAATTAAGGACAGATTGTATCAATGATTACCTGACCTTGTTATGTATAAGTATATTTACATTCATTGATTATGATCCACTTTTTTTTGTATATTTTTATGAAACAAAAATGAAGTTTTATGATTTTTTGTAAATATAAATAACGAGTTATTAAATAAGTGTAAAAAATTGAACAGTCTAAAAAGAGATTGAGGATTACTGACGTTAAGGAATTAAAATCCAGTAAAATAGGGAAGTGCAACCGTAAGTTTTTATCTAAACTAAGAGATTGACCTTCATTATATCAAGTTGACCTCTGATCATTAGAGTGATAGAAACTTATGCAGCCAATTATCTTTATATTAATTAAACATTTATGTCTAAGGCCAAACTGTTACAGCCTGATTTAATTTTAGGGGATACGATTCTTGGTTTAAATCAAGATGTTCTTGATCAGTATCGTATCAAAGGATTAATTTTGGATGTGGATGAAACCCTCGTCCCTCTGAAAAAAGCTTATGTTTCTGAGGAATTGAGACTATGGATCAATCAAATTCGTCAAAAAACCCCGATTTGGTTAGTGAGTAATAATCTAAGTGAAAGTCGTATTGGTAGTATTGCTAATTCTTTGGAGTTACCTTACTTATTAGGGGCCGTTAAACCCTCTCGACGGAAACTAAAAAAAGCGATTCGCGCTATGGAATTACCCATTCCTCAAGTGGCCATGGTAGGCGATCGCTTATTTACTGATGTTTTAGCCGGAAACCGTTTGGGAATGTTTACTATTCTGGTTAAACCAATGGTTGATCCTGCGATCGCAGTCCGTTCTTATCCTATCCATAATTTTGAAGTTTGGATCTCTGAAAAACTTGGAGTTTCTTTGATGTCTTCGCAACATAACTTTACAAAACGCAATAGAAGACCAAGAAAGTAAATAAAAATATATAAATTAGCCATGAATAACGAAGAATTGGCCTGGGATTATCTTTGGTTATCTTAATTTGATCCTATCATCTTCTATAAATTATATAATTGTCTGTAATGGAAGCGTTAGAAAAATTTTTCGCTCAAGTCAAAAAACTCCAAGATGAAGAGGAAATAATTGATTTTTGCCGTAAATACTTAATACATGGAATTCCTTATATATTTACTGATAATCAAGATGAATATTATGAATTTAGAAAAAGAATTTCGCAGCATTTTAATATTAACTTTTACGAAATTTATATTACAGGTTCGGCGAAGTTAGGATTTAGTCCTTTTAAACAAAAGCAATTTGATGATGATTCAGATATTGATGTTGCTATTGTTTCCCATCAATTATACGAAAAGATGTTAGAACCTATTTATGAATATCAAATAGAACTGAGAAAAGCGAGAAAAAGTATAACGGTAAGAGAATTAGACCAATATCATTCTTTTCTTGAGTATACGGCAATTGGTTGGATTCGACCCGATAAACTTCCTTTATCTTTTAATGTAGGAATATTAAAACAATCATGGTTTGAGTTTTTTAAATCCATTTCTTATAGTAGATCAGAAGTAGGAAATTATAAGGTTTCTGCTGGAGTATTCAAAAGTTATTCTTATTTTGAACGATATACAATCAGTACATTAAAACAAATTATTAACGCACAACAAATAATTTAATAATAGTTTAAAATGCAAACACAAATTAAATCCTCAGTAACTAACCCAACTATAGCTGATATTTACCAAAATATAGAAAGTGGTAAATTAATTCTTAGACCCGATTTTCAGCGTAAGTTTGTTTGGACTCATGACCATCAAGAAGAATTTATTGATACTATCTTAAAAGGATATCCTTTTCCAGAAATTTATGTTTGTAAAGGGGAAGTTGATACTAGAAAAATGCGGACAACAGAATGGGTAATAGATGGACAACAAAGATTAACAACGATTAAAAAATATATAGATGGACAACCTGATAAAGATAAACATGATAAAGATAAACCTTTTAAAAAAATTAAAAAATTTGAGGATTTAACTGATGAAGAAAGAGCAGATTTTTTATCTTATCAAGTTGTAGTTAGAGATATCGGTAAAGTTGATGAAAATGATATTAAAGAAGTATTTAGAAGAATTAACTTAACTAAATTCAAACTAGAAGATGTAGAAATTCATAATGCTGTTTATGATGGTGAATTTATTCAAACAGGTAAAGACTTATTAGATAATATTGATTTAAGTTATTTTCCAGTGTTTCGTGAATCAGAATTTACTCGAATGGCAGATTTGTACTTTATTTTATTAGTTATGTCAACCTTAGAAGAAGGGGGTTATTTTCCTCAAGATAAAGAAATAGAAAACTATATTGTTCAATTTAATGATGAGTATATCAATAAAAATCATATGAAAGCTTTACTAATCAAAACTTTTGCTACGATTAAAGATTTAAACATTGCTGATGATTCTATTTGGTATCGAAAATCTAACTTTTTTACGATGGTAGTAGAAATAGCTAAAGTTGGAGCAAATCTTGCTCAAAATTTCTTCCAAAAATTAATAAAATTAGAACAAAATATTCTGGATAATAAATATAAAGATAATGAATTTGGTGAATACTATAGATGTATGTGTTCTGGAACAAATCACAGAAAAGCTAGAGTTGTAAGAGCAGATATTTTTAGGAAATATACGTTAAATTAACTTTTTCTCGGCTCAAAGAAACTTTGTCAAGAAGTATAATAACTTTTTTATTTTGTCTCCCCTACGGAATAGTCATGTAGAGAAATATATCCAGCAAAAAAAACAAATAAATCCAGAATTTTTAGATAATTTTGAATCTAGCTATTTGAAGTGTAAACTATGATTTTTCTTAACACAAGCTAAAAACGCATCTGCTCTTACTATTGATCAATAATAATATTGTGGTTTATTATAGGAGTCAAGAGTAACTTATTATTTAAAGGAAGAAGTAAATATAGAGGTTTATTTGACTATAAAATTAGGTTTCTCTGATTGTTTTATTTACTCTAATAGAGAATTAATAAAAACAATCGCAAATTTTGAATGTTTAACTCGAATAGACTTTATTGAACAATATTTATAACAATTAAGGTTAACCTTATTCTTATCTAGTGTTAAACTGTCAACTATTAATATACTTTATAAAAAATTGAGCGAATGAACGGACAACCCTTATTTTGTGTTGATGAGTTGCGTATTCAGTACCCATTCAGTGAGACGTGGGCCGTTGATAGGGTTTCTTTTACGCTACAAAGAGGGGAAAAACTAGGCTTAGTCGGAGAGTCTGGCTGTGGTAAGTCTACGATGGGAAAGGCTGCTATGGGTTTGCTGCCGAAATTAACACAAATTGAGGGAAAAATCGAGTTTCAGGGTGAATCTATTTTCGGGTTAAACGCTGAAGGGTTAAGAAAGTTTCGGGGTGAGGTAGTAGGGTTAGTGTTCCAGGACCCTATGACTCGTCTAGACCCCTTGATGACCATTGGAGAACACTGTATAGAAACCTTACAGGCCCATCGTCCCCAATTATCTCGCAAAGAAGCCAAAACGATCGCCATCAAAACCCTAGAGAAAGTGAATATCCCCCCGAACCGTTGGGGACAATATCCCCACGAATTTAGTGGTGGAATGCGTCAACGGGTGGCTATGGCTTTAGCGTTATTATTAAACCCTAAAATGATTATTGCTGACGAACCCACTACCGCTTTAGATGTAACCGTAGCAGCAGAAATTTTACAAGAATTAACCCGTTTGTGTGAAGAAGAAGAAATGGGGTTATTATTAATTTCCCATGACTTAGCGATGGTAGCAGAATATTGCGATCGCCTGGCTGTAATGAATGGCGGTAAAATTGTAGAAATGGGTAATATGGCTGATATTCTCCATCATCCTCAACACGATTATACTAAGTCATTATTAAAAGCAGCTTTGCACGTTCAAGTAGAAGACGATGAACCTATCAATATCGACTCTTGGGAAGAGGATAAACCGACAAAGAAAGCTTTATTAACGGTCAATCATTTAAAACAATATTTTACCTTAGAAGGAAATTTTATACAGCAATTTTTCTCCAAAGAACCAGAAGTTATTAAAGCGGTAGATGATGTTAGTTTTGAGTTGTATTCGGGGGAAATTTTAGGGTTAGTGGGTGAGTCGGGATGTGGAAAAAGTACCTTATCTCGTACTCTTTTACAGTTATTAAAAGCCACATCAGGAAGCATACACTTTTTAGGGGAAGAGTTAACCCAGCTTTCTGAACAAAAAATGCGCCTGAAACGTCGTCAAATACAGATGATTTTCCAAGATCCGAATGCTTGTTTAAATCCTTTAATGACTGTAGGACAAAGTGTTGCTGATCCTTTATTAATCCATCAATTAGCCACAGCAAAAGAAGCCAAAAAACAAGTTTATGAAATGTTAGAACGGGTTAAATTAACCCCTGTTGAAGACTATTATAATCGTTATCCCAAAGAATTATCAGGGGGACAACAACAACGCGTGGCTATTGCTAGGGCGTTAATTACTAAACCGAAATTAGTGATTTGTGATGAACCTGTAAGTATGTTAGATGCTAGTGTTCAAGCGAGAGTTTTAGACTTAATGTATGAATTAAAAAATGACTTTGATTTAACCTATTTATTTATTACCCATGATCTCTGGGTCGCTCGTTTTTTCTGTCATCGTATTGCAGTAATGAATCAAGGTAAAATTGTAGAAATTGGCGACACTGAAAGTATTTTTAAAGAACCCAAACATCCTTATACTCAAAAGTTACTCAATGCTGCTCCTTTATTGGCCATTTAACTATTTTTTCGAGGGATATTATAAGATAATAATTGATCATCATTCTGAGCATCATTGATAACAGAAATAGTATGATGGGGAATGCCTAGAGAAATATTCGCCTCATCAAAATCTTGTTTGACCCGTAAGCGAAATTCTCGACCAAGGGGCCAATGTTCAAGGGGTTTTGTTCTAATTAAAACACGAATTAATATCCCTTCATGGGAAACGTCATCTACCCCTAAAACTTCTAAAGGTTCAAGAAATTTATCACTCCATTGGGGTTCATTTTGCATTTCTTTAGCGACATTAATCATAATATCGATTGCTTTTTTTATGTCTTCATACCAAGCAATTTTAATAGTAAAATTAACCCTTGACCAGTCTTTTGTATGATTAATAACTGTGGAAATTTGACTATTAGGAATGGCAATAAGTTGTCCATCTAAATTCCGTAAAGAAGTCACAAATAGATTGATACTTTCAACAAATCCCCCCATACCATTAACATCAATTACATCACCAATAGCATAGCGATCGCTCCATAAAATTAAGACACCATTAAGCATATCTTCTAGTAAATTTCGAGACAAAAAAGCAACAGCAACTGCTACAATTCCTGCTCCAGCTAACACAGTCGTATCAATTCCGACTAACCAAATAGTTAAATAGATACCTAATACAATGCTTATAAAACTGGTTGCTTGTTTAAGGGTTGTAGAATATGTATTAATTCTTAAAGTATAACGATTGGACTCAGGGTTAGTCTGGTGTGCTTCAGTCGCCCAACGATTAAGATAATAATCGATCAAAAAATCTCCAACTTTATCTAAAATTGTTAATCCCATCCAAACTATAATTAAAAGTATTGTTCGCTTGAGAATATAGACAGATAAGAAACGAATGTCTCTAAAAACTAAAGAAATAACAATTAAACAACAACCTAAAATAAATACGTCTAAAATCAAAGAAAGTCTAAGCAATAGTTGATAAAAATTTATCCTTTGTTTGAACCAATTTTGTCGTTGTAAAAAAAGTTTTTGTTTAGATCGAGATAATTTAGAAGATAACCAGCGATTTTTTTTTGTGATTTTTTTGATTATGTTTAAGATTTTTGTTACCAAAAACTGGAAATTAAATGAATTCTTTTGAGATTTGTTTTCTCTAGATGTTTCATTATCAATCTCTTGTGAATTATGATTAGAATCGTCAGAATAAGTCTGACGAGATCCAATAGCTTTGCTATTTCTTGCTAAGGTTTCCGTTAGTTTATTAAGTTTTTTCTTGAGATAATTACTCCGTTGTCGTAAAAAGCTTCGGAGAAATTCAACTAACCGTATTGAGATAATTGCTATGAGAATAGAAATTGCACTAATAATCCATCTTCCAGCAAAATATTTTTGATCAAACTCATGTCCCCACAGTGCATTATTAAAAGAATTTATAATATTTTCTTGCCATATTAAAGCTAATTCTTCAACGGTTACATTATTAGCGATCGCATCATTCTCAGTAACCGTTACAATTAATAGAGAAGAAGTTCCCAATTCAAATTGATCAGGAGCATAAATAACAGTTTGTTGATTCTTAATACCAATTTCGATTTTAGGCAGCCAAGGATGAGGGGGTTTAGTTTCAGCCGGTTCCCATAATGCTTTGACTGAGGTTGGTATCCAAAATTGAATATCATTGATGTCAGTAGCAGCAGAATTCTTTTGACTACTAATGATACGATTAACTATTTTTTTAAAGCTTTGTTGAACTAATTTCGCTCGTTGCTCTAATGCGTGGATTGCTTCAAAATTATTTTGATCAATGGTTTGCAAGGTAGCTAATGTTAATTCTGGTATTAATATTGCTTTTCTAACTTGTTTTGAGTCATCATGAATATAAACATCACTACACCAAAATCTTCCACAAATATAAGCTTTATTGAGATCCCACGGTGCTGTTTGTGCTGGTTGAGAATTAGTTGAGGGAGAAAACAGAGAAATTTGTCCGAAACTGGGTTTTACTGAGGTAAGAGTTAAAAGAGAACTCAAACAAAGAATAATAATATACTTGAATTTTTTTGTGAACATAATTTTTAATATATAGCAATTCCCATAGTCATGAGGTACAGTAGCAGCAATGAGTAAACCAGTTACGAATATCTTGTTTGGTAACTTGTAACATAGCTGATGTAATACCTTCTATTAGGTCTTTATAGTTTCTTGCTTTGATTTTTCTCAAAATAGCTTTGACTTTTGACCAGAAATTTTCAATCGGAGAAATTCAGGAGAATAAGGAGGTAGGTAAATTACATTAGCCCCGACTTTTTCAATAGATTCTTTGACCATTTCTCCCAGATGAATTCTAGCATTATCCATAACAACACAAGCATCTTTCCATAGCTTTGGTACTAATTCTGTGAGGATAAAAGCTTCAAATGTAATTCCGTCTACTGACCCGTAAATATTCTTTGTTGCCAGAACTTTATCTAAGGATAATGCACTAATAATAGAAATATTTTTGCCTCGCTTCTGGGGTTTTTCTCCCCTAGCTCTCGTGCCTTTTAGCGACCTAGCGTATAGTCTCAGCATTGCTAAATTCACTCCTGATTCGTCTATAAAAATTAAATTATTTGTCTTTACATCTCGAATGGTTTCCCAAAACTTCACTCTTTTTTGATGGACTTTTTCATTGTCTTTTTCAGGTGCATATAAAGTTTTTTTTGACACTATAATTCAATCTTTGGCTGATTCTTCCCATTGTGGTTTTTTTGACTTGCACTCCTGTTTCTTTATAGAGTAACTCACATAATTCTTCGAGAGTTGCATCATTATTTTTTTCCATGATTTCCACTAAAATAACCAATTGCTCACTATTAAGCTTAGGAGATGGGCTTCCTCCTTGCGGTAAAGGTCTAATATCTCCAGTTTGTTGATATTGTTTAAGCAATTTTTGAATAAAGCTTTTCGCTACTCCAAAACGCTTAGCTAGATTCCTGATAGAGAGGTTTTCTTTTTTCCACACTTCTATGATTTTTTCTCTAAAGTCTATAGAATAAGGCTTCATTTTTTAGTACATCAGTAATAGATATTACAATCTATAATGTACCTCATGAGTCAGGGAAATGCTATAAATGACCAAATATTTTAAACAAATTTATCGTAGTTATGATCTTAAAAAGCATATTCTACCCCTGTGGTAAACAACAATTCTAATTGTGGATTATCTTCATAAATTACCTCATTTCGATAACTCATAAACACAAGATTATTGAGAAACCATTCATCGCTAATAGGAATCGATAATGGTTATACTTATTGAATAAAACTTAATATTTGCTTCATTATATGAAAGTCGCCACAAGTTTTTCGACTCTGTGACTATATTAATAACTATTATCTTATCTCTGAACCCAATCTAAGAAAGTATCCAGTTAATTGTTGAGATGATGGAATTATACAGAAAACTTACCATTTCCCTGAACCACTTGTTTAAGGGTTGTAAAAGTTTCTAGAGAAATTAAACCACGATAATGACCTTTTTGATTAGAAACCCCCAAAAATAGAGATTCTCCTGGGGTAGGATGACGATCAAAACGAGGAGAATTATTAATATAAACTAATGCGCTATCAATTTCTGTAGCAAATTGACGACTTTCTGCATAAGAATCTGTTACTAAACAATCTGCATGACCACTACTATATTGATTCATCCAAGCAATCCCTTCGGATAAATTAGTGACCACCTTAAAACTTATAATTTTATCTAAATAGGGAGTTTTCCATTCTGATGCTTTAACAGGCTTTAAATAATCTTTAAATTCTTCTAATAATATCTCATCTCCTCGTAATTCAAACCCTTTTTCCTGTAAAATATTAAATAATCTTACTAAAATTGAAGGATTTTGATTAGGACTAATTAATACTTTCTCAATAGCATTCACGGGATCAGGTTCGCTGGCATGGCTATCGAGAATAACCCAACGCACCATATCTAAATCAACGGTAGGAGACCAGTATAAATAACAATTACCCATGGCAGACTTTAACACAGGGGCCGTAGACCATTGAGTGACTTGTTCAACTAGATTGGGACGACCATAGGGAAGTACCAAACTTAAATATTGATGCTGCGTCACTAAATCTTGGATAGAAGCCCCTTGTTCTCCTGAAAGTACCTCTAAACACCCTGTGGGCAGTTCCGTCTCTTTGAGAGCAGATTGTAGGATATCTGCAATGACTTGGTTCGAGTGGGTTGATGAATTACAACCCCGTAATAGTAAGCTGTTGCCCGTCTTTAAACAAAATCCAGCAGCGATCGCTCCCAATTCAGGGAAGGTTTCATAAACCAAAGCAACCACCCCTAACGGCATGAGTTGACAGTAAGTCCCTGCTGTATTCAACCGATAAGGGGCATTAAACACCTGTTGAATGGGATCGGGGAGTTCAGCCAATGATTCAAGAATTTCGACGGTTTTGTTTAAACGTTCGGGGGTTAATTTCAACCATTCAATCAGCAAATCTGGAACAGCCATTTCTCGGCTCATTTCGAGATCGAGGGTATTAGCTTCAAGAATGGCATCAAAAGAACGACTTAATCCTTTAGCCATTGCTTTAATCCCTAAAGAGCGATCTTGACTATCACTGGTTTCCAATGCTAAATAAGCATCATAAGAGCGTTGAACCGAGGTTGACAGCAAGTTAGGAGAACTTTTAATGGTCATAAAATTTGCCTTAACGTCGATAGGCTAACCAGAAGATAATTGCTGGCAAAACCACTAATAAACCAGCCAAAGCGATACCAATGATGATACTTGGCCCTAAAGATGATTGCAATGCCAACAAAAACCATCCAATTAATATTACTACCATCATGCCTGTCATGACGGGTAGATAGCCGTCTCTTAACCCCGGTCGGATAATTAACCAACGGTAGCCAGTCCAACGCCAAACTCGCTTATAGGGGTAACTTGAAGATAACTGTTCTATGGTTTGACCATTTTCTTCGACGACAAAAATTTGTTGACAGCGATCGCAGCCAAAGGCTTCTGTTAAAACAATGGGCAAAAGATGCCCCCGTCGTCGACAGGGACAAGGATATTCTTGATTCAAATCGATTTTTATGGGCTTATGAGGTCGCACGAGTGTCAGGGTAGTGACTCCTAAAATTAGCTCTATATAAGTATAGTGTCTCTTATCTTCAGGATTAACCTGGTACTCAATCTAAACTTAAGATTTGGCCTTGATTAATTAACTTTAACTTAAAGCCACGTGCGAGACTTGAACTCGCGGCCCCATCATTACGAGTGATGTGCTCTACCAACTGAGCTAACGTGGCACAGGATTAGGTCACGCTAATAATGTATCATATTCTAACAGTCTCAATGGAATTTTTGCATGGAGAAGCCATCTAAAAAGTCTCGCCCGTCTCGTCCAAAACTTGATCCTGAAAAGTATGCGTCTTTAAAGGCAGAAGCTCAAGCACCCTATAAAGGCTTCAGAAAGTTTTTCTATATTGCTTTTGCTGCGTCTGGGTTTATTGGGGCTGTGGTATTTTTAGCTAAGTTAGCTGCAGGTAAAGAGGTAGCTACTGCGTTACCTAATTTTGCTTTACAGATAGGTGTTGTAGCACTAATGATTTTTTTATTTCGTTTAGAAAGTAAGTAACATTTTTGCTGTTTTAATCGTCAATAATAATTTCTCCTTCAAAGATTTGTTGTTGTAATTCTCGATATAATTTCATTGCCTCTTCTGTTACTTTTTGATCACTACGAATTGCTGCCTTAATATCTTCATCTTCTTGGCTAGATAATCGGCCATCGGCTAAGGCTCTTTCAATTATTTTTTTGATTTTGTTAGTAGCAGTATCCATTATATTGTATCCTTATAATTTATTGATTTTTTAAATCTTAGTATATATCACTTGTTTGCATAATAAACTACGCTGTCCTGTATTGTTAGACAGATAATGTATTTTATCACTGTAACAATTTTTTAAATCTAACTCATTGTTAAAATCATTGGCAACATATTGATAGTTTATGCGTCTTGAGAAAACAAGATTGCTCTTAATAACTTGTTCCTCACTTATTTTGCCAATTCTCATGACTATTTTAAAATCCCTTTTTACTCCTTCTTACTTAGTTGCTTTTTGTCTGTTAAGCTTGCCGAGTGAAGCTGTAACTCACTCTAGTTTACATCTTCCTAACAATAACTTTTGTGCTGTTTATGAGGGTAGGATTAATAATGAACATCAATTTGTTCTCTGGGTTAATCAGGAAGATAAATTAACCATTCAAGCCAATGATTATTTAGAAGTTGCTGTTAGTCATCAAGGAAATGTCATTACTCCTTATCAAGTAGATTCAGTAAAAAACCCGATGATTTCTCAATGGTTTTATCATCCAAAAGTTCAACGACAACATATCATTTCAGTGAAGGGCAATACTTCTAAAGCTAATATTCGTCTCTGTCTTTATCGAAAATAATTTTATAACATTCCTGGGCTTCTAAAGAAAATGAGATCGCCTTTTTAAGATAGAGAACCCCCCCTACAAAGGGGGGTTAAGGTTTCAGAGTATATTAAACCGCAACTGGTTTCGCTAAATAACCCATTTCTTCGAGTTTTTGCCAAACCTTATTAACACTTTCTTCTAAACTTTCGAGATCGGTACGACATTCAACTTCAGGGTTTAAAGGAGGTTCATAGGGATCGTCAATACCGGTGAAGGATTTAATTTCCCCTGCGCGGGCTTTTTTATATAATCCTTTAACATCACGATCTTCGCACACATTCAAAGGTGCATTAACAAATACTTCCACAAAGTCGCCAATTTTGCCTTTAACTTCTTCACGAATCTCACGATAAGGAGAAATAGCAGAAACTAAGACAATTACACCATTACGAGTGAGTAACTGACACACAAAACCAATACGGCGAATATTGGTGTCACGATCTTCTTTAGAAAAACCTAACCCTTTGGTTAAATTAGTTCTAACAATATCTCCATCTAAGATTTCTAGAGAATAACCCGCATCTCTAAGTTTTTGCTCTAAAGCACGAGTGATTGTGGTTTTGCCGGCTCCACTTAATCCAGTAAACCAAACTGTTACGCCGCGTTTTTCCATGTTAATTTTAAATTGTTCTAGGCTAATGGTTGTCGATAATTATCGATAGATTACCCTGAATGGGCAATAATGGCAATATCATCATCACTATAAATCTCTTTTAAAATTTGGAGAAGAATATGAAAAGCTTAAAATCCAAATCGATAAAGTCTATATTTATATCTCGTTTAGAAACTTTGGAACACTTAATAGAAAAAGGAGCCAAACACTTTGAAAGCGAGCCAGATAAGATTTTTGGACTCCAATTAATATCTGATATGCACGCTTTGGGAACTCAAGTGGTGTTTACGTGCAATCAACCCCATAACTTTTCACTATGGTGTGAGGGGAAAAAAAATCAAAATATAGACATTTACATAAAAACTGTTTCCCAAGCTAAAGAATTGATTTCTGAAGTGAAAGCACATCTAGATAGAATTATGATTCAAGATTCAAAATTTAGTGAAATAACAACGTTGGAGCTTGGAGACTCTATGTATCTAGAGCTTTCTGGTGAAGCGTATTTAGAAGAGTTCCTCATGCCAACTTTTTATTTTCATTTAGTTACTGTATATGACATTTTAAGAATGAGCGGTGTGCAGATTGGAAAGCGCGACTATATGTTACATTTGGTTCCAAAAGTTAGACAACGAGAAGTATAACAGAAAATGAAATTCTATTTCTCCTACCCTATCGATGAACGATAAGTACAAAAACCACAGTTTTTACAGACAAGATTGTTTACACTATATTTGAGATAAAGAAATTTGCTTTAACAAAGTTACCCACTAGCAGAACTCATTAGGACATTTAATGCTAAGACTAGAAAGAATCAGTAAAATTTACCCAAACGCGGAAGTATTAAAAGACGTGACTTGGGAAGTGAACCCAGGGGAGCGTATCGGTTTAGTGGGGGCAAATGGTGCAGGAAAATCCACTCAATTAAAAATTATTAAAGGGGAAATTGAACCCACATCTGGGGAGGTGATTCGTCCCAATAGTCTTAAAATTGGTTATTTAACCCAAGAGTTTGAAGTTGAACCCAGTCGTACAGTCAATCAAGAGTTTTGGACGGTGTTTTCTGAAGCTAATTTTGTCCAAGATGAATTAGCTAACGTGACGCAACAAATGGAAACGGCAGAACCCGATGAATTAGATGAATTAATTCACAAATTAGACGATTTACAACGAAAATTTGAAGCCTTAGATGGCTATGTTTTAGAAGCAGCGATCGCTAAAATATTGCCAGAAATGGGCTTTGAACTCGAAGATAGTGAGCGGTTAGTCAGTGATTTTAGTTGTGGCTGGCAAATGCGGATGAGTTTAGGAAAAATTCTTCTTCAAGATCCTGATTTATTACTATTAGACGAACCAACAAACCACCTCGATCACGAAACGGTTGAATGGTTAGAAGGTTATCTCAAAGGACTAAATATTCCTATGGTAATTGTCTCCCATGAACGGGAATTTTTGAACAAAATCTGTACAAAAATTGTGGAAACGGAGCGAGGCATTTCTACTACCTATATCGGTAATTATTCTGATTATGTTGAACAAAAAACCTTAAGCCGAGAAATTCAAGAAAATACCTATCAACGGCAACAAAAGGAAATTGCTAAACAACAAGAGTTTATTGATCGTTTCCGAGCTAGTGCTACTCGAAGCACCCAGGCAAAAAGTCGCGAAAAACAATTGCAATCGATGGAACGGGTAGATGCTCCTATTGCCAACGTTAAAACCGTTACCTTTGAGTTTCCCCCGGCTCCCAAAAGCGGAAAAGACGTGGTAGTTATTAAAGATTTAGTCCATACTTATGATGAACAAATTCTTTTCTTAGAGGCTAATTTAACCGTGGAAAGAGGCGATCGCATTGCCTTTCTTGGTCCTAATGGTGCTGGAAAATCGACGTTACTCCGTCTGATTATGGGATTAGAAAAACCCAGTGAAGGACTGGTTAACCTAGGTAAACATAATATTATCCCAGGCTATTTTGAACAAAACCAAGCAGAGGCTCTAGACTTAAGTAAAACTGTCATGAATACTATTCATGATGAGGTTCCTGACTGGAAGAATGTAGAAGTTAGAAGTCTCTTAGGTCGTTTCTTATTTAGTGGGGATACGGTATTTAAAAAAGTTGAGGGGTTAAGTGGGGGAGAAAAAGCTCGTCTTGCTTTGGTTAAAATGCTCTTACAACCAGCTAACTTATTAATTTTAGATGAGCCGACCAACCACTTAGATATTCCAGCAAAAGAAATGCTAGAACAAGCTCTTTCTAAGTATGATGGTACGGTTTTATTAGTGTCTCATGATCGCTTTTTTATCTCACAAGTGGCTAATAAAATTGTCGAAATTCGTGACGGCGATTTAGTGGTTTATCCTGGTAATTACTATTACTATTTAGAGAAAAAGGAAGAAGAACGATTAAAAGCTGAACAAGCAAAAATACAAGCGGAAAAAGAAGCCAAAGCAGAAGCCAAACGCGCTAAGCAAAAAGAGAAACAAAAAGCTAAAAAGAAGAAAGCAGGATAATAGTGAAGAGTGACCAGTGACCTTATTAGACTAACTTATTGATGGTTAACTGGTTACTTTTATTTAGGAAAAATCTTAACTAAAAAAATAGGATTCAAAGGGGATAAACGGGTTAAGTGAGCAATGGAAAGAGAACGAGATATATTGATATTTAATAGTTGATAATCACAGTTATTTTTGTTAATCCAATCTAAACTAATTACTAAATTTTCTAAGGTTGCCAAAGCAACCAAAATAATTCCATCCTCAACTAATTTTTCTTTACAAATATCTAAAATATCAATTAAATTTCCCCCACTTCCTCCGATAAAAGTTCGATTAGGTAATGGTAATGTTGTTAACTTATCTGGAGCTTTTGTTTGGACAGGAGTAATATTATCAAGGTCGAATCTTTGACAATTTTTATTGATTAAATTAATTCCTATTGCTGTTTTTTCAATAGCAAATACTTGGCTATTTGGACATAAACGAGCTATTTCGATAGAAACTGATCCCGTCCCTGCACCAATATCCCAAATAACTTCTTTTGATTTTAAGCCTAATTCTCCTAAAATAATCATCCTAATTTCTTTTTTTGTCATCAGTCCAGGACGATCTTTAAAACTTAAAAAATAATGATCTTCAATACCAAAAAATGGTAAATTATCAAGCTCTTTTTTAGTTAAACTAATATCATTTTTTTGTACTAAAATGACAACATTGAGTGCAGCAAACTGATCACTTCTAAGATTAGCTAAAATTTGAGGAGTAAAACAATTGACTTTTTCATTGGTATGACCTAAATTTTCGCATACCCAAATTCTATAATTAATGGGTATATTTAAACTTAAAAAGAGATTAGCGATCGCTTGGGGATTATTTTTGCTATCTGTTAGAATAGCAATTTTTCTTATACCTTGCTGTAAGCTAGTAATTAACTCATCTAAATCACGACCATGACCACTAATAATTGTAGCATCATGCCAAGGTATCTTAATCCGACTAAATGCTAATTGTATAGAACTAACATTAGGGTAAAATTCTAATTCTTCTACTTCAAATTGTTCTAATAATAATCGTCCTAAACCAAAAAATAAAGGATCACCACTCACTAAAATAACAATCGATTCATGATAACTTTTAATTTGTTGAAGGATTTTAATATCTTTATAAAAGTTACTAATAATGACTTTATCCCCAGGATGATCCTGAAAATAACTTAAATGGCGATCGCTTCCCATTAATAAGTTAGCATTATCAACAATCTTCTGTATCTTAGTTGTTAAACTTTCTTTTCCATTTAAACCAATTCCTATGACTTTTATCATAAATCTTTTAAAACAATATTAAGACCCTTTAGAGGGTTTTTCTTTTCCTTGAACTTCAGAACTTGGTTTATAATTATTTTAAGCTTTAGCTGTTATTTTCCCAAGCTAAAATTATTAAAGCATTAATAATAGCAGCAGCAACAGATGAACCTCCTTTCCGTCCGTCTACACGAATTTGAGGGATATCAATTTGTTCTAAGCTTTTTTTTGATTCTAATACAGAAACAAAGCCAACAGGTACGCCAATAATTAAACTAGGTTTAAGTTTTGTTTGAGTGATTTGTTGACACAAAGCAAGTAAAGCAGTAGGAGCATTACCAATGACATATATTCCTTGGGGATATTGTTGATAACATTCTAATAAACCTGTCTCGGTTCGTGTTTTTCCAGGAAGTGTATAAGTTACGTTTTCAATAGCAGTAATAATGGAATTATTGAAAGTTTTAGCCACTAAATTAACAATACCTTGTTTTACCATTGTCACGTCTGTAATAATAGGAGTCTGATTCTTCAAAGCATCAACACCAATAGTAATGGAATTAGGACTAAATTTAAGTAAATCAATAAACTCAAAATCTGCTGTTGAATGAATCACCCGACGAGCAATTTGATACTCTAATAAACTCAGATTGTGTTGACCAATTTCTCGATCAATAATTTTAAAACTCTCTTCAACAATAGGATGATTTAAGGATGATTGTTGATTCATAAATGACCTAATGATAACTAAGCTGATGAGAAGAAGTATTAATCTTATCTATAATATGATCAAAAAGTTTCTATAGTTATATTATAGATAAGCATAATCTATTGTACAGTTTTTTAACTCACCTATTCTCATTTTACTATTTCCTAAATATCCCTGATATCTTAAAAAATAAATGAAACAACGTTATTTAGTCCTATTACCATTTATTCTTTTCTTCTTGAGAAGTTCTAATGCACCTACTTTACATTCTTTCGATATAAAAAAACTGTCTGGTAACATTCATTTAACTTTAAAACATGGAGTTTGGAAACTATGGCAGGAAAAACCTGTGTATCAAAATATAAGTTTAGATTTAGTGTGTAATCAAGGTAAATGTGAACCAGAAGTTTGGGGATATGCACAAAAATTTAATCAAGATGTCGATCACCAAGGAAAGTTAGAAAAAAACAACTTAGAAAAATTAACAATTGAAGAAATAAAAACTCAAAAGTCTCGACAATCATGGCAACTACAAATTACTATAAATATTCAAACTCATCCTTGGAATACTCAAGTTTCAAAAGCTGCTTACATTATCGATTTACTTCCTTATAAAGATAAGCTTATTGGCAGTTATCAAGGAAAATACAATGAAAAATTTTTACAAGGTAGCGTCACTGGAAACATAGAATCATTGTGGCCAGTTCCTATTAAAAATCATAAAAATTTGATACCTCAAGAACATCCTCGACTTGTCTTTCGTAAACATCAATTATCATCGGTTAGAAAATTCATTGAAACTCCAGAAGGCCAAGCCATAATCAAACAGTTGAAAATTAGTTTATCAAAACCAATTTATTATGATGGATATGTGCCAACTGGGGGCTATCATGCTTCTGGATACTGTTTTTTAGCTTTAATAAATAATGATAAAAATATGGCAAATATAGGATGGAAAATAGTAAGAAAATCTATGGACAATCCTGGAAAAAGATTATTAGAACATTCTCCTATTGTAACTGGTGTAGCTTTAGCTTATGATTTTTGTTATTCTCTCTGGGATAAGGAAAAAATAACCACTGTTACTGGTTGGTTAGCAGCACAAACAGAACAATTAGTTAAAGGTGATTCTCCTAAGAATGGCTGGAATAGTAATGCAGGAAGTAACTGGAATGCAAGAGCAAGAGGTGCAGCCGGATTAGCTGCTTTAGCTATTTTGAATGAGCCTAATATATCTAATGATGGAATATACCATTATCTAAGAACAGCCGAACGTAATATTAAACGATATTTTACCACTGCAATTGGTGATTATGGTTTTGGAAGTGAAGGAGATCATTACACAACAGAACCTTTAATTTTAACCGTTTTTCCTTTTTTACAAGCTTATAGCAATGTAATGGGAAAAGACTTAGTTAAAGATTCTCCTGCTCAATGGATTTTACCTCATTATCTGATGCGTATAATACCTGATAATACTAAGTTAAATATTACTGCTTATGGAAGACATCGCTATTATGCAGGATCTGCTCTTTTTGCTACGGGTTTAGTTACTTTACCTAAAGATTTTTTGCCAGGAATTGCACCAATTTTTGAACAATATTCAGGATTACAAGGTGATCAAACTTTTGGCATCAATCTACCTTATCAGGCTCCTTTTATCTTAAATTTTTACAGTAAAAATAATAACTATAATTCTAAAAGTCCTATTAAACTATTTAATTATAATTTTGTTGATCAGCAAAAAGGATTTTATAATTTTAGAAATCAATGGAAAAATAACGATGATTTTGTCGCTAATATTTACTTAAAAAAAGAACTGATAGGAGGAACTTGGCATTTTCCTGATGCGGGTAGTTTTCGCATTTCAGGGTTAGGAGAAACTTGGGCAAAAGCGGGTAAATCTCAAGGTGAATGGCAAGGAGAAAATGTAGTTATCTTACCCAAAAGTTCCCCCTGGAAAACCTCTAAACCCCTCTTTTTTGTTTCTAACCCCGATGGTTCAGGAATTGTTAGTTTACAAACTAATACAAATTGGCGCAAAAATAGTAAACCCCCAGTGGGAATTGCTGGTTTACGTTCTTTTGCGGTTGATTATAGTCAAGCTTCAGGTGTTCCTGGTTTATTTGTGTTAGTTGATCGCTTTATTGGTAACAACGAAGCTGAAGAATTTAAGGAAAAAATATGGATAATGCACACAGCAGGAAATGTAACAGTTAATAATAATAGCTTTCTAATACGAAGTGAAAATCAAGCAACCATGAAAGGTACATTTATCGTGCCAAAATCTGTCAAAATTACCACAGAAAAAACTGAGGAAGGAACTAAAATTATCGCCACAGGAGGACAAGAATTTTTTGTAATTATGACTGTACAAAAAATATCCCCACCTTCATTAAAAATTACAGGAACAGGGATGACAGCACAAGTTGAAATTGGACAACAAAAGATTTCTTTTGATCAAGATAGAATTCGCTTATCTACCATTAACCCTTAGCAACCTCTTGATACTTAGATAACGCTTGAATTTGATCGTCATAAATATCAATCTCCATATTTTCATCCTCTCTAACCGATAGTGATCGCTTGACTTGCCCTATATATAAAGGTAAAGTTTTGCCAGGTTCAGGATGGACTAAAGTGCGCGCACGAACAGTTAATTTATTATCTCGTCCTCCCCTTCTTCCATAGGAAAAATAATCATTACCAGCTTGTTTTAAAGTCGCTTCTAATTCTGTTTCTGTAATAGAAGGTTTTACGACAATAACAACTTGATTACCTCCATTATCATAGACACGCGAAAATCGAATCGCTCCAGGAATTTCTGTCCGTTCAAATAAACCTAATCCTAACCCGAATAATCCTACCGTCAGGACTATCATAAAACCAGTAATTCCTACTAATCGAAAACGAATTCCCCACTTAAAGATAAAACCAACAATGGCTAATAAGAAAAAGAAAACAGTGGCAATAATAGACCATTGTGTATAGGTCGAAAAACCAAGGGATGTTAATGTTTCCATCAGTAATAATTAAGTGATTACACCCCCATATTTTAGCTTAAATTAGCTATTTATTCTCTCTAATTTTAGCTAGTTCTAGTCTACCACTGGCCAATCTTGACGCGGAGGAAAGGATTGTTCAGAGTGCAGTACAGTTGAACCGGGTTCTTCTGGTTTATTTAAACGTAATGCTGCACCAAACCCTACACCAGCAGCTATGGCGATCGCATTCGTCAGCAAAAGAAACTCTAGGATAAATAACCAAGGACGAGAATTAGATATTTTCATAAACACCTCCACACCACACAAAGGATTCAGTCATCTTTTTGACTAATTACCGATAGAGCTTAGCAAGAGACGTTCAATTTGCCAAGTGATCAAAAAAGGTCAATTCAATAATTACTTTTCTCAATGCTTGTTATAAGAATAATAAATGTAAAGTTTTTTGCAGAAATATTAACTTTCAAACTCGTGTCAAATATGGTTAAAACTTAGATATAAAGCGACTTATAAAAATTTGTTGCTGTTAACTAAAATGTGAAGAGAATAAGACAATCTGTATAGTGTAACTCCTGATACTAGGCAATAAAGAAAAACTAGGTTAGCCTAGTTGATGATGAGTTTAGCTTATTAAATACTATACTTTATATTAAATTGTATCTTTAATGGCAAAAATAAAATCTTTAAAAAGTATTAAGGTTTTATAATGAGGAGTGTTATCAGGAGGAAAATACGTGTTTACTCGACTAGCTCAACAGCATCGTGATTTTGTCAGGGACTTAGTAATGAACTTACAAGCATTAGCAATTGTTCTAGAAAATCGCGGTTATTTAGCTTCTTGCTATACCTGTGGTGGGGAAATGAATAGTGCCTCATTTATGGTAAGTTTAGGGAAAGATCACCTGATCCGATTTTTGGTTTCTGACTATGGTATTACTTGGACAGAAATGCGAGATGATCGTGAATTAATGAAATTGGAAGGGGCAGAAGCTATCAGTCAATTACAGGAATTAGCTGACTTGATCAAATATCAAGATAAAAATGAACCCTCAAGCATCATTGACAGCGCACCTAGTAAAGAACTACACAATATGGCTTAAATGTTGCAAATACAGTTAACTTTCCCATTGACAAAAGCATCCATATATCTTTGCTCAAAATCGACAGTGCTGTCCCAACTGTTGATTTTTGTCTTTTTTAGACACAACTAGGACTTAACCAGCGTTAACTCCTAAAAATACATTGAAAGTACCGATTACTGAAAAAAGATACTAACCTAATATTGTTGAAATAAGGTCAATAGAGAGAATTTTGCAGAGAAGAGAGGCAAAAACGACTCCACCACAACCACCCATGAAGAAACCATTAGCAAATTCACCCCAACCTAGAGAGGTTGCGAACGCTTCAGGAACATCAGGAGTGGTTAAGGTTGCTATGGGTTTGTTTACGTCAACAGAAGCGTACAAGGATAAAGCAATGGTTAGAATAGAGATTATGGCAACTGCGGACAATAAACCTGCAGTGCTTGCATATTCAGTGTGACGCAAAGGGCCGAGAATGGCAAAAGGTCCGTAGAGAAAGTAACCGTGAGCCATACCAACTTCTAAACCACGACGATGAGCGGATAATCCTTGACGATAAGCCGGTAAGTTTCTGATAAAAGCAAGAGACAACCGCGAAGAGTTTATCGGGGTGGCTAAATTGCCTACTTGAGGATCTCCACCCTGTTTGATAATGTCCATTGTCATGAATTGTTGGATTGTAATGATTGCTTACCACTTCTTAACTTTACCGTTTTTTTTGTTCCTTTTCAGAGCAAAATGTAAAGAATCTTTACTTAGATACAAAAATTAATGAATTTTTTTTACGTTAAGGGCAAAATTAATCTTCCCTTGTCCCTTACTTGCCTAAAATGTAATCTTACAAGTCAAGCCATCCTATTCACCAAAATCAGGAGGACTCAAGAAAAATGGCAGAAACTGGATACACCCAGATGGTTAAAGCCTATAAAGGTGACCCCTTTGTTGGTCATTTGTCAACCCCTATCTCTGACTCTGGCTTTACAAGAGCTTTCATTAACAATCTACCTATTTATCGTAAAGGACTTTCCCCTCTTGCACGAGGTTTAGAAGTCGGCCTTGCTCATGGTTATTTCTTAGTTGGGCCTGAAGTGGTTTTCGGTACTAACCGTGATTTTCCTACAGACCCCTATCTAGCTGCTTTCTTAACGGCAGTTGCTATTGTCATCATCGGTACCATCGGACTCAATGCTCATGGTTTAGTCTCTCTTAAGAGTGCTAATGAATGTGCGCCTGGAACCGATGCTATGCAAACCTCTGAAGGTTGGAGTCTCTTTGCCAGTGGCTTTTTCTTAGGTGGGACAGGAAGCGCTTTTATGGCTTATTTCTTGCTGGATAAGTTTTCTAGCATTGATGCAATTTTCCGTGGCTTAGTTAACTAAACATCGCTGAAAACGGTTTAATTCGATTTTCAGAATTCCAAATTTTTGAAAAAGTGCTTGACTCAATTCAAAAAACAACTTACAGGAGAAGAATCACATGAATGGTGCTTACGCAGCGTCTTATTTACCTTGGATTTTAATTCCCGTTGTCACTTGGCTCATGCCAATCGTAGTCATGGGACTCTTATTTATCTACATTGAACAAGAGGCTTAACTTGACAGAAAATGAAGAATAAGGCATTTTTTATCCTTTAACATAGTTTTCTTCATGTCTGGAAAGGCTCTACTTATTTTGAGTAGAGCCTTCTTTTTTAAACCTAAAAAACGTATTAAGAATAAGATATTAGAGTCTTTAATTACACTTGTTGTTCAAAACTTGTGTTACAAGAAAACTATTATGATTTAGCATTCAGTAAAACGAGACAAGAACCATGTGTTTAGCTGTTCCTGGAAAAGTAGTTAGTATTAGCCAAGATGAGCCTTTATTGAGAAAGGGAAAAGTTAGTTTTGGGGGAGTGATTAAAGAAGTTAGTTTAGCTTATGTTCCTGAAGTGAAAATCGATGACTATGTCATTGTCCATGTGGGATTTGCCCTTAGTATTTTAGACCAAGAAGCAGCCGAAAAAAGCCTCGCAGAATTTCAGGAAATGGAAGCTATTCTATCAATGGAGCAATAATTCATTAACCGAAACGATAACCAAACCCTCGAACTGTAATTAAATATTCTGGTTGACTGGGATCTTGTTCTAATTTTTCCCGTAACCAACGAATATGAACGTCAACGGTTTTAGTATCTCCTAAAAAGTCAGGCCCCCAAATTTGTTCAATCAGTTGCTCCCGTGACCAAACCCGTCGGGGATAACTCATAAACAGTTCTAGTAAGCGATATTCTTTTGGAGAAAGGGCAATTTCTTGTTCTCCTACTGTAACCCGACATTCTTGGGTATAGAGGATAATGTCACGAAACTGTTTGACCGAACTTGAAGAAGAATTGGTTAAATTTTGACGACGAATTAAAGCCCGACACCGAGCCACTAATTCTCGCATACTAAAAGGCTTCGTTAAATAATCATCAGCACCCACTTCTAGTCCTAATACACGGTCTGTTTCACTGGCTTTGGCACTGAGGATTAAAATAGGAATAATATTGCCCTGATAACGCAATAAACGGCAGATGTCTAACCCGTTAACTTGAGGTAACATCAAGTCCAAAATTAACAGATCAAATTCTGTTTCAGTTACCTTGGCATTTTTGTTTTCTTCTTGTAACAAATTTAAGGCACTCCGCCCATTATTGACGGCGGTGATATCGTAACCTTCATCTTCTAAGGCCAGAACAATCATATCGCGGATCACATCTTCGTCTTCTACCACTAGGATGCGGTGAGTATTGACCACAGAAGGGTTAGGGGGAGTTTGAGGGGTGTCAAAAGATAACATAATTAATCTAATTCTTGATTCTATGCCAATATAGACAACAAAACGGAACCGTTAGGATTAAAAATATCCTCATCATTGTTATACCATTGAATCCCTATGTTGCTACATTTAATGACCTGGCCTGAAGTTGAAGACTATTTAAAAACCAATACAGGGATGATTATTCCTATTGGTTCAACTGAACAACATGGACCAACTGGACTCATTGGTACCGATGCGATTTGTGCAGAAGCGATCGCCAAAGGGGTCGGAGAACAAACCCAAACCATTGTCGGCCCTACAATCAACGTCGGAATGGCTTTGCATCATACGGCTTTTCCTGGCAGCATGAGTTTACGACCCAGTACCCTGATTCAAGTTATTCTTGACTATCTTACCTATTTAACTCAAGCAGGATTTACTCACTACTTTTTTATTAATGGTCATGGGGGTAATATTTCTCCTTTAAAGGCTGCTTTTTCGGAAACCTACACCCATTTATCGAGTCTCAATATTCCTCAAAGCGATCGCGTTCGCGCTAAAGTGGGCAATTGGTTTATGTGTCGTTCCGTTTATCAAAAAGCCAAAGAACTTTATGGAGATCAAGAAGGCTCTCACGCTACCCCCTCAGAAGTAGCAGTTACTCAATTTGTTTATCCTGACTCCATTAAAAAAGCAGACTTATCTCCTGATGTTGCTTCAGGTTATCCCATTTATGGAGCAGCGGATTTTCGCGCCCATTATCCTGATGGTAGAATGGGGTCTAATCCTGCTCTGGCAACTCCTGAACATGGTCAACAATTGTATGAATTGGCGGTTAAAGAGTTGAGCGAAAGTTATTTGAAATTTCTGCAAGCTGATTAATTTTTATGGTTTTAGTGTTTTAAAAGAATTTACTTTCATTGACGATGATGCCCTTCTGAATGAGCTTGCTCAAAGATAATTTCAGCGATGCTTTTGTCCCCTTGAAAATTCTGTTTTTTAAATTTTTATCTAGAAGGTTAAAAAAGATGAAAATAATTAAGGACTTTAAATCACTGATAATGCTATTGATTTTTGGATTTTTTTTATCAGTAATAACTACAGCAGTAGCTTACTCAGTTTTTTTTCCACTCAGTTCTATTGAGTTTTCTATTTTTTGGGTTTTCAAAATTTTGATACTTCAAGTTGTCTTTATTACCATAGGTTCAATTGGTTTTTTAAAGTATAAGAAAAAATGACATTCTGTATTTCTATGACTAGCTCGACACCACCAATCCCTGAACTCATTAAAGACTTTTTTGCCAGTAATTCTATTTTGAGTTGGTTCTTTTGGGGAGTCCTCCTTATCATATTGGGAATTGTAGCAACTCTATTTCTAACAGGAAATGTTCATAAGCTCTTAAATTTTTTTCAGCAAAATACATTTATTTTAATTAGAATTCGTCTTAAGTTAATGTTACGAATAAGTTTTGGTTAGCGATCGCCAGCCTATCAATGTTGAGTCCTGGATATGGGGGTAGGGGCGATCAAGACAAAATAATGATTTAACTCCGACCTCCTTTCTTCCGAACGCCGAACTCAGATCAGCTTAATTTTGAGCTTTCTAACTCCCTAGAATGAAGATCGTCATGAAACCCATAACGTTCTCGAATTAAATACAAGGGACGTTGTTTGGTTTCTTCATAAATGCGCCCCAAATATTCTCCGAGGATTCCTAAAGTAATTAATTGTACACCACCGATAAAGAGGATAGTTACCATCAAAGAAGCATATCCTGGCACATCAATTCCTAAAATGATCGTTCTAATAATCAGAAAACTGCCATAAGTAAAAGCTAACAAAGATAAAAATAACCCTAAATAACTCCAAACTTTTAACGGAACTAAACTAAACGAAGTAATTCCATCTAAGGCAAAATTCCATAACTTCCAATAATTCCATTTAGTGGTTCCTTGGAGTCGATTAGGGCGATCGTATAATACGTATGTCTGTTTAAATCCAACCCAGGCAAACAAACCCTTCATAAAACGAGTCCGTTCTGGCATCGTTTTGATTGCGTCTACCACCCGTCTATCTAACAACCGAAAATCTCCCGTGTCACGGGGAATGGGTACACTACTAATACGACTAATAAGGCGATAAAAAGCGTTCGCTGTTGTCTTTTTAACTAAACTTTCCCCTTGTCGTGAGCGACGTTTTCCATACACTACATCATATCCTTGTCGCCATTTTTCAATTAACTGTTCAATTAATTCTGGGGGATCTTGTAAATCCGCATCAATGGGAATAACAGCCTGTCCTTGAGCATTTTCTAACCCTGCGGTTAAGGCAATATCCTTACCAAAATTACGAGAGAGACTAATGACTTTTATCGACCGATAACGACGATGATAATCAATCAAACGCTCTAGCGTCCTATCTCTACTACCATCATCTACACAGACAATTTCATAAGATAGATTTAGGTTGTTTAATACTGTAAACAGTCTTTGAAAGAGCAAATCAAGACCTTCCGCCTCATTATAACAAGGCACAATAATTGATATTTCCACTTGATTAAGATTAAAAGACATAACATTATAAGGCGTTTTAAGATGGAGTACAGATTCATAAATTATTTAATTATGACACCTTTGCTTTAATGTTGTTTTTGAGTTATCTGTATAGGATTTTCCTGAGATGCTTAAGACGATATCAGTTACAATGACTGAGTGCAACTTATCCAAGTTTCTTAAGTTTTGTATGGACTATCAAGACGCAGGGGTTAATATTGAGACAGGTCGTTCATTTGTCGATAAAATTCGTCATTCTGTAGAAAGTACCTATAATCCTCACGTTTTAGGGGGATTAGGGGGTTTCGGAGGTTATTTTGAATTACCAACGGGTTACGACAATCCTGTGTTGGTATCGGGTACCGATGGAGTGGGAACTAAGTTAAAAATTGCTCAAGCTTTAAATCGTCATCACACTATTGGTATTGATTTAGTGGCGATGTGTGTCAATGATATTTTAACCTCTGGGGCCAAACCGTTATTCTTTTTAGATTATTTAGCCACAGGAAAGTTAAACCCTCAACAATTAAGTGATGTGGTAACAGGAATTGTTGAAGGATGTCATCTCAGTGGTTGTGCTTTATTAGGAGGAGAAACCGCAGAAATGCCCGGTTTTTATGGGGCGGGAGAATACGATGTGGCAGGGTTTTGTGTGGGAGTGGTAGAAAAAAGCAAACTCATCGATGGATCGCAAATTAATATTGGTGATGTAGCGATCGGATTAAGTAGTAGTGGGTTACATAGTAATGGCTTTAGTTTAGTACGTAAAATTGTTGAAGTTAATGGCTTGAGTTGGGGCGATCGCTTTGATACGTTAGGAGATAAAACATTAGGAGATGTTCTCCTAACTCCCACCCAAATTTATGTTAAACCTATTCTTGAAGCGTTAAAGTCAGGAATAGAAATTAAGGGAATGGCACACATTACAGGAGGCGGTTTACCTGAAAATTTACCCCGTTGTTTAGGAGAAAATCAATCTGTAAAAATCAATCCTGAAAGTTGGCCAGCTTTACCAATTTTTCAATGGATTGCTAACATGGGAAATGTCAGAAAATCGGCTATGTTCGACACTTTTAATATGGGTATTGGTTTTGTGATTATTGTTCCTAAAAATCAAGCAAATTTTACCATTAAATGGCTTAAAAGTCAAGAAAACAATGCTTATAAAATTGGAGAAGTTATAGAAGGAAATAGAGAAATGATAACATTATAATGTTTTAAAAAATTTGATTTAAGTTAAACTCGAACCAATAATCTGATACAATTTTCTAAGAAATAAACTAAAATTATTTCTCATTTTTAAATATTAAATTTTGACTAAAAAATTAACTCATCTATTAATAAAAGCTATGAAGAAAACTTTAAGAAATTTCGGAAAATTACTTATTATATTATCGTTAGTTTATGGAGCATTTATTCTCAGTTTTGTTGTTTTAAATTTTACTAATTACAGTGGAGATCAAATCAATGACGCTTATCGTGTAATGGGGATCTGGGAAAATTCTTGGCCGACTTTGGGGCCGGGACCTGCTGCTTGGTCGGGACTTGTTGGAGATGTTTATTTACCACCCCTTTACTATTATTTAGTTTTTCCTGGTACTCTTATAACCCCTGATTTATCTGCTCAAGCAATATCTAATGCTTTGTTTACTTTTTTAACTATTCCTTTGTTGGCTTTTACTATTTATCGATTACTAGAAGGAGTTGAAAAAGATAAACGTTTTTTCTTATCTGCATTATCGGGATTTTGGTATATTTTCTTATTTAGAAATATTGTTATGAGTACCGGAGATAGTTTAGGAGGAAATCCTGTCTCTATTCCATTTTTTTTACTCTGTTTAGTTCTCTTGTATGACTTTCAACTCAATGAAAAACTTTCTCCTAAATTAGAAATATTATGTTGGATAGGGTATGGTTTAGTCATTGCTATCATTACTAACTTACACTTTTCTTCTCTATATGTTATATCTGCTGTTTCTATTATTAGTATTATTTACTATATTTTTCAAAACCCAAAAAGTAAAAAACAATGGACTTTACCAGGTCTTGCCATTTTCACAACCTTAATTACTTTAACCCCTTATTGGATTGGGGAATTGGGACGTAATTGGATTAATACACAAAGAATTATTCAACTGGTTTTTGATTCTAGTACAGAAGAAGGTCATAGTGTCTCTTTAACGCAAAGATTTCAAGCAATTTTTTCAGGTTATATTGATTTAGGCAAAGATGTTTATTTTATTAGCGATTCTGATAAAAGTATACTCATTTCTATTGTTTTTTTATTGTTAATTCTTGTTGTTGGTATCTATAAATTCAAAGGAAATAAAACAATTTTTTATAGTTTACTTTTTGTTTGGGGAGTTTTTCTGTTAGCATATTCTTCAACAGATTTAGAAAAAACTTATAATCCTGTATTCTATAAAATTTTAATCTACTTATCTCCTATAGTTTTAACAATGTGCAGTTTAGCTTATCTTGATTTTTCTAAAAAGCTAGATAAAATATTAATTAGTTTTATTATTTGTTGTATAACTATTTCTCTAGTCGTTAACATTAAATATTTTGCGAATTATATTAATAGTCGTGGAGGAATATCAAGAGTTGCCAATACATCTGATATTAGTGAAGCATTGGAAACTATTCCTGCTCAGTCAATAATTTGCCATCCCCAAGAAAGATATAAAAATATTCGTAATCAAGAATATATTAATCAATATATCAATCAACAAGATTTAACTTTTGTAGGAGAATGTGAAAGAAATTTCTATTTACTCTATCCTAAATATGGATCGTTAGGGGACTATCGACTTAAGAAAACAAAATCAATTTCTGAGGATTTTAAAAATTTTGATCATCAATACGAATTATTTGAAGAAACCCCTTTATTTTATATTTATCAAATTAAGTAATTATTTAAGGATAAGGAGCAATCGAACAATAATTAAATGATAGCGATCGCTCCTTGTTTTAAGTTAACCAACTTCTACATATTCACAGAGGGTTTTAGCATTAGGAAACTCATTACCTTCTGCTTGTAAGCTGCTAAGATGATTAGAAATAGAAGCATAAATAGATTTCTTTACTTCTTCAACAGTTTTTCCGACAGCAGAACATTCAGGTATATCAGGAACATAAGCACCGTAATGAAATCTTCCTTTTTCAATAATTACTGCGTAACGCATAAGCCATCCTCATTCAAATTATTTTTCTTACTTCAATGTTAATACAGCTTTTCTGAGGCATAACTTAAATTTAAAGAGAATTCGTTAACGGCTAATTACCAACAGTCTCTTATTTAGTAAGGTTAAAATTCCTCTTAAAACCATCTTGCATTTTTAATACTTCTTTAACAAATAATTTGTCATGCTTCTGTCATTACTTCTATGGGAATTAAAAGCGGTTTAGCATTTTTAGCTTCAATGTTAAACAATACCCGACTCATCTTAGAAGGACAACATAAGGGATCGTCGTTATCATAACGTTTATATTCTACTAATAAACGAGAAGGACTGGTTAAGAAAATCCTTGCTATATCACCATCTGTACGAGAGTTCATCGCTTGAGGTGATAGGGTTCCGGCAAATTGTTCTCCCACAAAAACAAACCCTTGATAACCCAAAGGACGACACATCCCATCTACTCCACTCATAGCGGTTATGACTGTTGTTTGATCATAGGTTTGTTTAGGACCAAATAACTCCCAACCTGCTTTAATAATATCTTTTTCTTCGAGGGTTTTTGCTTCTCTTAATTGGTCTTTACATCTATCAATATTGGGAAGTTCAGCATCTATTTTAGGTGCATTCGGAATCTGTTTTCCTATATCATTCCAATTGGTTACTTGCTTATCTAACCATATTTTTTCTCTTTCCTCCACTGGTTTTTTACTAATAATTTCAATGAGTGACCACTGAATGCTACTACTATCAGCAGGGGGATTTAATTTTTTTTTTGAGCAATTCTTAACTCATAAAAATATCCAGGTTCGTAGTCAAATCCTTCAATGGAACCATAGAATAATGTCCAATCATCTTCTAAATTTTCTTTAATTTGTAAGCATTGTTGAGGTGCAACTCCAATACAATCTATGGTTTCAGGACTAAGATAAACTGTTTTTTCTACAGTTTTACTATTTTCGTTATTTGTCAATTTGAAGGTTAAAATACCAATTTCTTTTTGTTTGATATAAGCAATTTCTAATTCTCCTTTTGCATTGATACTATAAACTTTTGCCCCTTCTAAAGCAGATAAAAACAACATTTCTTGATTCATTATTTCTTCAGGACAAGCTTTACGGGTTGCAGCAATTAAACCCACTTTCATAGAGTTTTCTTGAACAGCATATCCTGCAGTATACCTGTTACAACTTCCGCTTCCTGAGAGTGCGTCTTTCTGAAAGGCAATCGTAGAGTTTTCTTTACTTAACACTTGATTTTCAGTCCAATTAATTAATTGCCATTCCGTTCCGACTAAGGGATTTTTCTTTTGATTTTCGTCTTGATTTTCCGTTGAGTTAGATGGGTTTTCATTAGCGATCACAGAATTAAATGATTCCAAAGAAACTAAAGAAATTGATAGGAGGATTACTCCTTTAATTATTGTTTTCAGTCCATATTTATTAATCATTTTTAATTCAAAACCTTATCAATTCATTAAATTATTTCAATCTTGATCATTATAACAATTTTTTAGAGACTTGCTAAAAATCAATTGCTAACCAGATAAATCACCTCATTCAGTTAAATTTTTCTCCCTCAAAAAATCTTCTACCACTTTATTAACTGACTGTCTTTCGTGATCAACCAGATAGTTAAGTTGCTGCATCTCTTCTGAAGAAATTTGTCCTGATAACTGTTGTATAATATTGCTGAGATTCGGATATTCTTTTAATGTTTCCTGATTAAAAACGGGAACTGCTTCGTAGGGAGGAAAATAATTTTTATTATCTTCTAACATCTCTAAGTTAAGAACACTTATAAGTCCATCCGTGGAATTTCCTGCTACTAAATCAACGTTATTTTCTGCCAAAGCACGATACATTAATCCTAATTCCATGGTTTTTGGTTGCTGCGCAAACTGTAAATTATAGGTCTTAGAAAGTCCAGGATAACCGTCTTCTCTGGCCAAAAATTCATAACTAAATCCTGCTGTCCATTCAGGGGTATATTGAGCCACATCTGAAATAGTTTTGATATTATATTGTTTCGCATCTTCTTCTCTAATTAAAATAGCATAGGTATTTTCAAATCCTAGAGATGGCATCACTTCTAATTGATATTCTTGATTATAAACGTCCTTAACTTTTTGATAGACAAGATTAGGATCACTAATAGGTTTCCGTTCCAAAATAGCAGTAAAAGCGGTTCCCGTATATTCAATATAACCATCTATCTCTTGTGCTTTAACTGCTTCGTGACAGATAAAAGTACCCCCTAAATTAAAGCGACGATCTACTTTTAAATCGCTATTATTTTCAATTTGCTGTGCTACCATTTCCCCTAAAACAATTTGCTCAGTAAAGTTTTTTGAGCCAATAATAATTTGACCTTGTGACTGATTAATCCAACTAAATGCAATAAATCCCAGTGCAATAATTAAGAAAAAAAGAACCAAGAATTTTTGTTTATTTTTTTTCTTTTGTGTATCCGTTTGCGTCAAATTATTCTCTAACCAACCTAGTCCCCAATCTACTAATAAAGCAATAATAGCTGAAGGAATAGCACCAGCTAAAATCATGGTATTATCAACCGTAGATAGTCCTCTAAAAATAAAAACCCCTAATCCTCCTCCTCCTATAGCTGCTGCAATGGTAGCGATGCCAACACAAATAACAGCAGCAATTCTTACCCCTCCTAAAATCACTTTTAAGGCTAGAGGTAATTCAATTAAAAATAAAATTTTCAAAGGGTCTAATCCTAGAGATTTACCAGCTTCTTTGACTCCTTTTTTAATTTGAGTAATACCAATATAAGTGTTTTTGATAATCGGTAGCAAAGCATACAAAATTAAAGCAATGATTGCTGGTCGTTTTCCAATCCCTCCTAAAAAGGGTACTGTAATTAAAAAGCCGAATAAGGCTAAACTAGGAATAGTTTGGACTGCATTAGTTACTAATAAAATAGGATTGGCCAATTTCGGATAGCGACTCATGATAATGCCTAAAGGAATACCTATCCCAGTAGCAACTATCATGGCAATTAATACTAAGGTTATATGTTCTCCTGTTCGTAATAAAATAACCGATGTGGGAGGAATTGAAAGCAATAAATTCATTATTTTACTCGATACTTGATACTTCTAAGAGATTATGACTCCTAAGAAAAATGCTGAAAACCCTTAGTTAAATTTAAGGCTTGTTGTTGATCGCCGTCTATTAATATTACTGATTTTTCTTCAACAATTTTACCAATAATTTTGGCTTCTTGTCCTATTATCTCAACCAGTTTCTTAGCTGTTTTTTCTGCTAAACATAAGACTAATTCAAAATCTTCTCCTCCATATAACACCCAATTCAAGGCTTGTTCTGAACTGAACCACTGTGATATTATAGAAACGCATGGTAAACAGGACAATTGTATCTGTGCGCCCACTCCACTCATTGCACAAATCTGTATAACGGCATCCCCTAATCCATCACTACTATCCATTCCTGTAATGGTATGAGTGTCCATAATCTCCCAAAGATGGGGAATCAAATCTAAACGGGGTATAGGATATTGATGAGCCTTAATTAACCTATTCTGGATATCTCTGTCTAGATTACTTGCTACAGTAGGGTTAAGCAACAATTCTAGTCCCCCTCGTGACATACCATGATATCCCGTGGTAATAATAACATCTCCAGGTTGAGCAGTTGAGCGTTTAATGATGTGATCAGGATCAACTTGACCTAAAGCAGTAATGCTTACTGTTGTTACTTCAGAGCGACAAATATCACCCCCGACAATGGGTGTATTGTATTCTCGTAAAAGATTACTCATACCCTGGTACAATTGTTCTACCCAATCTACAGGAAGATTTCCAGGCAAACTTAAGCCGATAACAATCCCGACAGGACTAGCTCCCATCGCTGCGAGATCGGATAAGTTAGCAGCGATCGCACGCCAACCCACAGAGTCAGGGGGAGTTGTGGTTTGGCTAAAGTGTATCTTGTCCACTAAAACATCAGTGGTAACCACTAACTGCTGTTGAGGATCAATAGATAAGACTGCTGCATCATCCCCAATTATATCATGGGGGCAAAAAGACTTTAACTTTTTAAGTAGTCCTTGTTCCCCAATATCTTTAATTTTCATCGTTTATTGCGTAAAGTCGGGTTAAACATTTCACTAATACCTTCCCCGACAAAAGACAATCCCACAACCATCGATGTCATGGCCATTCCAGGGAATAAAGTTGTCCACCAAATACCCGTTGATAAGTCAGGTAATGCTTCTTTTAGATCATGACCCCACTCTGGAACTTCTTCGGGTAATCCTAACCCCAAAAATCCTAAACCACCTAATACTAAAATAGCATCGGCTGCGTTCAAGGTAAAGACCACAGGAACACTTTGAATAACATTTAAAAATAAGTAGCGAGATAAAACACGGGTAGGAGTTGCTCCCATCGCTTTTGCTGCTTCGATAAATAACTCATTTTTTACACTGGTGGTATGATTACGAACGATTCGATAATATTGAGGAATGTAGGCAATACTAACAGCGATCGCTACATTCAGAATTCCTCGTCCTAAAATAAAAGCCAAAGTCACAGACAATAATAGACCTGGAATTGTATAAATAGTATCCATAAAAAACAATAATACTTTATCAACTTTCCCTCCTAAATACCCGCTAATTAAACCAAGAGGGACACCAATTAGCATTGATAAAAATGTTGCCAAAAAAACAACCTTTAAGGCAGCTTGTGAACCAAAAAGTGTACGAGAAAAAACATCATATCCTCGAACATTTGTGCCGAACCAATGACGTAAACTAGGAGACTCTCCAGGAATATTACTTAATAAATCTCTGGGATCTTGTAACAAGCCAATTCCTTGTAAAATAGGAGCAAATAAAGCAATAAATAACCAAAATAATGTAACTAATACACCAATACACATTAATTTTTGAGCAAGACTCAAACGAGAAAAACGCTCTATGGTAAGTTTCGAGGTTATCATAAGCTAATTATTTTCAAGGAATAGATACGAGAAAATTGTAACTCATTATGACAAAAGTCAGAACTATTATGTCGTCAATTTATTTTATTCTGGTATAATCTACATTGTTAGTTGTTCAATGTTCAAAGTTAACTGTAATTACAATAGAAAAAATCATTTATGTCTTCATCCTTTATTGTTGTGATTACAACAACATCAAAAAAAGAAGATGCTAATCAAATCGCAAAAACTTTGTTAGAAAAAAACCTAGCAGGTTGTATTCAAATCCTTGGTCCGATCAGTAGTCATTATTATTGGAAAAATGAACTATGTACCGATGAAGAATGGCTTTGTTTAATTAAAAGTAGTGAAAACAATTATCAAACGCTAGAGAAAACGATCCAAAATATTCACCCTTATGATGTTCCTGAAATTATTAGTTTATCGATTTTAGAAGGAAGTCAAGGTTATCTGAGTTGGTTAAATCAGCAACTTAAATAATAGTTATTTTTATGACCATTTCTAAATCTAATAAGCAATTAAATATTTCTCTTATTGTTAGTGATTTATCCAGTAAAGGTGCAGGCCGTTGGGGTGGTGCAATTCGACCTTTTTTATTAGCACAAGCTTTACAAAAATTAGGTCATACCGTCAAGATTTTTGGTATTGCTTATGAAGAAAATGGGTTATCAGAGTTACCCCAGGATTTGCCCATTATATCTATTCCTTGTCCTTATTATGCAGGGTTTGGAGGAACATGGCGATCGCTGAAACAATTATTACCAAAAATTGATGGAGATATTCTTTACGCTGTCAAATTAAAACCCAGTAGTTATGGCATTGCTTTACTGAAAAAATATCTCAGTCATCGTCCTTTAATTGTCGATATTGATGATTGGGAAATGAGTTGGTTTGGAGGAGATGGTTGGCGATATAATTTTACTGTCAAAGGGTTTATTGAGGATTTATTCAAAGGGAATGCACCTTTGCAACATCCTGATCATCCTTTCTATTTACAACGGATAGAAAAATTAGTTTCTTTAGCGGATCAAGTTACCCTACATACCCAATTTATTCAACAACGGTTTGGAGGTATTTATGTTCCCAATGGTAAAGATACGGATTTATTTGATCCTCAAAAATATGATCCTCAAAAAAGCCGACAAAAATATAACTTAGAAAACTATAAAATTTTAATGTTTCCTGGCGCACCACGGCCTTATAAAGGGGTAGAAGATATTTTAATAGCTTTAGAAAAGCTGAATAATCCTGAGTTTAAATTAGTGATTGTTGGGGGTAGTCCCTATGACAATTATGATAAAAAGCTAGAAGAAACATGGGGAAAATGGCTAATTCAACTACCGAAATCTCCTGTTGATGCTATGCCTGAAATTGTTTCGGCTGCCCATTTAGTGGTAGTTCCCCAACAGGATACACCAGCGACAAAAGCCCAATTTCCCTTGAAATTGACTGATGGGATGGCTATGGCAAAACCGATTTTAGCCAGTAAAGTAGGAGATATACCTGAGATTTTAGGAGATACGGGTTACTTGGTTGATCCCAGTTGTCCTGACCAATTAGCTACTCAAATTGACTGGATTTTCAATCATTTAGAAGAAGCCCAAGCAAAAGGAAAACAAGCTAGAAAAAGGTGCATTAAAACATACAGTTTACAGTCAATGGCCACAATTTTATCTCAAATTTTAGAACCGTTTTGTTTCTAGTTATGAAGTAATGAAAGGTGTTCAGTTAAATTTGATAGGATTGTGTTGTGTAAGGCAAGTTCTTAAACAGAGAGAGAATTTAGTAAGCACCTGTTTTGTTAAAGACAACTAAAACAGTTTTGACAATTAGATGGAGGTCATACCATAAAGACCACTTATTTTGATAGTTAATGTCCATTTTGACAATATCTTCAAAGTTTTTAACGCTAGAACGCCCATTTACTTGCCATTCACCTGTTATTCCAGGCTTAACGTTAAGGCGTTGCCAATGATGAGGGTTATATTTTTCTACCTCATCTACAGTTGGAGGACGAGTTCCCACCAAACTCATATCTCCCATTAAAACATTCCAGAACTGGGGAAATTCATCGAGACTGGTTTTTCTTAAAAACGCCCCTAAACAGGTAATACGAGGGTCATTAGTATTCTTAAAAATATGTCCTTCAGCTTCATTTTTTACTAAATGTTTCATTTTATCAGCCCCAACCACCATAGAACGAAATTTCCAAATGCGGAAGCGACGGCCATGTAAACCACAGCGAACTTGGCTGTAAAGTAAGGGACCTGGATCACTAATAAACATGATCACCATAATCGGAATAGCAATCATCCCAGTTATTATTAATCCAGCTAAAGCCCCAATAATATCGATTCCTCGCTTAAGTTTACTGTTGATCGAGGGATGGAAAGTGTTAAAGGGGTAAGTTGTTTGTGTCACAGCTACAGAAAGGGTATTTTTTTCTAAAAAAGTAGATGCTGTCATGGTTTTACTTAATCGGTCTTTGCTCTCCTGATTACCAGGATAAAAGAGAGATGTTAGTTTTCATGTCAGCGTTGATGTTATTGTTTGTATAACTTTGTGGATAAATTCAGGTTAAGAAGACTGATACACTGGTCATGATGTGTAAATTATTAGGTCAAACTAATTATGACAACCCATTTTATTGAAGCCGAAATCGATCTTCAGCAAACCCATCTGACTCTCAAAGAGGCTGTAGAAGAAGCCTTACAAGAACAAGGGGCACCTCTACGTTGGGCGATTACAAAAGTGAACAAAGAAAAACAAACTGCTCAAGTAGAAGCGATTGTCACTACAGCGAACAGTCAATAGTAGTCAACCAATTTAACTGGTAAGTGATAACCGATAACTGGTAACTGGTTGTAATGATTCATCGTCCTTATACCGTTGTACTAATCGTTCCCACTGGGATTGGGGCAGCTATTGGTGGATATGCTGGGGATGCTTTACCCGTAGCTAAAGCCATGGCGAAAGTCTGCGATCGCTTGATTACCCACCCTAATGTTCTCAATGGAGCGCAACTCTATTGGCCCTTAGACAATACCTTGTATGTCGAAGGGTATGGCTTAGATCGCTTTGCTGAAGGAAACTGGGGTTTAAACCCTGTTCACCAGAACCGAGTGGGGTTAATTTTAGATCGAGGGATCGAACCTGAATTAAGAACCCGCCATATTCAAGCAGCAGATGCCACTAGAGCAACCTTAGGGCTAACGTTAACGGATTATGTGGTAACAGATATCCCTCTTGAGGTAGAATTACGTACCGCCAATTCTGGGGCGAGTTGGGGAACCATTAGCCATCCCGATAGTTTGCTGAGGGCTGCACAAAAGTTAATCACCAAAAGTAAAGCAGAGGCGATCGCTGTTGTCGCCCGTTTTCCTGATGATGTGGATAGTTTAGTCTTAGATAATTATCGTCATGGACAAGGGGTTGATCCCTTAGCCGGGGTAGAAGCGGTGATTTCTCACCTCGTCGTCCGCGAATTTCGTATTCCCTGCGCCCATGCGCCGGCTCTAGAGCCATTACCAGTGGATGATACCATTTCCCCCCGTGCAGCAGCAGAAGAATTAGGTTATACATTTTTACCCTGTGTGTTAGTGGGGTTAAGCCGTGCGCCTCAATTTGTTACTCAACCTCAGTCTCAGAGTATTTGGGTTGATCAAGTGGATGCGCTGGTCATTCCTCACACAGCTTGTGGCGGTAGTGGGATACTCAGTTTTAGTCAACGTAACACCCGTATCATCACCGTTACCGACAATACAACGACCCTGAATGTGACCCCCGAAAACTTAGGAATGGAGGCAATTACGGTAAACTCATATTTAGAGGCGTTGGGTGTTTTGTCAGCTCATAAAGCTGGTATTAGTATTGATGCCTTACGTCCTGTTGTTTGCTCTATTTCTCAAGCCTGTGACTAATCCAAACTCCTCCGATATGGAACCGTTAACCCGTACCCAGATTTTAGTGGTTATGGGAGTAACGGCTATTATTTTGTTAATTATTGCTAAAGTGTGGCAATACTTTGGCTCCATTGCTTTAATCAAGATTCAATTATCTACTGATGGGCTGTTGTATGGAGCTAGTTTAGCTGGTGTGATCATTATTGCGAGTAGTCTTGTTTATCGTGTGTGGCCTGCTTATCGTCAAAGTGCAGATTCTTATTTAGAATTGGTCTTAAAACCTTTAGTCTGGCCAGATTTAATTTGGTTAGGTTTATTACCTGGCCTTAGTGAAGAATTACTATTTCGCGGAGTAATGTTACCGGCCTTAGGATACGATTTACTAGCGGTCATTTTATCTAGTTTAGTGTTTGGTGTATTACATTTAAGTGGCTCCCAACAGTGGCCTTATGTGGTTTGGGCAAGTTTGGTAGGATTTGCCCTTGGTTATAGTGCTTTAATGACTGATAATCTATTAGTTCCGATCACCGCTCATATTATTACTAATTGGATGTCAAGTGCGCTATGGAAGTTTAATAATAGAACCAGTGATGTTTCTTCTTAGTTAATTGTTGCATTTAATTTTTACGATTGTATGGAAGTTCAATTTAGAGAGTTTAATCCGTTTGATCTATGGATTTGGTTAGAATTTGAAACCGTTCCTTCTCCTATGGAAAGACAATATGTAGAAGAGGTTTTTAACTCCTGGTTTTATTTAGGTAAATTGGGAGGATTTAATGCTGAAAATCTCCAAGTCCAAGATATGGGGGTTGAAATTAGTTATATGGATTACGATACCAAAGTTTCTGATGAAATGATGATGGCACCGATGCACAATATGGCTGAATTTGAATACGAAGGGATTTGGGGTCGTTGTTGGTTTGATCTGGGAACCAGTGATTTAATTGCCCTCGATATTTTAATCAATGCTTTGACTCAATTAAGTCGAGAATTAATTGTTATTAAAAACTTAATTATTGGGGGAGAAAATGAAGATTGGCCGATTACGAATAAGCGACAGGCAATGTTCGCTGAGGAGAATTAATCCGAGTTCGGTGTTAGAGGTTTGCCGATCAAAGTTAAGGGAAAATTTTATAAATTTCTCTAGGATTTGCAACTCTCTGACAAATAATAGTCTGATTCTTTTTGTCGAGAGTTAAGCCTATTCTATAATCTCCAACTCTAATTTTATACTTATCTTTATAACCTTTCATTTTACTGATATAGCCTAATTCAAAAGGATTATTAGTTTCTAATTCATCAACAACAATTAATTCAATACGAACCTGTATATCTCTTGGTAAACAGGCTAATTCTTTTTAAAATATCTTAGTGTATTCAATTTTCCACATTTTTATTTTTAATTGATTCTACTAATGAGAGCATAGAATAGTAAAATAGCTATTAAAATTACAATATTTATCTTCATATAGATAATAGTTTAAACCGAAATAAACTTTTAATATACAACTGTATTGTATTATTCCCCTGAAAACGAACAAATCAGCTACAATAAAACACAAGAATCAATCATAATTCCATGTTATTAAATAGAATTTTTAACGACACCGATAAAAAATGGCGGCTCATTATTAAAGCTTTAGAAACAGCCGTTGGGAAAGACGGGGTTGTTCGTCGTAAAGAAGAATTGTTAACCTACGAATGTGATGGCTTAACAGCGTACCGTCAACGTCCGGCAGTAGTGGTATTACCTCGCACCACAGAAGAAGTAGCAGGAGCAGTTAAAATTTGTCATGATTATCAAATTCCTTGGGTAGCAAGAGGAGCCGGAACCGGACTATCAGGAGGCGCATTACCGGTCGAAGATTGTGTTTTAATTGTCACGGCACGTATGAAACAAATACTCGACATTGACCTAGAAAATCAAAGGGTGACGGTACAACCAGGGGTAATTAATAATTGGGTAACACAAGCGGTGAGTGGTGCCGGTTTTTATTACGCGCCGGACCCTTCGAGTCAAATTATTTGTTCGATTGGGGGTAATGTAGCAGAAAATTCTGGGGGAGTTCACTGTTTAAAATATGGGGTGACTACGAATCATGTTTTAGGCTTAAAATTAGTCATTCCTGACGGGTCAATTATTGAGGTTGGGGGTAGCATTCCTGAGATGCCAGGATATGACTTAACTGGGTTATTTGTGGGGTCAGAAGGAACTTTAGGCATAGCAACAGAAATCACGTTAAAAATTCTCAAAACCCCTGAAACCATCTGTGTCGTTTTAGCTGACTTCACTAATGTCGAATCTGCAGGACAAGCAGTGGCTGATATTATTAGTTCTGGGGTCATTCCTGCTGGTATGGAAATTATGGACAATTTCTGTATTAATGCAGTAGAAGATACCGTTAAAACGAATTGTTATCCACGGGACGCAGCAGCCATTTTATTAGTAGAATTAGATGGATTATCCGTTGAAGTGGCAGCTTATAAAGAAAAAGTTGCAGAGATTTGTCGTAAAAATGGGTCAAGAGAAATTACGACAGCCAATGATTTAGAAACCCGTTTAAAACTTTGGAAAGGGAGAAAAGCGGCCTTTGCTGCTGCTGGTAATATTAGTCCTGATTATTTCGTCCAAGATGGAGTTGTTCCCCGTACCCAACTCGCAAATGTTCTTGAAAAAATTGACCAGTTAGGAGCAGAACATGGTTATCGTATTGCCAATGTTTTCCATGCCGGAGATGGTAATTTACATCCTTTAATTTTGTATGATAATTCTATTCCTGGACAATGGGAAGAAGTGGAAAAATTAGGAGGAGAAATTCTTAAACTTTGTGTGGAATTAGGAGGCAGCTTATCAGGAGAACATGGCATCGGTTCGGATAAAAATGAATATATGTCCTATATGTTTAATGATATTGATATCGAAACCATGCAATGGGTAAAACAAGTGTTTAACCCAGATAATTTAGCCAACCCTGGTAAACTTTTTCCCACTCCTAGAACTTGTGGAGAAGCAGCTAATGCTAAAAAAATAGCTTGACGTTTCTGCCAAAAAGTGTATAGTATTATTCCCTGAGTTGATGATAAACATCATCCTTAATAGTGTTGATAATTTTCTCAAACAAGCGTTATTAATTATCGCTTTTAAAATATGTCCCAACTGAATTCTATCTATACCATATTTGTCAGTAACCTGTTAATATCTTTACCCTTTCTTCTCCTTGGTATTGTGGTTTCTAGTGTATTATTAGTCTTTATTGATGAACATCAATTAGTTGCTAAATTGCCCCGTACTCGCATTTTAGCAGTTATTATTGGCAGTAGTTTGGGGTTTTTGCTTCCCCTAGGACAATATGGGAATCTTCCAATAGTTAGACGGTTGCTTTTACAAGGCGTACCTATTCCTTTATGTATTAGCTTCCTTGTTGCTTCTCCTACTGTTAATCCGTTTGTTATTAATAATAGTTGGCAAGTGTTAGGAGACCATCCTAGATTAGTATTTTTAAGAATTTTGGGGGCTTGGTTAATTGGTATTGTGGTAGGCTTAGTTTTTAGTGCTTACCCAGAAAAGTCTGTCATCATAGATGAGTCTTCTTCTGTTCTTAAAAGTCGTTCTAGTTTAGTCCATTCAGGCACTATTTTAGCAGCTTCAGAGGAGTTTCAACCGTTTCATCGTGCTGGTAATTTAATTTACGAATATCAAGGTAATATTAGAAACTCTGGGAATATATGGCAACAATTATCATTATTTGTTGAGAATATAATTAAAGAATTTATTGAATTAGGAAGTATTCTTACAGTTGGGGTTGCGATCTCTACAACTTGTCAATTTTTTCTACCTCAAGCACAACTGTTTCAATGGGGAGAAAACCCTTTGAACCAAATATTAGTTATGGTAGTGTTTGGTTTACTTCTATCTCTTAACTCTCTGGGGTCTGCTTATTTTTTAACCCCTGTTTTATCTTCTGTTTTATATGGTTCTGCTTTAGTTTTCTTACTTTTAAATTCTCTCTTTAATATCGCTAGTTTAATTTTATTGTTAGGAATAATGCGGAGTAAATTTGCCAGTTATATATTTATTTTAACAGCACAATTAATTTTAGTTTTAGGTTTAGTTCTTAACTTTTATATTAGTTGATAATATCGGTTTATATCATTCAAATGCGTTGATAATATCTTCTGGTAACAGATCGTCAAAATCCTCTGGAACAGTAAATTCTCTAACACATAAACCAAATGGCCGTAATTGTTTATTATTGACAATTGGTTTATATTCGCCCATCAAACGAGAAGCGGTCTCGAAGAGATCCGCTTTGCGGTGCGCGTCTTGTTGACCGTGGGGAAGTTTTTTAAGTTCTATGATAACTTTTTCGAGAAGTTAAGTTCTCCAAAAAACTAAAAGTATTGTATAAAGCATTTACAGACGTAAACAAGAAGTTTATTACAAAGTTTATAAAACTTAATAAGAAGCTTTGAATAATTAGGGTTTGCTGAATAAAAGTTCAACTCTCATTATTAAAAATTACCCCCATAATCCTTTTAATTCGCGCTAATCTGTCTTCTGTCATCGTGTTACCATCAAATTAGTTAATTTTATAGATGTCTCTTTAGTGAGATGCCAGGGGACTATTTGTATTTTAGGGTTGATCCTACAAATCAATATTAATAATTATTATATATAATCAGGATAATCTGAAATTTTTATGGTGAGGAAAAAAATATTAACATCCATTATATTGAAAGGCATTATCCCACACATAGTCTAGAATCATTTTTGATTGTTCTAGAGATAAAATATTGATATTTCCTTGCTCATCGTAAGATAGTAGAGGCACTTCGTTAATCTGATTTTCATTATTGTCTTGATAAACAATTTTACCTCGAAGTTTCTCTAAATTACTCAACGGGCCATGAATATCAAAATCAATGGTAATACCTAATTTTTCCATCATCCATTGTTCAATTTTTTGATCTAACTTTTCAGGGGTTAATTTTTCTTGACTGGTTAATAAATGATAATACACTAAAATAATTTCTTTACATTCTTCTTCTTCTGCAATATCTGTTAATGCTTGAAATACACTAGCATTATTGGCTAAATTCTTAAAAAATAAGGTATCACTTACTTCTTTTTGAAACTTTATTTCTTTGCTTTTATATTTAGTATATTGTTTAACAGCAAATCCTCCTAATGTCATGGCTAATGATAAAGTTGCTACTAAAATTGGCATAATATCACGAACTTTTCTTTGATCAACTTCTATAGAGTCTACAACCGAATCTGCTTTAAGTAAGAGCAAAATAGCAACAATAATTAATAGAATATTGGGAATTGCTCGAACGATTAAAGGAACGGCTGCACCAATAGCAGGAACTCCAAACAGTAATTTATCTTTCCAGGTCATGCTAGTTTGAATGTTAGGAAAAAGAAGATCAAGATCAAGTTTTGGTATATTTTTATAAAAATAAAGATACATTTTACCTGGTATAAAATTTAGGTCTTGATATTGCTTATCTTTTTTCGCTTTTGCTTGAAAATACCCTTGACCTTTGAACTTAATTAATAAAACAACTCTCTCTAAAATATCTATTATTTTTTCTTGTTTAAAAAACTTTAATTTCTTGAAGGTAATAAGTTCGTTAACATCCCCACGATAATAACAATAGAATTGATCAAAATCATTGAAATCAACATCGGTTTGTAGATTAATTAAGGATTTTTCTTGCAATGATTTCTGAATAATTTCATCAGAAAGCTGAATATAATTTGCTCTTTCTAAAATGTATTTAAACCCTTGCAATACCTTATTTTCCATCTCTTCATATTCTTCTAAACTCGGCTCTTGTAACGTTTGAACATCTGAATTAGGATTAAAAACAGTATAATTATCTTTGATTTTTTCTAATGTGTAATGAAAGCGAAAATGAAAAAAAGCAGTTAAAATGTCACAAAACTCTTGAAATAACTGAACATCTTTACCTTGAAGTTTACCATCTTCAAGACAGAGATTAATAATGTCAGTACGACGAAAAGGGATAAATAATTCTCGAATATCGGACATAAAATATTAATTTTAATAAAAAATTGATGAATTATTCATTATTTATAGATAATACATCTTCTGCCGAAAGTCCATCCCCTTGATAGCCAAAGTACCATAAACTAGCAGCAGCTTCAGCCAAAGTTACCCCTTTGTTCGGTTGAAATAATGTAGTATAACCAAAGATACGCCTTACATTTGATTGTTCTCCATTTTGAAAGTCTGCGTATAATGCTTGTATGGCTTTTGTATCAATTTTCGTCGTATCTTGAAAACCCCAGGTTTCTTTTATATTATCAATAGAGGCTTGAGGTAATCCTTTTCCCATATCTAAAGGAACTTTCCAAGTTACTAAATCTTCCCTGGTTAAAGGGTTGTCAGGACGGAATAAAGACGCACTACTATTTCCTGTTAAAGGAGACGGAATAATTCCTGCTTCAGCTAACCCTTGAATAACAGCAAAGTCGGGGTCATTACTCGAAACATCAGAAAAAGCAGGTTTAGAGGTTTCAACCCCTAATCTAATTTGCTTGGCGGGGGTATTTTCATAAAATTTATTATAAGTTTCGACTAACCACCTGGCATAGGTTCGACGGTTAATAATACCGCTTTCATTGGCTGTTTTATTATCAGTATTACTCAAATTAACTGTATCTAACTTACGAACATCTGCGACATAAGATTGTAATGATTGAGGAACGTTATTTAAACTAGAATTCTCATTATTTTTCGTCTGAGAAGAAGTAGGTTTTTCTTCAGCGTTTGATGCAGTTACATCGCTTAAGGTTTGATAACGAATGGAATAATCAGTATTACCATTACTAGCAGAAAGAAAAGACAATTGCACTTCTAAGCCGTCTTTTTGAGCAATTAATGTATTATTTTCTTCATTAAATGGTTGACTAATTTCCCAGTCATTATTGTTAAACTGTTCTTGATAAAAGCCACTGATTTGACCAATAGAATCAGAAGATGACCAGCGAATTAAGCCTTGTTCTTCGGTTAAATTTTCAGAAACTTCTTGCAATTCTGAGTTAGAATATTGAGGAATTGTATCAGGAAAAGTATTAGGAATTTCTAGGGTAGATGGTGTAACATTTTCTTTTTTTTCAGCCAATTCAGGATTAGGAGAAAAACGACTTTCTAAGTCGCTAATACTACTACAAGCGGTAATAAAAGGGAAAAGTAAACTAAGAATGATATAACGATACATAGTCAAAATTTATCAATAATGAAACTGTATTTCTGTTTAAAAAAATAATTAAGCTGGTTTGTTATTTTGGGGTTCCAAAGCTGCTTTAGGATAAACAATTCTTTGATGATGAAACTGTTGCCAAACTTTAACAAATACTTCAGCGATAATGGGTAATTCCTCGTATTTGATCCCACTATCTTTTAATTGATTATCTCGCCAACGGGCTTTAAAAATCTTTTGAATCATGGCTAAAGCCGTTTCTGGAGTGGCCTCTTTTAAAGAACGTAAAGCAGCCTCACACCCATCAGCTAACATGACAATTCCGGTTTCTCGTGATTGAGGAATCGGGCCTATATAGCGAAATTCTTCTTCTGCAATCATTTCTGTGCCATTGCGTTCTGCTTCTTGTTTAGCTTGATAATAAAAATAGGAAATTAATAAAGTACCTTGATGTTCAGGAATAAAATCTCGAATTACTCTAGGAAGACCATATTTATTGGCCATCACTAATCCTTCAGAAACGTGCTTTTTAATAATTTCCACACTCACCCAAGGATCATTGATCAAATCGTGTTTATTGGGGTTCCCCATTTGATTTTCAATAAAGCCCATAGGGTCATGCATTTTGCCAATATCATGATATAAAGTACCCGCACGAATCAACTCTACATTACAGTGTAATTCACGACCGGCTGCTTCAGCTAAACAAGCCACAAATAGAGTGTGTTGAAAGGTTCCAGGGGTTTCGGTGGCTAAGCGTTTGAGTAAGGCACAATTAGGGTTAGCTAATTCTACTAAACGAATGGGAGTTACTAAATCAAAGAGACGTTCTAAATAAGGAGAAACGCCCAAAGCCATGACACTCCAAGCAATCCCCGATAAACCATAAATAATCGCTTCGGGTAAAACCACAGACCAGATAGTACCGGCCACCGGAGCGACAATGAGATAACCTACAAAATAGAGACTTCCTTGTACCAGTCCCACCACACCCCCTAAACAGGCCAACTCATCCCGCGATCGCAATTTCCAAGCCACAGAAGCGGCCAAGAGTCCCCCTGCGGTTCCTGCTAAAACATAACTCCAGTTGATGGTGGTGGCCGCAAAGGTGGATAATCCACTCAATAAGACCACTTGAGTAATAGCTAGGGTTGGGCCATAAAAACTGCTGGTTAGGAGTCCCACGGCGGGTAAATTAGTGTAACCCAGATTGAAAATAGCTAATAGCGGGGTACTCAGACTTAGCAGACAAAGAAGAATGTGATCTCGGCGACGCATAGGACGATGAATCTTTTGACTCACCACACAAAAAACCGTCACTGTTCCCATAACAATCACGGCCGAAATGCCTAAACCGACCCAATTAATCCCCCGACGACTGAGTTTAAAACTATCTAACAGAACAAACTCTTCTTGAGTTATTTTTTCCCCAGCTTCAACAATCACATCTCCTGCTTTGACTTCTACTATTACGGGTTCAACGGCTTGGGCTGCTTGTTCGGCTCTTTGTTTTGTGGCCTCTTTATCCACTGTCAAATTATGTTTATTTTGCAAAATTTTCATTAATAAATCAGTAATTGCTCCTTGAGGAACGGATGAGGCTGTAGATTCTAGCTGATTTTTAATAATTTCGTTGAGCAAATAATCTGGCATTCCAGAGGGAAGTCCCTGTAATAAAATACGGTTTAAAGTAAGATTTAGGTTTTTTTCTGTGCTTTGCCAAGTGTTATCATCCAGGTCGAGAAATCGCCCTAATAACTCTGGTGTCAGATTTGATGTTTTAGTATTTAAAATTTCTCCTCTGGCTATATTGTAACGTTGACGAGATTGTTCGATGGTCTCTAAGAGACCTCTTAATGTTGGGGTCGATGTGGTATTTTCATAACTTTTTAACTGGGTTATGGCTTCTTTGCTTTGAGGTTTGAGGTTGTCTGCTGTCGCCGTGTTGTCATTAACTAGGGTTGAGCGAATCGTTTGCCATGTTTTTTCATCAATGCTACGCAAATATTGTTGAGTTGCCGAAGAGATAGAGGATACACTGATGAAAGGAAATGCGCCGACTTCTTGACGAAATTGTCTAAGTTCAATGATGGTTTCTGTTAATTCTCCTTTAAGTTGGCTGGTGAGTTGAGGGTCTCTTTGTAGAACGGGAATAATGCCGGTACGAACTTCTTTGCGCTTTTCTTCGGTGGTTTTTTCATCTTCAAAGGTTCCATTTTTGGGAGCCACCACTTTTACAGGAGAAACAGTTCCTACAGATAATTGAGGTTGATTATAAAAACGATAACCAATCACACTGGTTAAAGAGATGACCGTTAGTCCCCACATCAAAGGGGGATGAAGTTGTCGGATAGGCTTTGATTTATGTAATTTGCTCAACCAGTCAGACTGATGAAGAGATTTAGAAGGAGCTTTTTTAGAAAGACTGTCAGCTTCTTTTAGAGGGGAACGACGACCTTTTTTATACTGTTGTCGTAACTTCTCTAAGTTTTGTTTTAATAATTGTAGCGTTTTCATATGGTGTGAGGTCAATGGAAAAACATCAAACGAGATTTCTTGGATAGTCTTGTTTATGCCTTCGACGATAAGTCATGATCTTATAACATTTTGTAACTTAGTCTGAAGAGACTATTGAGGGGAAACCACGTCTGGTAAAGGTTTTTTTAAACGATATAACCACACTAGTCCCAAAATCCCTACACTAATCATAACTAAACTAATAACCTGTGCCACCCTCAACGGTCCTAACATTAAACTATCTGTTCTTAATCCTTCTATCCAAATTCTGCCACAACTATAAGCGATTAAATAGACTAACGATAAAGTACCCATATAAAAACGGTGAGGATGCTTTAGTCCCCAAAAAAACAAGTATAAGAGGAGAGTAAATACTAAGACATTCCAAACCGACTCGTAAAGAAATGTCGGATGGAAGTATTCAAATGTCAGATAGTCTACGGGGCGGTTGTTAACAGGAATGTATAGCTTCCAGGGTAAATTAGTGGGCGCGCCAAAGGCTTCAGAATTGAAAAAATTACCCCATCTACCAATAGCTTGCCCTAATGCTAAAGAGGGAACCACTAAATCTCCCAGTTGCCACACGGAAATTTTGTTTAAACGGGCAAAAATTAGAGCTGCTAGAGTACCACCGATAATAGCCCCATGAATGGCTATGCCTCCTTTCCAAATAGCGATAATATCTTCAGGACGTTGAGCGTATTCTTGCCACTGAAAGATTACATAGTAAAGTCTGGCACAAGGAATGGCTGCTATGACCAGCCAAATAGCTAAATCCCCAATTAATTCAGGGTTAACGTGACGACGTTTGGCTAACCATTGGGAAAGCGTTACCCCAATTAACACGGCACTAGCAATTAACAAACCGTACCAACGGATGACTAGCGGCCCTGCTTCAAATAAAATGGGGCCTGGAGATTGAAATTGAAACCCTAATAGCATAAGCGATCGCCATTTTTACCATGACATCTGAACATACTTATCATATCTTTTATCATAAAGCGGGTGGGGGGAATCGAACCCCCATCATTAGCTTGGAAGGCTAAGGTTTTACCACTAAACTACACCCGCAAACTTTTGT
>NZ_AAXW01000016.1 GCF_000169335.1 Crocosphaera chwakensis CCY0110
TTGGCTATTTTGATAGTGATTTCTAATTACATCACTAACATATTTTTTCGTCGCCTTCCACATCAAACTAGCATCGTCTTTATAATAGTAGTTCGGTAAGTTTTCAACCTCACGGGATTCTAAACTAAAAGGTAAAGCTTTTTTGTAGAATTCCCAAGGTTCACCTGTATAATCAGTGCTTAACCCTTCACCCCAATAAGCTCGACTTAATAATTCGTTCGAGCTAGTATATCCTAAAGCACCCGTACTATCAAAAAAACCGCCTCGTCCTAAGAAAACAGAACGCGCCATATAATTAATAGCTAAAGTATCAAAAAAGTGTGGTTTGAGCAGTTGATAAAGAATGTGATCAGGGGTTAAAGTTCGATAGGTACTAACAGCGCAAACTTCGATGACTAAATGAGTATCTAGTAAATGAGCAATAATCCCTTGATAGGCAATATCAGTAGCTGAAACAGCTAATTTAGCTGCTTTCCATTCAGCTTGGGAAGATTTAGGAGTAAAAATTTCTGGAATTTCAGGGTTAGTGTCTTTATCATATTTCTGCTTAATTTTGATAGCAATCGGTAATAACTCTTCTTTCTCATTTAGATAGAATAAACACAAAGGAGAACAGGTATAACGTCCTAATTGATCCTCTTGAGCAGAATCAATAATATTATCAAAAATTTTGTAATCAACTAGATAGAGTTTATCCTGTTCTAAAGCTGTTGTTAAAGAAAAGTTATCTCCTAAATAGGGTTTAAGATGTTCTTCTGTTACAGAAAATTTACTACCTGCTCCGATATCTTCTGGTTTACATTTTGTCATTAAAACAGGATTAAGACCTTGTAAGAATTGCTTGCCAAATTCTACGTCTTCTTCCCAACTATCAGCAATTAAAGGTTTAGGTAACAAGGTAAAAGGTTTAAAAAAATCAGTTAAATCTTTGAGCTTTTCCCAGTAATCCGTAGGTGCTAAAGATGCAATTAATCCAAAATCAGCAACCCCTTTAAATTCAATTCCATGTTTAGCAAAATAACCAAAAACATGAGCAATTTGCGCTAATAACAAACTTAAGACAGAAATTAGGGCTGTAAAATCAAAAAAGAAGATTTTAAAGGGACTAAATCCTTCTCCTTGAGGAAGTCCAATGACGTAAGGTGGTGCGCCAGGATAACGAACTTTGGGATCAACCCACTGAAATGTATCTTTAGGATTATCGAACATAATCTTGATTACTCCTTTTAATTGCAATTACAATTTACATACAGTCTTAAGAGATGGTTTTCCGTAATAACTAATTATTAATTGCTCCGACTTCAGAAATTTACTAACAATATCTGCCTTAAATTCAATAAACCTCTGCAAACATAGAAAGGTTTTCTGGGTGTTTAATCAAAAGGCCAATATTACGAACATCGTAACAATCAAAAACTGCTATAGCACTACGCATTATTGTTAGGACATTGATAGAATCATGAAATATTGTAGGGTGGGCATTGCCCACCTTACGGTAATGTCCTAACTAATTTTTGTACTGCTATATTACGTAAGATTAGGGAACGATAAACGATGTCTTCTCTTTATTAGATTGGACATTATTAACTCAAGAATGCCATATATTGATGTGAGAAATAACATAACGACATAACTTTTTAAGATTAAGGACTAAAAAAAGCTACGTTATATTGCCTTAACACACCCGATAAGATTAGCTGATCGCATTTTTCAACTTATTCAAAAGAGAGTTGATGATTAGGCGATCGCTTCAATTCCAAAACAGATAAAATAATGGGAACAGGAACAACTAAAATGGTGTAAAAATTGGTTAGGGATCTGAAGAAAACTCGTTGTGCAGGATCGTTGATAAGATCGAGAATGGGATGTCCGAAAGCAATGGATAATCCAACCACTGTATAGGCGACTGTTACTGCAAATAATACAACAAGATAGCTAATGGCAAGGAAACGACTATTTTTAAAGGGTAACGCTTTCATCGCGTAAAAATACAGAGCATTCTCGAAAGCCACCAAAAACAAAAGAAACTGAAACCCTATATAGGGAAGATAGTGATGTAAGAAGTTGACTTCTGGACTCCAGACAAAAACAATTCTAAACCAAACAGTTAATAAAATTTCAATGGGCAAGAAAATGGTCGAAACAATATAAGTATATCTGGGAGCTTTATTTTCTTTGTAAGCGTCTTGAATTCTCAAAAAATTGAAAATTATATAGAAGAGAAACGGAATTTCCCACAAGGGTAAAAGCATGGCCGCAACAGTCCGACTGGGTTCATAATCCAACCAATTACAAGAATGATTAAACCCAAATAATTTATAAATTGCAGTAGTATGAGGATCAATGTTAACCATTGTTTCGGTTAAAATAGCTCCGATAAGCAGTATGATAATTAACGCTACATAAGAAATGATTCTCAGAATTTCTGGATTAAAAGTCAAACTAAAAGCATAATTTAATGCTTCATTGTTGGTTGAGTTTTTCACATTCATATTTTTTTCGATAATAAGTAACTAGGCACAATTAAATAAAAAACGTTCAGTGTTATATTTTCCTTCCTTTATGCTCAATTTAGCAAGCAGCAAAATTATTGAATTAAAAGAAAAGCATTATCAATAATTTGCTCTTTATTAATCTTAGTTTCAATTTCTTCTGGTTCATAACGACCTTCAGCAACTTCTAAAGATGCTTCATCTAACGCATTCAGATAAGCTTCTTCTAACGTTTCTCTCAACTCATCATTATTGAGATAATATCCCCCTGCTTTTCTTCGCTTATTTTTTCGTTTAATCTCTCTAACACTGTTGCGAATTGAAACGTCCCATGAACGAGTCGTTCTGTTTTCTGCTTGTTGTTTAATTAGATGAAATAATAAAATAACGGCGTAACTACGAATAGCACTAATTATTCCATTTTTGCTCATGTCTTCAAGGTCTTCAACAATAGCCAATGAACCTTTAATATCCCCTTTTAATAGTAATGTTTTGAGTTCTAATAATTCTTCCATAACTTCCTCCTGTTATATTATTTATCTTGAATAACAATTAATCTTTAGGTGGGCAAATTCGAGAATTATCCGAAGCAATAGGATACTGCCCACCCTAATATCTAATTAATTTTCCTTATCAAAGCCGAATTTATCCTTAATTTCAGCGTTAAAATATTGTCCTTTTGACGGAGTTTTTTCTAACTCCTCATAAACAGATTTAGGAACATCGTGATATTGATAAATACCTCCATGAGTAAACTCAACTCTTAAAACTTTTTTCTCTTCATCATAATCAAAAGATTTGAGAGCAAGACTCTGACTTTTCAGTAAGGGAAAAGCAATTACATCTCGAATACTAGCGGAATCAGTTAATAACATGATCAGGCGATCAATGCCAATACCTAACCCACCAGTAGGGGGCATTCCATACTCTAATGCGGTTAAGAAATCTTCGTCAACACTATGTGCCTCCAAGTCGCCGGCTGCTTTTTGTTCCGCTTGTTTTTCTAGTCTATTTCTTTGATCAATAGGGTCAGTTAATTCAGAAAAACTATTAGCTAATTCTCGCCCTACAATATACAATTCAAAGCGTTCTACTAATCCTTGTTTACTACGATGAGGTTTAGCTAAGGGAGATATTTCCACAGGAAAATCAAGGATAAAAGTAGGTTGAATTAAGGTTTCTTCTACCGTTTGCTCGAATACTTCATTGAGTAATTTACCTAAACTTTGACAAGTTTCTGGCACTTCTAATTCTGCATTTTTGACAGCATCTTTTGCAGATTCAAAGTCTTTAAATTTCTCAAAATCTAGACCACTTTTTTCCTTAACAATTTCGTGCATTGTTACCCGTCGCCAAGGGGTTGATATATCGATTTTTTCTCCTTGATAAGTAATCTTTGAATCACCTAAAACTTCCTGTGCTGCTGTAGTAATAATGGCTTCAGTAAGCTCCATCATATCATTATAATCAGCGTAAGCTTGATAAATTTCAATGGAGGTAAACTCAGGGTTATGTTTAGTAGAAACCCCTTCATTACGAAAAATTCTTCCCATTTCAAAGACTTTTTCAAATCCACCAACAATTAACCGTTTAAGATGTAATTCTGTAGCAATTCTTAGATATAAATCCATCTCTAAGGTGTTATGATAGGTAATAAAGGGACGGGCTTCTGCGCCTCCTGCTTCTGACTGCAAAACGGGAGTTTCTATTTCTATAAAACCCTGATTATCTAAGTAACGTCTAATGGAGGCAGTAATCTGAGCCCGATGACGGAAAGTTTGCCTAACTTGGGGGTTAACAATTAAGTCCACATACCGTTGACGATAGCGTTTTTCAGTATCCGTTAAACCGTGCCATTTATCCGGTAAGGGTAATAAGGATTTTGTTAATATTTGATATTGTTTAACTTTAACAGAAAGTTCACCTTTTTCTGTTCTTTTGATGCTTCCTTTGACACCGATAATATCTCCTGTATCGGTCAATTTTTTGAGATGATTAAAAGCGTTTTCCAACTCACTCATGTGAGACTGAATTTCTTTTTTGTCCAGATATAATTGAATAGTTCCAGTTTCGTCTTGTAGATTAAAAAAGGCTAGTTTTCCAAAAACACGACGGGCGATAATTCTTCCTGCGATCGCAATATCAACGTCTACTTCTTCTCCATCCTTTAAACTAGCGTATTTATCCTGTAAGGTCGTAGCATCGTGGGTAGATTGCCACTGATAAGCATAAGGAATTAAACCTAATTGTTTCAATTTTTCTACTTTTTCGAGGCGTGTGGCGCGAATTTCGTCTAAACTAGAGGCTGAATGAGGTTCCCGTTGGGGTTGATTAGAAGACATTGTTAAGATATTTCAGAAAAAAGCAAATAATGGTTATTTGAAGGCCAAATAAGGACTAATCTTAATTACCTTAGCTATTATAACCTGGCGGACTAGGAATAAGCTTCTATTTTTTGATTATTTTTTATATTTTAATCTTGATAAGATGATGAATAATCCATTTTTATTAAATTCTTTTAAACTAATCGTTTTATTTTTGACAACTTATATTATTGTAAGTTGGTGGAAGAATCAATAGAACTGTATAACTAATACTTAATTTATACCTGATACAATAGAACTTTAAATCACTTAATGGACAATGATTGACCATGAAACAAGGATTAGTAATCAGACATTTAATGTTGGAAGACCTAAGTCCATTAGCTTCTGCGCTACAAGGTAAAGGTTATGAACGGTGACTGAGCTACGGGAAAATACAAAAAAATGTGGCAAGGATGGCTAGAAAAAATCGAAGTCAGTCTGGCCAATAAATAAGCATAGAAAGTAAATATATTATTATGTAAGCTCTCAATAATACTATTAATGATTCCCACAATTTTTTACCAAAAGCCTCTTTTTCCGCTAGGCATAACTGTTCGCCAATTCGTTTTTGCTACCGATAATTGAGCCTCAGTAATTCTCGCAGAACTTAAATCGACTCCACAAAGATTAGCCCCTTGTAAATTAGCATAAGTTAAATTAGCCCCTTGTAAATTAGCTCCCCTTAAATCTGCTCCATTTAAGTTAGCATAACCTAAATAGGCTTCACTTAGATTGGCATTTTTCATAACTGCTTGGGATAAATCAGACCGACCGAAATCAGCACGGCATAATTCAGCCCCTTGTAAATTAATACGACTTAATTTTGCTTGATAACAATTAATTCCGGGTAAAAAAGCTTTCGATAAATTGAGTTCATTTAATTCTTGATGAGTAAAGTCTTTACGGCCATTTTCATAAGCAGCTAATAAGGTTTTTTCTTGCCATTTTTTTTGCTTTTTCTTAGCTGCTGTAGCATCAGAGGTTGAGGTTGTTGCTGTTTTACCACGACGACGACTAGACGTTTGTCCGTAAGCGATATTGTAACTAATACTTCCTGCTCCTGCGACTCCACCTCTAACACTGCTAGAAGAAGGACTTTGAAGGTTTGTAGATACCGAGGAAACTGAACTTCCTCTAGAAATATTGGTATTCATCCTTCCTATGCTTCTTGTTGGTGGGGATGAACTCGCTAAACCTGTACTCACTGAAGAGTTAGGACCTGATGAATTACTAGGCGTCTTAAAGCCTGTAATCATAGTAGTCATACTATCTTGCATCCCCTGTTCGTAAGGAGCCATCGCCATAGCATCTAAGACTTGTTCAGCAGACTTGTAACGATGTTTGACCGATACCTCTAACATCTTTTTGAGAACATTGGCCAGAGAGTCGCTAATATCTACATAAGGTTCCCAAGCAATTTCTCCAGTTTCTGGGTCACAACCGATATCTTTGGGGGTTTTAGCCGTCAATAAGTACACACAGGTAACTCCCACCGCATAGATGTCACTAGCATACACAGGACGCATAGCCATTTGTTCGGGAGGAGCAAACCCCGCAGTTCCTACAGCAAAAGCTGTGAAAGCGGTTTGGGTATTGTTAGCCACCATAGAATTAACCTGATTTTTTACTGCTCCAAAATCAATTAAAACCAGTTTACGGTCTTTTTGAGAGCGGATAAGGTTAGCTGGTTTGATATCACGGTGAATGACTTTTTGAGAATGAATATATTCGAGAATTGGTAAAAGTTCGGTCAAAAACTGTTTAACCCCTGCTTCGGTAAATGGCCCTTTTTTCTTCACCTCTTGATGGAGGTTATACCCTTTGACGTATTCTTGAACCAGATAAAATTCTTTGTTTTGTTCAAAATAGTCTAATAATCTGGGTACTTGGGGATGATTACCCACCTTACCTAAAGTTTCTGCTTCTCGTTCAAACAATTCTTTGGCCATTTTATAGACTTGAGGGTCGTCAGTAGCAGGCCGTAACTGCTTGACGACACAAATAGGGTTCCCTGGTAGGGAAAGATCAGCAGCCCCAAAGGTAGCTCCAAAGCCACCTTTGCCAAGAATACCTAAAGGTTGATAACGATTATTTAAGCGCAGTTGAGAACCGCAAGATTGACAAACCGCCACATTATTGGGGTTTTTGGGTTGGGCGCAAGATGGGTTTACACAGTAGCTCATTCACTCTTACCGATGTCACATTATGGACTTTGACCAATCGGATGCAAAAAGGGGTCACGATTACCGTCCTTCGGTCATCTAGTTTTAATATTCCCGAATTTTGTCTCAAAATAACAGGTAGAATGTAGAGAGTAAGAGGAGATAGGTTAACTATAGAATTCCTATCTCCTCGATGATGAGTTAATTTAATTAACCATACTTAATCAATGGATATGGTTTGAGGACCGCTACCATTATCTTTTGTATGATCGGTGTAGGTAAAGTTGGTCATGCCTTGTTCTTGTAGCCAACTTTTTAAGGGATCTTCTGAAAGTTTGAGCTTAAGCGCGCCGGAAACCAGCCCCCCTGTAAAAGCAAGGGGTTGCTGCAAAAATTCTTTGAAAATGGGTTGTAATTCATCGAGAAACATGATAATCCTCCTGGTTGAATTTAACTATGCTTTGAAACAAATAATCTTCTTATTAAATGTTAAGTTAATTTAAGTAGTTAAGCTCATGATTAAGTCATTATTTCCTCATGTCTGTTACTAAAGATACATCAAAGTCTATTAATTTCGGCTTGTTAAGCATTGTTATTGTTCTCGCTGCAGTTGTTATTTGGATAGGGGTTAGGGTACTTTTGCCTGAGGTTCCTACGGTTTTTGCAGGGAGCCAACCAGATACTTTAAGGGTAACTAATGGCCAATTACATCCTTGTCCGAGCACCCCTAATTGTGTAAATTCTCAAAGTACAGATGTAGACCATTCTATTCAACCTTTAACCTATGAAGGAAATAGTCAAGCAGCGATCGCACAATTAAAAGATATCATTACTCAACAAGAAAGAACTGAAATTATTTCCGAAACTGATAATTATCTTTATGCTCAATTTACCAGTCATTGGATGGGGTTTATTGATGATGTAGAGTTTTATGTCAATGAGAACCAAGGAGTCATTGATGTTCGTTCTGCTTCTCGTTTAGGGGAGTCTGATTTAGGAGTAAATCGTGAACGAATTGAAACCATTAGACAAGAATTTCAATCAAATTAATTATTCAGTAAGGTGGGCATTGCCCACCCTACATTTTATGGTAAATTTATGCTAAAAATTATTATTGATACCATTAAAAACAGTCCAAATCAGCGTATTACTTTTGCTGATTATATGGACTTAGTTTTATATCATACCCAACATGGTTATTATAGTTCGGGTAAGGTAAATATTGGCTCTGAAGGTGATTTTTTTACTGCTTCTTCTTTAGGATCAGATTTTGGGGAATTATTAGCTGAACAGTTTAAAGAAATGTCACAATTATTAAATTGTTCTGATTCATTTACGTTAATAGAAGTTGGAGCAGGAACAGGGAATTTAGCTGCTGATATTTTAAACTATTTGAAAGAAAAATATTCTGATTGTTACGATCAATTTGATTACATTATTATAGAAGAGTCTCAAGAATTAATTAAAGAGCAAAAAAATAAGTTAGAAAAATTTGATAAAATAACTTGGAAATCGTGGGAAGATATTCCCAATAATTCAATTAATGGCTGTATTTTTAGTAATGAATTGATTGATGCGTTTCCTGTTCATCAAGTAATCAAAAAAAATAAACAGTTAAAAGAAATTTATGTAACGTGGGAAGATGAACAACTCAAAGAAAAACTTGAAGATATATCAACCCCTAAGTTGTTAGACTATTTTGAATTAATTCATATAGATATCACTAAAGATAATTATCCAGAAAACTATCGAACCGAAGTTAATTTAAAAGCTTTAGATTGGTTAAAAACTGTTTCCAAAAAACTAAATAAAGGTTATCTATTAACCATAGATTATGGTTATGATGCTTCAAAATATTATCATCCCCAACGGTATCAAGGAACCCTAAACTGTTATTATAAACATCGTCATCATCATAATCCTTATGTAAATTTAGGACAACAAGATATGACGGCTCATGTCGATTTTACCGCCTTAGAAAAACAGGGAAACTTGTTAGGATTAGAAACAGTGGGATTAACCCAACAAGGCTTATTTTTAATGGCATTAGGATTGGGCGATCGCTTAGCAGAATTATCTAATGGGAATTATAGTTTACCTGAAATTTTTCAGCGTCGAGATGCCCTTCATCAGTTAATTAATCCGACTGGTTTAGGAGGGTTTAAAGTTTTAATTCAAAGCAAAAAAATAGATAACAATCAATCCCTAAAAGGTTTGAAAGATAACCTAATATAAATCGATATATTAATCTGAAGAATCGGGTTGAGGCTAGAATGGCTTTAGTTGATGTTATACCAAATCCGCTTATTTTATTTAGTAGAGTAACGTTTTTTCTCCCCACTCCCTGCTCCCTGCTCCCTGCTCCCTGCTCCGAAAGTTAATACTATACTATCTAAAGCAGATCTAGTATTACTTCTGCTAGAGAAGATAAACTTTTAAATGTAGATAAATTAGAAAATTTATTTCTCCTGTTAATAAATTTTCGTTATAATTGATAATATAAATTACTAAAGGATTAACTCATTATGGAAACAATTACCCTTCAAGTTGACCCAGAAATTGCCAAAGCGTACCGAGAAGCAGAACCCGAAAAACAGCAAAAAATATCAATTATTGTTAACAATTGGCTTAAGTCAATTATACAAGAGAAATCTTTAGAAAAAATTATTGAGGAAATGCAAGAACAAGCCAAAGCCAATGGATTAACCCAAGAAATTTTAGATAAAATCCTAGAAAATGAATAAATGACGAATTGTTATTGATACTAACATTCTAGTAAGTAGTATTTTAATTAAATCATCTTTACCTGATATCGCTTTTAAAGAAGCTAGAAAACAAGGTGTAATTTTACTGTCTGATGTTACATCACAAGAATTGCAAGAAGTTTTAAATCGTTCAAAATTTGATAAATATATTTCCCTAGATATTCGTTATCAATTTTTAGCTAAGATAAAGCTAGAATGAGAGCAAATTTTAATCTCTGAACTGATAAATGAATGTAGAGATCCCAAAGATAATAAATTTTTAGAAGTTGCAGTTAATGGAAATGCTACTCATATCATCACAGGAGATAAAGACTTATTAGAATTACATCCCTTTCGAGGAATTTCTATTTTAAAACCAAAACAATTTTTACAAATTATTGGAGAAATCAAACCATGAACTTCAAACCACAAATTCCTAAGGTTTTATTTTGGTTAATATGAAAGTATTAAAGTTTGTGGCGATCGCAGCCTTGGTAATTTTGGTGATTTGGCTGGTTAACCATTACGGTATCACCCAGTTACGGCAACAAGTGGAACGGTTGGGGGTTTGGGCCCCGTTAGGCATCTTTTTACTACGGTTTACCAGTGTGGTAATTCCGGCATTACCAGGAACCGCTTATTCAGTGTTATCGGGGGCATTGTTAGGCTTTACCCAAGGTCTTTTAGTCATTTGTCTGGCTGACTTACTCTCTTGTTCGTTAAGCTTCTTTTTATCAAGACGATATGGCCGCACGTTAGTTCAACGAGTGGTAGGAGCGAAATTTATTGACCGAATTGATAGATTAAGTCAGCGTCATTTAGAAAGAAATTTTTTCTTACTGACTGGATGTTTAATGACAGGGTTTTTTGATTTTGTTTGCTATGGAGTAGGCTTAACAAAAGCCCCCTGGTTTAAATTTGCCCCTGCATTGGTTATCAGTATTGCTATTTCTAACCCTCCCATAGTTGCCCTAGGTGCCGGACTATTAGAAGGAGGAAAACTATTGCTATGGTTAGCTTTATTGGGTGTTTTTGTCCTTGCCATGATTACAGGATTGCTACAGCGTACTCAACTGTCTGATGCAAGGGAACAGGGAACGGGAAACAGACAAAAGTAATTAACCTAAGCGTTTTCCTCTTCAATGTCAATGGTTTCCTCAATTTCGGCTGGCTTTTTCATCACTAAAGGCTTTTTCTCTAATTCAGGTAAAGCAATTAATTCCCGTTGATGTTGTCTGACAGGTGTAGGCATTAACATGGGTAAGGGTTCAGTTTCGTCGCGCCAATAAGTTGCCACCGGTAGCGTATGTTCTAAATCTTCTAGGAGTCTAGGAATAACCATCATGGCGTGTAATTCGCCGATTTTTTCTGCTTCGTGCATTCCTGCTTCGATGGCAACAGCCACATTAGCCACTGAGCCACGAACAATGGCCGTACAGAGTCCATCGCCAATAATTTCGTAAGAGGCTAACTGAACATCAGCCGATTTTAACATAGCATCAGCAGCCCCCACCATCGCTGGAAAGCCTCTGGTTTCGAGTAGTCCAATGGAACGATTACTGAGGCGACTATAACCCTGTTGTTGTTGAGCGATTTCCACTAAATGACTACCGATGGGAAAAACGGCCTCTAAATTAGGCATAGGACGAGCAATCACTAATTTAGAAATCAATTGACCGAACTTTTCGGCGGTTTTTGCCCCTTCTTCTACAGCCAGACGAACATTAGCCACTTTGCCCCTCACAATGGCAGTACAGTGTCCACTACCAATTTTTTCATAGCCGACTAATGTGACTTCTGCTGATTTAAGCATCATGTCGGCAGTTCCCACAATGGCTGGAAAACTATGGGTTGAAATCAGGCCAAGTGCGCTGTCACTGGGTAAGTGGGATGATTTCATTCGGGGTTTTGGGGCGTAGCGGTGGTTAGACTTGGCAAGGCTGGTCATGTAATCTTGTCCGTATCGATGGGTAGGTAGAACTTAATAACTTAATATAAAATTTTCTTTATCTATTTCTATTGTAGTTGATATTTTATCGTGATATAGCCAAAACACCCTAATGTTGTCGAGTCTATATAAAGTTATCGCCTAGGTCTAGTAGCATTTTATTTTTGAAATTGTGTCATTAACCATTGTCCTGTGTTCGACTGATCTTTATGTCGGCTTTTGCTTAATGCTTCTTCTAAAATGGCTAAAATTGACCCAGAAAATAGATTCGATGATTTTATGTTGCAATAACCGTCTGATTCTAAAGTATAAGCAATTATTTGACAATTCTCCACATCAATTACCCAATATTCTTTAATCTCTAATGGTTCATACAGTGATCGCTTTGTCCCAAGATCATAAAGAAAGCTAGTTTTAGCAATTTCTACCACTCAATCAGGAGGTAAATACTGATTCAAATTCACACTATTTGTTCCTTGGGGAATAATTTGTGTTTTCTCTTCAACATAAACAGCAATATCAGGCTGAAATTATTGAAGACCAACTTGATGTGATAGTGATAATAATAAGCTTTAATCAGTTTGCTATCACTTACATCTTTTGTTCTAGTTGGAAAACCCTTAAAGCATTCTTAAAATTTTGGCACAACTTAATGAGAACTTATCCGAAATGAGAAAAGAATCGATAAAATAAGGGGGGTTGGTAGTTAATAACGATATTCTAATTAAGGGAGTCAACCCCCTTAGGGTTGAACTTTCCCATCATTGTCAGATAAATTAATCGGATTTGACTGACATTGAAAATAGTTGGGGTGGGTTTTGTTATCTAACTTGCCAAGGAAATCGCAAAACGTCCTTCGAGGTTGCTACTGGTTATGCTTCTTGAATCATTACAGTCCACAGTTGAAGAGGTTAATATTTTTTCAACATCGGATCTCTTCTTACGTCAGCGTCTAAAATTAGTCGAAAGTTTATGGGAATCAGTATTAAAGGCTGAATGTGGTCAAGAATTAGTAGACCTATTGAAAAAATTACGAAAAATTTGCTCACCGGAAGGACAAGTTACCGATAAACCCAAAACCTCTATTAATGAACTCATAGAAGGGTTAGAACTCAATGAAGCCATTCGCGCAGCCAGAGCCTTTGCCCTCTATTTTCAATTAATCAATATTGTTGAACAACATTACGAACAAAGAGATCAACAATTGAACCGACGGGCAACCTATCAAGAGTCAGAAAAAGCCCGAAACAACAACGTCAAGGAAGAAAAGAAGGGAAATGGCTCAGTAGGAGCAGATTTGCTAGAAAAAGCGTTAGTAGGAGAAACGGAAAATCAAGAAAAAGGCGGGACTTTTCACTGGTTATTCCCTCAATTAAAACGGTTAAATGTTCCCCCCCAACAAATTCAACGGTTATTAGAACAACTGGATATTCGTCTTGTTTTTACCGCTCACCCGACGGAAATTGTTCGTCATACCATCCGTCTCAAACAAAGACGTATCGCTACTCTGCTCAGACGCTTAGACCAAGCAGAAGAAGCGTTTAGAGGGATGGGATTAAGCAGTTCCTGGGAAGCAGAATCAATTATTGAACAACTCAACGAGGAAATTCGTCTGTGGTGGCGTACCGATGAACTGCATCAGTTTAAGCCCAGTGTTCTCGATGAAGTAGATTATACGTTACACTACTTTGATGAAGTTCTCTGTGATGCCCTGCCTCAACTGTCTAAAAGACTGCAACAGGCTCTAAAAGCGAATTTTCCGAGAATTAAACCCCCACATAATAACTTCTGTAGCTTTGGATCTTGGGTAGGTGGCGATCGCGACGGAAACCCCTTTGTAACGACGGACATAACCTGGCGCACCGCTTGTTATCAACGCAACTTAATTTTAGAAAAATATTTAGTAGCCGTCGAAGATTTAACTGAGATTTTAAGCTCATCGTTGCATTGGAGTAACGTATCTCAGGATCTTCTCGACTCCTTAGAACGCGATCGCGTGGCCATGCCTGAAATTTATGATGACTTGGCCATCCGTTATCGTCAAGAACCCTATCGCCTGAAATTAGCTTATATTGAAAAACGCTTAGAAACCACTCGCGATCGCAACAACTATCTAGCCAACCCAGAAAAACGACAAATTTTAAGCGAAGAAACGCCCCCCAATATATACCACTCTGGGGCAGAATTTGAAGCAGAATTACAATTAATCAAGCGCAATTTAGAAGACACCGGGTTAAAATGCCAGGCCCTTGAAAATCTCATTTTTCAAGCGCAAATGTTTGGCTTTACCCTCACTCAACTGGATTTTCGTCAAGAATCTTCCCGTCACTCCGAAACCATTGAAGTCATTGCCAATTATTTAAACGTCTTACCTCGTCCCTATGGCGAACTTTCAGAGACAGAAAAAGTTAATTGGTTAATTGGAGAACTACAAACCCGTCGTCCTCTGATTCCGATGGAAATGCCATTCGATGAGAAAACCATCGAAACCATTGAAACCATGCGAATGTTGCGCTATCTTCAACAAGAGTTTGGTGTCGAAATTTGTCAAACCTACATCATCAGCATGACCAACGATGTCAGCGATGTGTTAGAAGTGTTGTTATTAGCCAAAGAAGCAGGACTTTATGACCCCGGCACCAGTACCACCACTATTCGCATTGTTCCCCTGTTTGAAACGGTAGACGACTTAAAACGGGCCCCTGAGATCATGGATGCGTTGTTTAAGTTACCTTTATATCGTGCTGCATTAGCAGGGGGTTACGACTATTTAGACGAAGCCAAAAAAGAGCAATTACCGTCCCCTGAGTTACAACCAGCTAACCTACAAGAGATCATGGTCGGTTATTCCGATAGTAATAAGGATTCCGGTTTCTTGAGCAGCAACTGGGAAATTCATAAGGCACAAAAATCCTTACAAAAAGTTGCCGAACCTTACGGTTTAGCCTTAAGACTGTTTCATGGTCGTGGGGGTTCGGTAGGGCGCGGTGGCGGGCCTGCTTATGCTGCTATTTTAGCTCAACCCACCGGCACTATTAACGGACGGATCAAAATCACCGAACAAGGGGAAGTGTTGGCTTCTAAATACTCCTTACCAGAACTTGCCTTATATAACCTAGAAACGGCAACAACGGCGGTGATCCAAGCCAGTTTATTGGGGAGTGGGTTCGATGATATTGTTCCCTGGAACGAAATTATGGAAGAATTGGCCAGTAGTGCAAGAAAAGCCTATCGGAGTTTAATTTATGAACAACCAGACTTCTTAGACTTCTTCTTGTCGGTCACACCTATCCCCGAAATTAGTCAATTACAGATTAGTTCTCGCCCTGCTAGACGCAAAAGTGGTAAAAAAGATTTAAGTACCTTACGAGCAATTCCTTGGGTGTTTAGTTGGACTCAAAGTCGTTTTCTTCTGCCGGCTTGGTATGGAGTCGGAACAGCATTAGAAAACTTCTTGCAACAAGAACCCGATGAAAATTTAAAGTTACTGCGATATTTTTACTTAAAATGGCCGTTCTTTAAAATGGTAATTTCCAAAGTAGAAATGACCCTTTCTAAAGTGGATTTACAAATTGCTCACCACTATGTTGAAGAACTCTCTCAACCAGAAGATATAGAACGATTTGAAAAGGTATTTGAGCAAATTTCTCAAGAATATAATCGTACTCGTGACATTATTTTGAGTATTAATGAACAACCGAAATTATTAGAAGGAGATACGGGTTTACAGCGTTCTGTACAACTAAGAAATGGAACTATTGTTCCTCTCGGTTTCTTGCAAGTTTCCCTTCTTAAACGGTTACGTCAATATACCCGTCAAGCAGAGTCTGGGGTGATTCATTTCCGTTATTCTAAAGAAGAATTATTACGGGGTGCATTATTAACCATTAATGGTATTGCTGCGGGAATGCGGAATACTGGTTGATGACATGAAAATAGATATTAAAATTGATGATCAGTATAATTAATTATTTGTTATCGATCATCAATTTTTTTATGGACAATCGTTTTAATTTTGCTGAAATTGTTGATCTGCTTATCAGACTATTTCTGATCGGATTGTTATTAGCTTGGTGTTTTCTCCTGATTCGTCCTTTTTTGGGTATTTTGTTATGGGGAATTATTTTGGCGATCGCTGTTTTCCCTGTTTTTGTCTGGTTAAAAAATCGTTTAGGTGGCCGCAGGAAATTAGCAGGAGTTTTGCTTATTTTATTGGGTATTGCAGTAATTGTCGGACCCGTGAGTTTTGTAGCTACTCTTTTTGTTGGTAATGCTCAAACTTTTGCTGATAATATTGTTTCTGGTAACTTAAAGGTTCCTCCTCCCCCAGAAGGAATAGAAAATTTGCCAATTATCGGAAACTATGTTGATCACATTTGGACATCAGCATCCAATAATTTAATATCTGTATTAAGTAAATTTCAACCCCAGTTAGAAGAATTAGCCAAAAACGTATTATTTTTTGCTGGTAATATGAGTTTGGTCTTATTGAAGTTTATTCTCTCTATTATTGTTGCAGGAATTTTAACCATTAATTCAAAACAATTAAACAGAAAAATTAAACGAGTTTTTATCCGTATTACACCCCAACAAGGGGAAGACTTTTTACAACTTGCAACTGCTACCATTCGAGGGGTAACACGGGGTATTATTGGGGTTTCTTTGATACAAAGTCTTCTCGTTGGTATTGGTTTAATGGTTGCAGGAATGCCATTATCAGGTTTATTAACCGTACTGTCTTTAGTTTTATGTATTCTTCAAATTGGACTCGGTCCAGTGGTTTTTCCCTCTATTATCTTTGCATGGTACACTATGGGAACCCTCAAAGCATTATTGTTAACTATCTGGCTAATTTTCTGCACGTTGATAGATAATATCCTTAAACCAATTTTTATGTCTCAAGGTGTCTCGGTTCCTATTCTTATCATTTTTATTGGTGTTTTAGGAGGCAGTCTCCTTCATGGAATTTTAGGGTTATTTATTGGTCCAGTGGTGCTTAGTTTGGGTTATGAGTTACTATTAGCTTGGGTTAAACAAGATGTTAAACCCATTTTAAATGAAGCTAAATCTAACAACTCGGATGAGTAATCAAGAATTAATTAATAGCCATTTTTTAGTTATTTTTACTTTAAGAAAAAACCTAATAAAATTAATGAGACTGTGCAAGTTGATATAGACGTTTTAACTCATCTTCAAGGGTATTATTAGGCATTTTTTCTGTTGCACGATTATACCAATATTTTGCATTACTGAAGTCTCCTTCTACTCTATGTAAATAACCATGAATGAGACAAGATAAATGATCTGAATAAGATTGAACCATTTCATGAGATTCGTCCCATTTTCCGGCTTTAGCTAAATCTAATGCTTTGAGATGATCACAAGACATTTTTGACTCCTGATAATTAAACCACACTAATTAATATATAGGATTTAATAGTATTCAACCTCTATCAAAAATTATAATTATCGTAGAGGTATAATATTATGCCCTGATCATTTAGTCTATTTGACAATCGCCCCATAAATTAACTTAACGAATTACAATAGAAATGTATTACGTAGGATGTTAAACTATGTCTGATGAAGAATTAAAAAAATTGATTGAATCTAACGCCCGTGCAATTGAAGCATTAACGAATAATTTTGCCTCATTTCAAAAAGAATGGCAAAAAGACAGAAGAGGTATTTATCAATTATTAGGACAATTAACTCGTTCGATGTCTGATTTTTATGAAGTACAATCAGATTTTTATGGACGTTTTGACCAAATAGAAGAAAGACAAGCAAAGATGACTGAAATATTAGATCGTTTATCTCCTTCAGACAATAATCAATAAAAACAATATTATATAGGGGTTAACATTGTTGAAATCCTACAAAACATTATAATTACCGTAGGGACATAATAATATTATGCCCTGATGTTGTTAAATTATTCTTGTTGCTAATGTATGATAATGTTTGTAAATTCTTAGCAGAAAGATTTAGCCGTGACTTTGCTAACTGGTTATTAAATGAACCCATTGAACTCACAGAATTAAAACCTACAGAACTGTCTTTAAATCCTATTAGAGCAGATTCTTTAATCTTTTTGGAATCAGATGATATTGTCTTACATATTGAGTTTCAAACCTCACCGAATGAAGACATACCCTTTCGGATGACTGACTATCGTTTACGAGTTTATCGTCGTTATACTAACAAAGAAATGTATCAAGTGGTGATCTATTTGAAACCGAGTAATTCAGAATTAGTGTATCAAAACACTTTTGAATTAACTAATTTACGTCATCAATTTAATGTTATTCGTCTCTGGGAACAATCAACAGATATTTTTCTGAATAACTCAGGTTTATTACCTTTTGCGGTACTAACTCGTACAGATAACCCAACAGAAACCTTAACCCAAATTGCTGCTATTATTGATAGTATGCCCAATAAACAACAGCAAAGTGATATTAGTGCATCTACAGCTATTCTATCTGGGTTAAAATTAGATCAAGACAGTATTAAACGCATTCTTAGGAGTGACATTATGAAAGAGTCAGTTATTTATCAAGAAATTTTCCATGAAGGTGAAGTTAAAGGAGAAAAGAAAGGCAAACAAGAAGCTATGAAAAATATTGCTTTAAATATGCTTAGAAACAGCATGAATCTTGAGGATATTGCTAAACTAACAGGATTAAGTTTACAAGAAATTGAGGAACTTAACTCATCTTTGAATACAGAGGAATAAAACTAAATAGTAATCTTAATATATTGGGTTTAACAGTGTTAAACCCTTACAAAACATTATAATTATCGTAGAGGCATAATAATATTATACCCTTAAAAATATATGCTACACTGAAAAGTAGTTTCAAAATTCAGCTAAACAAAATGAAATTTAATGTAATTCTTGAACAAGATGAGGATAATATGTGGATTGTTGAATGTCCAAGTATTCCTGGTTGTATTAGTCAAGGTGAAACAAAAGAAGAAGCATTAAATAATATTAAAGATGCTATTATTGCTTGTTTAGAAGTTCGTGCAGAATTAGGATATCCTTTAACATTTTACTCATGAAAACTCTAATTACATTAAAAATCGAAAAGTTTGAAGAAAAAGGACAAGAATATTTTGTTGCAACTAGCGATCAAATACAAGGTTTAGTTGCTGAGGGTAATACCATTGAAGAAGTGATCGACATTGTTTCAGATTTAGCTAAAATTTTAATTGAACTAAAATAATATGAAAATCAAGCTATACTTAAAAATATATAATTTTAGGACTTTATAATGACACAATATTCTCTTAATTTACCCCCTAAATTACAACAAGAAGCAGAAAAATATGCGACTGATCAAGGTATAACATTAGATAATCTAATTATTTGGGCGATCGCAGAAAAGATTGGCAGTTTAAAACAAAATTTAGATAATAGCAATTTTCCAGATATTATCTATTTTCGTAATCAAGAAGGTGAAATGATTCCTAAACTACGAGGAACAAATATACAAGTTAAAACATTAGTTATTGCGGTCAAAAATTGGCAATTAACCCCTCAACAAGTTGCTGATGAATATGGAATAAGCGAAGAACAAGTTAATAATGTTATGGCATTTTATGAAGAGCATCGTCAAGAAATTGATACAGCGATCGCTACTGATAAAGTTCTTGAATCTATCTATAATGAGTAAGTTAAAATTGCATTTAGATGCTGATACTTCTATTAAAGCGTTGCATAGTGCTTTAGTTAATAAAGGTTATGATGTTACTCGAACTCCCACAGATTGGATGGCATTAGATGCAAGTGATGATGTACAATTATTAGGGGCCACAGCACAAGAAAGATGTATCTTTACTTTTAATATTCGAGATTTTTTAAACTTAGGAGAAAAATACAAAAATCATTATGGGATTAGTAAGGATTCAGGTGGCAAATATTGACAAACAGGCTGACTGCGCTAAAGTAACGGTATGAGTCAAACTGAACCAGGAGTACAGTTAAATCCAGACGAATTAAACCAACTGTCAAAATCTGGGTTGGTACAAATTATCTTGGCTCAACAGAAACTTATCGAGCAGCTACAAAAAGAAATAGAAAAATTAAAGCTCAGTCGTAATTTAGATAGCCAAACCTCATCAAAACCCCCATCAACAGACTTATTGAAAAAGTCTGAGAAGGCTAAAACAACTGAAGACGATAAGGATAAGAAAAGAAAACCAGGGGGACAACCTGGACATAAGGGAAAAACAAGGAAAGGCTTTGGGAGAATTGACAGAATTCAAATCTTGCAACCATCAATATGTAGTCACTGTGGTCAAACAGAATTATTAATAGAACCAGTGAAAGTTGATTCTCAGCAGGTAGCACAACTGGTAGATAAACCCATTGAGGTAGTAGAATATCATCGTCATCATTGTCGCTGTGGGCATTGTGGTGAAGTGACCAAAGCGAATTGGTCGCCCAAGACCGTCCCAGGACAAGATTTAGGAGTGAAGTTACAAGCTTTTCTGGGATGGTTAGGGAATTATGGACATCTACCTTATGAAAAGCAACAAGAGATGTTGTGGGAGTTAGGGCAAATTGAGATAGGTATGGGGACCATCGTAGCCACCAATCAACGAGTAGAAACAGCCATTAATCCGTCGGTTGAACAATTATCCAAGTGGGTCAAAGTAGAACAACCCCCAATTCATGTTGATGAAACACCCTGGCCAGTGAAGGGAGTCAAAGAATGGTTGTGGGTATTTACCAATCAACTTTTCTGCCTGTTTCGGGCTGCTGATACTAGGGGGCGTAAGGAATTAGAAGATCAGTTAGGCCATGAATATGGTGGTGTTTTAAGTAGTGATGATTTGGGAGTTTACAATGGTTATACTGTTGTTGCTCAACAGAAATGTTTGGCACATTTACGCCGTCACTTTCAGCGATTAATAAAAACTCCAGGTCAATATAACAAAACCATCGGTCAAACTTTTCTCAAATTAATTGATGAAGCTTTCCGTCATTATCGTATTTGGCAAAACGATAAGAATAGGCATGGTTATCAAGTTTGGGCAAGACAATTCAAAGATAAGATAAAGATAGCCACAGAAGAATGGAAGCCTAAAGCCGGTTATGAAGCCGGAAAACTTTTGCGAAACCTTCGGCAAAAGGCAGAGCAATGGTGGTATTTTCTGGAGCATCCAGAGATCCCCCCTGATAATAATCTTGCTGAAAGATCCTTAAGATTAGCCATCACGAAACGGAAAGTTAGTGGGGGTTCAAGAAGCATGGAACGATTTAAACAAACAGCTAACTTATTGACGGTTATTCAAACTTGTCGTCGTCAAGAACGTTCGGTGATTGATTTTTTCGAGAAGTCATTAATAGCCAAAGTCGGTCATCCGAATTGTTTGTTTCCTTCCCTAATTCCTAACTTCTAGACCTGAATCCTTACGTATCTTTATTAGTTATTTCAACTATTTCTAGTAAGTTGATATCTTCTTCATTTGAAGTCAATTCTGTAATTTCCTTTTTTAAAAAACCTTTTTCTTTTAAAATATCAATAACAGATTTATCGAAATATATAAATTTACCTTCAATTTGAGGATCGATTAGTAAAAATTTTGACGATTCTGTTTTCTGTATCTTCATAATATCTATTAACTCTTTAAAAAAATGTTTTATGTATGTAATATAGCATAAATCAAAAAAGAGATCACTTTCATTTCTCATCAATAAGGTGATCGCCTTTCAAATACAAAAAACTGCTCACTGATAAGGTGATAACCGATAACTGAATGAGATCAGGGATAATTGATCTTGGAAATAGCAGTGGAGAATATTCGTGGAGTCCCAATATAACGCAGCAGCGATCGAACAAAAATGGCAACAAGACTGGGTTAAACAGGGGTTAGACAAGACCCCAGAAAACAGCGATAAACCCAAATTTTACGCTTTATCCATGTTTCCCTACCCATCCGGAAACCTACACATGGGCCATGTTCGCAACTATGTTATTACAGATGTTATCGCCCGTCTCAAACGATTGCAAGGATACCGAGTCTTACATCCGATGGGGTGGGATGCGTTCGGACTTCCGGCGGAAAATGCAGCCATCGATCGCAATATTCCCCCCGCAGACTGGACTTATAAAAATATTGCCCAAATGAAGCAACAGTTGCAAACTTTGGGACTATCTATCGACTGGGATCGAGAAGTGGCCACCTGTTCCCCAGACTATTACAAATGGACGCAATGGTTATTCTTGCAATTTTATCAAGCAGGGTTAGCTTATCAGAAAGAAGCGGCAGTTAACTGGGACCCCATCGATCAAACCGTGTTAGCTAACGAACAAGTGGACAGCGAGGGGTATTCCTGGCGATCGGGTGCTAAAGTAGAACGGAAACTGTTGCGTCAGTGGTTCTTTAAAATTACGGACTATGCAGAACAATTATTAACGGACTTGGATAAACTGTCAGGATGGCCGGACCGGGTTAAGTTAATGCAGGAAAACTGGATCGGTAAGTCCGTCGGTGCATATTTAGAGTTTCCTGTCAAGGATAGCGACGAAAAAATCGCCGTCTTTACCACCCGTCCGGATACGGTTTACGGGGTGACTTATGTAGTTTTGGCCCCTGAACACCCTTTGACCCCAAAAGTGACCACAGAGGAGCAAAAAACAGCCGTAGAAGCGTTTATTGAAGCGGTATCCAACGAAAGCGAAATTGAACGTACAGCAGAAGATAAACCCAAACGGGGGATATTAACCGGAGGGACTGCGATAAACCCCTTTAACGGCGAAGAAATCCCCATTTTGATTGCAGATTATGTATTGTATGAATATGGGACAGGTGCGGTGATGGGTGTACCGGCCCATGATACCCGTGACTTTAAGTTTGCAACAGAGAAACAGTTACCGATCAAAGTGGTGATCGTTCCTGAAAATTCCGAGGATAGCAACCCCACGTTAACAGAAGCATATACCGAACCTGGAATTATGGTTAATTCGGGTGAATTTGACGGAATGCCATCTACGGAAGGCAAAACCGCCATTGTTAACCATGCAGAGAAACAGGGTTACGGTAAAGCAAGGATACAGTATCGTTTGCGAGATTGGTTAATTTCTCGTCAGCGTTATTGGGGTTGTCCTATTCCGGTGGTGCATTGTCCCAGTTGCGGAACTGTGCCAGTTCCTAATGCAGATTTACCCGTTAAATTGCCCGAAAATGTCGAATTTACAGGGCGTGGGGCTTCTCCTTTGGCAAAAATGGAAGATTGGATTAATGTTCCTTGTCCCAGTTGTGGCGAACCGGCAAAGCGTGAAACGGACACAATGGACACTTTTATTGATTCTTCTTGGTACTATTTACGTTACACGGATGCAATGAATGATCAAGAAGCATTTAAGTTAGAAAAAGCTAATGATTGGATGAATGTGGATCAATATGTAGGAGGTATTGAACACGCTATTTTACACCTCTTATATTCTCGCTTTTTTACTAAAGTATTGCGAGACAGAGGTTTAGTGAATGTAGATGAACCGTTTAACCGTCTTTTGACACAAGGAATGGTACAGGGAATAACCTATAAAAATCGCAAAGCGGATAAATATATTCCCGTAGATAAAGTGAACCCTGAAAGTCCCAAAGATCCCGATACAGGAGATGATTTAGATGTGTTTTATGAGAAGATGTCTAAGTCGAAATATAACGGCGTTGATCCCCAAGAAGTATTAGGAAAATATGGAGCAGATACCGCTAGAATGTTTATCCTATTTAAAGCACCACCAGAGAAGGATTTAGAATGGGATGATGCGGATGTAGAGGGACAATTTCGCTTTTTAAATCGGGTGTGGCGTTTGGTTAATGGGTATGCAGAAAAGCAGGGCGAAGTTATTAGTAATCAGGAGTTAAGCAAGGAAGAAAAAGACTTAAGACGTGCCATCCATACTGCTATTAAAGAGATATCCGAAGACTTAGAAGGGGACTATCAATTTAATACCGCAGTTTCAGAGTTGATGAAGTTAAGTAATGCCTTGAATGATGCTAAATGTATTAATTCTACGGTTTATCAAGAAGGAATCGAAACTTTATTGATTTTACTTGCACCCTTTGCCCCTCATATTGCAGAGGAATTATGGCATAATTTGGGACATGAAACCTCAATTCATTTACAAACTTGGCCAGAAGTTAATCCCGATGCTTTAGTAGTAGATGAAATCACCCTAGTTATTCAAATTATGGGTAAGACAAGGGGAACCATTCAAGTACCTGCTAATTCCAGTAAAGAGGAGTTAGAAAAATTAGCCCGTGAGTCTGATATTGGTAAACGAAATTTAGGCGGAAAAGAGGTTAAAAAGGTGATTGTTGTCCCTGGAAAGTTAGTCAATTTTGTGGTTCCTAAATAATATTGTTGGGTGGGCAATGCCCACCTTACATATTTTATAAATCTGTATAAAATAAAGGAATAGGATCATCCAAAATTAAACTTAAAACTCTACCGAAACTATTAGCTATATTTGTATTCTCTACAGAATGAATTTTTATACCAGCTAACTTCTTAAAACTTGAATTATCTTTTAACAAGTCAAATTCTTGTTTATCAACAGGAGTAATATCAATAATTACACCATTACAAGGAATTGTCCAATGATTATTATAATAACTTTTAATACGAGATATGACTTTATGCTCTCTACTTCCAGGTCTTACGTTATATAGTGTTCTATATTCACCATAACTTGTTCTAGTTATCTTTAGATTAGTTTCTTTAGTTGGATGTTCTTTTTTAAATTCTTTAATGATTCTTGCACAACCATTTTTACCACTATTTTCATAATTATATTTTAAATAAATAATAGGCAAATTATTATTATTAGATTTTTGGAAACCAATAGCAATTACTAAAAGACGTATTTTTTCTAATAACTTTCTAAGCATAACTTCTGAAGGAATAGTCTTAGGAAGCTTAACATCAGTCCCATTCAATAAAGGATGATAATGATTAATGTAATATTTTTCTGCTATTTTTAAATCTTCTTTATTCCAAGATTTCCAAGCTATTCTAATAGGAATCTCTTGATGCTTTTCTTCTATTTGTAATTTTCTATGATGATTTTTCCATCTATTTAATATGTTTTCAGATTGTCCTATATAAATCATTCTATCAGAAGAATCTATCACAAAATATATCCCTGAATATTCTGGAAGTTCGTCAAGATTATCAAAACTAACTGAAGGGAGTAAGTTTAATTCTTTTTCCAGCGTTTTCATATCACTTAATAAATTAGTTAATTATACAATTATATATTATTGAATAGTCCGAGACTCAATCGGTGTAATTTCGGAATATTTATGAGATACTTTATAACATTTTATCTTCTCTAGTATAAATATTTTCTCGGCTAATCGCTTCATCTGATAAAGGTTGAATACTAACATCAACCGAACGATTAATAAATTGATTCAATTTTTCTTCCCCTGCTTTATATTCTAAAGTTTCTGATTGCTGTATATACTTATTTTCTAAGCTTTCTTGAATTAAAAGAGAAATATATTTTTCAACTGATAAACCGTTTAACTTAGTTTCTTGTTGTATTTTATTTTCTAATTCAGGGTCAAGGTTTAAGGTAATCATAGTTATACAGTTACTCAATTTTATATTATACTCAAATTAAATTAACTGCTTGAATCGGTAAAGATTGCGCTTCCAAACGAGTAAGATCAACTGTTAAACTTGCTTGATCAATATCAATCCCCACTAACTTACCCTCTTCATCAAAATCTAGGACAATATTTGGTGCAATTTCTTGAGAATCAACGCTACTTTTGTCAGATAAACTAATATAAAGAGAATCGGTTTCAGGATAATAGTTAAACTTCATAATTACACCTTGAAATTTCTATCTGGAAAAGCATTATGAATGGTTTCTCTATCGTCTAGCTTAGACATCTTATTACTTTTTAGATTATAATCGTAATTAGTATATCATCAAAAACCCAAAAATATGAAATTTAAAGTCATTGTTCATACAGCAGAAGAAGGCGGATATTGGGCTGAAGTTCCTGCATTACCTGGATGTATTACTGAAGGAGATAACTGGGAAGAATTAATCAATAATCTACAGGATGCAATTCAAGGATGGTTAGAAGTTGCTAATAGTATTAATACCTTAGAATCAGAAGATAAAATTATTGAAATAACAGTATGAAATCTATTTCAGGCAAAAAGCTATGTGAGATAGTTGACAAAAAAGGATGGACTTTAAAAAAGATTACAGGAAGTCATCATATTTATCAAAATGCAGGAAAACCACAAATTTTATCGATTCCAGTTCATCGTAATCAAGATTTAAAAATAGGAACCTTAAAAGCTTTAACGAAAATAGCAGAACTGACAGAACATGATTGATTGTAAAATAGTATAGGAATCTGAATAGGAGTAAGTTAGCTTATGACTTCTATAACCACTGAAAAAGTTTATTGGACAATTGGACAATTGGAGAATTAGAGGGATTACCCGATAATAGTAACCGTTATGAAATTATTGATGGAGATTTATTTGTGACTCGTGCGCCTCATTTAGATCATCAAGATATTGCTGGAAATATATATGCAGAATCAAGAAATTGGTCACGAAAAAAACAGCTAGGTAAACTATTTATGACTCCAGGAATTATCTTTTCTGAAACCGATGCAGTGATTCCTGATGTTATTTGGATTAGTTATAAAAAGTTAGATAAATTTACTGATGAATCTGGACATCTGACAGTTGCACCTGAATTAATAATAGAAGTTTTATCAACTTCTGAAAAAAATATTAAACGAGATCGTCAAACTAAGTTAAAATTATATTCAATTCATGGAGTTTGTGAATATTGGATTATTGATCGTCAACAACAATTAATAGAGGTTTATCGACGTGATCAAGGTATTTTAAAGAAAGCAATGACTTTGTATGAGACTGATCAATTAACCAGTCCTTTATTACCTGAGTTTTTTTGTAATATTAAAGATATTTTTGATAATTAATAGAGATAAAGAGGTTAATCAAATGATACGGGATTTAAGTATTAAAAATTATCGTTGTTTTGAAGATTTTTATGTTGATGGTTTAGCACAAGTTAATTTAATTGTTGGTGATAATAATAGTGGAAAAACGAGTTTTTTAAAAGCTATTTGTCTTTTATTGGATAAATCATATTATTATAAATTACATAATAAAACAACTACTTTGATTGATTTATTAAAATTAAGAAAAGAATTTTTATCTTTAGCATTAGAAGATAAAAAAAAATCAAACATTGTTAAAGTATATCTTATTCCACATCTTTTTTATCAATATAAAATAAATAAGACTATAGAGATTTTCTGTGATAATGATTTTTTCAGCAAAGTTGAAATAACCAATCTCAAACTAGAAAAATCAAAGTTTAAAAATATTCATTTATTAACAACAGAAGACGAATGCTTTAAAATTAATTATGAATTCAAAAAATCAAACACGGAAAATAAAAATATTCGCGGACAAGCATTTTATGAAATTAATCAACAAGGAACTTACATACAAGAAACACCTGAAAATGCAAATCAGACTCGTTTAAATGGGATTGAAAGACTTATTATGTACACTCCTGATAGTATTTTTATGCCATTAACTTATGATTATCTTGATGATGTTGAAAAAAATTGGGACTTAATTCAACTGACTCCTAAAGAAGATAAAGTCATAGAAGCTTTAAAAATTATTAACCCTGATGTTGAAAGAATTGGCTTTACAGTTAGTCAATATACTAAACAAATTAGACTTAAAATAAAAGGAGAAGAGCAACCAATTCCTTTAAGCAGTATGGGACAAGGAATGAATAGAATTTTAGGACTAATGACAACAGCAGTAATTCTCGAAAATGGAGTATTATTAATTGATGAAATAGAAACAGGATTACACTATGAAGCACAAACAGATATGTGGCGTTTACTCATAAAAACAGCACAAGAATTAAATGTACAAATCTTTGCTACCACCCATAGTTGGGACTGTATTTGTGCGTTTCAAGAAGCATTAGAAGACATAGAAGATAAACCAGTTGGTAAACTATTTAGACTTGATAATAAATATGGAAAACTGAGGGCAGTAGAATATAAAGCAGATGAAATTAATATTGCTGTTAATCAAGGTATTGAGGTACGTTAAATGGCAAAAAGAAAAACATCACGTCAACCTCATCCACAGCAACTTTTAGTAGAAGGAATGAATGATTTTCACGTTATTAGTGCGTTATGTGAAAAATACAATGTAGCTTAAACATTCTCTATACCGCGTCCTGATAAAAGAAAAACACAAGGAGTAGAAGCCTTATTATTAGAACTACCTACTATATTCAAAGAAAAACGTTTAAAAACATTAGGAATAGTGGTTGATGCTGATCAAGATTTACAAGCAAGATGGCAAGCTATTCGTGATAAACTAAAATCAGTTGGTTATGATAATATTCCTAAAAATATTTGTCCTGAAGGTTGGATTTATGAACAAACAGAATTACCTAAAATTGGCGTTTGGATTATGCCAAATAATCAATTAACTGGAAAATTAGAAAACTTTGTATCTTATTTAATTCCTGATGATGATCAGTTACAATTAAAAGCTAACGAAATTTTAGATGAACTTGAAACATTAAAAATTAATGGTTATAATAAAAAAGATAAACTCAAAGCCTTTATTCATACGTGGTTAGCTTGGCAAAAAAAACCAGGAATACCAATGGGACAAGCAATAACAGCGAATATGTTAAAGAATAATCCAGCGATCGCAGAAATATTTATTAATTGGTTAAAGCAACTGTATCAAGATTATGAATCCCACAATAATCAATAAAACTATAATCGTAAAAGAACAAAAATTAACTTTACCAGGTTGGTATGATTGGCAACAGTTTAAAGGAATTAAAACGTTAATAGAACAACAACCAGGAGTCAAAATTTTCTATTTAGATGGAGTGATTGAATTAATGACTTTAGGAGAAGAACATGAAACGATTAAAAGCATAATTGCTATTTTATTAGGTATTTATTTCTGGCAAAAAGAAATAGAATTTATTCCCGTAGGAAGTGCAACCCGTGAATCAGAAGAAAAAGGGGTTTCTTTTGAACCCGATGAATCTTATTACATTGGAGAAAAAAAAGAACATCCTGACTTGGCAATTGAAGTTAATATTACCAGTGGAAGTATTAAAAAATTAGAGAAATATAAACGGTTTCAAATCCAAGAAGTGTGGTTATGGCAAGATAATAAATTCTTGCTTTATTCTTTACAAGATAACGAATATAAACAAATTTTTAAAAGTCAATTATTATCTGATTTGAATTTTAAATTATTAGAAAATTGTGTTTTAATGTCTTCTCAACTCGAAGCAATTAAAATTTTTACTAATGCTATTCAAGAAAATAACCAAAAATAATAAACTGATTTGATAACATTTTAAACCATTAATAATTAGGTGGGCATTGCACCCACCCAACAATTATAAAATTACGCTTCGTCTAACGCTGCAATACCAGGTAAAGTCTTACCTTCAAGCAGTTCTAAACTAGCACCACCACCAGTAGAAATGTGGCTCATTTTCTCAGCAACCCCTACCTTTTCAACCGCAGCAACGGAGTCACCACCGCCGATAATGGTAGTGGTTCCAGTACCAGTTAATTCTGCTAAAGTATTAGCGATCGCTTCGGTTCCTTTGGCGAATTTTTCAAATTCAAATACCCCCATTGGACCATTCCAAATAACTGCTTTACAGTCAGCTAAAGCCTTCTTAAAGACTTCAACAGAGTCAGGACCAATATCTAACCCCATCCAACCGTCTTCAATGTTTTCAATACTGGCGGTTTTAGCATTCGCATCTTTATTAAAATCATCGGCTAAAACTACATCGGTAGGTAGCAATAATTCTACTCCTTTTTCTTTAGCTTTCGCTTCTAAAGATTTCGCTAATTCTAACTTATCTTCTTCAACTAAAGACTTACCTACATTGAGGCCACGGGCTTTATAAAATGTGAAAATCATACCCCCACCGATGAGCAATTTATCACATTTATCTAATAAGGTTTCAATAACACCAATTTTACTAGAAACCTTAGAACCGCCAATAATAGCAGCTAAAGGACGTTGGGGGTTTTCAATGGCAGCTTGTAGATATTGAAGTTCTTTTTCAATTAAATAACCAGCAACACTGGGACTTAAATGATGGGTTACGCCTTCAGTAGAAGCATGGGCGCGGTGGGCAGTTCCAAACGCATCGTTAACGTATAAGTCTGCGTTAGCTGCTAACTGTTTAGCAAACTCAGGATCATTGGCTTCTTCTTCTGCATGGAAACGAAGATTCTCTAATAAAGCAACCTGACCATTTTCTAGCTTAGCAACGGCTGCAGCCACAGAGTCACCCACACAGTCGTCACACATGGTGACATCTTGCCCTAATAACTCCGATAAACGGGTCGCTACAGGCTTTAAACTCATGCTTTCAACTACTTTCCCCTTGGGACGACCCATGTGGCTACAGAGGACGACTTTTGCCCCATTGGTGATTAATTCTTTAATGGTAGGGAGGGCTGCCCGAATACGAGTATCATCGCTAATGGTTCCATTGTCCAAAGGAACGTTAAAATCAACCCGTACTAATACGCGCTTTCCTGCGAGATCCCCTTGTGATAAATTAGCAACAGTTTTCTTAGACACAGTCAATATCCTCCAATGATGGCTCAATGATGCTTAAAAAAAGATTAAATCAGCTTGTGCTTAAATACAACCACCCCCAACCCCTGAGAGAATAAAATAGAGACGGGGGCAAGCGATCGCAGAGTATTGCTGATTGTACCTGAATCGGTATCTAGGAGAGAAATAAGTTATGTTTAAGACCATTTTGTTCCCGGTAGATCAGAGTCGAGAAACCCGTGAAGCGGTTACCACCGTGATTAATTTAGTTAAGACCTACGATAGTCGTTTAATTTTATTATCAGTGGTGGAAAAAACCCCCGACGGTCAAGGAATTTCCCAAGGGGGAATTATGACATCGACTGAGGCCGTCGCCCAATTATTACAAGGGGCCCAAGCTTTGTTTGCTGAGCAAGGAGTTGAAGCCGAAATTATTGAAAAGGAAGGAAAACCCCCGTTTATTATTTGCGACGTGGCTGATGAAACAAATGCAAACTTAATTGTGATGGGGTCACGGGGACTGGGCTTAACCTCGGAAGGGGCTACAGAAAGTGTAACTAACTTAGTTATTAATCTTGCTCCTTGTCCTATTTTAATTATCCCTTAATTTTACGTGAGTTCGGTATTAGAAGTTCGGAGTTAAACTTTTCTCCACGTAAGGGTTTAAGACTTTTAATTTTGATAAGTTGCGGAGCAATTTCTTTATATCGAACTCAGGTTTAATCTGCTCTGTGCTGGCTATTCTTAGGGAATGAATTGACAAATTTGTTATTAATTATATATGATAGTAGATTGTGTGAACTCTAGCTACTTTATAAAATCTTGGCTAATGTAATTGTAATCGGCGCTCAATGGGGCGACGAAGGAAAAGGGAAAATCACCGATTTATTGAGTCGTTCAGCGGATATGGTGGTGCGACCCCAAGGGGGGGTTAATGCTGGCCATACTATCGTTGTGCAGGGACAAACCTTTAAATTACACCTGATCCCATCAGGCATCTTATATCCTGAGACCGAATGTATTATCGGTTCAGGGACAGTGATTGATCCCAAAGTGTTACTCGAAGAATTGGGACAACTAAAAAGCCTGAATGTGGCAACGGATAACCTTTTTATCTCTCAAACCGCCCACATCACTATGCCCTATCATCGCCTGTTCGATCAAGCATCAGAACAAAGACGAGGGCAAAAGAAAATTGGCACAACCGGTCGAGGTATTGGCCCAACCTATGCCGATAAATCAGAAAGAACTGGTATTCGGGTGGTAGATTTAATGAACCCCGATGAACTCCAAGAGAAATTAGAATGGACAATTAATTATAAAAACGTTATTTTAGAAAAGCTTTATAACTTAGATCCGTTAGATCCTCAAGTTGTTATTGAAGAATATATTAATTATGCAGAACAACTTAGACCCTATGTGGTTGATAGTTCTCTGAAAATTTATGAAGCCATCCAACAGCGGAAAAATATTCTCTTTGAAGGGGCCCAAGGAACTCTATTAGACTTAGATCACGGGACTTATCCTTATGTTACCTCCTCTAACCCCATTGCTGGTGGGGCTTGTGTTGGGTCTGGAATAGGCCCTACAGTCATTGATCGCGTCATTGGAGTGGCCAAAGCTTATACCACCCGTGTCGGAGAAGGCCCCTTTCCCACAGAATTACACGGAGAAATTGGTCAACAATTGTGCGATCGCGGGGCAGAATTTGGTACCACCACAGGCCGTCGTCGTCGCTGTGGTTGGTTTGATGCAGTGATCGGTCGCTATGCTGTTCGAGTCAACGGTTTGGACTGTTTAGCGATTACTAAACTGGATGTTCTTGATGAGTTAGCTGAGATTAAAGTCTGTACCGCTTACGAATTAGATGACCAAACCTGTCACCATTTTCCCAGTAACGCCAGTGAATTTGCCCGTTGTATCCCCATCTACGAAACCTTACCCGGATGGCAACAATCAACGGAAAACTGTCGCAGTTTGGAAGATTTACCCAAGGAAGCCCTAGATTACCTCAAATTCTTAGCTGAATTGATGGAGGTGTCTATTGCGATCGTTTCCTTGGGGGCTAGTCGGGATCAAACCATTATCGTGGAAGATCCCATTCATGGGCCTAAACGGGCCCTGCTCGATGAAAACGGTGATCCTGTCACCATCCATGAATAACTTTATTAACTAAAGCGTGAGTAATTCCTATGTCTTTATCGATTGAATGTAAAAAACGTCCCGAAAATGTTAAAGGTAATGCTTTACGTCGTGAAGGCTTAATTCCTGCTACCTTATACGGTCATAATGGCACAGAATCTATGCAATTAATGGTAGATCAAAAAGAAACTGCTTTAATGCTTAGAGGGGTAACCGTTGATGAAACGGTAATTGATGTTAATATTCCTGATTTATCTTGGAATGGTCAAGCAGTTGTTAAGGAAATACAAGCACATCCTTGGAAACGGAATCTTATCCATCTTAGTTTCTGTTACGTTAAACCTGAAGCTTAATCATTAATTGTTTAATTTGAATTTCTAGGGGTTAACAACTGTTAACCTCTTTTTTTTGTGGATGTATAATCCTATGTATGACTTGACGGGGTGACAAGAATTAGAAAAAACGGATCAAATAGATAAACATTCAACCCTATTCGCGATAATTCTTCGTGAATAGGGCTGTTAATTACAAAAATGGGAAGCTCCCTCGGCATTCCCCTACACCTACACACTCAGCCGTAGGGGAATTCCTGCCGACATTCGGTTGAATATTTTTTAACTTTGATCGTCAGAGAGACTTCTATCAACAACATCAGGATAAACTTCTCCCCATTCTTTTATCGCTTGGGCTGATTCTTGGACAATCTCTTTAGCCTGCATTATTCATGAAGAAAAAACAAAACCAAAAACATAAGAAATTAGCATCAAAAGCGATTTTTTATTAAATAGATTCTTAAAAAGTAGTGAATTGGCGTAATTCAATCACAGAAAATTAATGGAAGAACAGAAAAAAGACTAATTTAACGTTAGATGGATACACCAATCCTATGAGAGATGAATGTTAGGAAAAAATCAATTGTTTACCCGAAGATAATCGTTGTATTATGCAGAGTATTTCCTCACGAAAAGGACAATGAGCAGCTAATTCTACTAAAGTTCTTCTAACAGAAACAGTCACTTTGGCAGCTATTTTTATGATGGTTTCCCTCAAACGAGAAACTTGAGTCTTCCCCAATCGTGTCCCTTCCGCAGAAGCCCGAAGTTCAAGCATTAAAATATAAGCTGCTTGGCATAAAAATAAGCGAAATTGATTAACAATAAATTTATGGCAACTGAGACGATCTGCATTAATTCCTAGTTTCAATTCCTTGATTCGATGTTCAGAAGTAGCTCCTCTTTGAACATAAAAATTATCATAAATTTCTTGTGCATCTGCCTCCAAATTAGTTACTAAAAATCGAGGATTTGCTCCTTTTTCTAACCATTCTGCTTTCATAATAAGTCGACGAGGTTTTTTCCAACTTTTTGCAGCATAATATACATCATCGAACAAACGAGCCTTCTCTTTAGTCCGAAAATACTGTAATCTGGCTAAGTCAAGAAGATAATTTATTTTCCGTTTTAAAACAGCATTACTACTAAAACCAAAAACATATTTTACATTTTTTTGTTCGCACAGATTAATAATTTCAGGTAAAGAAAACCCTCCATCGCCTCGTAAGATTAAGATTATTTGACATCAGGGCCAAGCTTTTCTTAAACGCCAAAATAACCATCTTAGTAATCCTAAAACTCCTTTTCGTGCGTGAGAATTTCCTGGTCTTAAGTGTAAAATTAAAGGATAACCACTTTTGGCTTCATTAACTAATACAGGAAAGTAAATTTGATGTCCATAATAACCATGAAATAAGCTTAACTGTTGATGTCCATGAGTGTAAGCATCAAATCCATCTATATCTAATACTATTTGTTCTGGGTTTGAGAGATGATTTTGAAGAAATTTATCGACAAAAAAACGACGTATCCTTTTAATTTCTTGTTTAGTTATTCCATTTTCTAGTCGACTCATTGTCGGTTGACTAGCTAATAATTCTGCTCCCATTTCGGGGACTTTATCACAAATAATTTTGAAAATTGGATCATGTCGTAAGTAATTACTATCATTGGTATCTTCATATCCTGCTGCTATTTGATAGATTCTTTGACTTACTAACTGAAACAGTGAATGTTTGACTTTATGTTGTTCTCTATTATCTTCCAAGCAATTTGAGATTCCTTGGCCAACTTTCAGATTGTCTTCTGCTTGCTTAATTAGCAATAATCCCGCATCCAAACTTAGGTCTAGTCCTGAAAACTTTACCTCCAATGTTTTCTTCGTCTTAAAATTAAAGGGGAGTTTTTCTGAAGACTCTTTCATTAATTATTGATTGATTGATATAACCTTTATTTCTTTATTTATTATAGGCTAAAATGAACTTTTTGTAAACGACTTTTACCTCTTATTTTTGATAGTTAAATAGTCGATAATTAGTAATAGATAAAAATCACAGACTGTTATTGGGGTCAAATCTCCATATTCCTGATGGCATAAGGCTTTCAGGCTTTTTCGCAATTCTCTCATGAATAATGCAGGTTAGCTCTTTCTAAGGGTTCATCTCGAGTTTCCTCTGCTTTCTGTTGCCACTCACCATTTGTCGTTGGTCTTTCAGAATTACTTTCAAATACTTTACTGTTGATAGTATCGGCAGCATTTGCACCATTAGTAGCGTAACTACTAGCACCACTGGTTAATAAAAATACTCCTAGTAGCACAGATGTTAAAAAACTTCTGACTTGAATCTTTTTTAAAAAAGAATTAAAATGAATAATTGCCTGAGAAATTAAATGTATCATAATGATTTTTGGGTGAATAAACACGAGTTTCTGTCATTGAAAATAACGCTAAAATTATGTCGTAAATTATTAGGTTATTTCCTGACAATTCTAGACTAACTAAATCATCCTTTTTAATTCCTCCAACGAAAGTTATATTTAATACAATCAAACTTAATTAAATAAATCTTCCAAAAGGTATGGGGATTACTATCCTTGGATAAGGTAAACTATCTGCTTGATGGGGTGAGTTAATTTTAAATGTTTAGTGATTCAACAGAAAACTATGCGTTAAGATTTAACTTTCTAGGTTCTTATGCAGTTCATGAACTTGCAACAGATATTATTGCTTATCAACTTAATTCAAATAAATTACCAGATATTGACTTTAAATTAGCTAGTATGGATAGTATTGATTATTATTGGTCTATGAAGCTTCTTGAAGAAACATATTTCAAGATATACAAAGTATATATTACTGGTACTAATTTCGTTAACTAATTTGACTAAACCCAAAACGCGAAAGAAGCTAAACCCATAAATAAAACAGGGACTAACCATTTTAAAACGTCGTCTAAATATAACGCTAAATCACGATAACCTCCGGCAACTAAATTAATACTGGTAACAGATTCTACTAATGCTAAAAAGACTAATAACATTGCTCCCACAATCACTTTATCTTCTGCGGTTAAATAGTTCATTTTGGGTAGTTCTTGCCGTAAAATAAATTGATATGTAATTAAACTAACCATCGTCGCAGTAGCTAAGGTAATTTGCGGAATAATTTGTGTCGGTTCTAACCAAAATACTAAATCTGACATTAACACAATTAAAGCCACAGGAAAAAGAACACGCCAAGCATAAAAATGAGAATGTCTCTTAACTTTAATTTGATAGTCAAATCTGGCATATTCTTGTTGTTCTGGTTGTAAATAATGACCATGACTATAGGTACTAATTTCTTTGATAGACCAATTAATTAAAGAAATTTCATTACTAATTCCATTCAGTTCGTCTACTTCTATGAAATGGATTTCTTCAGGAGAATAACTAAAAGATATGAGTTCAACTTTGATAGTTTGTTCATCAAAAGGAAATCGTTTTAAATCAAGACTGGTGGATAATTGTCCATAAAATCGCTGTCGATAAGTAACAATTCCTTGGGGATTAATATGTACAATTTCATCTAATTCTTTATCTAAATGACGTTGATTGATAATATGTAGATTTGGATGCCAAACTTGCTCAATTTTGCATTGATAAGGAGCAGCATTCGGATTAGACAAAGAAACATCTAAACGGGAATCATACCATTGTAATCCTAAATAAAAATCAATATAAACCGTTTGGTCTATCTCATTAATTTTGACCAAATCTAATGTATAAATTCCTACTAATATTTGGGTTATATCTGACTCATTACCAGGTCTAGAAATGGCTTGATCATGGGGAATATACCAATGTTTTTGACTATTCTGGGTAACAGCTATTTGTATGTTTGGGGGCGGTTTAATTGTCATGAATTCTTGATATAGTTAACAACTTAGTATCAAAAGTTGCTACTAAACACTTCTACTTCTAGGTTATATTATAAAGCCGAACCTTAATGAAAGCTAAAAATTTTAGATTAGTTTTTGACCTGGACTACTTCAAGTATTAAGAACTGTTAAAAAACTAACCTTAGATCAAGGATCTAGTTTTGATCAAAAAAGTTTTGTAATGGATATGATAGAAAAAAATTAAAAAGAATTCTAATTAAAAAAGTTGGCTAAATTTTCTAACGTCAACAAATGTTTATCATACTTATATATTGACTGAATTTGGAGAATTGTAAGGTGGGCATTGCCCACCCTACAAATGTTGATTCTGCTAAACTTTGGTTGCTCTATTTAAACTGGGTTCAATATCTCGCATTTTCTTGCCTCTCCATAACAAACGAATAGGTGTCCCAGGAAAACCAATTTGTTCTCGAAATTGTCGCTCAATATAGCGTTTATAATTATCGTTAAATCGCTTAGGATCATTGACGAATAAAGTAATTGTTGGCGGTTGACTCGATACCTGGGTTCCGTAATAAATTCTCCCTTGTTTTCCTTGTCTACTGGTTGGAGGTGAATGCCATTTAACGGCTTCTTCTAACACTTCGTTGACAACAGATGTATTCACCCTGCGACGATGTTCTTCTACTGCTAAATCTACTAATTCAAAGATATTTTCCACTCGTTTTCCTGACATGGCACTGACAAAAATAATATCAGCCCATTCCATAAAATAAAGTCGATCCATTACCCTTTGTTTATACTCATAAATGGTGTAAGAATCCTTTTCTACTGCATCCCATTTATTAACTACAATAATAGCTGCCCTTCCTTCATCAATAATGCGATCTGCTAACTTGATATCTTGGTCTGTCACTCCATCAATAGCATCAATAACTAATAAGACAACATCCGCGCGACGAATGGCTTTAAAGGCTCGATTAATACTAAAAAATTCTGCCCCATAGTTAACATTTTTTTTGCGACGAATGCCGGCTGTATCGATTAAACGATAGGTGTTTTCTCCTCGTTCGACTACCGTATCAATAGTATCTCTAGTTGTCCCAGAAATAGGACTAACAATGGCTCTTTGTTCCCCTAAGAACGCATTCAATAAACTGGATTTTCCTACATTAGGACGACCGATAATTGAAACATTAATTTCTTCTCTATCGGGAAGTTCATCAGGAGAGGGTAAATAGGTAATTAATTCATCGAGTAATTCCCCAGTTCCACTACCGTGAATGCCAGAAATGGGATAAGGTTCCCCTAGTCCTAATTCCCAAAATTCGGCCGCTTGCATTAATCCTTGTTCAGGTGATTCACATTTATTCACCGCTAATAACACAGGAACTTGTTGTCGTCTTAACCAGTCTGAAATTTCACGATCGCCTGCTGTAGGTCCAAGTTGTCCATCTACTACGAAAATAGCTGCGCTGGCCTCAGTTAATGCTGCCATAGCTTGTTCTCGGATCAAGGGTAAAAATTCTGTATCATCGTCAAAAACTAGCCCTCCTGTGTCCACCACTTGAAAATCGCGATCACGCCAAAACGCTGGTCGATATGTGCGATCGCGCGTAATCCCCGGCTGATCGTGTACGATCGCTTGTCTATCTTTGGCTAAACGGTTAACCAAGGTTGATTTGCCCACATTGGGCCGTCCAATAATTGCAACAATAGGTAATGCCATAATAGTTAATCTAAGATATCAGTTTGTAGAGATAATAATTTTGCTCGATCTTTTATCATAACGATTTTTTTGGGTAATGAGTTCAACGAACCCTGACATTATTTTTTATTTTCATCTCCTAACCTTTCTATGTCTACAGGCATAGTTATTTTCACGATCCCAAACAAAATATTAAGTTTTATAGACAAAACATCATTTTGTAGCAAATGTTACAGAATTTTATGTTATAAATAATAATGAGGGTGAAACAAACCACAATAAAAAAACACCATAAACAATCGGAGTCTAAAAAATTATGTCTACTCAACAACAAGCAAGAGCCTTAATGATGCGTCATCACCAAATGGTCAAAAACCGTCAACAATCGATGTTAGGGCGGGCAGCCTCTGAAATTGGCGTAGATGTGGAAACAGATTATTGGACAACTATTCAAGGTAAACCTTGTTCTGGTTTTCGTAGTTCTTATGATCGCTCGAACGCTGCGATGAGTTAATAATGGTTAATGCTTTTTAATTGTAACAAGTTAAATAGATTGCACGACGAAAGGGTGTTCTTCAGAAGAAGGGCCCCTTATTTTAAGGCTGAAAATATTTATAGTGCTATTGAAAAAATTAAGGGAAAAATATTTTTACCCACATAATTAGGTGATCGTAAATAAACATATAATTCTGATCATTTTACTTACCTTCATAAAAAGTTACTTTTACAGATTTATTTTGTCAGAAAGATTATGTTTTCCAACTAAAGTTATTTGATAAAATATAAATAAGGAATTAAGGAGGATATAATGATGTTATTAACTCTAAAAGCTAAAGGAGCAATGATAGCTTCTTTAGTAGTTGGTATTTCCTTAACCTGTTCATCTATCGCTACTGCAAAAGAAGGGCCTTGTCTAGGAATTTCAGACTATGATCCTCAACCTTACTATGAATTAACCATTAATCCCTTTCCAAGAAACCAATTGCCTTCAGAATATAGTGTTGGTGGTTATTTAGATCAAGGTTTAGTGAGAACATGGAATGCGAATTCAAATGTTAATTTACGTCAACAACCCAATACTAATAATAGTAAAGTCTTAAAAACCATTCCTGATCAAAGTTTCATACCACTCTATGGGGGATTTTACTCTGAAGATAATTATTGGTGGTGGTTTACAGAATACCAAGGTAATAGAGGGTGGATTCGGTCAGATTATGTCTGCGGTGATCCCCAATAAAAACTAATAATAACGTAACTGCAAGAAGAAAGTATATTAAAGTTGGTCTTTCTTCTTGTTTCCTATTGATTATACTTATTGACTCATTCGAGCTATCTGACATCTAACCCCTGTCTCAAAAAATTTAACTGATATTTTTTATCAGTATGACAACTGCTATCAATTTTTGCTATAAACATCAAAGAGTCAAAATCACAAGATAAATTATTTATTCATGAGTCACGCATCTAACCTATCAGAAAAAATTGCTCGATTTTATGACACCTCAAGTAACTTGTGGGAACAAATATGGGGTGAACATATGCACCACGGTTACTATGGCAGAGGTGGGAATTGCAAACTTAATCGTCGTCAAGCACAAATTGATTTAATCGAAGAACTGTTAAATTGGGCAAATATAAAAGACGTTACTAACTTAATTGATGTCGGTTGTGGGATCGGAGGAAGCACCCTCTATTTATCTGAAAAATTTAATGCCCAAGCAATAGGAATTACCCTATCTTCTGTACAGGCAAATAGAGCGACAGAAAGAGCGACTCAGTTCAAATTAGAAGAAACAGTACAATTTCAGGTGGCTGATGCTCTAAATATGCCCTTTGCAGACAATAATTTTGACTTGGTTTGGTCTCTTGAAAGTGGGGAACATATGCCAGATAAAAAGAAATTTTTTCAAGAATGTTATCGGGTATTAAAACCAGGTGGTACGTTTATTTGTGCTACTTGGTGTCATCGTCCTACTGATTCTTGGGCAGGAGAATTAACAGAAGATGAAAAACAACATTTAGCAGAAATTTATCGGGTTTATTGTTTACCTTATGTCATATCTTTACCCGAATACGAAACCATTGCCTGTGACTGTGGCTTTAATCAGATTAAAGTAGATGATTGGTCAATGGAAGTCGCTCCTTTTTGGGATATTGTGATAGATTCAGCTTTCAATTTAGAGGCAATAATAGGTCTATTTAAAAGCGGTTGGCAAACTGTAGAAGGAGCGTTATCATTAGGCTTAATGAGTCGAGGTTATGAACGGGGTTTAATTCGGTTTGGTTTGATTTCTGGACAAAAATCATGAGATTTTGGTTAGGTTTTTTTCAAGCATTATTTAATAAAAATTTGAGTAAAATGGCTATTAAAGTAGCTTTAGTCGTCGGTTCAATTTTCTTTACTATTATTCATGGTAAAGCCGTTATGCAAGGAAAAATGACCCAAGATTGCTGGATTTCTGGGCTACTAACTTATTGTGTTCCTTATATAGTTAATATTCAGGGCCAGTATGTCATGGGTCGTAGAAAACAAAAAAAGAAAATTTCCATCAATTAATTATGTTCAGAAAGCAGCTTTTCTACCTTAGCTTCATCAACGCGAGAAACTAATTTACTTCTTTCATGTAAATCTCTTTGAGTTTTGGTTAAGCTAATTGTAGAACCAACTGTAAAAGTTAATCCCATACCCATAAACGCTTTAATCCAACCATTAACAGGTAAATAAAGAATACCAACAGTTGTAATCGATACAGCTAAGATAAAAGATGCCCAAGTCTGAATCACCCAAGCTGCACTATGATCTTGAGTTAATTGATTTCTACTCATATTGATTGTCTCTAGGTGTCAAGGAGGAACAAGATAAATTCTTGATACCATCGAGAATAATTGAAAAAACGAAAAACAATTTAAGCAAAGTGACAGTTTTCTAACTGGATATTGACTAACAGCCTTTAGAACAGCAAATCTTCTAGAAGATAAGGGCATTCTTTAGGTAAATCAACATCATACTCAGCCTTAACAATTTTTACTGCATCTTGATAGATTCCTTCAAATTGGTGTGTAAGTTTAGGTTTCATGCTTGGGGCATATTTACGGGTCATATTAACTTTAAAAACCATGACCTCAGACTTCCATTTTCTATAACAGTCTTCTAAGGAAACGTAATCAATTTTTAGCTTGTGTTCGATTTGTCTAATTAACAAACTCACAACCGCATTGTATTCGCTACGTCCCAATGCTTCAATCTCCTCAATAATATTATCCCAGTCTAATTTATCTAAATGCTTTAACCCTTGATTCGTATTGATTAACCTTCGTAAAGCATCAGCTTGTTCAATAGTCCATTGATAATAATCTGTTTCGTAAGTATTAAGACACCCTGTTTGACCCATGATTTTAACAATATCCCATTAATTCATCTGTTTGCCATTCTAAAGTATCCCCAATGGTAGAACCATCATGATAAGCAGCCAGTAAAATTTCGCTGGTTTTCCCCCAACTAATAACGCCATTATGGTCTAATGCGATCGCCCCTAAATCTCTGTTTCGTTTTTTGCTTTCTTCCATCGACTTCTGCATCGCTTCGGGTAAAGATAACCCATCTCCCACTCGAATCACCACCCGCGCAGCAAAACACTCATTAACGATATCTTCCCCTATCCCTGTGCAACTCACCCCTGCCTCTGCGGTAGCATAGTTACCAGCTGGCATAGCAGAATCACTCACTCGGCCAATTCTTTCTAACCCTTTTCCTCCGGTAGAGGTTCCGGCCGCAATTTTTCCCTGACTATCTAAAGCCACCACCCCGATGGTTCCCCGTCTTGCTTCAAAAGACTCTGGTTTTGCAATTAAACGTCCCATTTTGCGCTGAAAATCATCTTTCCACTCTTCAATCCATTCTTTAGCCCGAAACTCCGTTAAAGGGTCATAAACAGGGATATTCAATTCTCTGGCTAATTCGGCAGACCCCATATCCGAGAGAATGCGATCGCTTTCATTTTGTAAATAGTTAGCTAAATCGATAGGATTTTTGACGCGGGAGATATTAATAACACCACTAAAGGTTTGACTCAACCCTTCCATCAAAGAGGCACTCATGCGAATTTGTCCATCAGATTGTAACACCGATCCAGTTCCTGCGTTGAAACCTGGCTCATTTTCGAGCAACTGACATCCCCTAACTACTGCATCTATGGATGGTTTCCCATCTTTTAATAATTGATACACTTCGGTAACAATTTTATGGAGGGTGGGACGCACTTTTTCTAAACCCCCTTTATCGTATAGGGAACTCGCACCTCCATGAATGATTAGTTTGGGTTGGGTTGTAGTCATGAATCTTTATCCTGTATTTGAGAGCGTCTTCTGCGACATCGTTCGGAGCAATATTTTACATCATCCCAGCATTTGTCCCATTTTTTTCGCCATGTGAAGGAAAGGCCACAAACAGGACATATTTTACTGGGTAAATCTGATTTTGAGCGTTGACGAGCCATTGATTCAGTTATCAGTTATTTGTCTTTGCTTTATTATAAGATTAAGACAATAATTATTAATTGATTGATGGTAACCACAACTTCTACTAAGTTATCAACTATTTTACTAGGATTTCGAGCTTTATCTGATCCGATTCGTTTACAGGTTTTGGAGTTACTAAAAAGTAAAGAGTTATGTGTTTGTGATCTTTGTGAAAAACTTGATATTAGTCAATCTAAACTCTCTTTTCATCTGAAAAATTTGAAAGAAGCTAAATTAGTGCGATCGCGTCAAGAAGGTCGTTGGATCTATTATCGTTTAAATTTATCTCAATTTGCCATACTAGAAGGCTATCTCTTTCAATATCAACAATTTCAAGACATTTTGTCTAAATCTTCTTGTCAAGAGTCTTAGTTAATCGTCGTTGTGGACTCAAGATTTGTTACATTAAAGTCTAGATTTTACAAATGGTAATCAATGACATATAAAAAAATAAGATAGACAAGTTAGCAACTTATTTCTAAGCTACTATAATGTTTGAAATAATTACTAATTTTATAAGCATGATAGCCAGAAAATCATAATTCCTGTCAGTGTCTTATTTTTGTTTTCTAAAGGAGTTTTTACCATGAAACAATTGGTATCTATGCTACTAACAAGTACCCTTGTAACTTTTCCAGGTATGGCTTTAGCTAATCCTATGTTATTGTCACAGCAAAATAAACAAGAGAATATTGAGCAAAAAATTCAAATTGCTTTTCCTGATTTTGTTGTTGTTTCTTTGAAATCTGGAAATATGACCACAGGAAACTTTATCGATTTGAATAACCGTAGTTTAATTATTAGCTATAAAGGTTATACCAGTGGTATTCCTTTAACTGAAATTAAATCGATTGAGTTTAAAAATAAAGTATTGATTCCTGCTAATGAAACTGTAATTTGTCAACAAAGTAATGATCAATGTCGTCAAGTTAATTTTACTCAAAATCAAGAGCAAGAACCCACAATTGTTGAAAATATTCCAATGACTAACTTAAACTTATTTCAGGGAGCAAAAACAGCATTATTAACTATTCCTGATATTTCAGAAGAAGAAACAGACAATATTAATTATTTATCTAATAATAATATTAATATTATTAATTCTCTTGAAATAGACGAATCAGGAGAACTGATTACCCTAACATTAATTCCAACTAAGCGTAAATAAAAAAGTAGAATACTTCTTTTCATTTCAGCAAAAATTTGCGAAAATAAAAGATAATAAGTTATCAATTATCTCCTATGCAGTCCGTTGATGTTACCACCTTAACCGCCATTTGTCATGATTTACAAACCCATTGGATACCGGCCAAAGTTGAACAAGTTTATCAACGCGATCGCTATACCATTTTTATCGCTTTACGTACCTTAAAAAAACGTAGTTGGTTAACCATTTCTTGGCATCCTCAAGCTGCTAGATTAGGAATAGGAGATCCTCCTCCTAAAACACCTGATACCTTCACCTTTAGCGATCAATTACGTCACCAATTAAATGGGTTTGCACTGATCGATTTAAAGATGATTTCTCCTTGGGAAAGAGTCGTTGATTTACAATTTGCTAAACGTCCAGGAGACGAACCCGTTTGGCATCTTTTTGTAGAAATCATGGGAAAATATAGTAATGTTATTTTAACAGATAATAAGCAGCAAATTGTTACCGTTGCTCATCAAGTTAATGCCAATCAATCGACAGTTAGAACAGTGCAAACCGGACAAAATTACGAATTTCCCCCCGCCTTAACTGGAACTTTTCCCAAGTTAGAAGAAGATCAACAAAGATGGCAAGAAAGAGTTAGTTTGATTCCTGGTTCTCTTAAAAAGCAATTATTAAATAGTTATCGTGGTTTAAGTCCTGTTGTTGTTTCTTCTATGATTAAAGAAGTCGGGTTACAACCACAAGATTCTACAGAAAATTTAACAGAAAATAACTGGAATGAGTTATATAAACTTTGGCAGTTTTGGCTAAAAAGTTTAGAAACGAAAAACTTTAATCCAGGTTATACTGAAGAGGGTTATACTGTTTTAGGTTGGGGAATAATTAGCGAAGCGATTAATATACAAACTTTAATTAATGATTATTATCATAACAAAATTAATCAAGAAAAATTCAAACAGCTAAGACACCAACTGCAACAAAAACTAAAATCTTCTCTGAAAAAACTTTACAGTAAAGCCGATAATTTTAAACAAAAAATGCAGCAATCCTCAGAAGCAGATGAATACCGGCAGAAAGGAGATTTATTAATGGCCCATTCTCATCTATGGGAACCAGGAATGGATTCCATTACTTTAAATGATTTTGAAACCCAAAAACCTATAAAAATAACTTTAAACCCTGAAAAAAATGCCATACAAAATGCACAACTTTGCTATAAAAAACATCAAAAACTCAAACGAGCAAAAAGTGCAGTAGAACCCTTATTAAATAAAGTTCAAGAAGAAATCAACTACTTAGAACAAGTAGAAGACAGCTTACAGCAAGTTGATAATTATTATTCCTTAGAAGACTTACAAACCTTAGAAGAAATCAAAGAAGAATTAATTCAACAAAATTATTTACCTTCTCCTAGCCAACCAACCCAGAAAAGTTTTGACGAGTCTCAACCTTATCAACATAAAACCCCATCCGGGTTTGAAGTGTGGATCGGTCGTAATAACCGACAAAACGATCGCCTCACCTTTCGTACTGCAGGGGACTACGATTTATGGTTTCATACCCAAGAAAGTGCTGGCAGTCATGTATTATTGAGACTTGAACCGGGTGCTGTCCCCAGTGAGGGGGATCTTGATTGTGCTGCTGACTGGGCTGCTTACTACAGTAAGGCTCGTCAAAGCGAACAAGTTCCGGTCGTTTACACAGAACCCAAATACGTCTATAAGCCCAAAGGAGCTAAGCCTGGGATGGTTATTTATCAACGAGAACGGGTGCGTTGGGGAAAACCACATAAGATACAATCTTATCTAAAAAATCAAGATTGAAACAAATATTTTAAATATTATTTACAAAAATTCGTGCTTGATGTTACACTTTAGGTATAGAAATCGACTGGTTAGCCAATTTGGGAACGTGCTACCCGATTTCCTCGGAAAACAACAACAATATTTTTATTAGGGTATCCAGCGATCGCGATCGCTGGTTTTTGCTTCTAATAAAATAGGAACCTTGCGAAACAAGATCCCTACTATCGTTTGCTAGAGTTTAGAATTGATATAGTTATGTATTTTCAGTGGGAGTGATCCCTAGCAATGGTTTAATTTCAACAATTGCGTTATGGTGTATGACTCCTATTTCTTACGCTTACAGCCATAAGTCCCTACACCAACAGCACCCGCTAAAGCGAACAGTCCGAGGGTTGCACTCGGTTCAGGCACTGACTCAGACATAAGAACTAACTGACCCCCTTGTACTAAGTCTTCACTAGCAATGATCCCATCACGGAGACTATGGGCTTGAACATCGAGAACAAAGAGTCTTTCTTTGCTCCCAAACAGTTCAGTAACATCTAAGATCCCTGAACTTTCCCAGTTACCACAGTCGTTGGGGCTACTATCAGTTACCCCAGCAGGAACGACAACACTGCGATCCATTTGGGCAACTCTTGCTAACTGACCATTGGTAGGATCAAGTCGCCAGATAGAGGCTTCTTCTCCACTGGTTAGACAAAAACCATCAACGGAACGGTCTTCTTGAATGTAAATTTTCCCATCATCTGCCCAGTCTAAGTTGTCAGGGCTACGAAGACCAAAGTCGGGCCCGGCAAACTGACCATTACCTGCATCATCTCCATCGTAAAGAATAGTCGCCTCAGCAGTTAACGTTGTTAAATCGTTGACAAACCTATAGGTGGTTCCCCAACTATCGTCTGGAAAGATACTATCCCGACCGGTAGAAGCCATGACAACTTCATTAGGGTTGTCAGGGTTCGTGGCCACATCTTCAGGACGGGAGAAGAGGAAGGCACCAACATTAGTTAAGCCAGGTACAACTGTGTCACCCAAAAACACAGCCCGACCACTTTGGGTATCTAAACCATCTTGAGTAGCATAACCATCAGAGTCAAAGCCGTCGCTATCGTCAGCATCAGGGGTTTCTGGATCAATATTAACCACGGGAACCCAATTACCAGAACGACTATTGCCAGTGCCAATAAATCCTCCAACTTCTGGGATGGTTTCCCCACTGTCTGCAACCCAAACATAAAGGGTTCCTTGGGCTAAACCGTTTCTTTCTAAGAAACCAGCGCCAGCAGAACTATCTTTTTCACCCACGTATAGATACATGGGGGCTGCTTCTCTATCGTCTCCAACCAGTAAGGCGACTTGATTCTCATTACCAGGATCAATAGGGGTAATATTTTCCCAAGCAGCGCGACCTAACGCAGGGGCTGCATAAAGCGCACCTCCTTCAGCACTGTTAATAGAGGCAACATCTAGGACAAACTCAGTTCCACCGTCGGTTTCTTCGCCGGCGAAGTAGATATCATCTACAAACCCAAAGCTTCCTGCATCAACGTGCATACCGGAACAGAAACGGTTTAAGGATGCACCGAGAGGAAACTGACTGGTATCGGTGATTAAGTTACCGGCCCGATCAAAAATTCGGTTGAAAGCCAATCCTCCATCAACCACTTGCTTACTGTTGATATCCACATCAAAAAAATGGATACGCGCACCACCCGGTACACTGACTTCGTTACCCGCAACACCATCGAGGGTATTCAGATCATAAGAATATCCTTGACCACCGCTTAACTCACTGTTAACCAGAAAACGAACGGTACTATTGTTCAGTTTAAAGGCTCCAATTCCATCTAGAATACCTGTGGGTGTGTAACCATTAATGCTTTCCCCAACTGTAAAAATCGCTTCGGTGTTCCAACCAGGAAGTCCTTTCATTTGCGATTCTGGATAGGCTGTCTGTGCTTGTGTTGCTTCTGCGCCAACAGTAGCAATGCTGGCTACAGTCGTTAAACTAGCAATAATTTTTAAAATGTTTTTCATGTTCTCCAATGTTAGGGATAAAGGTGATTCATGAAGATAATTCTCAATAATGCTAATAATTACGATGAATTACTCCTCACGAATACCAAGTATTATCAAAATGCAATAAGAATAAGTAATCAAAAAGTTAACTTTGGTTTAAAATGCGTAATCTTAAGCTTTTTCTTAGGTTTCTGTAGTTTGTAGTGATACCAAATCCGCTTATTTTAGTAGAGTAACGTTTTTTCTCCCCACTCCCTGCTCCCTGCTCCCTGCTCCGAAAGTTAATACTATACTATCTAAAGCGGATCTAGTATGAGTCCTGAGAGACGACAAAGCTAGTCATAATGAAAGCCGAAGCCTTAACTACCGACTTTGGTATTTTATATTTAATTACACCTACCTACTTACTGCCTCGAAGAGGAAATTATTAATTGTTAATTCTTAATGGCTAAAGATGTGGTATTATTTATCAATTAAATGAGATGTTTTCACCCTAGAATTAACTTGTTTAGGATAAAAAGGGACTACATCATGAAAATGATTAATATCAACGTAATATTTGCCATCTGATCCTTGTAAGAAAATATCGGCTAATTTCATATCCCATAAAATGTCTTGTGAACTGTATAAATAACGAGAATGAATAGTTTGAGAAAAGGTTTCATCTAAACCCGTTAAAGTTACCCAAAGTTCTGTATCTTCTTGGGCTAAACTATCGGATGATTTTCCAAAAAAGGGGCTATTTTCATCAATAGGGTGCATCACTTGCCAACTTAAACCAAAAATAGGCGTTTGCGATCGCAATAAATTCAAATCATAAAATCGGCGCATAAAATGACCTTCGGTGCTGATTTCGTTACGGACTAAACTAACTTGTATTTGCGCTTCTAAAATTTGATTTTCTCGTTGGTTCGCGGTGCGAAACATAAGAGTAGGAACCCCATTAAATGAGCAAATAACAGCAACTTTACTAAATAAAACCCTAGCAGTAGGACGAGAGAAACGAGCAAACATTAATCCCGTTAAAATAGCGACTAATAATAATCCTGTCCATACTTCTATAGTGACTAAAATTTGAGCATAGAAGGTTTCGGGATACATAGAACCATAACCTACAGTGGATAAGGTTTGAATACTAAAGAAAAATGCGTCTTTAAATGACCCTGCTTCAGCATTAGCAATTCCATCTCCTGCTGTTAAATAAGCAGAAGCGAAGATAATATTAATAACTAAATAAAAAATAGTAGTTAATAAGAGGAATTTTTGCCAAGATAAGGCTAATAACCAATGATATAAATCGCTGCCAGCAGGATGTAATAGGTCAACTTGTTGTAAGGGTTTTCTTCTTCTGGCTATCTTGAAAAAACGTTTAGTAAAAGAAAATGCTGTTTTCATCACTATAACAATTTTGCTAAATAAATAAAATCATAAATGACTCAAATTATAACGCATTTTTTTTAGCCTAAGTCAAGCTGTTAACTAAATGTTTATATGTTGTACAATATATAATTAATTATCAAGAATTTAAAGAGAGGAAATAATGTCTAGTTACCCTGGACTTTCAAGCGAAGCGTTTCGTCACCCCTTAGATAAACAAGCAGAACAAACTTTAAGGAGTGTTCCTGGTTTTGATATTGTTGCTAGTAGCTTCATGGAATATCTTTATGAAAGACCTCAACAAATTTCTTTAATGGGAAATAGTATTAAAGTGGGTCCTCGTCAATATGGTACTTTATACGGTATTTTTAGAGAAACTGTCTATGATTTAGATATTAATCCTGAACCCTTAATTTATGTTAGTCAAAACCCTATTGCTAATGCTTATTCTTTAGGTAAACAACAACCTTATATTGTTTTAAATGCTGGTTTATTAGACTTATCTAATGAAATGGAATTAAGAACAGTAATTGCCCACGAATTAGGTCATATCAAATGTGATCATAGTTTATTAATTCAAATGGCAATTTGGGCAATGGGTGCAGCATCTTTATTTGGAGAATTAACCTTAGGATTAGGAAATATTATTAGTAGTGGTTTAATTTTTGCGTTTTATGAATGGCGAAGAAAAGCAGAATTATCAGCAGATAGGGCTGCTTTATTGGTTATAGATGATACAGAACCCATTTTTAGAATGATGATGAAAATGGCGGGAGGAAGTCATAAATATGCCCATGAATGTCATTTAGATGAGTTTTTAAAACAAGCAGATAAGTATCGAGAATTAGATGAAGATGATCTTAATCAACTGTATAAATTTTTGATTTATAATGGTGGTAATGGAGTATTTTTAAGCCATCCTTTTCCCGTAGATAGAGTTCATTATTTGCAAAATTGGGCTAATTCTAATGACTATCAAAACATTCGTCAAGGGAACTATAAAACATCTCAAAAAAGTGAAGCTGTAACGGTTGATCGGACTGAGGAAGCAGACAACTTAAGGAAGCAAATCGAAGAATTACAACAGGAAATTGAAAGGATTAAAAATCAAAACAAGAATCAAAATTAATTCTATTAACTATAGCATTTCCATTTGGAGATGTGAAACTTAGTTAGAGAACAAATAGTATAATGTTATCTAACATTTTTAACACAAATTATTTAATAAAAGAACAATGATTATTAGTAAAGTGATGGTGGGCAAATCTTTACCCACCTTACAATAAATTATTAATTATTCCTCTTCTCTCCAAAAAACAATAGAATTATCTAGCGGAATAATTTTCGTTCCAGGATAATAGAAAGAAAGGATTTTTTCTGCACTCCAGCCTAAATTAGCTAAATTATAAGATCCAAATTGACTGAGACCAACCCCATGACCAAAACCACCCCCAACAAAAGCATAACCGCTTAATTGATTTTGGCTATTGTAAATAGGATCAAGGTAGAAAAGGGTACTTCTCGGCGGACCAAAGGCACTACGAACTTCGTTCTTTTGTAACTCAATTATTCCTTGGTCTGTTTGCACATTCATGGTTAAAATACGTCCAGAATCAGATCGTTCTGTGACTGCCATAGATTTGATGGTTTTGAAATTCGCTAAAGGATGCTTTCGTCGTTCTAAATATTTTTGTAAATCTTTCGTTAAACTGTCTAAAGTCGCTTGACGGTTCCAACGAAAAACGTTACGTCCACTCTCGTTAAACCCTTGTTTTAAACTAATAAAATTACGAAATTCTTGTTCATCTGCTAAAGACTTTTGAGAGAGATTCCAAACATTTTGGGGTGAGTCAATAACCGCTTTTAAATAAGGTCTTTCTTCCCCATTCCAAGCATCGCTAAAACTCGCTGTTACCCCTCCTGTGGTCGAAGAATAAAGGGCATCTACTAACTCATTTTCATAGGTTAATACTAATCCTTTCGTTGCTGCGATCGCTTGATCAGCTTTAGGACTGGTTTCACTTAATCCATAATACACCTGACAATGAGTATCGGCGCAAAGTTCGTAATCATCAGCTTTAAATCGGCGTAAATTACGCAACGCATAGGTTCTAGCGATAATAGTCTGCGCTTTTGCTGCATTTTGGGGGGCATTAGGTCCTATTTCATGGGGAACAACTCCTCTTAAATAGGTTTCTAAAGGAACATCATTGACTAAGGTATAGGTTCCATAGGAATTGGGTTGTAATTTTAAACTCCCACCATAACGCCGTGTTTTTTGTTGAGAATGACTCACTTGAATGGGGTTTTTTCCTGGAATAATCTCTAAATAATCACTCTTATACTGTTTCCCTGCAATAGTAAAAGTAGCTTGAGATTTAGAGGTCAAAATAGCTGATTCTAAGTAAGGGTCATTATAACCTTTTTCTTTGAGATTTTTTAACAATAAACGGCGTAATAAAGGAGTTTCATAAACATCCCGTTTTGCCCAAACTTGCCATCTCCCCGGTTGCGTTACTTCTGTTTTTATCCCTTTATCTTGCCATTGGTTCGCGCTATCTTCTGCCGTTTCAAAGGTAGCATGGTCACTCAAAACAATGTATTCTTTCAACAACGATTGAGGTAAAGACGCTTTAACAATATCAAGGGTGAGTTGACTGGTGGTTAAAGTTTGGGTTTGTCCTTGGGTATCTTGAAACTTAACTGTTAAAGTGTCCCCATTGGTTGCACTAATCGACAACTTTTCCGCTTCTGTTTCTCCAAACCGTTGTACGATACCCACTTCTATATCAATATCTCCGGCTGTTCCTGGTAAACTTAAGATTCCTCCCCACAAAAGCGGAAGGGAAAACAAGGTTAGAAATAAGTGTTTACCCCTAATGGGTTGAGTTGTCTTAGTCATTGGCATATTAATACATTGTTTTTCGCATTATAAACCCCATGACCTATAGGGTAGGGGAGTTATGTTAAGATTTTTCTCTTCTTTGATTGTGTCCTATTTTTCTCCGTAATAGTTCCCTGTGAAATAACCTAGGTAAATCTATGTACGATAACGTACTGACAAATCCTATAGGAATATATCAGTATGATTAACTGGGGAAAAAAACTTAATTTTTGAAATTTTCTACAATGATTTAGAGAGAAATCATAAAAAATGAGCCTTTTCCACTATCAAAAATCTATATTTCCCATCGGTTTTCTAACCTTTAATTACCATTAATTTATTTTGGACAAATTTCTTATCCGTGTTACCCCAAACTTTAGTTGAAAATCGATTACTTCAAGCTTTGCCTAATGTAGATTATCAAAAGTTAGCCCCTCATTTAACCTCATTAGACTTAAGTGCTGGAACAATTTTATATGAACCGGAACAAGCGATTGAGTGGGCTTATTTTCCCTGTTCAGCCATGATTTCTATTGTCTCTATTATGGAAAATGGTGCTACCACCGAAATCGGTTTAATTGGTAAAGAAGGGATGGTAGGTTTACCAATTATCTTAGGAGGAAAGCATTATATTAATCAAGCTATTGTACAAATTTCAGGAACAGCTTTAAAGTTAGACGGTTCTATTCTCAAACAGGAGTTTCATAGAAGCAATAGCTTACAAAACTTGCTATTGTTGTATATTCAAGCTCGAATCACCCAAGTGTCTCAAACTGCAGCTTGTAACCGTCAGCATAAAATACAAAAACGTCTTGCTCGTTGGTTACTATCGGTTTATGACTGTGTATTATCCGATGAACTTCCCCTAACCCAAGAATTTATCGCTAATATGTTAGGAACAAGACGTTCTGGAGTCACCACAGCAGCTAATATTCTACAAGAAGCAGGAATTATTCGCTATAGTCGTGGAAAAATTACGATTCTCGATCAAGAAGAATTAGAAAATGCTGCTTGCGAATGTTATCGTCTCATACAAGATGAATTCATCCGTTTACTAGGTACTAAACGAGGTTAATTTTCTTTTTTTTGTTCGAGAGATAAATATAGACATACTCATATCTTGCACCTTCGATTACATGAGCTAGTTTAGGGAGGCAAGAGGCAAAAGGCAATCCGCAATAGTATTTCATTTTGACGCTAACTTATTCACAATTGATTACCTTCTGATAATTATTAAGTTTTCTTGTACTGATGCAAGATATCAGCATACGAATCCGTACACACTTGTTTAAATCAGTAGATTGATGATTATAATGATCATATCAAGTATTTCTTGGAAGAAAAATAAAAAAGAAGAAATACAAACTTTAATCAAGGTAAATATTAATAAATTTTTGATAGAAAACAGTCATAAACTCGAAGATATCTTAGTAAAAGAAAGAAGCAAGACTAAATTGATTTTCATTGATAATAGTTTATTGCTTAAATCTTGATAAATTCATTAAACGATTAAACTCTTGACACATGAGATGATAACATTCACAAACTCTTTTTTCTAATCCCTGTCTGTTCAGAATCGTTATTTCTCCTCTTTTATATCGAATCAGATTTGATTTTTGTAATTTTTGAGCAGTTTCTGTTACACTTGCTCGACGAACTCCTAACATCTCAGCCATAAATTTTTGGGTTAGGAATAATTTATCATTCCCTACCCCATCATGAACTAATAATAACCAACGACAAAACCGTTTTTCTATAGAGTGCTGGGACCGACAAACAGCAATTTGAGAAATTTGCTGTAGCCGTATTTCTGTATATAGTAAAAGAAGTTTTTGTAATGCTTCTCCTCTTTGAAATTCTTGCTTTAGAATATCTGCATTGACTTTAAATGCTCCATCGGCTACTTGAACAACAGCTTGATTAATCGAGTATTTTCCTCCTAAGATAACAGGAAGTCCTATCATTCCTTCACAACCAATTAAGCCAATTTCGGTGGTAACATTATCCTTTAATTTTGAAACAATAGAAATCATTGATTGATGGGGAAAATATACCGAGTCAATTAATGTATTAGCCTCATAAAGAACTTGTCCCAAACGAAGATTGACAAACTCTAGATGAGGAGAAATGCGTTGATATTCCCGTTCTGGTAAAGCAGCCAGTAAACGGTTATTAGAAGGAGAATATGAGATATTCATCTAAAAAATTCCTAGGGTACTGATTCGATGACGAACAAGCAATTAATAACACAATCAAAACCCATAGATTAAAATGACAACCGCCACAACATCCTTCTAACTATCAATAGGACTGGTTACTCTCACTTTATTGTTCTTCAAACCTACCGGATATTATTTCACATCTTTGTCATACTTTAAAGATAAAGCAATAAACTAATATTCCCACTATAATAAAGAGTTGGACGTTTAAAATAATCTCAGAATCATGACCTCTACCTCACGCCACTACCACATCACTACTTTTGGCTGTCAGATGAATAAAGCTGACTCAGAACGCATGGCCGGTATTTTAGAAGACATGGGGTTTCAATGGTCTGAAGATCCGAACGGTGCTGATGTAATCCTCTATAATACCTGTACCATTCGGGATAACGCTGAACAAAAAGTTTATTCTTATCTAGGAAGACAGGCAAAACGGAAACACGAAAACCCAGATTTAACGTTAGTAGTCGCAGGATGTGTGGCCCAGCAGGAAGGAGAACAAATCTTAAGACGAGTCCCAGAATTAGATTTAGTTATGGGGCCTCAACACGCCAACCGTTTACAAGACTTATTAACCCAGGTTTTTGACGGGAATCAAGTGGTTGCGACTGAACCTATTCATATCGTAGAAGATATTACGAAACCCCGTCGAGATAGTACCGTTACTGCTTGGGTAAACATTATTTATGGTTGTAATGAACGGTGTAGTTATTGTGTGGTTCCTAACGTTAGAGGGGTAGAACAATCTCGAACTCCTGAAGCGATTTATCAAGAAATGGAATTGTTAGGAAAACAAGGATATAAAGAAATTACTTTACTAGGTCAAAATATTGATGCTTATGGCCGAGATTTACCTGGAGTAACCGAAACAGGAAGACATCAACACACCTTAACAGATTTACTTTATCAAGTTCACGATATTTCTGGTATTGAAAGACTGAGATTTGCTACGAGTCACCCTCGTTATTTTACCGAACGTTTAATTAAAGCTTGTCACGAATTACCTAAAGTGTGTGAACATTTTCATATTCCTTTTCAATCAGGAGATAATGACGTTTTAAAAGCCATGAAACGAGGTTATACTCACGAAAAATATCGAAAAATTATTGATAAAATTCGCCAATATATGCCTGATGCTTCTATTAGTGCAGATGCCATTGTTGGGTTTCCTGGAGAGACAGAAGAACAGTTTGAAAACACCTTAAAATTAGTGGATGACATCGGGTTTGATCAATTAAATACGGCAGCTTATTCTCCCCGTCCTGGAACCCCTGCAGCGATTTGGGACAATCAATTAAGCGAAGAAATAAAAAGCGATCGCTTACAACGATTAAACCACTTAGTTGCACAAAAAGCAGCACAAAGATCCCAACGGTATTTAAACCGAATAGAAGAAGTATTAGTCGAAGATCAAAACCCTAAAGATAATAGTCAAGTGATGGGAAGAACTAGAGGCAACCGATTGACCTTTTTTAAAGGCGATATTGATCAATTAAAAGGACAATTAATTAAAGTGAAAATTACTGAAGTCCGTGCGTTTAGCTTGACAGGAGAAGCCAGTTAACAAAGTTAGAAGTTCCTCGCTACGCTGTGGCGCAACAGCACAGAAGTTTTTTAACGAAGTTTCGGCACAATCGCAACTCTTTTAGTAAAATTTTTGTTTTTCTTTTCAGTCTCCTGACCAATTATTCAATCAAACTGCTATGATTGAGCTAGTATCGATCATCTTTAGGTTTTTGACGATAAATTTTATCAATATAAATTTATAAAAAGAAGAAGATAAACGTTTTAATTTTTTGCGTTCTCGATTCTTTGTCAATGTAATGCCATAATTAGCGTTTTTATAAATAATTTCAAACTATTTTTTTGATATTTAATGGTGTGGGAATAGCTAAAACCCATAAAATTTATACTTTTGCTTTATCCTACACGCTGTAACTTGTTTGTCCTAACTAAGATCCGAACTTAAGCAACCTTTATCCGAACTTAAGCAAAAATACTCTCAAGAGTCTAAATGGTCAAAACAGTCTCTATTATTGAATTTGAGCTATATTTATCGAGAAATGCTTAACTTCTGTCTTAAGTTCCTAAACTAAGGTTGTATCTTATGGTAATACACCTCATTATTGTAAATGGTTAGGGAACAACAGTGGAGCAGTTAGTTTAGTCGCCAAAAAAGACATCCTTATATGATTTGTCACCTATATCTCCGACAGATTAAGGAATTGAGTCACATTACCTCAAAGGAAAATGAACTTGATTTTCTAGGATTGAACTTAAAGGCACTACTAACTGTTTTTTTTCTTTAGGAACAATCTCTTAAAGATATATGAACACAAAATAGAGATTATTCACTATCAGGTTTAACTCAATAATTTTCTGTTTAATAACATAGTATCGCTCAGAATGACAGTTAATACCAATTTTGGCTAAGATCAAGCCATTGAGGATTTTTAGATTCAATTAGAGCAATTTTTTTCCTCTTGTCCATCCTTTAATTTTCTTTTCAAACGCGATCGCCTCATTAACATCTGAAGTTTCTTCAAAATAGACTAACTTAGTAATATTATATTTTTTAGTAAACCCTTCAAGAAGTTTATTTTTATGCTCATAAACCCGACGTAATAAATGATTAGTCATCCCAGTATAAAGAGTCTTAGATTTATTAGTCATAATGTAAACATAATATTGTTTATTATTCATTGAATTACCTTATAATGTCATGCTGAATGTAGCGATAGCGGAATGAAGCATCTCTTAAAGATATATGAATACAAAATAGAGATTCTTCGGTATCAGGTTTAACTCAATAATTTTCTGTTTAATAACATAGTATCGCTCAGAATTATATACAAGAAAAAAACAATATGACTTTATATAATAAGCGGATGATGGGACTCGAACCCACGACATTCACCTTGGGAAGGTGACGTTCTACCACTGAACTACATCCGCAATGAACCTTATTATAACTTCTAGAGGTGGTGAAGATAAGAGATTATCTTATCCCCAACACCCAACCCATTAAACCATCGCAGGTTGTAATAATTTAATATTAGAAAACCCGAATTCTTTGGTTACGGTTTCTCCGTTTTCTTCTCCTGTAATAACACGACTGGTTAAAATGTAATAACCATCTACTTTTTCGTAGTTGTCCTCGAAATAACTTTTTCCACCCTTTTGTTCTCCAGTTTTGGGGTCATGATAAATAGAGTCGTAGCGGTGAGAAAGATAGCCTTCTTCTGTTTTATGACTACTAAAAGTATCGATGGTAACTACAACCCCATGAATATGACGGTGAACATGACAGACCTCATTATCACGGAGTTTATAGCGATCGCCTTCTGATTTTCCTCCCATTAGGATTTCTACAGCACCGTTTTCGTCGGTATCGCCGTAACGAAAGGTGTTTTGACCATGAACATCTTCAAAGGAACGACGAACCCGATGAATGGCTGTTTCCCAAAGTTGAGACTTGACTTGATTTAAGGCTTGTTCATCTTCTATGTTAAAGACTTCTGTAGACATATCGCCATTTACCCGCACTTGACCAGTAAAGGTGTGATCGTTATCCTTAAAGGTAACATCGGCAGTATAACCTGGAAAATCCTTATCCCAAGTGTAACGGTTCTCGTAAGCAGCACGAAATAAGTCTCTAGCGTTAAGGGTCGTTGCACTCATATTATTTTTTGACCTGTCTTGTAGTTAATATTGGAGGGAAATAAGCAACTTGTCGGTACACTTATCCTAATGCATTGATGCTGAAAATAATGATAAGTGATCTTATGTTCACTCATCAACTAGGTGACCCTGTTAATTCATAACCGTTATGAGTTTTTTATTCTGGTGAGTTCCTAAGTTTAATCTCGCAACACATAACCCACCCCTCGAACGGTTTGAATCAGTCGTTTTTCTTGTTCAGCTTCCAATTTTAAGCGTAAATAGCGCACGTAAACCTCAATGATATTAGAATCTCCCATAAAATCGTAACCCCATACCCTTTCTAAAATTTGATCCCGACTAAGGACTTGTTTCGGATGAGACATTAAATATTCTAGTAAGTCAAATTCTTTGGCCGTTAGTTCAATCAAACGATTACCCCGAAAGACTTCACGGGTGTTACGATTTAAACTTAGGTCTAAAAATTGCAAAAGATCCGGGTTTTCTTCTTTATTTCGTCTTAAATTTGCCCTAACTCTTGCTAATAATTCTTCTAAATTAAACGGTTTAACAATATAATCATCGGCTCCTGCATCTAAACCAGCGACGCGATCGCTGATATCATCTTTAGCGGTTAATAAAATAATAGGGACTTTACTCCCGGTTTGTCGGAGTCGCTTACAAATTTCGAGTCCTGATATGCCTGGCAACATCCAATCTAATAAAATAAGGTCGGGGTTACTTTCTCTTGCTGTTGTCAGTCCCGATAACCCATCATTAACCACTGTAATATTGTAGCCTTCATATTTCAGTTCTAACTCAATAAATTGGGCAAGTTTAGCTTCGTCTTCAACCACTAAAATACGGGGGTTACTCATAGTCAACACCTACATTAATTTAATTATCAAAGTCAAAGTAACCCCCATCATCTATTGGACTTCTCAAAGGTCGTTTTTTCTTGCGTTTAAAAGGTTTTAAGAGAAAAGGTAACAACCCACCGACAATAAAGCCTCCTCCCACGCAAAACGAGAGTAACACACCGATGGGTAGTTTAATGGATTCCCAGAGTAGAAATTTTAGGGAAACGGCGGTAATATTCTGAATAGAAAAAATTGCGATCGCTCCTATCCAAAAGCCAACCACAATAGAGATAATAATATTTGCTAATATTTGTAGCATATTCAACATAATTTTTAGCTATTAATTAAGCGATCGCTGCTTTAAGTTTTTCGCGACTGTACCAACTATAGGGACCGTCTAAAGCTGGTTTAATATTCAACATTTCCCGCCATTCATCTAAAGAACGGTCTAAGTTTTCCTCCCATTTTACAGCAAATAAGGGTTTAGCAGCTTGTCCCATATCGATACCAGCAGACACCAATTTAAAAGCATAATTTAAAGTTTTTACTTGTTCTTGGGGAGTCATATCTTTATTATAGGCTTGATCATTTTTGAAAAATCTAAACAAAAACGACATCAAATCAAGAAACGTAAAACCAGGATAAGCAAATTGTCCAACGCTAACAGAAAGAACCCCTAATTCTCCCAAATCATCTAAACTATAGCCGGTTAAAATATGATGGAGATCATGGGTTTTAAAGACCCGAAAGGTAACATAATCAGCATCGGTTTTAAAGTTTTCAGTGCTTTTATAGAACTGAGGATCGTAACCTAGGGTACTTAATACTTTAGCGTAAGTCCATCCTAAAGATCCTTTCGGCATTTTTAACATGGTTTCTAAGTCAAAATAAGGGCCGACGTAGCGTTCTTTAAGCATTTGAGCGCAGTCAGGATCTTGATTAAGTATCTGAAGGCAAACCTTCATTGGGGCTGTTTCGTGTAACTTTTGACTTAAATCAATAGCATTATTAACATTTTGACCAGCACCAGCAGCTAAATCAACTAAGGTGAGAAATTCCTGTAAATTGTCGGGGTTAGCAATTTGATTAATATATTTAAAACCCATAAAATTTTTCCTTCAGAAAAGTAAAAATACAAACTAACATTTATTTATAATCAAACTCACCTCATTTTTTTACAAAAAACCACAAAATTTAACAATTTAGTTTCATGTTCTATTAATAAAATCTAGCAAAATTTTTTGATGAATTTTCCCTAAAGGACGAACATCACCCAGTTTTTCAGAATAACATTGTCCTTGTTTAACCGCTTCAGGAGAAACTAACCTGAAGTCCGCCCCTTCTTGTAAATTTAAGTCATTGATAGACACTGTTAAAGGAGCATAAAAAATATAGCGCAAAGCAACTTCATCATCGTAACGACAGAAAAAAATAGGATTTTCAAGGGTGAAATTAATCTCTTCTTTGACTTCTCGTTTGACTCCAATGTCTGGGGTTTCTCCAGGTTCAAGATGGCCACCAAAAAAACCCCAGCGATCGGGATAAATGATGGTGGGAATATTATCCCGTAACTGCATCAGAAAATGACCATCTTGATAAAGAATAGCCAAAGCAACGGAACGGGGACTACTTGGTGTTACGTTTGTGGGGGAGGAGAAACTCATTCGCTTCTGGTTTAGGGGTAGGCTTAACTTCAGTATCACTAGAAGTCTCGACTTCAGTATCAACTACAGGTTTAACGACTGAGCTATTATCAACCATATTAGCCTCTAGTTTTTCAACTTCTAAGATATACAACTCTCCCACATCTTGACCATCAATAGGAATTGATTGATAGGTCACTTTTCCTGTAATTTGTACCCTGTCCCCAGTTTGAGGGAGTGGTCCATTAGTGAGTACCCAGACGGTTCCGGTTTGATCTTCGAGTTGATAGGAACCACTTTCCATAAAAGGCGCACTGTCGACCACTTTGCCTTCTAAATAGATGATATCTTCTTCGGAGGTGCGTTCTGTCGATGATTGGGGAGACAGTTCTCCAATGGGGGTAATAGACGGTTGTGCTAACCCTAAATAGTTGACGGGGGTACATCCGAGCAACCCTCCAACCAAAAGGGAAAAAATAGCACCATGAACCCCTCGAATGTTTAAAACTTTCATGATGAGTGCGGTGAAATTGACGGTCTTGAGATAGGCTAAGCTATAGGACACCATAAACTACTCCTACGTTCCAAATTTATCTAGGTTATCCATGTCTTCTGAAACTGCTTCTTTGTTAAACGGTAAAGCATTAGCGCAAAAAATTCAGGGAGAATTAAAAACAACCGTTGAAAAATTACAAGGGAATATCGGTCGTCCTCCTGGGTTAGCGGTGATTATGGTGGGCGATAACCCAGCTAGTGCGGTTTATGTTCGTAATAAGGAAAAAGCTTGCGCTAAAGTAGGAATTGCTTCGTTTGGTCGTCATTTACCCACGGAAACGCCTCAAGAAGAAGTAGAAGCTTTAATCCATCAATTAAATGCAGATGAACGAGTGGATGGTATTTTAGTTCAGTTACCTTTACCTCCCCATTTAGATACTGTTAAGTTACTCCATGCGATCGCCCCTGAAAAAGATGCCGATGGTTTACACCCCATGAACTTAGGTCATTTAATACGGGGTGAAGAGGGGTTACGCAGTTGTACCCCTTGGGGTGTGATGCGTCTCTTAGAAGAATATAACTTAGATGTGGCAGGAAAACACGCGGTAGTGGTAGGACGCAGCATTTTAGTGGGTAAACCCTTGGCGTTGATGTTATTAGAAAAAAATGCAACGGTGAGTATTGCCCATTCTCGCACCCCCGACTTAGCAGAAATCACCCGTCAAGGAGATATTATTATCGCTGCAGTGGGCAAACCCAATTTAATTACAGGGGAGATGGTCAAGCCTGGAGCGATCGCCATTGATGTTGGCATTAACCGTATTATGACAGAAGACTCCGCTTCTAAATTAGTGGGAGATTTTGAGTTTAACTCAGTTTCTCAGGTAAGTAATTATATTACTCCTGTTCCCGGTGGTGTGGGACCAATGACGGTGGCTATGTTATTACAAAACACTGTTTTGAGTTATCAGAAAAAGCATTTTCAATAACTAATAAACGTCAGCATTCAGCCATCAGCACCTAGGCTTATAAACTAGCTAGTTTTATCGAAACTATAGCACAAAGCATCCCTACTTAACATAGGGAGGAGTTACTGAATTATTTGGTTATTTTCAGCTTACTACTCCTTCCTTTTCTTATCCCGAACTCAGGTTAAATAGGGTTTACTGAATATAAGGATAGATTATTGACGATTAAAAAAATAAAACCAGTTAAAAAATGAAAGCATCTCAACTCCTCAAAAGCTACGAACAAGGAAGACGGGATTTTCGAGGGGAAAACCTCAGAGGACAATCATTTAAAGCTAAATATTTAGTCAATATAGACTTGAGGGAAGCAGATATTCGGGGAACTAATTTTGCTCAAACCAACCTCACAGGGGCTAACTTGAGTCAAGGGAGAGGAGGATTACAAAGACGTTGGGCAATCACGTTAATGGCGTTTTCGTGGCTGCTATCAGCATTATCAGGGGTATGTTCAGGATTTGCAGGAAGTTTTGTGGTACTAACCGCCGAGAGTGGAAACTTGATCAATCAAATAGCAGGGGGGACAGCGATTATTATTTTGATGATTTTTTGTATTTTTAGTTATTTTCAGGGATTAGAAGGGGGATTAGGGTCAGTTGTGATTTCTTTAATGGCAACGGCGGTGATTGCAGTCGCTTTTGCTGAGTCTTTGCCCTTTTCTTTGTCGGTGGCTTTTTCCTTTGGCGTTACCTTTGTGTTTCATTTAGTGGTAGCTATTATTGCCGCGACGCTTGGGGCGATCGCAGGTGCAGCAGCAGGGGCGATCGCGGGAACGGCCGCCATTGCAGGGGCTTTTCCGTTTGCTGTGATTATTGCTTTTACGATGGCAGTGGCAGAAGCCGAAGTCTTGTCTTTCACCATTGTTGGTTCAGGAATTGCTGCTGTAGCGGTTACTTCACTAAGTGCTTATTTGGGTTGGCGTTCTATTCATAACGATCCTAGAGATGCATGGATTCGTAACATTGCCATTGCTTTTACCTCTATTGGCGGAACCAGTTTTTACCAAGCTAATCTCACAGAGGCAGATTTTACCCAAGCCATTCTAAAAAGTACCGATCTCAGACAAGCTATCCTAATACGGACTCGTTTTGACCACACTTTAAAATTAGAAAGTGCCAGAGTAGGAGAGACGATTCTCCGTAAACCTGCCATTCGAGATTTATTGAAGGATCTTCATCTGGGTTATTTTCAAGATTATAGACAAGCTAATTTACGAGGAGCTAATTTAGCAGGTGCTAATCTTAAAGGAATCAATTTAAAACAGGCAGATCTCACCAATGCCACCTTTCGAGGGGCTAATCTCACCAACGCAAATTTAACGAAAGTGTTGGCTAGTAACACCGATTTTTCGGAGGCTATTTTGACAGGTGTTTGTTTAGAAGGATGGAAAATCGATCAACACACTCAGCTAAAGGGTGTAATCTGTGAATATATTTTTTTATTAGAAAGACCTGATCAAGAAGGGAGTCGAAAAAGGCTTCCTGATGACCCAAATACAAATTTTAACGCAGGGGAATTTGAAAGGTTTTATCCCAACATTGTTAATAGTTAACGTCTGATACCAAATCCGCTTATTTTAGTAGAGTAACATTTTTTCTCCCTGCTCCCTGCTCCCTGCTCCCTGCTCCCTGCTCCCTGCTCCCTGCTCCCTGCTCCCTGCGTCAAGACTTAATACTATACTATCTAAAACGGATCTAGTATGACTATTCCCTGTTCCCTGTTCCCTCCCTTGATGCGCTACCTCCATCATTAGAATGAGGAAATACTATCAACTGAGATTAACTTTCACTACTTCAATAACACTATCCCAGTTGGATTCGTGCATTAAAAGAGCATATCTATTGTTAACTTTTCCAAAGAAAGAGAGAAGAATCTAGAGTTTATTGGCTCTATCTCTATCTTGGGATATATCAAGATAGTTATTAATTCCTGCTTAAGATAGAGGTAATGAAATAAATAAATGATTAGACTGTATAGTATGGCTAATCGAATATTTTTGACTAGCTATTTTAAAACCAAAATAACCATAAAAAAAAGTTTTTCTTTTTTATATTTTACTATTTTTCATGGAGGTAAAATTATGTCCAAAAAAGAAATTTATCACACTGAGAAAGTAACAGGAAATATTAATGCTAGACCTGCTAGTTCTGAAGAAGTTTCCTATCGTGATGGATACGTAGATGGTCAAATAAGGGAAAAATACAAACAAAACCAACTTAAAAATCGTGATAACAATAACGCAACAGGTGGGTTATTATTAGGGATTTTTTTAACTCTTGCGATCGGTCTAGTTGCTGGTATATCTGAACTTCCCCTTTGACAAAATGCCATAACGTATGCTGCGTGAAGGATACGCCGAATTAGCCACCTGTCTTTACTGGGTACAAATTGAAGAAATACCTAGTAAATCTAAAGCTTTTTGTTGCAGTTCAGTGGGTCGAGTTATTTTGTCAAAAACGTATTTTCCACTCTCTAAAGTACACTCGACTGTATTTAAGCAAATTGTTCCCAAATCTTCTATTAAGGTGCGGAAGCTATGAACTGGGAAGTTATCTTCAGTGCGTTTTTTTCTATCTTTAGCAACCGCAGAATCACTACGACTAGCTTTGATGATATCTTGATAGTTGTCATCAATTTCTTCATCTTCAAATAATAAAGGAGCTAATTTTTGTTTTAAATGCCATTCAACGTAATAAGCTAACATACATAAGAAAATATGCCCTTTTACTCTGTCTCCCTTATAATGATAAATAGGACGCACTTTTGTCTTGGAAAATTGCTCTACTTGGGGAAACCCCAAGACCGCATTTTCCGCTAAATCAATAGATTTATAACAACGGAAAGCTTCCTCTACAGAAGATAAACTTTTATACGCTTTGACCACTTCAAACCCATCCATCAAAGTTTTATCTACAGAAGTTCTCAAAATATAAATCCCATCTAAAGCTATTTCTTGGTCAATTAATTCTTGTTTACGCTCATAAGTAAATTCTGAATCTGTGATGTTTAGATTATAGTATTTATTAATTTTATACTTGTTTAAGACTTTTCCAACTCTTAAAGCTATTTTATCGGCTCCTTTCAAAGCTCTTTTTTCTCTTTTCGTGGCTTTAACAATCAAGTCAAATTGTTCTTCTACTATTCGTAATAATGCTTCTCTTTGTTTCTGATTTTTAGCAGCTATCAACGGGTTTCGACAAGCAATCAATCTTTCATGTGGGTAATCTTCACTTTCAAACTCAACTAAATTCACCTCATCAAATAATCCTAATTGAATTGACTCTACTTCTGCTAATTTTCTAATGCTTGCTTTAGTTAAACCACTAATATAATCTAATCCTTCCACTGGTTTAACTAATTCTTCAATATTTGAAGACGTTAAGATCCCTCTATCTGTTACCCATACTACGTTATGAACACCAAACCTTTTCCTAACTTTTTCTATTTGACTTTTTAGTGTCTTAGTATCTGAAGTATTTCCTTCAAAAACCTCTACAGCGATAGGACAACCATTCTGGTCACAGAGTAGTCCAAATACTATTTGCGTTTTCCCTTTCTTTTTATCTCGATTATATCCATATTTTCCTAATTCGCAGCTCTTTCCTTCCAAATAAGTTGAGGTAACATCATATAAAACTAATGAGCCATTATCTAAATGCAAACCAGCTAATTTATTTTCAATTTTCTCTTGTTTGTTGACTAACCAATCCAAAGCTTCATAGAGTTCGTCTTCGTCAGCCTTTTCTAAGTTTAAAACTTTTCCTAAACTATTACTAAACGTTTTCTCATGGAATCCTCTTGCTGTGGCTAATTTAGATTTAGGATTGATAATTCTCGCAATTATCATCCCCAAAACTAGGTTTCTAGTTCGAGAGGGAGTTTTAGCAATAATTTTGTCTAAACCTAACTTTTTAATCGTCTCTAATATGACCATTATATGACCGTGTGGACGGCTTGAAATTACCTCAAAATTATCGGGTATTGTTTCAGTCATTGAAACTTTAGCCCCTTTTAAAACCAGTTTCATATTATCAACAACATCATCTGGCAATGTTGATAAATTTGCCAGGGTTCTTTTTCTGACTTGATCTCCTTCTCTATAAGATTCGCGAAGAAGAACAGCCGGTGGGGAATTTCTGTTAGGAACACGCTCTATATACATGACTACTATTTTAGCTTAGTTCCCTTCTTACTGTCCATTAAGAAATATTACGATTTACATGGGTACAGCGTCGGAGTCTAATCTCTATATCCCTTGATAGATAGGCTTTTTAGCTTCGTGTACTAGATTTGTATGGGGGTAAGTTCAGGTATATTTTACTCTATTTTTGCTCAACAGCAAGAAACTGATCAATCTCCAGCTATTAGTGAGGAACAAAAACCTAATCAGGAAACGACCATTATTGAAAGGACACAAGAGCTTATTCCTATCCCTGTTGAATCTAACGAGACAGTTGAACAACAACAACCTAACCAGGAAACAACAGTGATTGAAAAAACAAAAGAAATCATTCCTGTCCCAGTGCAACAAGCACCCGAAACGTCTTCTCCAGAACCAAAAGTAGAAATTAATGTTCCTTCTTCGATACAACAAAATCCGTCTGAACCTCAATCTTCTACAAATCAAAATCCCCCTGAAAACGAGGCTCCTATCAATTCAGCTACGAACGAAACTGTAGAACCTCCTCAACAGTAAATTTTAAAAAAGTTATTTTTAAAATCTAGTTTATCGCCATAATTTTTATAAAAAGGAAGCAAAACTGCTTCTTTTTTCTTCGTTTTTTGAAATGCAGTGACAGCTTACTATTCCCTATTCCCTATCTTGATTAACTCCCATATGGGACAATAAAAAACGAGCAATTCTTTCAGAAGCCCCAGGGGGTCCGAAACGGGCTTTTCCTTTTTCCTCGCACTCGTGTAAATAAGATTGATTTGTAACGGTTTTAGCAACACATTTAGCTGCTTCTGTGAGGGTTTCGGAACTGGCTGGTCCTTTGCCGATGGTTTGGGCGCAACTACCAATCAAACGGTTTTGTGCCTCAGCAAATTCATAGGTAAACTGAGGGCCTTCTCCAGGGACTTGAATAACCGGTTTACCTAAAGCAATGCCTTGATCCACCGCTAATCCTGCCATGCCTAACATTAACGTACAGTTGTGTAAAATGTCATTAAACCCATCAGAATAACAGAAGACTTCTACGGTTCCTTGTTCAGTTTTTTTGCTTAATTTATTCTCTTCATATTGCCATCCTTCACTATTAGCAATCGTTGCTAATTCTTGCATCACTTTTGGTACTAATGCAGCCCGAAATTGTATGTTTTCAGGGGACATTATCTTAACAATTTCTAGAATAAGATTGAGTTGTAGCTTAAAGTTACGAACCGCTTCAGGTAAGCGTGATCCGGGCAGTAATGCAACCATAGGAATATCGGACTTTAATTGTAAATCTTTCCCTGTGGGTTGCAATTTATCGAGGGAAGGAATACCTCCAAACTGCGCTTTACTGATGCCTTGTTTTTTTAAATCTTTGGCTGTATAAGGATCTCTAGTAAACACCGCTAAACAACGAGGCGATCGCAAAAAAGTCCCAATAAACGGCCCAACATTTAACTTTCCTTCATATAAAGCAGATAGACAGGAAATAAAAGAAACGTAAGGATAGCCTGTCGAATAAGCAAACCCTTGGGATACAGTGTCACCAGTTGCCATAATTAAATCGCAACTAGGGGCATATTTCCAGACTGCTTGTAACTGTCGCCAAGTTAACCCCACTAACCCTGCTTTTAAGTCTGTCAGTAAGCGTAAACGGTTAATATAAGAAAATCCGCCAGAGGGCATATTTTGGGTTGGGCCGATGATGGGTACATTTAAGCGACGATAGGCGTTCCCTTCCCCCACAATGGGCATGGCCGCCACATCTAAATTAGGATACAGTTGTAATAGGGTTTCAATGACATAGGATGAGTGATTATCCTCTCCGTGGCCATTGCTGATAAATAATATGCGTTTAGACGGTGACGACATAGATTTTCCTGTTAGATTTTTTCTATGGTTATTATTTAACCTTAAATCTTGAAGTTTACACCATCACCGTCTTAATGAGTAAGGTTAACTAACTAATATTTTCCCTTCGTACTCTCCTATATCAAGAATTAATTGATTGTCGGATGCTTGATACTCTTCATCGTTGAGATAATCGTTCCAATCTGTCGAATTAGGAAAATTAGGAATTCTATAATCTGATAAAGAATTACCTGAAAAATTAAGTACAACAACCACACGAGAATCTTCGTTATCCCAACGATGATAAACTAAGACTTTATTATCAATATCTTCGTGAATAAAGTCAATATTATCGGTATGCAAAGCATTAGTTTGGGTTTTTAACCTTATCAGTTTTTGGTAAGTCTCAAACAGATTTTTGTTACTCTCATTTTCTAGTAAATTCCAATTGATACTTGATTCTGCATCTGCATCATATTCTCCGAACTCATTTCCCATCCAAAGTAAGGGAACACCGACGGTTGTCATTAATAATATAGCTCCTAACTTAGCTCTTTGAAAGGCTTCTTCTTCAAAAATATTGCGATCGCCTAATTCACTGAACACGGATTGATGATCATGACAGGAAATATAATTAATGGTACTAATAGCCCCTTGATAACCTTGTTGTTTACAATTAACAACTTCTTTTAAGTCTTCAAAATTATAATTATCTCCACAAATATGAACAATGGCTTGCTGATAAAAACTTTCGTGCCAACAAGCATCAACGGGTCGATCAAAACCAGCTAACTGAGGATTTTCTGGTATATATTCTGCGGTATTAAAAAAGGGTTTATCTCCTGTAGAATTTCTCGCTTGTTCACTTAACCAATCTAAAAAATCATAGTTATCAATTTGTTTTGCTGCATCGTAACGAAACCCATCAATATGATATTCTTCAACCCAAAACTTAACGACATCACCAATAAATTGCCAAGCAGGTTTAATGTCTAAATTATCGTCATAATATTCATAATCAAATTCGGGACCCCAACTATGATCGGGATCATTGGGTTGTTCGCGATACCAATAATCATGATTAATTTGGGTTAAAGGGTTTTCTGTATCAGAGTGGTTAAAAACACAATCTAATAAGACACGAATTCCTTTACCATGACACTCATCAATCAAATATTTTAAGTCTTCTGATGATCCATATCTGGGTTCAACTGCAAAATAATGACGAGGGGTATAACCCCATTTTTTGTCTTCAGGAAAAGCTTGTATCGGGATTAATTGAATGGCATTAATTCCTAATTCTGATAAATAGTCTAGTTGCTCTATAATTCCTTTAAAATTTCCAGAAAATTTATTAACAAATAATTCGTAAATAACTAATTGCTCATTTTTGGGTAAGGAATGATCGTCATTTTTCCAGACGTAAGTATCGATTATTTTTTCACCCTCTTTAACACGAACTACGCTATTTCCACTCTCTGTATTTATTTCTTTTGCATAAGGATCGTTAATTTCTACCCATTCATCGGGATCTAAAAAGGGAGATTTACTTTGCACACGGAATTGATATTCATAAATCCCATCTTCTAATTCTACTTTTGTGCGAAAATAACCGTTTTCGTCCTTCTCCATTTCAATGTCTGACCAATCAGAAAAAGACCCTTTTATGGTTGCCTTTTCATTGTAAGGAGCAAATAACTCGAATTCAATTAAATTTGCCATCAGCTTTCATCAATTCAACTATCAAATTGATGGTATCGAGACGTTATGAAAAACGCCTCTATCCAGGGAAATAAATAAAACTTAACTATCGGTTAAATCAACCCAAATATTTCCCTCTTCGGTTTTCACAGGAAAGACAGATAAGGCTTTTTCTTGAGAGATCATGCCCATCGCTTTGCCCACTAAAGGTGGCCAAGGAGTCCACTCTTTTACTGCTCCTGTTTTAAGGTCAAAAGCACTGCGGTGCATAGGACAAACTAAATCACCATCTTCGTTAATTTTAGCTTTTTTTAAAGAAATTTTTAGATGAGGACAGCTATTTTTTACCGCATAAACTTGTCCGTTATGATTTAACAATAATATGTTATGATTCTCTGTCTTTACCACTTGACGAGAACCTATTGGCAGGCTATCAACAGCAAGCACTTTTGTCCAACTCATGGTTAATTATTTTCGATAGATCAGATTATTACTTTAGCATTTTAAGAGAAGGTTTCCGACAATTTATGACTGGTAATAATTCTTATTAATTTAATTAACTCGATGATTATTATCAAAATGTATTCTTGTTCCTGCCCATTGTAATTTTTCTCGTAGGGTTTGATAGAAAGAATAATTTTCTCGTAAGACAATAAATCTGGCCATACAATGAGCCATTTTTACTGATATCCATTGACCCGGCCAAATAGAAGTCGCTAAAGAACTATCAGTCCATAACTTAGTATTGAGTTCATAATCTCCTAGGGGCCAAATATCAACTATCGAACCCGGCGGAATAACAATGGGACGACTCGACAAACTTAAAGGACAAATAGGGGTAACGGCGATCGCATCCATTCCAGGGTGAATAATGGGACCATTAGCAGAGGCGGTGTAACAAGTTGAACCGGTAGGAGTCGCCACTAATAAGCCATCCCCTTGATATTGATCAACCACTTCCCCATCCACTTCTAGTTCTAAAATAGCGGTGGGCATTCGGTCAATACTAGCCGGTTTGATGCACATTTCATTGAGACAGTAGAAGCGATCGCTACTAGACTGAGGAGAACAGCGATCGCCTTCACATACCCGCGCCTCTAACATCATCCTCTGTAACATGGCATAGCGATCGCCTTGTAAACGATGCCAAACTTGTTGAGTATCTCTAAATAACTCAAAGGGTTCGGTTAAAAAGCCTAAATGTCCCCCAACATTAACCGCTAAAATAGGAATGCTTTCTGGGGCTAGTTGTCGCGCGGCCGCTAAAATTGTGCCATCTCCTCCTAAAACGATGGCTAAGTCAATTTTTTCTGATGCAGAGGAAAGAAACACAGGATAAGGGTTATCTTTATAGCCACTCGGACCCATCAATACTTTACAGTCGAGGACTTCTAATTCTTTAGCACACCGTTGCGCCCATTTTTGGCTTTCGATGTCTCCTGCCTTATAAGCAATGATGACTTGTTTCAGTTCCACGTTAATCTACTAGATAGTGATCTTTATTTTTATTGTCAACCCTCTTTATAAAGAAAGGGGAAACTTTAGTTACATTTTAACGATAGTGATCACTGTTAAGTGTTCATTGTTCACTGGTCACTGATCACTGACTCTCTACCCTATACTTTAGATACATTGCATCTTTTTGAGTTTTGATTATCTTAATAAGTAGGGCTAATTAGCCTAGTCTTTATTGTGATGGAGTCAACGAATCAGTTATGAACCCTTTACGACTTGTTAATTATCTTTGGCCTGCCTTTATCAGTATGATCATTTTAAGTGCGATCGTGGCTTCTTTACCGGAAGTATTGGCCAATCAACCCTCGGTTACTAACGTCGAAACCGTTGAACCCTTAGAAGCTTCTACTGGGGAGTGGCAAGACTTGCAAGGGTTAGAAGTCAAAGACAGGGAACAATGGTCTTGGGATATTGAGGAAAGTGACGGCATTATCTCTGAAAATATCGAGTACAATGTTTCACCAAATTTGTTAAATGAGTCTGATTTAGTTGATGTTGAACAGGAGGATGAAGACTGGGAAAATAGCCACCGAGGTGATCCTAAAAGCAGTGGCGGGTTAGTTCCTTTGGCTGAATTTTAGGTTAGTTTAAATTTGGCGATCAATTAACTATTTACTTGAGCTTAAGATCGTTTTTTTTTCAGAAAATAGCATAGGGGCTTAAATTCATTAAAACCCCTAGAATTATCAATAACTATTGATTAGTTATTGCGTATATTCAATCAATTCGCGTCTAGCACCAATTAAATAAAATGTTTGCATAGAATTATCAGTAAACCCATAATGATGTTTATCACAGGCCTCAAAAAGTTCTGCGTTGTAGAAAGTGTATCTATCCTGAAGAACGCATAATTGAATAGTTTGTACTTCTTCCTCTTCTAAATTTAATAAATAGGTACGTTCAACGGTTTGAGCGCGGTCAACTTCTACATAAGTATACCAATCGTCCGGATAAACCATACATTCCCCAGGTTCAACGAGCCACCATCCCTTACTAACCCAAACCTCATCTTGATTGAGATAAGCACCTGATACACGGACAATTTCATTACGATAATTACAAAGTTCTGATGCTTGTGCCATTTTCGGAGAGAATGCGAATTCTCCTAACGCTGCACCTGTGGTCATTAATAAACCTAAACCGAGGGATTTTTTAATCATTTTTCCTCCTCAACACACACTAGATTTTTGACGTTTATTTATACAAATTTTAGCAACAAAAAAAGAGACAGTTTCCTCTCTTTACTTTTTATTATGCTGAAAATAAGCCTCCATCACTTGGCGTACCATTGGAGCGGCCACGGAACCCCCACCGCCTCCAGAATGTTCTGCAAAGGCAACCACTACAATTTCTGGGTTATCGTAAGGTGCAAAGCCACCAAACCAAGCATGAGAGTCTCCTGGAGGGGCTTCTGCTGTGCCACTTTTGCCAGCTGCAGGAGGCAAACTAGGAACATTAAGGGCTTTTCCTGTTCCACTGGAAACCACTGCCCTCAGCCCTTCTCGTAGGGTTTTTAAGGTACTGGGTTTCAGGTTCATAGAAGTACGCCATTTTTCAAGGTCATCTTTTTCTTCAAAGAAATGGGGTTTGACGCGATAACCCCCGTTACCCGGAACTGCAAACATAATGGCTACTTGTAAAGGGGTAGCTTGGGTAAACCCTTGACCAATGGACATATTAACCGTGTCCCCGTCGGTCCATTCCCAATCATAATTTTCCATTTTCCATTCATTATCTGCGATTAACCCGGCAGCCTCTTCCCCTAATTCAATTCCAGTTTTTGAACCAAAACCATAGAGACGGGCATATTTAATTAACGTTGGTCCACCGACCCCTCGGCCAATTTGACCATGAAAGGTGTTACTACTCCAAGCCATAGCCCGAACGTAACCCATCGGCCCGAACCCGGCTCGGTTCCATTCTCCAAAGGCTGTCCCTCCTACGTTGAGATAAGCAAAGGTACTCAAGATGGTATCAGGAGGATATTTACCCGATTCCATGCCAGCAGTAGCAGTTACCACTTTAAACGTAGAAGCCGGGGGAAAGCCCCGTAACGCACGGTTAACAAAGGGGTTACCTTTCTTTTGTAAGCGTTTCCAGGTTTGAGGGGTAATTTGAGTTGAGAAAATATTAGGGTCGAAGGTGGGATTACTAGCCATAGCGAGAACCCCTCCGGTTTGGGGGTTAATGGCAACGACAGCCCCGATACGTTCCCCTAGGGCTGCTTCTGCTGCTTTTTGGGCATCGAGGTCTAGGGTAAGGGTAACATCTTTACCGGGTTGGCCGACTTTTTGGCCTAATACTTTCATGACTTTGCCGGCCCCGTCAACTTCTAATTCGATACCGCCCCATTCTCCTCGTAATTGTTGTTCGTAGGCCGCTTCGACCCCCATTTTACCGACAATATCCCCTAAACGATAGCCTTCAGAACGTCTTCGCTTAAGTTCTTCGGCGTTAAGTTCTCCGGTATAGCCTAAAACGTGGGCTGCAATTTCTTTGTTAGGATAATCTCTGACGGTTTCAATATCGACTTCTAAACCGTTTAATTCGGTTTTAAATTCTTCTAAGGCTGTAATTTGGGCAGGATTTAAACTACGAGCGATTCTAATTAAGGTTGAAGCATTATAGCCTGCCTGTTGAATTTTACTTTCAATACTTTCTTCAGGGACAGCCAGAAGTTGGGCTAAATATTTACGATTTTGCGGCCAGTCGGGTTGGTTAACCACCATTGGCCAGAGATAAGCTGCGTGGGTGAGACGAGTGGAGGCTAAAACCCGCCCCTTGCGATCAAAAATATTACCACGGACAGGGGGTTTAGGGACAATGCGAACGCGATTATTTTCTGCCTTTTCTCGATAGACTTCCCCTTGCATTAATTGTAAAAAGGCGAGACGAGTGCCAATAGCTCCCAAAAGGATGACACTGACAAATAACATGATAAATAGGGGTTGACGTTGTTGCCCGATAGTTCGGTTCGTTTTTTTCTGTCGGGTATCGTAGGAACTATAATTATCCGTAGGTATAGGGTTTTGCCATTTGGACTGGGAAGATTGTTTAAGCCACATATTACCGAAGAAACTACTTATGAGTTTCTAGGATAACTTTTTTCGTACTTTATAATCATTGTTATCTCTATTTTTACCATTGACCTGTTAGGCTTTGAAAAAAAAAGCCAGGAAAAGTCCTAGCTTTGTTTCATTTCTAGGTGTGTTGTGGTCGGAGTTTAAGAACGGCAATAACATTTAGCAATCATCTTTGTCATCCCCTGGACAGTCTTTAGCATAGCCCATAGAACTGTCTGAGTAGGGGTTAGAAGATGCAACGGCCATAGTTTCCACACCGAAAACAACCAGAAGGGAAATTGCCATTATTGTCGCTAGTTTACGTTTGAGGTTTAGTTTGTTGTTCATGGTTAGGTCATCTCCTTAACTCACACCTGGTTAGAGGGTTTCTTTTGTCCTCTACTCTCATGATAGGTATGACTTGTTAGAATGTCAGTCCCATTGATCGTTGATTTTTTCCATTTTTTGTAGGAGGTAACATGGAATAAAGTAGAAAATAGTAGAATGATAAGACTGTTTCCCCTCAGAAACTTTTTTTCATCCTGGTCAAATCAGGGATATTTGTTTTAATTGATATTATCATTAATGCGATCGCTATGAAACCAAAAAACTGGGATCTATTCCTTAAAGAAGTTGCCAATGATCAAAATTTAAAAGGAAGATTAAGAGAAATTTTTTTAGTTCGGTTTGCTTATGAAAATTGGCGTAAACCGGATACAGAAGTATGGGAATTGGCAGAAGCAGCCAGTCATGAAACTTATAAAAAGCAAATGACAGAACTCTATAGTTCTTTTTCTAGTGAAAAAACAAATGGTTGTCCTGAATTAGACCCCCGTAGCAAAGGACCAGGAAAGTTTCAAATCTTACGAGAATGGTTAAAAGATATTAAATATCCTGAATGGAAACAAGACGGTGATATTGTTATCATTGATCCCCCTATCCCTGATGGTGATTATATTTCTCGTCCCCCTATTGAATCAGATTGTTATCAAACCATTCTTAAACCTGGAGCATTAATTCGTATCAAAGCTCCTGAAAAAATGGGCAAAACATCTCTCTTAAAATTGATTTTAGACCATGCAGAAAATAGTGATTATTGTAAAGTTTACCTCAATCTTCGCTCTGCTGAATCGGCTATGTTTAGTAGTTTAGATAAATTTTTACGGTGGTTTTGTGCTAATATCAGCAGAGAATTAGGCTTAAAACCTCAGCTAGATGATTATTGGGATGAGGAATTATTTGGTAGTTTAGTTAGTTGTAAAACCTATTTTCAAAGTTATGTTTTAGAAAATATTGATCGTCCTTTAGTTTTGGGTTTAGACAATTTAGATCGCATTTTTGAATACGCAGATATTGCGAAAGATTTTTTACCGATGTTACGCTATTGGCACGAAGAAGCGAATAACTTAGAAATTTGGCAAAACTTACGATTAGTAATTGCTAACTCCACAGAAGTTTATATTAAATTAGATGCTAATCAATCTCCGTTTAATGTAGGAAAACAAGTTAAATTACCAGGATTTAACTTAGAACAAGTATTAAAGTTAGCCAAAGTTTATAAATTAGATTGGTCAGAAAACCCTGAACAAAAAAAATTTACTAAAGATTTAATTGAGATGGTAGGGGGTCATCCTTATCTAGTTGATTTAGCTTTAAAAGCATTAGCTTCTAAAAAAATTCCCCCCGATAAACTATTAGCAGAAGCACCCACCCAAGGAGGAATTTATAGTAGTCATTTACGTCGTCATTGGGATAATTTACAATCTTCTCCTGACTTAGCAGAAGCAATGAAAGAGGTAGTAAAAAGTGATAAAGGTGTTCAGTTAGAACCATCTGTTGCTTATAAGTTAGAAAGTATGGGATTGATTACTTTAGTAGGAGATGAAGCTCAACCTAGTTGTCAATTATACCATCGTTATTTTGCTGATAATCTTTAGAAACAATTATTAGTTAAACCTTTGAAAACTATAAATAAAATATGATACAAACTTCTTCAACGATTACCGATCAAGAATTAATAAAACTCAGTTCTCAAAACCCAGAATTGAGATTTGAACGCAACGCAGATGGAACTTTAGTTACTATGAAACCCGCAGATAAAATATCAGGAAACATGGAAGAGTATAGAAATAATGGAGTTAAATTAGGTTGGTTAATTGATCGTCATAACCAGCAAGCTTTAGTTTATCGTCAAGATGACTCTATTACTATTTATCCTCCTGATGCAATTTTAAACGGAGAAACGGTCATTCCTGGTTTTACCTTAGCTTTGAAAATTTTACTGTAGCTTAAATGAATAAACTGAGAACAATGGAAACAATAACTGCTAAATTTTCTGTTGAAGACTATAATAAAATGATAGAATCTGGACTATTAAATTATCGTCACGTTGAGTTAATTAATGGACTTATTTTAGAAATGTTTCCTGAAGGAACAGAACATACTTATATTGGGGAAACTTTTGCTGATTATTTACGCAGATTAACTCAAGAAGTAGCTTGGGTTAGAGAAACAAGACCTATTACCCTTTCTAAGTCTGAACCTGAACCCGATATTGCTATTGTTCGTCTTCCTCATTCTCTTTATCGTTCCCATCATCCTTACTCTGAAGATATTTACTTATTAATTGAAATATCCTATTCTACTTTGAAGTTCGATACTTCCGAAAAAAGGGATATTTATGCAGCAGCAAATATTCAAGACTATTGGGTGGTTGATGTTAAGAATAAAAAGTTGATTGTCTATCGATCTCCTGTGGATGGATTGTATGAAAATGAAACAATATTATCTTTAGATGAGCAAGTATCACCTTTAGCTTTTCCTGATATTAATATTATGGTTAATGATATTTTTAACCGTTAAAAGCAAGAAACAATTACTATAATGATAGAATAAAATCAAATCTTCCCAAATGAATTCAATTTCTAACAATGTTATTAAACTATAATCCTCGTCATTGTTTACCCTCTGCTGAAGATTTACCCGACTCTGATGATACTCCTGTGGATAACGAATTACAAGACTTAATTCCCCATATTCTCAAAGATATTTTAGCCTTGATTTGGGAAGATAGAATGAATTGGTATTTTGGGGTCGATATGGGTATCTATTATGACCCTGAAAACCCTACAGATGTCATCGTTCCTGATGGATTTTTAAGCGTAGGAGTTCCCCGTATTATCGATTCAGATTTAAGGTTATCTTATGTGTTATGGGATGAACTGGTTATCCCCACAATGGTGTTAGAAGTCGTCTCTCAAACCAGAAGAGGAGAATATACACAAAAGAAAGAAGATTATGCGAAAATGGGGATTTTATATTATGTAATTTATAACCCTTTAAGAAAAAGAAAACCTCGTTTAGAAGTGTATCAATTGGAAAATGGAAAGTATGAATTATTAGCAGGAGAACCAGTTTGGTTAGCAGAAATTAATTTAGGAATTGGTAGAGAAATCGGGGTTTATCAAGGAGTAGAAAGAGAATGGTTATATTGGTATGATAAAAAAGGCAAACGCTATCTCACTCCTCAAGAAGAGGCAAAAAAAGCACAAGAAAAAGCTAAAAAATTAGAAGAAAAATTGAGAGAATTGGGGGTTGATCTTAATGAATTATAAATATAAGTGTTTGATTATCATTCCGAATTAACAGGAAATTAAAAAAAAAAGATCGCCCCTTAATTAAAGAAGCGATCGCATAAAATGTACCCAACAAAGACTTATTTAACGAAATGCTGACCGCGATTATAAAGTTCGCGAGCATAGTCTGTCCAAGCACCCTGTCCCCAGTACCGGAAACAGCTAGTTTCAACTAACATGGTGTAGAGTAGAGCTTCTTGATACTCAGGAGTCCGAGTAACATTCCCATCTTCTTTAACACGAGAATCGAATTTCTGATGAAAACCAGCACTGAGTTCGTTCATGGGTCCTAGGACGTTTTCATAACCTTTGACCCAACTGAGATCGTTAGTCCAAGATGCACCATCCATGTGGAAGCGATCGTCTTCTTGTTGTAATTCTTCAATGGCCTTATTGACTTTTTCTGGAGTCAGATTCTCGGTACCGATCTTATTCCAGATTTTATGTTGTCCCACTGCTTGGCAAACAGGATAATCATCTTCAGTAACACCAGCTTGTTCTAAGAGTTCGATGTATTCAGTTCCGTTGAAACCAACCACACCTTCATTATTATCCTTGATGCTATAGAAAGCATTGCGGAAACCGTCGGGAAACTCATTCATCATCACACCGCCGTTTTCTCCGTCAGCGATCTGAGAGACACAACTAGGTACTTCTACGTTACCTACTTTTTGCTTTCCTCTGGCTTTTGCTTCATGATAGGGCTGCATTTGAGCCACTAACTTGGTGTCAGACCCTTGGGTTTTGATTAACGCAGTAATACTGATGGTTTCGCCGTGAGAGTTACGGGCAACTAAACGGTTAGGAACATACTTATCATCACCGTTTTTGTGGAAGTCATCCCCATTTAACCGTTCTACGGAGTCCTCTTGCACTAATAACCAACGATAACCACACTCTTTAAGTGCTTTGATATATTCGTAAAGGGTATCAGGATTATTCGGTAGGTGCATTTCTGGAGGAGAGAACCCTTTAACTCGTCTGAGGGCATCGTAACCGAATAAAGCAGCAAATTGATGTTGCCACGCTTGTATCTGTAATTTTAGGTCAGGAATGGGAGTGGAAGGAGCAACGGCGTGACTCCACATGGTACCTAACCATTCGACATAAGGCTGATATTGGGGATCACAAGCCATCCGTTTGAGAGGTTCAAGGATGTCATGTCGGGGGGTTTGTTGGAAATCCCATAATAAATTTCCCGAATAGTCCAACATGATGCGAGGATTGCAACCATTACCGACTAATTCAGGGATAAACTCACCAATGCGCTTATAACACCAAGCAAAGGTAGGAGCATTATGATTATCTCCAATATGTTGATTTTCAAACATATGCTGGAGATTACTGATTAAAGCACCATCTTGACCTGCAGGGATGGTGGGTTGGTGCATATGAAGGGCGCAAGCAAACCCTGATTTTACATTAGCTAGATTGATATTGGAATGAGGGGCAAAAATAGGATCATTGTGGTTGACAACTGAGGCGATCTCGTCTTCCCAACCACTAATGGGAGGTAGTCCTGGTTTAGTCCCATGAATGTGGTATCCGTTGGAGGAGGGTGCTGCTGCAATCATATTTATTGGTTTTCCTTCAAATCTTGATCAAGACAATTTGATTGTTTTGATAGTCCGTCACACTTAAATCAAATTTATCTCTATAATCTGCATATTACTATACATTTTGGGTTAGTAAACATTAAATTTTAATTAAGTTTTAAACAAAGACTTAAAGGCGTTAGCATGAGCAAGTTATTTTTAATAATTTCTTTACTGTAAGGTCTTATTCAAGGATTGTTTAGCTATTTGCTCTTTTGTTCTCAAATTCAACTTAATTAAACTTGTTGTTATGGTAAACGTTTAATTATAATAATGGTAACCGTGAAAATTAGCTTCTCTTTTTTCATTCTTTTTTAGTTTTCAATGTCTTTTTTCAATTATACAGATTTCATGACTTTTTAGACGTTCAACAAATCATAAATAATAGATGCAACATAGTGAAGGTTCTGGCCGTCTAACCCACCAGTCACCTTTTTAAGATTCTTATCAGAATCATTGAATGAGGGTTATTTACAATCAAAGTATTTGCAAGATTCATAAACTATCACTATGACTGCTGCTCGCGATTATTTACCCACACCACCCCCCACCCGTTACCGTCGTCGTCAAAAAGCGACCCCAACCCGCACTTATCAATCTGTCGCGCCCAAAACCGTTACTCGTCGTCCGTCTGAATCTCGTTCTAAAGTGACTCGTCTTCCCACGAAGCCCAAACGACTTCCTTTAGCCTTACAATTTCTCTTATTGGTACAGAAAAGTTCGACGACTTTCACCTGTGGTTTAGTGGCTATTACGTTGGGAGTTTATGCTTGGACAGTTTATGCGCCGACCCTGTGGAGTCAAGAATTTTCTAAACTAAAAACCCTACAAAGAAATGAACGCCAACTGACTTCGACCAATGAATCTTTAAAGCATAAAATGGCAGAACAAGCTGAACAACCTGGATCGAGTTTAACCGCTCCAAATCCCCATCAATCAATCTTTCTGGCTCCTACTGAAGTTCCTGTTATTGAGATTAGTGAGCAACCTCAAAAAAAGCATAAAATACCTGTTATCACAGAAACCCCTGTTGCTTATTAGTGAATACAGTATTTTAGATGTTTCACCGTTTAAACTTCTGACTTCTGATTTCTGAGTTCATTCAATCACTTCTCTCACTTGAACTGGCCATGGCTAACTCTCGATTTCAACGGCGTTCTAATCGTTCTAAAAATATTCGTCAAACTCGTTCTTCTAAAAAACCAGTCGCTCAAAATGGAATTACACGGCGATCGCTTAATTCCTCAAAACAGAGAGGAGAAACGAAAACTCTTACCTTACCTAAATTTCGTCTTTTATTGGTTTGGGCATTTTTAGTGAGCGCAATGTTAGGATTAGGTTGGAAAACCTATCAATTACAAATTGTTCAAGCCGAGGAATTAAAAGAAAAAGCTCGTCTCCAACAAACGGTTAATATCCGTCCTTATATTCCACGACGGTCAATGATTGATAGTGAAGGCAATATATTAGCTACAGACCATCTCGAATATATCTTATATGTTCATCCCATTCAATTTAAACTACCACCAGCAGAAGTAGCGGACAAATTAAGCAGTGTTCTAGAAAATAGAACCCCCCAAGAACTAATAGAACGGTTCAAACAGCGCAAAACAGGGATTCCCGTCGCTCGAAATTTACATGAAGGGATAGCTGAACAAATTCAAAAACTGGGGTTAGATGGGGTCGAAGTTAATGAAACCTATGTCCGTTTTTATCCCCAAGAAAAAATGATGGCTGATGTGGTTGGATTTGTCGATCATGAACGACAAGGACAAGCCGGGGTAGAATTAAGTCAAGAAAAACTCTTACAACGGGATTTAGAAAGTTTATACGTTCAAAGAACCGCCCTCGGTGCTATTCTTCCCAACTCTTTACCTCAAGATTTACTCAAGTCCAATGATTGGCGGGTTCAATTAACCGTAGATATGCGCTTGCAACGGGCGGTCAGGGCTGCTTTGCAAAAACAAGTTAACAAGTTCAACGCCAAACGAGGAGCCGTTATCGTTATGGACGCTACGGATGGCTCGATCTTATCGTTGGTTTGTGAACCTACTTTTGACCCGAATACATTCTACAAGTCCAGCATCGAATTGTTAAAGAATTGGACGGTTAGCGATTTATATGAACCCGGTTCTACTTTTAAACCCCTCAATGTGGCTTTAGCCCTCGAAGCGGGGGTAATTCAAAGGAATACCGTGATCCATGATTCTGGCTTGGTAACAGTGGACGGTTGGCCGATTAAAAATGCTTCTAAGACGGGTAATGGCTCCATTAATATTGCTGAAGTTTTGCAAACTTCGAGTAATGTAGCTATGGTTCACATGATGCGACGGTTGAAAAAAGAGGATTATTATAATCGTTTACAAGCGTTAGAAATTAACCAAAAAACAGGCATTGATTTACCCGGAGAAGTCGCAGGGAGACTCAAGCGCAAAGAGGTTTTTACTGAGCGTTCTATTGAAGTTGCTACTGCCTCTTTTGGTCAAGGATTTTCCTTAACCCCCATGAAGTTAGTTCAGTTACATGGTGCTTTAGCCAATGGGGGCAAGTTAGTCACGCCTCATCTGGTGAAAGGGTTAGTTGATATAGAAGGAACGTTACACTGGCAGCCTGATTATCCTAGCAAACAAATTATTTCTCCAGAAGTCAGTCAAACGGTGGTGGAATTAATGGAAACAGTGGTAGATAAGGGATCAGGAGAGCCAGCTAAAACAGAAGGGTATCGCATTGGAGGGAAAACTGGAACCGCCCAAAAAGCAGGGCCGAGGGGAGGTTATTTGCCGAATGCTAAGATTACCAGTTTCGTCTCTATTTTGCCTGTAGAATCTCCTCGATATGTGGTTTTGGTGGTGGTAGATGAACCGAAAGGAGGTAATACTTATGGTTCAACGGTAGCGGCTCCTGTGGCTAAATTAGTTATGGATGCGTTGATTTCTTTGAAAGGTATTCCACCAGCAAAATAAGGCAGGGATAGGAATTTCAAACTTGGATCTACAATCTCCTTATTATTCAATTTGAAAAAAGGGTAGTGTATCATAAGTAGTGAAAATCAATCTAAGTTGATAGTATTTCTTCATTATAATGATGAATGAAATATAAAATTGCTCCTTCATGATTGAAAAAGTTTTTAGAAAACGCTAGGTTTTTTCTGACTAGACGAGAGCAGCGATGCCTTAAGGTATTATTTAATCTTTCAATTCTTGTTGTTTCACCACTTTTCTTTGTACTAGGATAGTGGCGGTCTCGCTCCGCGAGTGCGGCTGCACCGCTAAGCAGTACATCACAGTATGATTCCCATAAATCTGTATAAAATTTCCCATTATCCTGATAAGTTTTTGGTAACGTCTTCCAAAACTCTCTGGCACTAAGTCTACTACGATCGCCTAAATAAAATCCCACAATTCGCCTAGTTTTTCTAGCGCACCGCGAAGCGGATCTCTTCGAGATCGCCAGCCAAATATAGACTGGATTTTCTTTGGAGTTTACATAAGACCACAATTCATCACATTCAACCTCAATTTCTAAATCGGATGTTTCTCTAACCTTTAATTCAAGAGGAACAGAGCGATATAAGCTATTAACAAATTTTTGTAACCAAGTCATTGATATTTCTAAAGAGCGAGTAATTCCTCTGAGAGAAATTCGTTCTAATAGTAATTTTTTAACTCGTTTCTTTTCCTTTAATGTTATTTGTTTTTTCTGTGGTTTTTCAATAAACTGACGACCACATTCTTTACATAAAAACTTCTGTTTTTTATGATGTGTACTTCCATTTTTCAAAATCTGTCTTGAACCGCAAGAGGGACAAGGTGGACGAGAAGTTAAGGAATAGTCGTTATCCATTATCAGTTTTTTTGCTGAGTTATTAAAAATTCGGTCTAAACTATAGATAATTATCCCAGATTTGATAACTCTTTTCACTTCTTTCCCTTATTCTAATAGAAACTTAGGCAAAAATTCGACTTTCACTACTTAAATAACACTACCAGTAAACTGATTAAATCAGCTTCTCGTTCTCCACTAATTCCCCCCACTGGTGGCATAACAATTAATTCTCCTTTTGCAGTTCTTTCTAGTTGCCAATCTTGATTAACTTGACAAAGACGATAAAATTGCTCATCCGTTAGATTAACCGTATCTAAATTTAAAATTACTGCTGTCATCGCTCAATTTTGCTTCAAAAATTATCCTAGTCTTGATTCTAACAATATCAATTTACCTTAAATGGATTAATCATCCTTAATTGATCATCAATAATTAATCCATCTTGCATATCTTCTGAATAGAGAATCTCGACATCTGCACCTAAAGCAGTTGCCACAATTAAACTATCCCAAAATGATAAGTTATACTGACTTCTTAGAAGAGATGCTTTTTTCAGGATAACTGTTGTTAGTTGGATAAGATCACATTGTTCTTCAAATTCTTCAATAAGTTGGTAAATATCTTCTTCTTTAAGGTTAGTTTTTCTTTTTAACACAGAGCAAACTTCATTAATTACTTGTGTACTAATTATAATACCTTTATAATTAGTTAATGAAACTGCTATTTTACGTTTTCTAGCATCTTCTTGGGGATTGGGATCTTGATCAGCGAGAAAACGATATAACCAAATATTAGAGTCAATGAATATTTTTGGATCACTCATAATTATCTTTCATGAATTTCCTCTCTTGTCAGCTTTCTTTTTCCTTTGACACTAATAGGATTTTTTGCTAATTTATCCATTAATCTTGTTGTTTTACTTTCCTCGTTAACAGGATTAATAATAACCATGACTTTACTTCCTTCTTTAAGTTCATGTTGGTATTCTTCTGGTATATCAATCATACCTTGTTTGACTTTTGTTTCAAATTCTAGTGAATGTTCCATTTTTTCTCTTAGTTCATTTTTGTTTAAACCTTGTCCCTAAGTTAGACAATGCGACTTTATCCAACCTAGGAAGTAGAAAGATGAAGTCTGAAAAATAATTAAAAAATTGCTAATTTCTGCCAATATTCTTTTAACCATGTAGCTACTTTTCCTGATAACAACATACACCCCAACAGGTTAGGAATAGCTAAGGTTAATAACATCATATCGCTAAAATCAACCACTGCCCCTAAACTGACCACAGAACCGATAAAAATACAAGTTAAAAAGATAATTTTAAACACAATAGAACTCGGTTGGCCAAACACATAAGCCCAACATTGTTCCCCGTAATAACACCAAGTAATCATAGTAGAAAAACCAAATAAACAGATAATTCCTACTAACACAAAGGGAAACCAATCTATCACTTGACCAAAAGCCATAGCTGCTAAGGTAGATCCACTAATCGTATCCCCAACAGACTCCCCATACATTCCTGTGGTAATAATCACTAAAGCTGTGACATTACAGATAACAATGGTGTCAATAAATGGCTCTAAAATAGCAACAATGCCCTCTTGAATGGGTTCTTTCGTCTTAGCCACTGCATGGGCGATCGCAGCCGATCCCAACCCAGCCCCATTAGAAAAGGCACTACGTCTGATCCCTTGAACCAAAATACCAATTAATCCCCCTTCCATGCCAGAGGGGGAAAAAGCATCCCTCAACATCAAGCTAAATGCAGCAGGAATAGCGGTAAAATTAGCCACTAAGACCCATGAACACCCTAAAAGGTAAAAAAAGACCATTACTGGCACTAACTTGCTAGTAATCACCCCAATGCGACTAATGCCCCCAATAATTACTAATCCCACCAATAAGGCCAACGTCAAACCATATAGCCAATCGTAATTTTCCACGGCGGGAACCACCGCCGCTAAAGCAGCAAAAGATTGATTAGCTTGGAACATATTACCACCGCCAATGGCCGCCCCTAAGCCAGCAATACCGTAAAAAATTGCCAGTCCTCTACCTAATTTTCCTTTTCCCAATTCTGTTAACCCTTGGGATAGATAATACATCGGCCCGCCGATAATAGTTCCATCTGGGTTAACAATACGGTATTTTACCCCTAACGTACATTCAACGAACTTATTTGACATTCCCAAGAAACCGGCTACCGTCATCCAAAATACTGCTCCAGGGCCACCCATTTGGATCGCGATCGCAACGCCTGCGATGTTTCCTAGACCAATACTGGCTGATAAAGCGGTAGCTAAGGCTTGAAAGGAAGACACTTCCCCTTTAATGTCATCTTGTTGATCGTATAAACCTAACGCAATTTTAACCGCGTGTTTAAAGCCAATAATATTAATAAAGCCCATGCGTAGGGTAAAAAAAATCCCTCCTATGAGTAACCAAAGGATAATCACAGGAAAATGGGCAACCTCAAAAAAAAGTACCCGTTCAATCAGAGTCACCAGACTCGAAAACAGGCGATCAATATTATCTAGAAATTGATTCACAGAATTAACGTAAAAAGCTACTACTCAGCCAAAAGATAAAAAAGATGGCGATTCCGATAACAGATTGACTAATTTCTCCAGGAAGATTTGCCCCTTGTAATAATTGACTAATTCCCCATCCTAAAGCGATTCCTATGAATAACCCGGCTAAGGTAATTAATAAAGCGCGACCGAACTTATTTTCTTTGCGGTTGAGAAAATAAATATTAGCAAAAACCCCTAATGCTAAAAGGACAGAAATTGAAGAAGAATCCCCATTAGAAAAACCTGTGATCAGGGCTAAAACTAGGAAAATTCCTGTCGGCCAAAGAATGTCGTTAGAAGAAGGGGTATCGATAAACTGTTGTAACCAGGGAGGAGAATTATCTAAAGAAAGGGACGGAGGGCTTGGGGGAGTTTCTCGCTGACGTTCAGCAAAACGAATGCGATCGGGGACTTTAATCCTACCTTCTTGACGCAGTTTCAGCCGTTCCATGATGATAGAATCATAGGCTGCTTCGATGTCTTCTACGGTTTTTACGTCATTACTATATTCTTGTGTTAAACGATTTTTTGCTGCTTGGATCTCCTCAAAAGAGGCGTTTTCGCCGACACCAAGCTTTTCATAGGGTGTTTGTTCACTCATCTAGGGCCTCCTTCTATATTTCCTTTATCAAACCACTGAAATAATGAAATTTATCATTTTGTTTGTCAAAATAGTTGACCCTTAAGGGTACTTAACTGTTGACGGGCATTTTGTCATCGATTATATCCTTTCTCAACAGAATTAGGTTGTATAATTCTGAAAAGATTTCACAATGTTTCCTAAGTCATCTTCTAATGAGTAACTAGGTTTAGGTATTCATTTGAGTCTTATCGTTATCCGTTGGGGTAGGATTAGCCATTTTGTTTTCTTCGAGTTCTGCGTTCATGGTGACAGATTCTTCGAGTTGTTGGGCTTCTCGTTTGAATTCATTTTCAAACTCTTTAGACGCATCTTGAAACCCGCGAATGGCTTTACCTAGACTCCGACCAATTTCGGGTAGTTTTTTCGGACCAAAAACTAATAAGGCAATGACTAAAATTAAGGCCATTTCCGGCAGTCCAATGCCAAAAACATTCATAAGTTACTCCTATATATTCTTTTTTCAGTCTATCTTATAGCAGCAAGAGTTGAAGGATAAGGGTCATTCGGAGTTTAGAGATCGGGGTTAAGACAGCAGTTTTCGAGTTAGGGTGGTACAAGAAGTTAAAGCTTGAGGTAGAGGGAAAGAGGCAGGAGGCAGGTTTCTTTCATACTAGATTCGATTGCCATAAACCTCATTTGTGAAAGCAGGGGAGCAGGGAGAGAGAAATCTATAAGTAGATTTTTGTTTACAGATTTGGTGTCAGACCTACTTTAATCACTTGCAAAGTGCTGTATATCCCAATTACCGACAAAAAAACCCCGAAAAGTCGGGGAAAATCTAACTCAGGATTACTCGTGATATATTTTCTGGAATTTTGAGAAACGCTATCACCATTAATCACTGATAACAAACTTGGGGATTAACCTCCCCAAGTAACGGTAAATCCGTTAAGAATTAGAGAAGAGTTGTAAATTTGGAGGATGATTAACAAAAAGACTAAAAATAAGCCCATGAAAACTCCCATTAGAGGAGTAGTTCCCCATCCAGGAACAACCTTCCCGTATTCAGAATTAAGGGGTCTGAGTAAATCTCCTAATCGAGTGCGTTGTGCCATATGTTTTTAATCGGTATCTATCTAAGATTTACAGTTTATCAAAGAAGCACCCCTGATGGTAGATTTATATCTTAAAGCAACAGGCAATGCCATAATAGGCAGGAGTTAATAGGGTATTAATAAGAGTTTTTTGGGTTGAGGCGGGTTTCTCTATTCATTTAAAGGAAAAAGACTGAGAAAATGTTCTAACTCAAACCAGTATTCAACAAAGTATTCGTTGGTTAGGGTGGTGACAAATTCAGAAAAATTAATGTACTTTTCCCAAACTTCTTCGGTTTGGGCAATCTCAGCAGTTATTTCCCAAAGGGTTTCATGATACTCTTGTTTAGAAATTTCCCCTGTATTTCGATATAAATTGAGCAATGTGTAATCAACTGCAATGGTTTCTTCAATGTTATAGAGAACTGCTTGTAATTTAATATGGGTTAAAAGAATTTCAATCGGTTGAGAATTTTTCATAAGTTAAACGCTTAAGCAAATAAAAAAGCAAATAGAGATTTGATGATAAGGAAAGTGAGCGTAAAGAGTAGAAGCATTGATGTTAATTTAATCAAAAATTAGAGAAGATTCTTGAGTGTTTTTCAGTAATTCTCATAATTTTGTCAAATTAACTCAGTAATTTTATTGATAAAAGACGACACAAACCTCTATACTTCTGTAACTATTCCTGAGCTTTTCTCAGTAATGGCTAAAAAGGGTTCAATATCTATTCACTCTAGGATTAAAGTTTTTCTGATTTTTCCAACTTAACCATCTATCAGATTCAACCGTCTCTTGCATATTAGATAGAAAAAACTGATTTGATCTAGATAGTTTAAACCATAAAACACTAGAAGAAGGAATAGATATACTGCTTAATTGTAAACAGATATACAGTCCTAGCGTAATTGTACACGCTTCAATAAATCTTCCAAACATCTCACACCACCTGATGATAATCATCACATTCATTAAACTAGACTAGCTAGTCTAATTACTCTTTTACTGTATTACGACTTTATTGCTGATGACTATGACTGGGTGAAACCCTGCAAAGTGTCACACTGTTGGTTAAACTTAATAAAAATTTTATAATCATGGTGCTATTTGTTGCTAAAAAGTCTTATTTTTTACTAAAAATGAATGTAAAAGACCTAAAAATAGAAAATGCTGGTTTAGCTGTCTGGCAGCTACTTTTAATTATTGTTTTCTGTGGGATTGTTTCCGCTTTGATTCTACCTCAATTTATTAAACGGCAAAATAGTTCAGTTATTGCTAAAGTTGTTAAAGAAAATTTAATCTTGTTTACCCAGAAAAATAACCTAACTCCCCTTGAATGTAACTCACAAGATAATAATGACGATGGATGGATTCAATGTCGTGCAGAAGACACAAATCAAAATACAATTTATCTTCAATGCGCCTATGATCAAAGACGCTCAAATTGTCAAAAGGTTCAAGAGTCAAGAAAATAAAAATTAGGGTTTATAATTAATTTAGTTTGATTACTATTGATAAATTTTTAAAAATGTTACTAACACTTTTAGAGAAACTAGGCCGTAAACGGATTATTTATGATCGCAATGGTGTACAACCTTATTTAATCCGTTATTACTTGCTGTTTAGAGATAAACTAACTGAAACTGAAAGCGCACGCTTTCTTCCCTTTAATGTCATGTTACACTACATTTGTTTAAGTGATCCTGATGATTTACACGATCATCCTTGGTGGTATGCCACCCTAATTTTAAAAGGGGGTTATTGGGAAATTACTCCAGACGGTAAATTTTGGCGAGGTCCTGGACATTTTCGTATTCGTTCGCCTCAATCTCTTCATCGTATTGAAATTTCTTCTAATTCTCAAGGCTCTTGGAGTTTATTTTTATGCGGCCCAAGGATAAAAAATTGGGGATTTATTAAACAAGGAAAATGGTTAGATCATAAAAGTTACTTAAATCAAAGAAAGCAAAGTATTTTAAAGGTGAGAAGTCAATAAGTTTTGTTTAAAAAGTGCAAAGTCAAACTAAAAACTTATCTAGTTAAAAATTTGGAAGATACAATAGTATAAATAATATCTTTTCGTAAAATTATAGATAACAATGGGGAGATAAAACTATGAGAGTTGACTATGATATTGTTGTTATCGGTGGCGGTTCTGGAGGATTAGTTATTGCCGGTGCTGCAGCCCAATTAAATGCTAAGGTTGCTTTAGTAGAAAAAGACCGTTTAGGAGGGGATTGTTTATGGTATGGATGTGTACCCAGTAAGTCATTAATTCATGCTGCTAGAGTGGCTTACGAAGTAAAAAATAGTGAACGTTTTGGGGTTTGTGTTAACACTTCGAGTGTTAATTTTTCTCAGGTAATGGATTATGTAAAAAATGTGATTGCAGCTATTGAACCCCATGATTCTCCGCAACGGTTTGAAGGGTTAGGGGTAGAGGTTATATTTGGCTCAGGAAAGTTTATTAATTCTGATATTTTTGAAGTTAATGGAAAAATTTTAAAGGCAAGAGCATTTGTGATTGCTACTGGTTCTCGTCCCAATATTCCTAATATTTCTGGATTAAAAGAAAGTGGTTATTTAACTAATGAAGACGTATTTTCTTTAACACACTGTCCCGAATCTTTGGCTATTATTGGTGCTGGACCTATTGGTTGTGAATTAGGTCAATCTTTTCATCGTTTAGGAACTAAGGTAACGTTAATTAATAGTCATCCTCATTTACTTCCTAAAGAAGATCCTGAAGCAGCAGATGTTATAGAAAAACAGTTTTTAGAAGAGGGGATAAAAATTATAAAAAATGCTAGAGCAGATAAAGTAGAAATCATTGGAAACAAAAAAAAATTACGAGCTAATGAACAAGAAGTTATGGTTGATGAAATTTTAGTTTGTACTGGACGATCGCCTAATGCGGAATCTCTCAACTTAGAATCAGCCGAGGTAGAATACGATAAAAAAGGTATTAAAGTTAACGATAAACTACAAACCACCAATTCTAAAATTTATGCTTGTGGGGATGTTATTGGCGGTTATCAGTTTACTCACGTAGCATCCCATGAAGCAGTTACAGTAATAACTAATGCTCTATTTTTTCCTATAAATAAGATAAGTTATAATGTCATTCCTTGGACAACATTTACCGATCCTGAGTTGGCTAGAGTGGGATTAACCGAAACACAAGCGAAAGAAAAATATGGGGATAATATTTATGTTTTGAAACAACAATTTTCTGAAGTAGATCGCGCCCAAGCAGAAGGAGCAATTGAAGGATTTTCTAAGATCATTGTTAAAGAAAATGGTGAAATTTTAGGGGCGCATTTAGTGGGTAAATCCGCAGGGGAATTAATTCATGAAATTGTTTTAGCTATGTCTAATAATCTTAAAGTATCAGCTTTATCAGGTATTCATGTTTACCCAACTTTATCCGAAGTCAATAGTAAAGCAGCTTTGTTACTAAGGAAACGAAAATTTTCTCAAAATAAAGGATTACAAAGTATTTTAAGCAAATTTTTTGCGATAAGGCGATCGCTAAGTTAAATAAAAATAATACTACATTTTACTATGACCTTAAGTTATGAAAAATTATTTGTTATACTAAAAAAATAATAAAAAATAAAATAATAAAAATGAAGAAATTACTATTCTCCTTTTTGCCCATTTTATTAACTTTTGTTACCTATCCAGTTGTTAGTATACCTTTAATTACTCCAGCAATGGCACAAGAACAGGTTTTAAGAACTTTAACCGTGACAGGAAAAGGAACAGTGAGAATTCCTACTACTTTAACCGATGTTAGTTTAGGAGTAGAAATACAAGGAAAAACAGCAGCAGAAGTTCAACAAAATGTGGCTCAACGAACTTCATCCTTAGTAGATTTTTTGCGATCACGTCAAGTAGAAAGATTAGAAACCACAGGAATTCGTCTACAACCCAATTATCAATATGATAACAATCAACGACGTTTAGTGGGTTATATTGGTACTAATATAGTTAGTTTTCGGGTGAAAACCGAGGAAGTTGGCAGTTTATTAGATGATGCAGTCAAAGCAGGAGCAACTCGTATTGATAGAGTGAGTTTTAGCGCAACAGAAACCGCGATTTCAGCAGCACAAAAAGAAGCTTTAAAATTAGCCACTATGGACGCACAAGCACAAGCTGAAGCGGTGTTATCTACCTTAAATTTTCAATCTCAAGAAATTATTAGTATTTCTATTAATGGTGCTAATGAACCCCAACCTCAGATTATACAATCACCAGAAAGCTTAAGAACAGCTAGTGCTGCTGATAGCACTCCTGTTATTGGAGGAGAACAAAACATAGAAGCGATGGTGACTTTACAAATGCGTTATTAATTACAAAGGGTATTATTTAGTTTTTTCTGTATTAATTAATACAAAATTCAATTTTTCTGATTCTTTATACATCTTTAAAAAATATTAATTTAGCTAGTCAGTATACAGAAAGTAATGTTATTTATATAGTAATTTAATAAAGCAATTGGATTAAGGAATAATTACTAAAATATCAATGATAGCTGAGGTGTTTTGAATGTACGAAGATTTTAATTATATTACTGATGGTAACTTTTTAAAAAACTATTGGTGGCAAGAAAAAATAACTTGTCAACAATGCCAAGGTCATGGAAAACTAACTATAGAGGGAAAAGAAAATATGGTGTCTTGCTCTTTATGTGAAGAAACTGGAAAAGTACACCGTCATCAACAACATAAAGTGTCTGCTGCTTAGTAGTTAATAATTAGCATGATTTATAGCGTTTATAGAGGTAGTTGCTTGATTACCTCTTTTTGTATTAAAAATAGTTGACTCATTGTTAAAATGACAGTTAATGCAAATGTAGAAAATCTCTTCTCTATGAATCCGATTATTTACAATGGCTAAAAGAAACAGTGAATCTTCTCAAATCTCGCCAATTAGAGCCTCTTGACTATGATAACTTGAGAAGTTGGAAGCTTCGAGAAGAGGAAAAAAAATACCACTCACCAGTCTTTTAGGATAGGTTATTGGACATTTACGGTTAGACTTGACAAATTGACTTAAATGTGTGTGAAAAAAAATACAAATCAAATTAGTCAAATAGTGAAATCTATCTTAAGATTAACGAATAAGAGAATTAATTTTCTTGACAACTCGCTCACAAAATAAAAGAAATAGACTAGGAGGACATCTATGGCGCTCGTACCTATGCGGCTGCTCTTAGACCACGCAGCAGAAAACGGTTATGCTATCCCTGCATTTAACGTTAACAACATGGAACAAATTATCGCCATTATGCAGGCAGCAGATGAAACAGATAGTCCCGTAATCTTACAAGCTTCTCGTGGTGCGCGTAAATACGCCGGAGAAAACTTTCTCCGTCATTTAATTTTAGGTGCAGTAGAAAGTTATCCTCATATTCCCATTGCCATGCACCAAGATCATGGTAACAGTCCTGCAACCTGCTACAGTGCTATCCGCAATGGTTTCACCAGTGTTATGATGGATGGCTCTTTAGAAGAAGATGCTAAGACTCCTGCAAGCTTTGAGTATAACGTTAATGTAACTGCTGAAGTTGTAAAAGTTGCTCACTCTGTGGGTGCTAGTGTAGAAGGTGAACTCGGTTGTCTAGGTTCTTTGGAAACCGGAAAAGGAGACAAAGAAGACGGCCATGGATTTGAAGGAACCCTCAGCAAAGATCAACTGCTCACCGATCCCGATGAAGCAGTAGAATTTGTAGAACGCACTCAAGTTGACGCTTTAGCCGTTGCTATTGGAACCAGTCACGGTGCTTATAAATTTACCCGTAAACCGACCGGGGAAATCTTAGCTATTAGTCGTATTGAAGAAATTCATAACCGTCTTCCCAATACTCATATCGTGATGCACGGTTCTTCTTCCGTACCTCAAGAATGGTTAGATATGATCAACCAGTACGGTGGTGAAATTCCCGAAACCTATGGTGTACCTGTTGAAGAAATTCAAAAAGGTATTAAGAGTGGTGTTCGTAAGGTTAATATTGATACTGATAACCGTTTAGCTATCACTGCAGCTATTCGTGAAGCTGCTGCTAAAGATCCTTCTAACTTTGACCCCCGTCACTTCATGAAGCCTTCTATCAAGTACATGAAGCAAGTTTGTTCTGATCGGTATCAGCAATTCTGGACTGCTGGAAATGCTAGTAAGATCAAGCAAATGACCCTTGAAGAGTATGCTGCTAAGTATGCTAAGGGTGAATTAAGCGCAAATACCAAGAAAACTGCTACTGTTTAATTCAACCTCTGATTATCCTTGAGAACTAAGAAACTGGGTGAGATTTACTCACCCAGTTTCTTATTTTAATGCTTGTCTAGCTTGAGTGAGAACTTTGCCTGCAGATTGAGCAAAAACTGCGGTGAGTAATAGTCCCAAGATAAAATCTGGCCAAAAAGAACCGGTTAAAAAAACTAAGCCAGCAGTCAGCAACACTGAAGTATTCGCAATAATGTCGTTACGAGAACACAGCCAAACTGAGGACATATTGATATTATCATCACGGTGGCGAATTAACAGTAAAAAGCAGATTAAGTTAGCTATCAAAGCTAAAAGCCCAATTTCGCTCATTATTTGCACTGTGGGAACTGTTTGAGTAAATAATTGATGGGTGGCTCTAGCAAATACAGCGATCGCTGACATAAACATAATACCGCCTTTAAGTATTGCTGCTCTGGCCTGGGCTTTGTTCCCTTTTTGAAGGACGTAAAGGCTACACCCGTAAACTAAAGCATCACCAAGCATATCTAAAGAATCCCCAGTTAAAGAGAGTGAAGACGCTTTAAATCCTCCAATAAACTCCACTAAAAACATGACTGCATTAATTACCAAAATGATCCACAATACCTTACTCTGGCGTTTTTGCAGCTTTTGTAATTCCTTAGCTTTGTGTTGACAACAGTGTTCTGCCATGAGTTTTTAACATTCAAATGAATGTTTGAATAATAGTTATAATATATTTTAAACGTTCAAAAGAACATTAAAATGTAAAATTAATTAAATTAATAAAAGCTAAAAAATAGTAAATAGTTTTTAAATAAAACTTGGTAAAGAATAAGTAAGAATATCAGTTATACGCTCATCCTTTAGAGAATAATAAGCTAATTTTCCATCATTGCGATATTTAAGTAATTTCAAATCTCGCATTTTCCGTAAATGATGGGAAGCCGTAGCGATCTTGACATTTAACATGGCTGCAATATCGCAAACACAAAGCTCATCACCGTTTCTGAGGGCATAAAGGATCTTAATCCGCGAGCGATCGGCTAAAGCATTAAATATAACCGTCATTTCCTCTAAAGTATCTTCTGAGGGTAAAGTTTCTCGAATTTGAGTAACTAGCTCGGTATTGAAACATCTTACCTGACAAATATCGTCTGCTTTGGTTTTATTCACGGGCATTTAAGGGTAACAGCTAAATCTATCTTAAAGGTAGCAAGAGAACTCTAGTGCTAGAGTGGCATCAACCTCGAATCTTACGGCTTTTACGCCAAGCTTGCCAACCGACATACCCTAATAAAACCGTGGCTGCGATCGCAAATCCCCAACCACTGGGAATATTAGACAGTCCTAGGGCAATACTACCCACCCATAAGGTTAAGGCATAGATAAATAAAACCGTGAGACGGTGAGAAATACCTGCTTGAATCAAACGATGATGCAGATGACGGTTATCTCCAATAAAGGGAGATTTTCCTTGACTAATACGGGAAATAATGACGATAGACATATCTAAAATTGGCACAGCTAAAACCACGAAGGGCAATAAAACAGCCGTTACTGCTACCGTGGCCATAGTTGCGACTTTTACCAAACCAATGACCCCAACCCCTGCTAGAGTAAACCCCATAAAATAAGCCCCACCATCTCCCATAAAAATGGTTGCAGGGTTAAAGTTGTAGCGGAGAAATCCTAACGCTGCACCAGCTAAAGCAGCAGCAATCAAAGCAGCGGCCGGTTGCTCCATAAATAAAGCTAATACCATCATCACCACCGCAGAAATACCACAACCTCCGGCAGCTAAACCATCTAACCCATCAATCCAATTGATAGCATTAGCCATACCTACCAGCCAAATAACAGTAATAGGAAGACTTAATAAACCAATCTGAACTAAACTACCAAAAGGGACTGATAAGAATTCAATGCGAACCCCTACCCCCCAAGCGGTACTAGCTACCACTGTTTGTAACAGAAGGCGAGTCATGGGGCTTAAGTTATAAAGATCATCAGCCAACCCAATGAGGAAAAAAGCAACCCCTCCAATAGTGACTCCCCAAATTTCCCATTCTTTGTGAGGGGGTAACCAACCAAACCCCCCAAAAATCCAAACTAATAAAAGAGCAATAACGGTTCCTGCAAAAATAGAAACTCCACCGAGACGCACCATAGGACGGCGGTGAATTTTGCGATCGCTTTCTTCTTTACTATTACTTTTTGGGTTATCTACTAGACCTTTTCTTTGTCCAAATTCATTAATGATGGGGGTACTCCACCAAACCACCACCAGCGCGATGATAAAAGCAACGAGATGATATAGTTCTGTTGGCATTAACATGGGTTTGGTTTGTCCCTTTCCATTGTGTGTAACAATTTTTACCTTAAGTTACTCTATTTTGGCTAACCCTGTAAACTGGAAGTTAGGTCTAAGTTTGATCACTCATCTTAAATATAATTATGATGCACGGTTTTATTCCTCCTCACCGCTTTTTTCCCTATTTATCTTGGACTGAAATTGAGTCTATGGAAGATAAGGAAAATGTTGTGATTGTGCAACCTATTGGGGCGATCGAACAACATGGGCCTCATTTACCGATCGCAGTTGATTCTGCTATTAGTTTAGGGGTTTTGGGTAAAACCTTAGAAAAATTAGATTTAGAGATTCCTGCTTATAGTTTGCCTTGTCTTTATTATGGCAAATCTAATGAGCATTCCGGCTTTCCTGGAACCATTACTTTGAGTGCTACTACTTTATTATCGGTGATCACAGAAGTGGCTCAAAGTGTTTATAATTCAGGGTTTCGTAAACTGATTTTAATGAACTCCCACGGGGGACAACCTCAAATTATGGAAATTGCAGCCAGAGATATTCATCAACACTATCAAAATTTTTCGGTGTTTCCTTTTTTTACTTGGCGAGTGCCTCATATTGCTAAGGAGTTATTAACGTCTCAAGAGTTAGAATATGGTATCCATGCAGGAGACGCAGAAACGAGTATTATTCTGTCTTTATTACCCGATCAAGTGAAAATGTCCCAAGCAGTTAAGGAATATCCCCAAGGGTTGCCAGAAGATAGTTTAGTCAGTATGGAGGGAAAGTTACCCTTTGCTTGGTTGACTAAAGAGTTAACGAAAAGTGGCGTGATGGGGGATGCTACCGCAGCAACCAAAGAAAAAGGTGATCGCCTCTTAGCCTCTGTTTCTGATGGTTGGGTTCAAGTGATTAAAGATGTTTATCGTTTTAGGCAACCTTTGATGAAATCAAAATAGGAAGGTGATAAAATTGAAGGCTTTTCTACTTTGGAAGCGTTGAGTCTTTTATTTTTGATGCTTGCTTAATCATCTATTTCATTCCAAAGTACAACATTTTGCGGAATATGATAGTACCACCAGTAATAAGATTTTGGGTAATACTGTTCTTGTGAACTTGATAATATATGTTTTTTCTTAAGAAGTATTTTTTTCAATTGTTCATCTAAAAAAGATAGCTGCTTATTATATTTATTGACGCTACAATAGCTTTTTCCTAACTGTATAGTAGGGCAAATTTCATCTCTAATAAATAAAGGATCTATATAATCCCAATATTCCCAAGCTTTTATATATTTTGAATCGTTTTGCATACTATTAATAAAGTCATCATATTCTTCTTCTCCTTCCCACATAACTAATTCATTCCCTTTTGTATCCCACCAATAATCCCAGGAACTTTTTTTGTCTTGAGCTTGCATACACTGATCGACAAAATTCTTCCAAATTATTAGTTTAGAAGGCAAGTCATTATCTAGCTCTGATGTAAGGATTCAGGTCTAGAAGTTAGGAATTAGGGAAGGAAACAAACAATTCGGATGACCGACTTTGGCTATTAATGACTTCTCGAAAAAATCAATCACCGAACGTTCTTGACGACGACAAGTTTGAATAACCGTCAATAAGTTAGCTGTTTGTTTAAATCGTTCCATGCTTCTTGAACCCCCACTAACTTTCCGTTTCGTGATGGCTAATCTTAAGGATCTTTCAGCAAGATTATTATCAGGGGGGATCTCTGGATGCTCCAGAAAATACCACCATTGCTCTGCCTTTTGCCGAAGGTTTCGCAAAAGTTTTCCGGCTTCATAACCGGCTTTAGGCTTCCATTCTTCTGTGGCTATCTTTATCTTATCTTTGAATTGTCTTGCCCAAACTTGATAACCATGCCTATTCTTATCGTTTTGCCAAATACGATAATGACGGAAAGCTTCATCAATTAATTTGAGAAAAGTTTGACCGATGGTTTTGTTATATTGACCTGGAGTTTTTATTAATCGCTGAAAGTGACGGCGTAAATGTGCCAAACATTTCTGTTGAGCAACAACAGTATAACCATTGTAAACTCCCAAATCATCACTACTTAAAACACCACCATATTCATGGCCTAACTGATCTTCTAATTCCTTACGCCCCCTAGTATCAGCAGCCCGAAACAGGCAGAAAAGTTGATTGGTAAATACCCACAACCATTCTTTGACTCCCTTCACTGGCCAGGGTGTTTCATCAACATGAATTGGGGGTTGTTCTACTTTGACCCACTTGGATAATTGTTCAACCGACGGATTAATGGCTGTTTCTACTCGTTGATTGGTGGCTACGATGGTCCCCATACCTATCTCAATTTGCCCTAACTCCCACAACATCTCTTGTTGCTTTTCATAAGGTAGATGTCCATAATTCCCTAACCATCCCAGAAAAGCTTGTAACTTCACTCCTAAATCTTGTCCTGGGACGGTCTTGGGCGACCAATTCGCTTTGGTCACTTCACCACAATGCCCACAGCGACAATGATGACGATGATATTCTACTACCTCAATGGGTTTATCTACCAGTTGTGCTACCTGCTGAGAATCAACTTTCACTGGTTCTATTAATAATTCTGTTTGACCACAGTGACTACATATTGATGGTTGCAAGATTTGAATTCTGTCAATTCTCCCAAAGCCTTTCCTTGTTTTTCCCTTATGTCCAGGTTGTCCCCCTGGTTTTCTTTTCTTATCCTTATCGTCTTCAGTTGTTTTAGCCTTCTCAGACTTTTTCAATAAGTCTGTTGATGGGGGTTTTGATGAGGTTTGGCTATCTAAATTACGACTGAGCTTTAATTTTTCTATTTCTTTTTGTAGCTGCTCGATAAGTTTCTGTTGAGCCAAGATAATTTGTACCAACCCAGATTTTGACAGTTGGTTTAATTCGTCTGAATTTAACTGTACTCCTGGTTCAGTTTGACTCATACCGTTACTTTAGCGCAGTCAGCCTGTTTGTCAATATTTGCCACCTGAATCCTTACGCTCTGATTGAAAAATATCTATAATTTTTTCTTCATTTGCTTGAAAAATATTTTCAAATTCATTAATAATTTGGTGAGCTTTTAGTAAATCTTTTGAAGATAGCTTAGAGCTATTAATATGAGTTTGTAATTTACCTAAAAACTCAATTACACGCTGAAAGGTTTTTTCTTCTAACTGGCTATTTCTGTTCACAGATGATTGTTTTAAGTTGAAGACTTTATACTTTAAATTTTCTAAAGAAAAAACACATCTATCTAGATATTGGTTCATAGATGGTGTTGGATGTATTTCTAAATCCTGCTCTATAGTGCGAGGATATATCATTTTGAGATAGGTTTCGTACCAATTATTATTAAGAGATGATTTCATATACATTAATCTTTCCAAATTCCTCGCCAAGTATTTATTTGTTCGGGATTGTATTTTTGAAAGATTTTTTCGATTTTTTCCAAATCTTCTTCTATTCTTATATAACCAAATTCTTCATAAAATTTTGTGTAATACGCTCCTTCTCTATAACATTCAGCTATCGTCAACATTAAGTTAGTCAAGCTAGAAGCATATATTACAGAATCTAATCCCATTTTTGCGTACCAAACTGAAGAGTAATCCTTTTCTTTTTTATCACAAAGAATATAGTAAACATCCTTTCCGCAGCCGTGCATAATAGTTAATATATGATTGTCAAAACTACATGGATCTTTGTATGCTTCGCAATGAGGAGACCATTCCAAAGCTAATTTTAAAGGATATAATACTAAATCATCAGAACCTAACATAATGTCTCCATCACAAAATTGATATAAGTCATAGACTTCTTTGGGAAGTACAAAAGGAAAATCTTTCGTTATTTCTTCAATTTCTTTAATACTTAATCCTCGGCGAAGTTGAGAAACCTCTTCGGGGCAATTAAGCTTTAGCCAATGAATAATTTCATCAAGAGAGCGAGTAAGTTTAGACATTTTAGTTATCAATAATCTTACTCCTTATTTTACCTTAACAATTGTGTTCAAAAGATGTTTATCGTTTCTGCTCAAAACTCCTTACAATAAAGTAAGGAACAAGAGAAAGGAAAAAATAATGCCTTGTGCCACCATAACCAGTAAAGGGCAAGTAACAATCCCAAAAGAGATTAGAGACTATCTCAAACTAGACACAGGAACTAAAGTCGATTTTGTGATTACCGAAACAGGAGAAGTCAAAGTCATTCCCCTAGTGACTAACGT
>NZ_AAXW01000015.1 GCF_000169335.1 Crocosphaera chwakensis CCY0110
TTATGGCGTAGGGAGTCATGGTAAAGTTATTTCTTGTTTCCTATGCACCTACAACCAAACACAATCCCATTATGGGAAATTGATCAAGTTTTTTATCAACTCAATCACTGGAGGTATCTCTTAAATGCCTATTCGCTTATACGTGGGTAATTTACCTAAAGAAAATCTAGAACGCCAAACCTTAGAGGAACTATTTGCCGACGGAGGCGAAATCGTATCTATTAAGGTGATCAAAGAACGCAAAACCGGCAAATGTCGTGGCTTTGCCTTTGTCACCGTTCCTAATGATGAATTAGCTGATGCGTTTATCGAAAAATACAATGGACAATCCTTTATGGACAATGATCTCAAAATTGAGAAAGCATTGCCCAGAAGTAAAGGAAAAGAGAATGAGGGAAGTGCAGACAATAAACCTGCCACTAAGTCCAAAAAAGGTGGCGGGAAAAAACGTAATAATCGTTCTTCCTCATCCAGTGGTGGTTCCTCTAACGAAAGCTTTCAACCCGATCCCCGTTGGGCTGATCAATTAGCACAACTCAAAGAAATGCTGGCAGCGTCTTCTAATAATTAAGGGATAGAAAAGAGATAAGGGATGGATTGTGTGGCCTGATATGGTTGATTGAAGGGTATCTTTATTAGGTTAGGTACGGTAAAGAGTAACATCTCCAGACACGACCTTTTGCCCATGAGCAATCATCTATATCAGCTTCTAGATTTTACTGAGGGATTAGTAAGCAAAAGTCTTACGATTCAGTGCGGAAACCGCGTTTCTCGGTAACCTCTTCAATCGGTGAAAAATCCCCAACTATGATCTTTGATGAGCGTTGGTGGAGTGTCTAAGGCTAACTCATCCCCTATTCTTAATTCTATAAACTGTATAAAATAACACCAAACCATTAACTATTTTAGGAGATCGTCTATGTCAGATCCGATTGTGATGATGAAACAAGAGGTGGGTAAAGCAGCAGCAGCCCGTGTTAAATCAGATTCTATTGTTGGTTTAGGAACAGGATCAACCACTGCCTACGCTATACAATACATTGGTGAACGGTTACAATCGGGAGACTTAAAAAATATTGTCGGTGTGACTACATCGTTTCAAGCAGAAGTCTTAGCAAGAAAGTATAATATCCCTTTAAGCACTTTAGATGTGGTTGATCGCATCGACATGGCTATTGATGGGGCTGATGAGGTTGATCCTCAAAAGAACTTAATTAAGGGTGGTGGTGCAGCCCATACCCAAGAAAAAATTGTCGATAGTTTAGCAGAACAGTTTATTGTGGTAGTTGATGGCGGTAAACTGGTGGATAAATTGGGGTCAACTTTTTTATTACCGGTTGAGGTAATTCCTAAAGCCGTTGTTCCTGTGATGCGAAAATTAGAGCAATTAGGCGGAAAACCAGAATTACGCATGGGAGTCAAAAAAGCAGGCCCCGTGGTGACAGACCAAGGTAATTTAGTCGTTGATGTCAAGTTTGACAGTATTGACGATCCTGCAACCCTAGAAAAAACCATTAATAATATTCCCGGTGTCCTAGAAAATGGCTTATTTGTTGGAGTTACCGATATCGTGTTAGTAGGTGAAGTTATCGATAATAAGCCTGTTGTTCGAGAACTTTAAGAAAAATTAATTTTACACTTTATGGGGACAATCATCATTGTCCTCTTTTTTGTTCTCTATTCTCAATTCTCATTGATAGCATTACGCATTAAGGTTAGGATGTTAATTAAGTTGGAAAAACTAAGAGACAACTTACTTTTGCCTCTTGCCTTTTGCCTTGAAGTGGTACTATATCCCCTAATGTGTAGTGTTATGGCGTGGGATCACTGAATTTACTGACCATGAATATCTTGATACAAATAAAAATTAAATACATCAAATAAACCACCAACCATTGCACAAGTTCCTCCAATGGTTAACATTCCTTGTAAAGGATAGCCCTCTCCAAACGTAGAAAGAAAAGATAAAATAAGTTCTTGTCCAATTTGACCTAATATAGCAATTCCTGGAATATAACTGGCGGTTAGCAACGCTCCTAAAATTCCCCCTAGGAACAACAGAGGGGTCACAAAGCTTAATAACACGCTTAAGAGTAGGGAACGAAATAAATTAGACACAGTTGTCATCTCCCAATTAATACGGCCGAACCAACCAAAATTCTGATTGATTGTATTTGCTCTTCTTTTACAATAAGTTCTTTTCGTTTGTCTAGGGGCTAATGTCACAAAATCTTAAAACTTTATTAAAAAACTTGGTAAATAGCAATTAAATGATAAGCCAAGATGGCAACAATGCTACATTTCATCGCGTTACTTCACTTTTATGTTAAATTATATTAAGTTTCATTTGTAGATGTAAAGAAACATTCAAGCCCAAAAATAGGCAACAATTATCTGAGGGCTGCTGGTTACGGGTCAAATAACTTTGTGATTAAGTCTACAACAGGAACAGTACAAACAACTTGGTAAAAATCTTAAATTTTTAATAAATTCATAACAGTTTTGTCTTAATCAAGGCACTTTACACTAAAATTTTATCAATCCATATATTACTAATTTTAAAAAATATTTATGTTTTCCACTCCATCACAATGGTTTTCCTTTAAACTGGCTTTATGCTGCAGCAGTGGCTTACTTATGGCTATTTATAGCCTAATTTTGGTCAATTTATTTTATCAAGATAGTTCAATACAAAATAATAGATTAACAGCGACGAAACTTGAACAAGAAAAAAATTGTCAATTTTCTGGTTTTGAGTCCTCTAATCATTTGTCGAAGTTAGGACTAAATCTTAATTATGCTCCTGAAGCAATAGGAACTATTTTCTCTAATAATAGTTTAAACTTACAAGACTGTTTACGTGGGGTTATTTCTCATAATAGACAGCAATTAATTATTTCGCCAACAATATTTCCTGAGTTATGGAAAGCAGCAAAAAACGCCGAGCAAGCTGTGCCTAAACCCTTTCCTTATATCCATGAAAGTGCTAGGGCAGCGAAGGTTCCCATCTTTATGTATCATGATATTCTACCCAGAAAAGAAGTCTTTTTTGATGTTACTCCTGAAGAATTAGAAAGCCATTTTAAGTACATTCAAGAACAAGGATTAACCCCTATCAGTCTTGATTTGTTATTAAAGCATTTACAAACAGGAATTTCTTTGCCCGACAAACCCATTTTACTGAGTTTTGACGATGGTTATGGAGGACATTATGACCATGTTTATCCTTTATTGAAAAAGTATAATTATCCGGCTGTTTTCTCAGTTTATGTGACGAAAATGGAAGGAAAAACAGCCCGTTCTAGCTTAACCTGGGAACAATTACAACAACTTGCTAATGACCCTTTAATTACCATTGCTTCTCATACCATTAGTCATCCGAGAGATTTAAGAGAATTATCCGATGATGAATTATTTCAAGAAGTGATGATGTCCAAAGAAATTCTAGAGAAAAAATTAGGGATTCCGATTGAATATTTTACTTATCCTGAAGGAAAACATGATGCTAGGGTGAAACAGTGGGCGATAGCTGCTGGTTATAAAATGGCGTTATCGATGTCTAATGAAGAAGAAATATTCGCAGGAGAATCCCCTGATTTATTAAGTATTGGTCGTTTTGGTCAATCACAATTACAAGTGGTTTCTCCTGAAGCTTGGGGGGGTTATCCGGGAGAACATTTAGAGGGTGGCTTTAATTTTACGGCCAATATTACGAAACGAGAACATAAAATTGATGGAGTAGAACTCATTATTATTAATGGTGGTAAACCTAGCACTATCCATGCTGATAGTCGTTATCAAGTGCCGGAAATTATGGCAACAAGCGAGGCAGTTGCTGCGGTTGATGGGGCATTTTTCTCTTTAAAATATTTAGATTCTAATGTGATGATAGGACCGGTGATGAGTGGAGGAGGAGAATTTGTTCCAGGAAATACCAGTGAAAATCCCAGATTAAATGGTCGTCCTTTAGTGTTAATGAGCGATAAATGGGTTAAATTTGTCCCTTTTGATGCCAATATTCATAACAGTTGGCAAGGGGTTACTGGTGAATCTGAGGACGGAGAATTTATTACAGATACATTTGTCGCAGCAGCTTGGTTAGTCAAAGATTCGATGGCACAACCTTACGAAAGTTTTGGCAATTTATTTGATTTTCATGTGCCTCGACATCGTGCCTTTTGGGGAATTCATCGCTCAGGACAACCCATGATAGGAGTGTCTAAAAACCCAGTTGATTCCATCGAATTAGGCAAAATTCTACAACAATTAGGGTTTAGAGATGCTGTCATGTTAGATTCTGGTGCAAGTACCTCTTTAGCTTATGAAGGAGAATCTTTGGTAGGTTATATTCCTCGTCCGGTTCCTCATGTGGTGGTATTATTACCTTCTGTTTCTTTGTTGTTAGAAAACACAGATTCAAGGGAATAGTTAATAGTGTTTGGTACTAAGTCCGTTTATTCTCGTGGTTAAGAGATTAGCGACGAATATAATGATAAATAAATACCAGATTACTTCTATTAGTAGGCATAATACAACGTGAGTTGGACGGAGGGGGACAAGCTGCTTTGAACTGGAGTTTAGACTACGACAAAATGATTCTACCCTGGTTTTGACTCTCTTCTCATATCTCCGAACTCCGAACCCCTAACTCATCGCGTTGGGTTTCACTTTCGTTCCACCCAACCGACTAATGATAACAATAGGTTTAAGCGTTAACTAAACTACGGGTATGACGTTCTTTGAGATAGGCCATAAATTCCCGGCCTTCTCGTAAACGACGGACTAACATTTGCGGATCTACGATCATTTCTTTCACAATGGGAATAATAGTACGACGACGGAAATAAAAGCGACGATACATCCGTTCAACGGCATCTTCAATTTCAGAAGCAGAGAGATTAGGATATTGTAGGGTAGACATTTGAATGCCGGAACTGGCCACTAAGTCTCCGTTAGTAAACCAACCGTTTTCTTGCGCTTGTTGATATAATTCTGTGCCAGGATAAGGGGAAGCAATGGACACTTGAATGGTGTGGGGACTGACTTCACAAGCAAAGCGGATGGTATCTTCAATGGTTTCTTTGCTTTCGTTAGGCAAACCAAGAATAAAAGCCCCGTGTACCTTAATCCCTAGTTTATTACAGTTGTTCATAAACTTACGAGCAACTTCTAATTTAATGCCTTTTTTAACCCCATCTAAAACCGCTTGATTTCCAGATTCAAACCCAACTAATAACAGACGTAAACCATTATCTCTTAAGGTTTTTAGGGTGTCATAATCTAGGTTAGCACGGGCGTTACAACTCCAGGTTAAGTTAAGCTTTTTGAGATGTTCACTAATAGCAATAACCCGCTTTTTATCAATAGTAAAGGTATCGTCATCAAAGAAATATTCTCGGACAGAATTACCCCATATTGACTTAGCTAAAGCCATTTCTTTCCCGACTGCTTCGGGAGTTTTAGCGCGGTATTGATGACCCCCAATAGTTTGAGGCCAGAGACAAAAGGTACATTTTGCCGGGCAACCTCTTCCTGTGTATAAAGAAACGTAGGGATGGAGTAAATAACCGATAAAATAGTTACGGAAATTTAGATGTTTTTCGTACATGGGAAAAACACTCGGCATTGCGTCCCAATCGTGAATTAATTCCCGTTCTTCGGTATGCTTAATATTACCAAACTTATCGCGGTAACTAAGTCCTTTAATGTCTTCGTAGGGCTTTCCTTCTGCTAATTCTTTACAAGTGTAATCAAATTCGTTGCGACAAACAAAATCAATAACGGGGTTTTCTTCTAAGGTTTGGGTAGGTAATACCGCAGCATGGGCCCCTAATAACCCAACTTGTGTATCCGGGTTTTGGGCTTTAATGGCCTCAGCACATTTAACATCGTTGGGTAAAGTAGGGGTACTGGTGTACATAATCACCAGTTCGTAGTCTTTAGCAATTTTTAAAACATCCTCAACGGTTTGATAATGGGCCGGTGCATCCACTAACTTACTATCAGGGACTAAAGCTGCTGGTTGGGCCAACCAGGTAGGATACCAAAAAGAGGTAATTTCCCGTTTCGCTTGATATCTTGCCCCTGCGGCCCCATCAAACCCATTAAAGGACGGAGGACTTAAAAATAAGGTTTTCTTCATTGTGTTTCCTTTCCGTTCACATTTTACTCACATACATTACTCATCCGTACACTGACCTGATGAGTTAGTTCTTGTCATGCTAACGGATTTTTTCTTAACTCATCAATTTGTTAATGAAAGCGTAATCTAACTCCATGATGGCTAACTTTTATATTAATTTTATCTCTTAGCTGAACAATGCCCACCCTACAGATTAAGGTTAAAATGAACAATGGTGATTCCTTATTGTGGATAGATAATAGTGAAGTTACGTCCTTTTTTTGTCACTCTCATTCTTGGTGTTATTTTTCTTCTCTCCCTCGCAGCAACTAGCGTCTACTGGATATTAAAACCCAGTCCTTTGCCTCTGTTGGCAGGAGGGGTTAATAAAGAACCCATTACCGCCGTTTTTCTCCCCAAACAAGCACCGGTAATGGTCTCCTTGTTAACAAACCCCGATCGCTTGGATGGGTTGGGACGGTTCATTGCTTCTCCTGAAAAAAGACGGCGATCGCATCAAGAAATACGCACCATTGAGAAAACCTTATTAGCAAAAACAGGACTTGATTATCAATCTCAAATTCAACCCTGGTTAGGGGAAGAAATTACCCTAGCAGTGACATCTCTTGACTACGATCATAATCCGAATAATGGCATTAAACCGGGTTATTTACTAGCAGTTTCTACAAAGGATCAACAACTTGCTAATGAGTTCCTACAAGCGTCTTATTCTACTGAAGCGATCGCCGGCACGTCTGACTTAGTTTTTGAGTCTTATAAGGGGGTTAATTTAATTGCCCAGGAAAACCCTAATTTAAAGAAAAATACACCCCTTTCTGCCACAGCAGTCGTAGGTAATATGGTTCTCTTTGCAAATGATATTCAAGTATTAAAAGAGAGTATTAATAATGTTCAAGTTCCTGATTTAAACTTAAAAAATGCCCCAGGATATCAGAAGGCGTTAAACACCATTAATGACCCCAGAATTGGTATTGTTTACACCAATTTTCCTGCTTTATCCGCTTGGTTAGCTAATCTACCCATTCCTGAATTACCAGAAATTACCCAAACCTTAACCATTGCTTTTTCCATCAAAGAAGAGGGGTTAGTTGCTCAAACGGCTTTAATTGGAGTCTCAGGAGAAGTATCTCGTAATCCTATTTTATCGGAACCCGTTGAGGCATTTTCCTATCTTCCAGCTAACACGATATTAACTGCAACAGGAACCAACTTAAATCAATTATGGCAACAAATTGAGACAGGTTTAGACCAAGATAGTCCCCTACAACAACTCTTAAATCGCTCTATTGGCTACCTAGAAGAACCATTAGGAGTTAATTTATCAAAAGATGTTTTTCCTTGGGTTAAAGGGGAATTTAGTTTAGGATTAGTGCCTAAAGCAGAAGGGGGTGAAGCAGATTGGATTTTTGTCGCTGAAAAAAGTCCCGACGTAGCGATAGATGAAGTATTGAAACAGTTTGATCAATGGGCAGAAAACGCCGGTTATACAGTGGGAAATGTCCCCTTATTAGACAAGACGGTAACAGTGTGGACAGAGTTAACAGCAACAGTTAATCCTAATCAGAAAAGTTTAGCTAGTTTAGAAGCTAAAGTCAACGGTGTTTATGCAAATGTTGACGATTATATTATCTTAGCTACGTCAATAGAAGCACTTTCTGAAGCTATTTCAGCCGAGTTTCCTAAGTTAATTGAAACCGAAGAATTTCAGCACGTGATTGAAGGACTATCCCCAGACAATGATGGTTATTTTTATATTAATTGGCAAAAAAGTGAACCCATTTTAACCCAAAAATTACCTATTACACGAGTAGTAGAATTTGGAGTGAAGCCCTTATTAAAAAATCTCCGTTCTTTAACCTTAAGTAGTCAAGGGAGTCAAGAGAATATTCGTCGCGCAACCATTTTCTTTAATGTTGGTGTTGAGTAAACTTTATTAATACAACAACTATGAAAATCAAACATCCTATTAACTTACATAAAGGACTCACTTTATTTTTCGTCTTAGGTTTAATGAGTCTCTATGACAATTTTAGTGTTACCGCGTGGATTTATTTAGCACTTCACGGAACGTATGGTATTCTTTGGCTATTAAAAGATAGGATATATCCCGACAAAAGTTGGGAGGAAGAAATATCTATTGCGATGGGAATTGGCAGCTTTTTTATCATTTCTCTTTATTGGGTTGCTCCTTTTATTTTAATTAGTCAAAATATTCAAGCGTCTCCCCCTTTAATTGCTGTAGTTATTGCTATGAATATATTAGGGGTTTTCCTACATTACAGTAGTGATGCTCAAAAATATTACACCCTTAAGTATCATTCAGGGTTAATTACAGAAGGATTTTTTGCTCGTTGTCGAAATACTAATTATTTAGGGGAAATTTTAATCTATGGTAGCTTTGCTTTATTGACTCAGCATTGGTTACCTTTTGTTATCTTAGGACTGTTTGTTAGTCTTCTTTTTGTTCCTAATATGCTCAAAAAAGATAAGTCTCTATCCCGTTACCCTGAATTTGAAGCTTATCAACAAGTATCTGGTTTAATTGTTCCTAAATTATTTTTGAGTCAATCTCAAAAAAATATCATTTCTCAAGAAAATTAACCCTTAATTTTAATCATCAATCGTAGGGTATAAAAATTTTAAATTTCTAACCCTAGGTGGGAAGAGAGTTAGTAGTGCAAGTGCAAGGGTTGGTAAAGAAAGTGGCGTGGCTGAATAGGGAATTTATTCTACAATTAGAAATAAAGCAATTCAGTACAAGTTATGGCTGATCTTAATGGTGTATGGCTAGGAACTTACTGGCAGTATGGTATTCCTACTCGTTTTGAAATGACGTTAGTACAAGGAAAAAACACCCTAACTGGTAATATTTTAGATGATAGTAATTTAGGGGAAGCTACTGTTGCAGGAGAAGTCGCTGGCCGTACTATCACTTTTCGTAAATGTTATCTTGGTGGTTCGCGTCATTGCATTGATTATTTTGGCACGGTTTCAACTGATGAACAACTTATTCAAGGAAGATGGCAAGAAAGTTCTTTTCATCAGGGGAAATGGGAAGCCCATCGTCATGATGATAATTTAACATTAGAACTAGAAACCTCTCGCTTATTAGAGAAAGTCTGAGATTGGGAGTGTACGATGATAAGATAGCCAATATTCCTAAGTTTTTCTAAATAATAGTGTTAGAAAATAGTAATGATTTCACTTTTATGACTTAAAACTTTCTGCTTGATAAGTTCGATTATATTTTATCGCTGTGTCTTAACTTTTCTTTGATGATTCTTTTGACAAAGACTTGGACAATTAGTTATAACCAAACTGGTAGTAAGATAACGACGCTTTTATCTCCATTGATCAACAGCCCTGCCTATGTCTGAGCAAAAATCTGAAGAAATTTCTGTCCCCTCCTCTTTTCCAATAGCCTCCAATGAGATTCCCTTAGAACTACACTTTGAAAGGGACTTGACTCAAGCTAAGGCTTATCTGTCTCCCCAGCAAGTTTTTTCTCTTGAGGGACTAGCACAACTGAATCAATTATCTAATCTAAAAGGTTGCCTGCAATTACTCTTACATTTAAGTGTCATAGTTGTTAGTGGTTTTCTTTGGCTAAGTTTGGACAATCTTATCTTTAAAATCCCTGCTTTAATTATCTATGGGTTCAGTATCGCCTCAATGTTTGCTGCTCTCCATGAGTGTGTTCATTATACAGCTTTTGCTAATCGTCGCCTTAACGAAATTATTGGTTGGATAGCAGGATTATTTTCCTTTTACAACAGCACTTTTTATCGTTCCTATCATCAATGGCATCATCGCTATACTCGCCTTCAAGATCAAGATCCTGAACTGACAGACTTGACTCCTATAAACCTATGGCAATATCTTTGGATTATAAGTGGTATTCCTTGGTGGTTGGGCAAATTTCAAACTCATTTTTTTTGTGCCATCGGTCTGTTTCACAATTTCCCTTACATTCGGGAAAATGCCAGAGTTAAAATTCAACGCTCAGTCCAGCTACAACTGTTAACTTATCTAGTAGCGATCGCTGTTTCTTTTTATTACCGACAACCTTGGTTTGTGGTTGGTTGGTTGTTCCCTCTAGCAATAGGACAACCCATACTCAGATTTATTTTATTGGCTGAACATACAGATTGTACTCTTGATGCCAATCCTTTTGCTAATACTCGTACCACTTTGACTATTACACCTATAAGACTTTTGATGTGGAATATGCCCTTTCATGCTGAACATCACTTTTGTCCTTCCATTCCTTTTCACGCTCTCAAAAAGGCTCATCAATCATTGCTACCTCATCTTAAATACGCTGCTAATGGCTATATTAAGTTCAATCTCGCTCTTATCAAAAACTTTTAAATTAAAGAAAAAGAAACTGCATGACTGAGACCAAGAAATTAGTGTCGTATAATCTCAAAAAGAATCTTAAATTTAATTAGTTCTTAACTGCCCAAGTTCCCAATTCAAGTTTTTTCTGGCAGTTTCTTCAAATTTATCTTGAAAAAGTTTAGTTTTATAAAGGAAATTTCTTTCTAGAAATTCTTGTAAGACTTGTCTGCGTCCTTGATTATAAATGTGATCAGGATAGATTAAATATTCTTTTCTGATGTTTTCAGCATATTCTAAATATTTGTTTCTTTTTTCTCCTAAAATAGCCAGATCAAAATCTAGTAACAAATTGGTATCTTTATCTTGATTCAATTCATGCTTTTTCGTTGCTATTATTTGATAATAACACTTCCTTATTTGGGTTTGAGGATATTTAATTAAGGATAGTTTTTCTACTGCTAATTCAGCACTTTTTATTTCATTATCTTTTTCCTTAATCTGGTAAATAATATCATGATAAAATATCGCAAATAATAGGGTATTAAAGTCTTCAATGTGAGATTGATACTGAATTCCTAACTCCACTAAATAAATAAGATGCTCTAAATTATGATAAAATCTTTCTGGCTGTTGATAAGCCGTTTCAATTTCACTCCAAAGTTTTTTCTGAAGACTTGGATTAATACTATATTGACCAATCAATTTTAACCAAGTTTTTTTCAACTCCATAATAAATTCTGGTTTTTAAACAATTTTAGATTGCCGATTATAGATTTTAGATACACTTCTTCTGTGTACTTTCTGGACTTTGGCTTTATGTATTTAGCCTAGTATCTATAATAGTCTTTATTCGACGACCACTATTTCCCCGTTTCTGGGTGTTTTCAATCAAAATCTTTTTTTCATTCCACAATTGTTTCTCATCATTCGTGATTTATCAAAAAGTCACAACACACTTTTTCTTTAATAATTTATCTAAAACTAAGTACAAATATTTATATTTTTAGCACTTGGAAATTCAGCAATAAGAGTTAAAACTACTGAGGACAACTACCTCTTAAACCAGGAAGTTGCCTCATAAAAATAAGCTAACCGTTTTTCCGTTAACCTATATTAGAATTATTGCCTTTAACTATTCTTTTTCTGCTACTGGATTAGCAACATAATGAAAATTTTCATCAGAATTCCAAGGGCCACGCTCGTCTTCAGCACCATTACTCGATAAGTTATAGTAAAGGTCTACGGTTTCATCAGGCTGAATATCTCCAAAGAAAGGATCAGTGAGTTTGCCTAATGAATTGAGTGCTTCCATGAACATTTTGGTATGAGAAATTTCACGAGTTAGCAAATGAACCAAAGTATCTTTTGTTTCTTGGTCTGGAGCTAATTTAATGAGTGATTCATAGGTCTGACGCGCACCAGCTTCGGCCGCAATGTTAGCTCGTAAATCTCGAACAACATCACCACCTTCATTCAAATAATTAGCATTCCAAGCCGAACCTTGAGAATCGAGAAAGTGGGGACCAGCACCTCTGACTGCAAATAAAGTGCTTTTGAAAGCATCGGTTTGATCTACATTTTTTGTATGAACTTCAATCAATTTTCCGATCATTTCTAGGTGACTAAATTCTTCTACAGCAATATCCTGCAACATATCTTTGATACCAGAATGTTCTACATGAAACGACTGTACCCAATATTGTAAAGCTGCCGAAAGTTCGCCAGTTGCGCCACCAAATTGCTCTAGTAGCAATTGAGCAAAACGAGGATTTGGATCTTTAACATTAACGGATTTAGCGATTAATTCTTTCTTATGAAAAAACATTACTTATATCTCCCAAAATCTTTATTTTTTAGCTATTAATAACAATAATAAAAATTTTTAAAAAAGCCCTGGTTCAAAAGTTAGATATATATTTTTTTATTTCAATATTTTTTTGTTTATCTATAACTTAAGACATAGTTATTTTTCTAGATTACTAAAAGGTAATCCATTCGCTAAAATCTTGAGAAAATTTCTCTAAAGAAAGCAAAGAAATAGTATTATCTTCCTTAACTATTTCATGAGTTTTTGAGGTATTATAACCCCAGTCAGCTAAAAATAATTTAACTTGACTTAAATCCGATTGAGTTTGCACACTTTTTAAGGTTTTCAATAAATCTTCAATAAACCATAAATGATTAGTATTTTCTTGATTCATTGTGAGAATTTGGCGTAAAGTTTCATACTTGGGTTGTTTAACTTCTTTGCCAAAAATATGCTCCTCAGGAAAAGATAAATTTTGCTGTTTTAGAAGTTGTTTAACAAATCTTCCTTCTTTGGTTGTGACAATATATAAAAGGGTAGAAGATGCTAGCAGTTGACCTAATTTTTCTAATATCCCTGGATAAAATTCATGTAATGCTAACCAGTTATCTAAATCTGTTTTAATCCAATGATCTCTAACTCCGTCTAATTCTGACATTACTTGTTGTTTATTTAAGTTTTCTTTTTCAACAATTTCCGAACAAATCTGATGCCAGTTACTTTCAATATTTTCTTGATCATATTCTAATACTAATGCTCGTAATAAAATAGGCATTTCCCAACCAGTTTCAATGACGGGACGTAACTGATAAAAAGAATCTGACCAAACCTCTAAATTATCTTGATTATTATCTGACCATACTTTTTGATAGGTTCTGATGGTTGTTTGAAAATATTCCTTTAAACCGTTACAAATGACTCCATCAAAATCAAGGGCTAAAATTTTAGGTTGCTCAGTATTCTGCATAACGTTAACTTGATAAAATTGAGTTAAACTTGCTATAACTATTCATATTATAATAAGAATAGATAAAAATACCATGAATTTTTCTGAATATATCAATAGTTTTATCACCTTACTGGCTATTTCTAATCCCATAGGAAATTTACCCATTTATCTTGGGTTAACAGCAGATAAAACTAAGAAACAAAGACAACAAACGATTAAAACAGCATCCATTGCCTTTGCTATTATTTTAATTGTGTCTTGTTTCATGGGAGAAGTTATCTTATCTGCTTTTGGCATTAGTATTGCTTCTTTTAGGGTTGCAGGGGGCTTTCTTATATTTATTTTTGGATTTCATATGCTGCAAGCAAAAACCAGCGATATTCATCATACTTCAGAAGAAAATCAAGACGCACAAACTGCCGATTCTATTGCCATTGTTCCCTTAGCTTTACCTTTACTAGCAGGCCCTGGAACGATTAGTTCTGTAATTGTTTTAGCCCATAAAACTCAATCTTTGGTAGAGAAATTAGGATTGTCTATTGTGATTATTATCTTAGCTATTTTAATTTTTATTTCTTATAGTTTTGCCCATGTTATTGGTAATTTTCTTGGTAAAACAGGGATGAATATTGTGACTCGTTTAATGGGATTAATTACAATGGCAATGGCAGTTCAGTTTATGGCGGATGGTTTAGAAGTTTTGTTTCCTGGATGGAAATAATAGGTAAGACTTTAAAGATGATTAATTCCCAAACTGTAACTTATTAGGAGAAAACATTGCAACAAGAATCAGCTTATTGGTTAGCTTGGTCTAAAATACCTGGAGTTGGACCTGTATTATTAAAACGGGTATGGCAACAGTTTGGGAACTTAGAAACCGCTTGGAAAGCTTCTCCAGAAGCCTTATGTCAAGTAGAAGGAATAGGGGCAAAGCTACTCAACACAATTAAACAACAGCGATCACAAATTAACCCTTTAGAATTACACAAAAAACATTTACAAAATAATCCTCAATTTTGGACTCCCAACCAAGATAATTATCCCCGTTTATTATTAGAAATTCCTAGCCCTCCCCCTCTGCTTTATTATCAGGGACAAGTCAATTTATTAGAAAATCAAGGACACACCCCGTTAGTGGGTATTGTGGGAACTCGTTACCCTACCGATCATGGTCGTCGTTGGACTCGTAACATCGCGATCGCTTTGGTTAAACATGGGTTTACAGTGGTTTCAGGGATGGCTGCAGGGATCGATGGAGTTGCCCATCAAGCTTGCTTAGAAGCCGGAGGAAGGACGATCGCGGTGTTAGGAACGGGGGTAGATATAGTTTATCCGAGTCATCACCGTCAGTTGCATCGAGACTTACAAAAACGAGGTTTAATTATCAGTGAATATCCTGCTGGCACTCCAGGCGATCGTCGTCATTTTCCAGCGAGAAATCGTATTATTGCTGGATTAAGTCGGGCGGTTTTGGTGATGGAAGCACCAGAAAAATCAGGGGCATTAATTACGGCAAGATATGCTAATGAGTTTTGCAGAGATGTGTATACTTTACCGAATTCTCCTGAAGTTGCCCAAGCCAGAGGATGTTTACGACTCATTCATCAAGGGGCAGAAATGATTGTCACAGAGGATGAGTTATTAGAAATGTTGGGGGCTATTCCTGAGTTGGATCAAGCTAAACAATTATCATTATTTGAGGTTGAAAAAAAAGAAGATGTACCGAAGTTAGACCCTGAGTTATTAAAAATATTTCAAGCTATTTCTACGGAAGCAACTTCTTTTGATGTCATTGTAGAAAAAGCTGGTTTACCTACTGCTCAAGTTTCAGGAGGATTATTGCAATTGGAGTTAGAAGGTTTAATTACTCAGTTACCAGGAATGCGGTATCAGAGGTTAAATTAATGATGTCTATTTTTTTATTAATTTCTTTCAGTCTTTTTTATTCTTACGGTCTTTCGTGTAGAAACCAGCGATAAGTATTTAATAATTCACGAGCATGATCTGATAACGAAGTTTCTATAGATTCATAGGGTGTAATCACTTCTTGTTCCCAAGCTCATTGAAATGCTTCATCTGGAGAACTTGGTAATGTTTTAGTTGTTAATTGTAACATTGTTCCATAATGACAAATTAATTCACTGCCATATTTTTCGTGCCAATTTTTTAATAAAGCAATCACTAATTCACTATAATCATCTGAACCATACCAATGAATATAAGCTAAAATTTCCCAATGATTAATAGTTGGCATTAACAACAAAACTATCTTATCTGGACTAGGATCAAACCAATGAGAATAAACAGGATAATCGTTTTTTAATGCTTTTTCTGCTGGAAACTCTTTTATTTCCCACTTAAATAAACAATATTCCAAATCTTTGACTGTTTGTAAATCTTCTGAGTCCACTAAATTTTCTATGGTTTCAATGTCGAGGTAGTAACCAAACTTTTCCTCTCTAGTCCATAAATCATCTTCGAGATAGTCAAGATAATCTACTAAATTTTCATCATATTGTCTATTTTGATATAATTGAGTTAAAGATTGTTGAATATTAACGTTTTTAGAATAATTAATAATTGTTTGCACACTTTTGTTGTTGAATGATCTTCTTGCAAAAAAATCTTGTTCTTGTAATATTTCATCAAATAATTGTGTATCTTTTCCCCACGTATTCTGAATCTTTGCTGAGAAAACTAAAGGCCAAACTAATACTGGCCAACGCTTAGTCTCTTCTAATTTATCTCGCATAATTTGCCAAGAAGATAAGGCATTTTCAGATTTAACTTGAATTGCTAATGCTTTTTCACCTGTGTCTAAAATGGGTAACTCAGCCATCTCAAAAGAAGCTAATTCTGAGTCAGCAAGTATTACTTTAAGTTCAGATACTGTATTAATCATTACATGAGATTCCTCGTTTCTCGGAATGACATTTCAAGAGACAAAAAATATCCTAACTATTGTTTGTACTGCCATATCTCCTTTTATAACCCATTCTCTTTTATCTTCTATTAATGACTATTTTTTATAAGTTTATTTAATAGTTTTAAGTATGTTTTATAATTTGTTTAAAATTTTAGTCAACTTTACAGTCCGTAATGTGTAAGAATCTTTCTCAATAGTTGACGAATTGACTGGGTTTGAGGTATATTAATAATGCTGATAATCTACAGTACGTTTGTCGACTTTAAGATTTGACCTCAAAAAATACCAATACTTCGTTATATCAGTCAAATTAAGATGACATTTTAACTAGATTAACCATTCCACTTTAGTTTTATTTGAGCGTATGTACTAAATAATGTAAAGTTTGTAAAGTGCTGCTCTTGACAAAATCGGAATTATAGAGATTATTTCAATTTATCAGTAGGGTGTGTCTTGGTATGGGCGATCGCAAGATCCTTTCGTATTTGCACAAAAAATAGATAATAGATAGTCATTTGTATTAAAAACTATCTACTATCCATGACTCAAGCTTTAATTATTGTGATCTAAGGATTAACCCTTTCTGCCTGTTTAGAATAGATCCAAACAGCATGAATAGCCCCTGGAAGCCAACCTAAAAGCGTCAATAAAATGTTGATTAAAAGAGTAACATTAATTCCTACCATGAGAAACACGCCAACGGGAGGAACAAGAATTGATAGAATTAGTTTTAAAATTTGCATTTTTGTATTTCAATAATAATTACTACTTCTTCTATTGTAAAAAAAATAGCGAAAATATCATCTTTCTTAAGAGAGAGAAAAAAGAATGAGCAAATGAATACAAGTAATTAACGCTTCATTAAAGCTAATAACGATTTATCTCGCTAGATAGATAAAGTATTATTGATTGTTTGTTAAATTAGAACTGTCTAGCGTTAGAAAAATATATTTTTGTTAAAGTTTAGGAGATAAATATGTTAAGGAATCTACTAACATTATTAGGGACTGCTTTAAGTTTATTAGTGGTTGATATTATTTTTCCAGGTGTCAGTTTAGCTAACTTTCCCTCTGCATTAATTGCAGGGTTAATTATTGGTTTAATTAACGTTTCAGCAAAACCTGTTATCTCATTTTTAAGCTTACCGCTTAACTTCGTTACCTTAGGGGCGTTTTCATTAGTTATTAACGGCTTTTGTTTTTGGTTAGCCTCCGTATTTGCCCCTGGGTTTAGAGTCAGTGGATTATTGGCTTTCCTACTCGCGCCAGTCATCTTATCCTTTGTTAATACCTTTTTAAGTGAATATTTTGCCGAGAAATATCCCAAGCTAACCAGCGACAATTCTGTATAGGCTTTGCCGTGGCTTAATCTCGAAAATCTGGCATAATAACGGTGACCCAGTAAATAAAGTCATAATCGTCTGTGAAATTGCCCTTTCGACCACAACCCCCAAACCCTCAGTCTCCTCTCGAAGAAAACCCGTCCGGCTTAGGAACCTTTGGGGGTGTTTATACCCCTTCTATTTTGACCATCCTGGGCGTAATCATGTATTTACGCTTTGGTTGGGTGGTAGGGAACTCAGGATTAATTGGGACGATTTTAATTGTTGTTTTAGCCAACAGTATTACCTTTTTAACCGCCCTTTCCGTTTGTGCGATCGCCACAGATCGCGTTGTTAGAACGGGAGGGGCTTATTATATGATTAGTCGCTCTCTAGGAGTGGAAACTGGTGGCGCAGTAGGCATTCCCCTTTATTTTGCCCAAGCCCTTTCCGTCGCTCTATACACCATTGGTTTTGCTGAAAGTGTAGTAACTACCTTTCCTGACTTGGGTCTGAGTCAACTCTACATCGCCTTGATTGTTACCGTTGGAGTGGGAATTTTAGCGTTTACCTCGGCTGATATTGCCATTAAAGCCCAATACTTTATCATGGCGGCCATTGTCTTATCGTTATTCTCTTTTTTCTTCGGTCATTCCGTCGAAGAAACCCATATCGAACTGTGGGTTAACAATAAAGAACCGTTTTGGGCTGTGTTTGCAGTCTTCTTTCCGGCGGTAACTGGGATCATGGCCGGGGTGAATATGTCAGGGGACTTACGAGATCCCATTAAAGCCTTACCCATTGGAACCTTAGCTGCAGTAGGAACCGGCTTTTTAATCTATTTGGTTTTACCTATTTTTATGGCGATGCGGGCTAATAGTAGCACCTTAATTGCAGAACCCTTAATTATGCAACGAATGGCCTTATGGGGACCAGCCATTTCGTTAGGGGTTTGGGGAGCAACCCTCAGTAGTGCCATCGGTAGTATTTTAGGGGCCCCGCGTATTCTTCAAGCGTTAGCCAGAGACGGTATTTTACCCCATTGGATGCGCTTTTTAGGACAAGGTAGCGGTCCCAACGATGAACCAAAAATAGGCACATTGGTGACGTTTGCCGTAGCGATCGCTGCGGTTTGCATTGGGGACTTAAATATTATTGCCCCCGTGTTAACCATGTTCTTCTTAACCACTTATCTGGTCTTAAATATTTCTGCTGGGGTAGAAGGGTTATTAAATAGTCCGTCTTTTCGTCCCTCTTTTAAGGTGCATTGGGCGTTATCCTTATTAGGTGCCGTTGGCTGTTTAGGGGTGATGTTTCTCATCGATGCTCTGGCCACCTGTGTTGCTGCTATTGTGGTCATCGCCATCTATTTTTGGGTGCGTCAACGGGAGTTGATGGTGACGTGGGGAGATGTACGACGGGGTATTTGGATGGCTATTTTACGCATGGCCATTTTACAAACCGATCACACCGATGATACAAAAAATTGGCGGCCTCAATTTTTGGTCTTGTCTGGTGCGCCAACCAAACGCTGGCCGTTAATTCAGTTAGCCCAAGCGTTAACCCATAATCGAGGGTTAATCACTGTGTCGAGTGTTTTACCTCAAGGATCACGGGATGTTGCCCGTCAAGCGGTATTAGAAAGGCGTATCAGAGACTATTTACAACGTCGTGGAGTACAAGCGTTAGTGAGATTGATTACAGCACCTGATCCCTTTGATGGTGCGGAAAGACTCGTAGAAACCTATGGGTTAGGATCGATTGTTCCGAACACAATCTTATTGGGTGATTCTCAACAAACCACTCACCGCGATCGCTATTGTCAAATGATCGCTAATCTTTATAAGGCACAACGGAATGTTATTGTGCTGCGAGAAAATCCTAATTTATCCTATGATCCCTGGCATGAGTCTAAAAATCGTCGTTTTCGTATCGACGTTTGGTGGGGTGGTGGAATACAAGGCAATGGAAGCTTAATGTTGATTTTGGCATATCTACTCCACTCTAATCCGAAATGGCAAAAAGGAGAGATTCATCTCAAGTTAGTGGTAACAGATGAAACGGCTGTCAATGAAGCTCAAAATAACTTAGATAAATTAGTCCAAGATTTACGCATTGATGCCGTATCTGAGATTATTGTAGCCAATGGTCGCACCTTTGCCACTATTCTGAAACAGTCGTCTCAAGGGGCTGACTTTATCTTTTTAGGAATGCCCTCTCCCAGTGACGATAAACTTTTTGTTTCTAACTATGAAAGACTACAACACTGGACTGAAGATTTACCCACCACTGTCTTTGTTTTAGCTGCCCCTGAGTTTAATTTCCAAGAAGTGTTAGGGGAAAATTGAAGTAGTTAATAGTAGGGTGGGTAATGCCCACCTTACTTATAAGTTACACTTTTCTCTAAGTAAAGATAAAGCTAAATCAAAACTATTGGGTTGAGTTTGCACCGTATACGCTTCTCTTTCTAAGTCTTTACGATGAATATCTCGATAACCTTGAAAAAAAGGACGCGCTTGATTGATGGGTTCTAGGGTTAATCCTAATGCAGTTATTTCGCCGTTTCCTGCACAAACTTGGGACGCATGAACCGATTCATGGATAAGGGTTGGTAAGGCAATATGCAGATCAAAAACCACAGGATTAATCCATATTTTTTTTGTGGTAACTTGTAAGAGTCCATAGGCTCCTCTTTTTGGGGGTAATGCTAAAATAACCTCAAATCCTGCTTTTTCTAATTCTTGTTTTAATTGATTAAATTGTTCATTTTTTTCTCTGTTTTGAGCAAGTATTTTATTATTTTCAATGGGTTGATAACGAGTCATTGATGGATACTTTAATGATTGGTCATACAAGTTCAAAGAAGTTAATAAAAAATAAGTTGATAGTAATTGAAACATTGAGACTATTTCCTGTAATTTCCTGTATTAGAAATTATTAATATTAAATTAGAATACTAGAAGAAGTTTATTAAAGTTTGTATTTACATTTATACCATTCTTTAGCTTTTTCTTGAGAAAGCCTTTGAAAAATTGACAAGAAAATTTGATCAGTCTCTGCTTCAGCAACACTAGAAATAAGAATTTTGTATGTCATAAATTGGAATTATAAATTATATTTTTTATAAGGTTGGCAAAATGGTTCTGCTAGTTGGGCAAGCAATAATTGTATAAAAGTAGAAAGTGGATGGAATTTTAAAACTGTTTTTGCTACCAGTGATGGCGGTATCTACGGTATTGTACAATAGATTTAACTACAACCAGTGTGATCTCGAAGAGATCCTATTTGCGGTGCGTCAATCTTGTAGTGGACTGTTTTAACTAAAAGTGTGTCTTAGATTTCACGGAGTGCAAGCATCCTGCTTGCTATTTTTCCCGCGAGTGAGCAAGATGCTCACATTCCTATCACCTTATTTTAAAAGTTATTAAATATCTTCTACACTAAAATAGAATATTAAAAGCTATAGAGACATCGATGAAAAAACCGAAAGTTTACAATATACAAGCGTTTTGGGACAGTGAAGCAGAGGTTTGGGTTGCAACTAGCCAAGATGTTTTAGGGTTAGCAACAGAAGCAGATACATTAGAGAATCTTAATGATAAGTTACGAGTAATGATTCCAGAATTGTTAATATTAAATGGGATGCTAGAAGAAAATTATCAAGGGTTGATTCAAATGGAATTAATTTGTCATCGTCAAGAAATTATTTCACTTGCTTCTTAAAAATGCCTTCTTCATTTACGCCTCAACTAAAAAGATTACTTTCGGATGCAGGATGTTATTTTGAACGTCAAGGTAAAGGTGATCATGAAATTTGGTACAGTCCAATAACACAGAAAAGATTTGTTGTGGATGGGACAATTAAATCTCGTCATACTGCTAATGCTGTTTTAAAACAAGCGGGTCTTTCTAAAGCTTTTTGAAAATCCTATATGATAAGATTAATTATTAATTATTCTGTGATAATTCTTAACAAGATTTTCAATATCATTTAATAACTTTTCTTGAGTCCAATGATAAGATAAAGAAGCAGCGATCGCAGATCCGCCGGCACCCACACCTTCTTTAACATAACCTTGTTCATACATTTTTAATTGTTGATAAGAAGAACAAGAAAAATTTAATTGAGTGGCTAATAAAGGAACTGTCCCAATAGCTTCAGCTAAAGTAACAGTATCCCCTGTTAAATCTTCTGCTACCCAGCGTGTTGTACCCACAATAATATTATCTAGATTCACATCATATTCAGAGGTATTAATAATACTTTTAATTAAAGCATAAACTGCTAACATTTGGGTTCCTCCAGCTAACATCACCCCTGTTTTATTACTAGCAGCAATAGCCATTCCTGCTACGAAAATTTGCATAGGATCACCTACAACAGCTACTAATTTAAAAGGATTAATTAGTTCTAAATTATTAGAAAAACCAGCATTTTCAAAACCCTTTTTGACAATTAATTCTTTTTGTTTATGATTACAATGAGGATGACTACTATTCACTTTTCCCATAGCATTAATTCCTAAGCCGATTAGAATAGCTAAAGCCGTTGTTGTGCCACCCACAACACATTCACTGAAAATTAAATAATTTTTTGTATGATTTTTTGCTAATTTTTCACCCCAATTTAATCCTTGTTGAAACAAGTCATAAACTAACGGTAAGGGTAATGCTTTTCCTGTGGTTAAACACTGTGCCGGTTGTCCCCCTAGATCAATAAAAGGAACAGATGGAACGATAGGTAAACCAGCATTAAATAAATAAACAGGAATGTCACAAGCTTCTACCACAGCGCGAGTAATAAAAACAGGAGAAACCCCTTGACTTAAAGGCGGTAAAGGATAGTGATAAGAAGATTGAACCCCGTTAATTAAAAATTCTGCATCGGCGATCGCTGTATATTTTCTCGCTTCTGGAGTGGCACCGGCTGCCGAAATGCCAGGAATTAAACCTGTCTCAGTAAAGCCCAAAATACAAGCAAAAATGGGTGAAAATCCTTGATAGTTTTCAATCCATTTTTGTCCTAAGGAATGAGCAGAATAAAGGCGAAACATCTTTTTTCAGTGACCAGTGATCACTGATCATTGATCAGTCTATGACAATTAGATTGCAATGGTAACACTCACAGACTTATGATGTCTATGGGTTTATTTTATGTATGATTAAAGCGTGAAAGTCTTAGTTGTGGGAAATGGAGGGCGAGAACACGCCCTAGCTTGGAAACTACTTCAGTCACCTCAAGTAGAACAGTGTTTTTGTACCCCTGGAAACGGGGGAACCGCTTTATTAGAAAAATGCGAGAATCTTCCTTATGCAGTGGATGACTTTGCTAATATTGCTGATTATGTCCAGAAAAAAAACATCGATTTCGTTGTTGTTGGGCCAGAAGTTCCCTTAGCTAAAGGCATTACTGACTATCTACAACGCTACAACATTAAAGTATTTGGACCCACTCAAGCCGGGGCGCAAATTGAATCAAGTAAGTCTTGGGCTAAAAAATTGATGGCCGATGCTGGTATTGCGATCGCTCAAGGAGAAACATTTACCGATGCAGAAGCAGCAAAAGCTTATATTACCCAACAAGGTGCGCCTATCGTTGTAAAAGCAGATAACTTAGCGGCCGGAAAAGGGGTTATCGTGGCTCAAACTGTCGAAGAAGCAAAAGCTGCAGTAGATGAATTAATGACCACGGGTTTTGATTTAATCGTCGTCGAAGAATATTTACAAGGGGAAGAGGTCTCTATTTTAGCTCTCACCGATGGTAAAACTGTACGGCCTCTATTACCAGCACAAGATCACAAACGCATTGGAGAAGGAGACACTGGACCCAATACCGGCGGAATGGGGGCCTATGCACCAGCACCCATCGCAACCCCTGAGTTATTAGAAAGGGTGCAAAGAGAAATTTTAGAACCCACTGTTACAGGATTGCGTCAACAAGGTATTAATTATTGTGGGGTACTGTATGCCGGGTTAATGGTGACACCAGAAGGCGATCCCAAAGTTCTAGAATATAACTGTCGCTTTGGTGATCCCGAAACTCAAGCAGTGTTACCTCTATTAGAAACGCCGTTAGATGAGTTATTAATGGCTTGTATTGAAGGCCGTTTAGAAGCGTTTCCCCCCTTACAATGGTACGACGGTAGTGCAGTATGTGTGGTTGCTGCGTCTGATGGCTATCCTGGAAGCTATGAAACAGGAAAAGTGATTACAGGGATCACTGAAGCCGAAACTTTAGGATCAACGGTGTTTCAAGCAGGAACAAAGTTAGAAGGCGATCGCTTATTAACCGACGGGGGACGAGTGTTAGGGGTGACATCGATGGGTAAAGATTTTAACCAAGCTATTGAGACAGTTTATGGTTGTATCGAAACCATTGATTTTCCTGGTAAATATTATCGTCGTGATATTGGTCATCGGGTTCGTTAATTGTTTGTTTAGCCTTGCAATCAATACAAATGTTCACCACCAAATTTTAAAATGCAATCCCAGAAACAACTAACCTTAACCTGAGTTCGGGTTAAGCAGATTGAGGTAGAATCCAGTCCATTTCAAGAGAGGGTTTCTTTTATGAATTCAAAAAGTTAGGATAAAGGGTCATACCACCATCGATAAAAAGTGTTTGTCCTGTTATGTATTGCGCTTCATCAGACATTAAAAAAGCGGCCGCTGCTGCCATTTCTTCGGGAGTTCCCACTCTACCTAAAGGAATACGACGTTTCATTTGTTGTTTTTTCTGAGGATCATCAAGCCAATCATCATTAATCGATGTATCTGTCGCACCAGGAGCGATCGCATTGACCCGAATACCATAAGGAGCATATTCTAATGCTAACGTTTGGGTCATGCTTTTCATCCCACCTTTACTAATAGCATAGCTGACATATTGAGGTCTGGGAATGATTTCATGGACACTCGAAACATTAAGGATAATCCCTTTTTTTTCTGTCTTTAAAAAGTGTTGAATGGCTTCTCTTGCACAAAGATAAGCACCCCGAAGATTAACATTAATTACCTTATCAAAATCATCGGTTTCCACTTGCTCTGAGGGATCATCTATTTGAATCCCTGCATTATTAACTAAAATATCCAAACTTCCCCATTTTTCTATTACTTCATCATACATTCTCAAGATATCTTTTTCTTCAGAAACATCCCCTTCTACAGGTAGATACTGACCTCCTTTATTATCCATTTTGGAAGTCATTTTTTTTATCATATTTTTTGTATCGTCAAGCTTATTAATATCATTACGATAATTTAAAGCAACATTAGAACCTTCAGCCATTAAACGAGCTGCGATCGCTTGTCCAATACCGGAAGTCGCCCCGGTTACTAAAACATTTTTTCCTGTGAGTCCTTCCATGAATTTTTTTAGTTTTCGGTCGCTGGTCACTGAAAATTATTAAAAGGGGAGGCTTTCAACCTGAATTATTTAGTTATTCAGTAAAAGCCTTCCCTAAGTTTTGTCAATAGTATTTCTTTAATTCAAATGGCTATTGAAATTATGCTGCTCTTCCTTCTGTAGGACCGGCAATACTCTTCCATTTTTTTAAACCGCCTTCAATGCGAGAAACACGATTAAAGCCTTTATTTCGCAATTTTTCGGCTGCTTGTTTAGCATTTTCTTCTCCGTCTGCGTAAACATAAATATCTCGATCGCGAGACATAGAAGAAATACTATCTTCAACAAATTCCAGTAGCATCGCTCCTGTAATATGTTCTTTTAAAAATGATTCATTATCACGAGCATCAAGAATCGTCAATCCAGGTTCACCCCAGTCTAAGCGTTGCTTTAGGGCTTGAGGACTGGATACTGGCATTTGTTGGTCAGGAGGAATAGGAAGACTATCTTTAAGACCTGTTTGTTCTATTATGGGGGGTTTTGCTTCGGTTGACATAGACTATTATAAATAAATTGTGACGACAAAGTAATCTTACTTATTATTTATTTAAACAATTATTTATTAGTAAGCACTCTATCTAAAGTCTGAAATAAATAATATTCTCAATTGAGAAAATATAAATTGATAAGAGCAATTTTTTGGCAGAAAGAAGAAATAATTATAATTTTTATTTACTTATAAAAAAATCTAACTTATGAGATATTTTCAAAATAATTATTCTTCTTACAATATTAAATAGATACTATAAATTATCTCAGAGAAAATATATCTCTGAAATTAAGAATCGCAATCGGTGTAGTTAAATCTCCTATCACAAAATTTTAAAACTATGGTAAATCAAAAACGTCGTCCTACTCCACAAGATATTCCTGGCCAGCAGTTAGACTATCCTGCCTCTCAACGAGACATGACTCCTCAACCGGATAGTGATTTATCTAATTATCAATCTGCCAATAAACTTCAAAATCAAGTGGCTATTATCACAGGAGGAGATTCCGGTATTGGTCGCGCTGTGGCGATCGCCTATGCTTTAGAAGGTTCAGAGGTAGCTATTTTATACGACCAAAATGATCAAGACGCTCAAGATACCAAAGAAAAGGTCAAAGAAATAGCTAATAAAGACTGTTTAGTTATTAAAAAGGATGTTCGTGACTATTCAAACTGTGAACAAGCAATTCAACAAGTGATTGATCGCTTTGGCAGATTAACGATTTTAGTTAATAATGCAGCCTATCAAATGACTCAGAAAAAGTTTGAGGATATTTCCCTTGAACAGTTTCGTCGCACCATGGAAACGAATGTTTTTGGCTATTTTTATATGGTAAAAGCAGCCCTTCCCTACTTAGAATCTGGGGATACGATTATCAATACCGGTAGTATTGTAGGCAAAATGGGCAAAGGAATGCTAGTTGATTATGCTACCTCTAAAGGGGCTGTCCATAGCTTTACCAAGTCCCTAGCGCAAAATCTTGGCGATCGCGGTATTCGCGTTAACTCAGTGGTTCCAGGCCCTGTATGGACTCCCAATATTCCTGCGACGATGCCAGAAGAAAAAGTTGATAATTACGATACTGACGGAATTATGAAACGGGCAGCCCAACCTGAAGAACTTGCCCCTGCTTATGTCTTTTTAGCGTCTGAAGATAGTAGTTTTGTTACAGGTGCGCTGTATGACGTGACTGGCGGACAATTAGCTGCCTAGTTATTTTTTACGCCCTATTGCAACAGATTTTTATACTTATGAGACACAGAGGTCATCGCTTTGAGATAGATGAGCAACCCTGCGCTCTAAGACGACGAAATAAGATAGGGGTTAAATGTACCGTTTCCAGTTATGCTCATGGCAAAACCTCATGGTCTCAAAAAATATTATTTTGTCAATACAAATAAGTTATTTGTTAAAAATATAATTGATAAATATGTCATCATCAAAACAACTTACTCAAGAAGAAATTAGATTAAAAGAAGATCGAGAACGCCAAGCTTATTGGCGACGATGGGGCTGTTATTTAAGCGATCGTCAATGGGGAACTGTCAGAGAAGATTATAGTAAAGACGGCTCAGCTTGGGACTATTTCAGTTTTGAACAATCCCATTATCGGGCTTATCGTTGGGGAGAAGATGGCATTGCAGGGATTTCTGATAATCATCAAAGATTATGTTTTGCTCTATCGTTTTGGAATGGTCAAGATCCCTGTTTAAAAGAAAGATTATTCGGACTAACTAACAAACAAGGCAATCATGGGGAAGATGTTAAAGAGTGTTATTTTCAGTTAGATAATACTCCTACTCATTCTTATATGAAATATTTATATAAGTATCCTCAAAATTGTTTTCCTTACGAGCAATTAAAAGAAAAAAATAAACAGCGTGGATTAACAGACGGAGAATTTGAAATCCTCCACACAGGCATTTTTGATGATAATCAATACTTTGATATTACGGTAGAATATGCCAAAGCAAGTGACGAAGATATTCTCATCAAAATTCATATTACCAATCGTAGTTCACAATTAAAACAATTACACTTATTACCTACTTTATGGTTTCGTAATGTTTGGTCTTGGGACGATGAAACCCACAAACCAAACTTAAAAATTTATGAAAATAAAGAAGACTATAGTATCATTGAAGCTAACCATTACGAGTTAGGAAAAAGATGGTTATATTGTTCTGGCTCAGAACAACTTTTATTTACTGAAAATGAAACAAATTACCAACGATTATCTAATACAGATAATAACTCTCCCTATGTGAAAGATGGCTTTAATCGTTATATTGTTAATGGTGATGAATTAGCGGTTAATCCTAATAAAATCGGCACAAAATTCGCTGCTTATTACTGTTTAGAAATTCCAGGAGAAGAGACGCAAACGATCACACTAAGACTGTGTGATAATCCTCATTTAGACTCCCCGTTTAATCAAACCTACCATAATATTTTCAATACTCGCCACCAAGAAGCCAACGAATTTTATCAAAGAATTTCCCCCTACGAAAAAAATCCCGAACTCCGTAATATTCAACGACAAGCGTTTGCTGGTTTACTGTGGAACAAACAATATTATTACTATGAAATAGATACCTGGTTAGCTGGAGATCCCAAGCAACCGAAACCCCCAGAAGAGAGAAAAGAAGGAAATAATAGCGATTGGCAACATATTCACATTTATGATGTCATTTCCATGCCAGATAAATGGGAATATCCCTATTTTGCAGCTTGGGATTGGGCATTTCATCTAATTCCTTTAGCTACCATCGACCCCGAATTTGCTAAAACACAACTTCATCACCTCACCCGTGAATGGTATATGCACCCTAACGGACAATTTCCCGCTTACGAATGGGACTTTAACGGTGTTAACCCTCCGGTTCAAGCTTGGGCAGCTTGGCGTATTTATACCATCGAAAGAAAGATGTATGGAAACTGCGATAAGAAATTTTTAGAAAGAGTATTTCAGAAACTATTATTAAACTTTACGTGGTGGATTAATCGACAAGATAAAGATGGAAATAATGTCTTTCAAGGGGGATTTTTAGGCTTAGATAATATTGGGGTTTTCAACCGAGGAGGCGACATACCAACAGGGGGAAAATTAACCCAATCTGATGCAACCAGTTGGGTGGCAATGTATTGTTTGAATATGTTGACCATTGCCTTAGAATTAGCCAAAGAAAATGATGTTTATGAAGACATGGCGAGTAAATTTTTTGAGCATTTTCTCTACATTGTTGATGCCATGAATCATATGGGTTCAGAAGGGGCAACCCTTTGGAATGAAGAAGACGGATTTTATTACGATGTTTTAGATTTACCTAACAGAGAAAATATTGATCTCAAAGTTCGGTCTCTTGTGGGTTTAATTCCTCTTTTGGCTGTCACAACCATAGAAAGTGAAACATTAAAAAAACTTCCTAACTTTAGTCAACAAGTTGATTGGTTTGTCAAGAATCGTCCTCAACTTAGTCGTAATTTAGCGTGTCTCGAAGGGTGTGGTCAATACTCTCGCCGATTATTAGCTATGGTAGATCAAAATAAATTGCGTCTTCTCCTCGAAAAAATGCTTGATGAAGGAGAATTTTTGAGTGATTTTGGCATTCGTTCGGTTTCTCGTTATCATGCTGATAATCCCTATAAATTTGAGACAGAAAACGAAACTTATACGATAGGTTACGAACCCGCAGAATCACAAACAGCCATGTTCGGCGGTAACTCTAACTGGCGTGGTCCAGTATGGTTTCCCATTAATTACTTATTAATTGAAGCCCTACAAAAATTTGACTTTTATTATGGAGATGATTTTAAGGTTGAATGTCCAAAGGGGTCAGGAAAGATGATGACTTTATGGGACGTTTCTCTAGAAGTAGAAAGACGTTTAGTTGATATTTTCTTACCCAATGAATCAGGAAACCGTCCTGTATTTAAAGATATGGAACTCTTTAATAATGATCCTCATTGGCAAGATTTGTTACTGTTTTGCGAATATTTTCACGGCGATAACGGTAAAGGGTTAGGTGCTTCTCATCAAACGGGATGGACTGGTTTAATTGCCAAGTTGATTTTACAACGAAGTGAATATTCATGATTTAAGCAAGAATCAATCTTTAGAAAGATAAATTATTAGCAAAAAATTGGAATCCTAGTAGTTAAGTGAAAATTTACTCTCAACAGCAATAATTATGGATTTTGGAATTAAAAATAAAGTTGCCCTCATTACAGGAGCAGACTCTGGTATTGGGAAAGCAACAGCCAAACTATTAGCAGCAGAAGGAGTCAAAATCGCTCTTTCTGATAAAACAACCGATCAATTACAAGCTAATGCTGAAGAAATTAGCGAAATAGGGGAAGTGATTCCCGTAACCGCAGATTTAACCAAACCAGAAGACATCGAAGCTGCCAAAAAAGAAATTTTGACTCGCTTTGGAACCCTACATATTTTAGTTAATTGTGCCGGTATTACAGGAGCAACAAAAGACTTTTTGGAACTTAGTGACGAAGACTGGTATCAAACCCTAGAAATTGACTTTATGGCTGCTGTTCGGGTTTGTCGTGCCTTTATTCCCATGATGCAAAAAGAACAATGGGGTAGAGTTGTTTTAATCGGTTCAGAAGATGCGGTGCAACCTTACCCTGACGAAATGCCCTATTGTGCAGCCAAAGCAGCCATTCTCAACTTAGCGAAAAATTTGTCTAAAGTTTATGCAAAAGACGGAATTTTAGTTAACTCTGTCTCTCCTGCTTATATTGAAACTCCCATGACTGATGCCATGATGGAAAAACGGGCTAAAGAAAAGGATATCAGTTTTGATCAAGCGATCGATACATTTCTAGAAAATAAACGTCCTCACCTTGTTCTAAACCGTCGAGGAAAAGCCAACGAAGTTGCAGCCGTTATCGCTTTTCTGTGTTCTCAACAATCTAGTTTTGTTGTGGGTTCTGATTATCGTGTCGATGGCGGTTCTGTAGCGACAGTTGCCTAAAACAATTGTAAAACTCACTTGGTTATACTCCCTGGCATTAAGTTAGGGGGTTTTTCGATTTTTATCCTAAACGCTTGAGAATTGATTTTTTTTGTTTTACTATTTATGCCAAATCCACTTATTTTAGTAGAGTAACGTTTTTTCTCCCTGCTCCCTGCTCCGACACCTGATACTATACTATCTAGAGCGGATTTGGTATTAGTTAGGCCGTATTGCTGCAAGAGGTGGGTATAGCCAAATCTCTTGATTGCTTCGGGGTATTTTTAGTGAGAATCATAGGTTAAGCTAGAATTTCTCCCTCGCAATGACAACTTATCGTCTTCTGCGCCAACGATATAGAAATCGTATACTAACAATATAAGTTACAACTGAAGCGATCGCACCTATCACTAAACAACCCGAAAATAACGTTACCAAAAAAACTAAACCTGATTCTTTTAACTGGCCCCAAGATTGCCAATTATCGGGAAAAGTAACCTGAGTTTCTCCGATCCCAAACCCTAATAATAATTCTCCAATTTTGTAATTAAAAGCAAAAATTGGCACATAAGTTAAAGGGTTACTAACCCAGGTTCCAGCAACTGCAGCTAATTTATGTCCACGAAAGAGAATAGCTAACAAAACACCGATGATAGTTTGGAGTCCAAACAAAGGAAAACAACCAGCAAATACCCCAAAGGCTAACCCTCGTGAAATATAGCGAGGCGTTCCCCGTAGGCGCAAAAACCGCAAATAAAAGTAACGCCACGATCGCTTGATTCGAGAACGACGACGTTTTGACTGACGACGATGTTTGGGTTTTTGGTCTTGAAAAATCACAGGGTACGGAGAGGGATCAAGAGACATTTGATTAAAAAGTAACGAGGTTTACTCTTTTTCTATGCTATCAATCCTTTTTAACATGAATACTAGATTTTTTATTTAGAAACAATTGGGGCAATGCCAGCCTGATCTAAAATTTCAGGGATTAAGTCTTCTCGTTTAATAGCCATCATGTGGACTCCTTGACAGAGTTGTTGAGCGAGTTTAACTTGTTCTGCTGCAATTTTTACCCCTTCTTTTAAGGGTTCTTCTGCGTCAGCTAATCGCTTAATAATACTCTCAGGAATTTCTACCCCTGGTACATTCTTGTTAATAAATTGAGCATTTTTTGCCGACTTCAACAGAAAAATTCCAGCTAAAATTGGTTTATCGGTATTAGCAGCAATTTGGTGCATGAATTTATCTAAGCGATCAAAATCAGTAATTAATTGACTTTGAAAAAATTTTGCACCTGCGGCCACTTTGCGTTCAAATCTTCGTTGTAACCCTGACCAACTGCCACATTGAGGGTCAACAGCAGCCCCTGGAAAGAGGTCTAAGGGTTCATCGGGGAGGGGTTTATCGTTAAAATCAATGCCTCGATTGAGTTTATCAATCATTTGCAATAGTCTAACAGATTCTAGCTCAAATACGCCTCTTGCTTTTTTATGATCCCCTGCTTTAACTGGATCACCGGTTAAGGCTAAAATATTGCGTAATCCTAACGCATAAGCCCCCATTAAGTCTCCTTGTAGGGCAATCACATTGCGATCGCGACAAGTCATTTGACAGATGGGTTCAATGCCATATTGCAATAATAGAGCAGATGCTGCCATTGAGGACATTCTCAATACAGCGCGACTACCATCGGTGATATTTACCCCATGAACCCTACCTTTGAGTTGTTTAGCCATGTTTAACATTCTGGACGGGTTTCCGCCTTTTGGTGGGGTGACTTCTGCGGTGATCAAAAATTCTTTATTTTGAGCAGCTTGACGAAATTGGTTAATCATAGTTTAGGTATGTTTTAATCTTTTCAATCGGAGTAAGCGATCGCTGAGGGGTTATCTAGTCATTGGTTGGTAAGGGTAGGTATCCTAAAGCATCTTTGACTCTAGTTAGGGTTTCATTGGCAACGGTTTCAGCTTTTTCTTTTCCGTCTCGTAACACAGAGTCTAAGTAATTTTTATCGTCCATAATTGCTTGATATTTTTCTTGAATGGGTTTGAGAGCTTCTATAGTTGTTTCAGTCAGTAATGGTTTAAATTGTCCCCATCCCATGTCTTGGCATTCTGTAGCGACTTCTTCTTTACTCTTTTGGGACAATAAACTATATAAACCTAGTAAATTGTTACATTCAGGACGTTCTTTATTATCAAATTCTAACCCTTTGATGGGATCAGTTTTGCATTTTTTAATCTTCTTTTTGATAAGATCAGGGGGGTCAAGTAAGTTAATGCGACTGAGATCAGAGGGGTCAGATTTTGACATTTTTCGAGTTCCATCAGCTAAACTCATTACCCTTGCCCCTTCTTTACGAATTAAGGGTTCTGGTAATTTTAAAATTGGGGTTTTTTTGCTTCCAAATTGATCATTAATACGGATAGCAATATCTCTGGTTAATTCTAAATGTTGTTTTTGATCCTCACCCACAGGGACTTTATCAGCGTTATATAATAAGATATCGGCTGCCATTAAGACGGGATAATCTAATAGGCCAACACTAACATTTTCTCCTTGTTTAACGGCTTTTTCTTTAAACTGAATCATCCTTTCTAACCAGTTTAAAGGGGTGATACAATTTAACAACCAAGCCAGTTCACTATGTGCCGATACATGGGATTGAACAAAGATAGTTGCATGGTCTAAATCGATGCCACAAGCTAAATACAGGGCTGCTATGGTATAAGTATCCTGGGCTAAGGTTTTGGGGTTATGAGGGACGGTTATGGCGTGCAAATCTACTACACAGAAGAAGTTATCATAGTTATCTTGTATATCTACCCAGGTGCGGATCGCCCCTAAATAGTTTCCTAAGTGAAGATTTCCGGTTGGTTGTACCCCTGATAAGACCCTTTGTTTACCCATTCTAATACTATTTTACTTTTTACTGAATGTTATTATTTCTTTACAATTATGACTGATTATGTAACTTCTGTAAAAAGATTTATCAGATAAGTTTTGTAAGGTCATAATATATTATGCCCTTGTAGTCATACGCTTTGTGTCAAGAAACATGAATCAAGACTTAAATTATTATCATCTTATTCATCAAGAGATTGCTTCTTTACTGTTATATCAATCTATTTTTGACGATGAAATTGGACAGGCTTTTTTGTCAGTTTTAAATTTAATTTATGTTCGCAATCAGCAATCAATTGATATTAATTGTCTTAAGGCTTATAGTCTATTGTTTAAAAATTTAGCTTCTCAAGGCATGAGTTGGCAAGATTATCTGATTAGAAGAATCTTAGTTGATGATAATCCCTTTAGTCAACAAGTTCAATATTATGATTTAGAAGATTTACCAAAACCTTTAATCGAAGCTACTGAACACGATGTACGCATTTTAAACACTTTATATAATCTTTCCCTTGAAGCCATTAGTCAATGGGTAAAAGAAGCAGCTAATGTTCCTTTTTCTCCTTTTATTGGGGAATTTGAAAATAAAGATAATACGTTTCTTCATCAAGAAGATAATTGGGCTAATTGCTTACAACAATTAGCGAATCATTATCGTCAACATGGGACAGGAATTTTTGCCCAATATAAAGCTTTAAAATGGCATAATAAGCAATTAATTGGGATTAGTGAAGCTGATCCAATTACCCTAACTGAAATTGTCGGTTATGAGTCTCAAAAAGAAACATTAATGAAGAATACAGAAATTTTATTAGCTGGTTATAATGCCCTTAATATCTTGTTATATGGCAGTCGTGGATCAGGTAAATCTTCTTTAGTGAAAGGGTTATTAAATGAATACTATAGTCAAGGGTTAAGATTGGTTGAAGTTAATAAATCTCAGTTATCTAGTTTACCCATGATTGTCGATCAATTAAGACATATTCCTCAAAAGTTTATCATATTTGTAGATGACTTATCCTTTGAAGAAGATAATGATGCTTTTAAATCTCTGAAAGTTGTTTTAGAAGGAAATGTAACAGCAAAAGCGAAAAATGTGTTAGTTTATGCTACTTCTAATAGACGACATTTAATTAGGGAATATTTCGATGATCGCCCCCGTCCAAAAGATGCCGATGAGGTGCATCATTGGGATACCGTACAAGAAAAACTATCCTTTAGCGATCGCTTTGGTTTAACCCTTACGTTTGAACCAGCAAATCAAAATACTTATCTCAATATTGTCCATCATTTAGCCTCACAAATTAACCTTAAAATAGATAAAGACGAGCTAGAATTTAGAGCAAAACAATGGGCAACTCAACATAATGGGCGATCTGGAAGAACAGCAAGACAATTTATTGATTTTTTAGAGGGAGAATTAGGATTAAATCATTAATAATCATTTACAATACTATCAACTTATGCTAAATTCTAAAATGTTAACGGAAAAAACTAAAATAAACATCCTCAAAACACCAACTCAAGACCCTTGGATTGAGCAAGCGATTAATAATTCAGAGACAATTTTATTAGATCATTCTCATTGTGAAAGAAAAGCAGCTAGTGTGGCTTTGAATTTAATGTTTCGTTATTCATCTAACACAATGTTAGTGAGGAAATTAACAGCGATCGCACAAGAAGAGTTAGAACATTTTGACCAAGTTAATCAATGGTTAGAAAAGAAAAATATTCCCCTGGGTCCTCTCTCTTCCCCTCCTTATGGTGCTAAATTAAAAGCAGAAATTAGCACCCAAGAACCCCAAAGATGTCTAGATTCTTTATTAGTTGCAGCCTTAATAGAAGCGAGATCCCATGAAAGGTTAGGACTGCTAGGAAAACATTGCCCTGACGAAAATTTAGCTAAATTTTACCGTAGTTTAATGGCATCAGAAGCCAGACATTACGGTATTTACTGGGTATTAGCTGATCATTATTTTGACAGGGAAAAGGTACAAAAAAGATTAGAAGAATTATCTATTATAGAAAGTGAAATTTTAACTACATTATACCCCGAACCCAGAATACATAGTTAGTTGTCTTTCTGAGTTCAGAGTTGATTCTTGCAAGTTTTATTAGTCTTTATATGTGATAATTAAGTCCAAATTTAATAAGTTTGGATTACTATAATTTTAAAGGTCACTGGGTGTTTCAGGAGCAATTTCTACTCCTCGCTTTTCTCTTTCTTTTTCTCGCTCTTTTTCTTTTAAAGCATCAAACGTTTCTATGTCTACGCCAATAGATTCATAAGCTTTTTTTAACTCTTTTTCAAATTTCTCAATGTTTTCACCATAACCGGCCCTTTCTGCTACGGTTGCTATATTTTTCCCTATATTGGCTCTGACACAGTCAATTAATTCGTTTTCATGGAGAGGTGTTGAAGCTGCCATAAAATTTTCCCTCACTTACATAACTAATATCACTAGCCTAAATCAAACCAGCAAAAAATTTAATCTATCTAAAAGTAGAATTAGCAATAGTATAAAACCTCCAAGTCCCATTAATTTAATGTGTCTTTGGATAGATGTATTTCCTTTACTTTTTAGTTTAGATTTTTAGTTAACTAGCTTTATAAAAATCGACTAATTACACAAAACAGAATCATTGCTGTTACCTAACCCGAATTTTGCCTTAATGTTCGGGTTAAACACTTATTAATAGAGAATATAATTATGAATGCTTTTTTATTAACTAGAATTTTGTTACAATTTCAAAGTGAAGACGATGATTTAATTGAAGAAATTTCTGCCGTTACTCGTACCCCAGATGGTAGTCTTTGGGTTGGTTCTGATGAATACCTTTCTATAGAAAGATTAACGCCAATGGGAGATGGTATTTATGGTGGTCATAAAGTCTTTCATCTAAAAGATTATATTGACTTATTTGATCATGATTCAGAAGTCGATATCGAAGGACTTGACTACTCTGACGGTTATATTTGGGTCACTGGTTCTCATAGTCTTAAGCGTAACAAAACTAAAGGTAAAAAAAATAAAAAAGATATTAAAAATCTCTCAGAAATAGAAAGAGATCCTAATCGTTATTTAATCGCCAGATTACCAGTATTAAACGGTGAATTAGTCAAAACTTGTAGTCATTCTGTTGATGAAGAAACCCCTTTAACGGCTGCTTCCGTCAAAAAAGTTGATAATCATAACTTACTGATGGAAATACTAGCAGAAGATGAACACTTAGGGAAATTTTTAACGATGAATATTCCCTCAAAAGATAATGGTTTTGACATCGAAGGATTAGCCGTAAAAGATCATAAATTATTTTTAGGATTGCGTGGCCCAGTGTTAAGAGGTTGGGCGATAATCATAGAAATTGAATTAGAAAATTCCGCTCCTGGTATCCTCACGTTGAAAGACTTAGGAGACGGTTCTTACTACCGTAAACATTTTCTTGATCTTAATGGTTTGGGAATTCGTGAACTATGTTTAAATGGGGACGATTTAATCATTTTAGCTGGTCCAACAATGGATTTAGAAGGAGCAATGCAAGTCTTTCGTCTCAAAAATGTACTCGATTATAGTCATAATAATTTATGGGAACAAAAAGCAGACTGTCTCGAAACTTTATTTAATTTACCTTTTACTATTGGTTCTGATCATGCAGAAGGATTAGCTTTGTATCCCTGTTTAGGGTATGAAAACGCCCTGATGATTGTTTATGACTCCCCTAACGAAAATCGCCGTCCTCAAGATCATAGTATTTTCGCAGATGTATTTCGCTTACCTTAGTACAAGTAAATCCCATGTCCAGTTAATTAATCGAGTTAATTAAGATTTCCTTGGACTTTTACAAGTTATAAGACAGTTATTAATATGACCGAGTTCTTAATTTGGATTATTGTTTAGTGCTGATGCTAAATTATTTGGAGCTAAACTATCTTTTATTCTCACAGAAACAAAGTTATTAAAGGGTAGAGAATTGATAGGTAAAGGAGTCTCAGAAAAACTTGAACGGATGTTAAGGTTGGGAATCGTTTCTGTATTATTACGAGTTAGTTTAGTTGTTGTATTGGAAGCTAAAGAAATAGTCGGCTTGTCTTCTGGTTCAACGATGGGTGCAATATTAGTAATTTCTAACTCAAAGCTGGTGGTAACTCGCTCTCCATGAGCATCGATTACGGTTAAAGTAGCAGTATAAGTACCGTTATGGGGAAAGCTATGAGTAACCACCTGACCTGTCAACCGTGTGCCATCGCTTAATTCCCAAATATAGGTCAGGGTATCGCCTCCAGCATCCGTTGCAGTTGCTCTGAGTACCGTTTTATTACCTTCTATTACTTCAGAAATGATGTCAATGTCTGCAATTTCTGGGAGGGCGTTATTTACAGTAACTGTAATGGTGCTTGGGATGGTTTGAGTGCCGTTACCATCGGTAAGGATGTAGGTAAAGGTATCTGTACCAACAAATCCAGCTTTTGGAGTGTAAATAAAGGTTCCGTTTTCTGCAATATTAACGGTTCCATTTTCAGCAGGGGTTTGAATTTGGATGGTATAGGTTTGCAGAATTTCTTCTAAATTGCTGTTATCGGGGAAAATCTGAATAACCGTAGATTGTCCTTGAGTAAGGGTAACAGGATTATTAACAGTGATGGGGGAAATCTCCCGTTGTATGATTACATCATCAATTAAGACGCGACTATCGTTATCGCCAAAGCCAAGTAAGTCGAAGTAAAGGGTAGCTTCTGTACCTGGGGTTAAGTGGCTAATATCGATGGAGAAGGTACGGGGAGAATTGTCTGTACCATGAGTAAGTTGAATGTCATTTCCTAAGTAAGTTGTACCTGTGTTTTGGAGGTTAAAGAAGGCATCGGTGAAGCTGAGTTCATCAATGGTATCGACTAAGGAGGTGAGGCTATGAGCATCGAGAAGGGCGACTTCAAAGGCATCACTGGGGAAGGATTGGGTCGTCCCAAGTTGGGCATCGACCAGGGTAAATTGTAGGGTTTTTGCACCTTCGGGGATGATGAAGGTTTGGCTGAGGTTGCTGAGGAATGGTGAACCTTCTGTAAGTAGTGCTTGACCGTTCAGGATGGTGGTTGCGCCTCTGGTTTTCCACCCAAAGTTGGGGTGGTAGGGGTCGGAGATATTGAAGTTGCCGTTGGCGATCGCAGCTAATAATGGAGTCGATGTTAGCAATGCTTCTAAACTACCTTCTGCCTTCTGCCCTCTGCCTTCTGCCTTCAAAATAGCTTTTAATATCTCAATATCTATATCTGAGGGCAGTTTACGGATACCTGGGGCAAGGTGAGTGTTGAGGAGATCGTAGGGGTGTGCGTGGTTATCAAGGTGTTCGCCGTGTAGGGTTGCATGGTCATGATGCAGGTGGTCAAAGGGTTCGTAACCTTCGATGAAACCGTAGAGGTGGGCGATTTCATGGAGAACGGTGGTGAGAAGGTCGTATTTGCCGTAAGCGTCGGAGTTGGGGGTAGCATTGTAGGCAAATTCTGAATTCTGAACTGCGAACTCTGAACTCTCAAATGGGGTGGAGTCGATGAACCAACCGACTCCGTTGGCGTTGTAGTTGATGAGGATGGTTCCTGCGTTGGGGCGACCGAAGGGGTCGAAGCCTGTGATGGTGGCTTCGGCGAGATGTCCTGTGGGTAGGTCGGTTATTTGGAAGGTGATGTCTAGTGAGGTTTCTGATTGGAGTAAGTTTGACCAGATGTTGGTTGCAGTATTATTTAAGTTGTTTATTACTTCAGGGGTTGAATGATGAATAGAGCCGAATTGCTGAGAAGATATGAGGCTGGAGAACGGGGTTTTTCTGGAGTTGATTTGAGAGGAATTCACATGGGAACTGAATATCCTGGGGATATCGATGAGATTTTCAATGGTGTTAATTTTAGGAATGCCAATATGGCAAATTCGATTTTGACCCAAATATGGTTGATTAACGCTGACCTGAGCAGTATCAATCTCGAAGGGGCTGATTTGAGAGGAAGTCTTCTGCTGAATGCCAAACTTCGGAATGCTAATCTTCGAGGCTCTGATTTGACTGGGGCTGACTTGACTGATGCCGATCTGACCAATGCTGATCTGACCAATGCCGATCTCAGATATACTATTTTGGTCGGTGCAAATCTCCGAGGAGCGGATTTGACTGGGATTATTACTCAAAGCAATCACTTCGATAGTAGTATCTTTCACTTGACTACTATGCCCAATGGCACAATCGAAAGCAGTAGTTCCAAAGTTATTGATGCCACAGAATTGCTTGGACGTTACGCCGAGGGAGAGCGGTATTTTGAAGAATTTATCTTGTATCGTGCTGATCTGAGTGGGGCTGACCTCAGATCTCTTGAATGGGGTGGTAGATTCACTCATGTTAATTTTAGTAGAGCCAACTTGAGTCACGCTTCTGTTTGGCCTACTCGTTTTATTTTCTGTAATTTGAGTGGTGCGATTCTCAACAGATGCTATCTCGGTTCTGCTGTAATTGCTTTTTCTGATTTGCGAGGAGCGACAGGAGAGATGATCGATTGTGACGCCCTTAGGTTGATCGATGTTAATTGGCAAGGAGCTAATTTGACTAGCACTTGTGGGAACGGAAAATTCAGTCCCTCTTGCTACAATTCCATTAGAGAAGACGGGAGTTTTGTCAACGGTTGGAGTTGATGAGATAAATAGCGTTGTGTTATTTTCTAAATTGTTTTGAGCCTGAGATAAATCAAAAGAATTGTTACTTATCTCAGCTAGAAGAGATGCAGATGCTGCCTGAAAATGATGTTTGTTTTTGAGGTCACGTCGAATCTCTTCAGGAACATTAGTGCGATCGCCGATCTCGTAGGTTGGGTAGAGGAACGAAACCCAACAAAACAATATAAGAAATTACTCCATCCCAACAGAAACATCAAAAACAGGGATTTCTGAACTTCCCCAGTTAACATCATAAACACCGCGCTGCACATAACGATGAAAACTGGAATATTCCCAATCTTTTGGACGTGAAACTAACCCATGATGCACGGGATTATAATGAATATAATCAGCATGATTAATAAAATCTTCTTCATCTCGGATTAAATGTTCCCAAAATCGTCTTTGCCAGATAGCCCTCTCTTGTTTACTCTGTCTTGAAGTTGAAATATTTCCTTGATATTTGCGATCGCATTGACAACTAAACCAACTTTTAATTAAACGCCAACGAGTCGAAAACTCAGCATCACCTTGGGGTAACGTCCAAATACAATGAAGATGGTTAGGTAAAATAACAATGGCATCAATAATGAAAGGATGTTTTTCTATGACTCTACGAAATGAATCTCGCAATAATACTATATTTTCTGCTTCACAGAGAAATGAGCGTCTATTATGGGTAACTAAGGTAAAAAAATAACTACTTCCTGGTTGTTTTGCCCGACGATATTGCATAAATTAATCATAATTAAGATGCTATGAGTTGGATTTTGTTTCCTTCAACTATCGCTCAGGACAAGCCTCTAGGTAATTTACTATAAGTTGGGTTAAGGAACGAAACCCAACCTAGGTAATGCTCGTATTGTGAATTATACTTGTCCATAAACAGGAATAGCTGCACCTCGAAGATCCTTAGCCTCTTCAGACGCAAGAAAACAAATAACCTGCGCTAAAGAATCAGGAGAAACCCATTTTGACGCATTTTCTTCCCCCATTGCTTCGCGGTTGGCAGGGGTATCGATAACACTAGGAAGCACACTATTAGCCGTAATATTATACTCTTTTGTCTCTTCTGCAATGGACTTAGTTAACGCAACTACACCGGCTTTAGAAGCGCAATAAGAAGCTAAATTTGCATCGGGTTGCACCGCACCACGAGACCCGACTGTGACAATTCTGCCATATCCTGATTTGTACATCGCACCTAAACAATATTTACACAGTAAAAACGTGCTATTAAGGTTTAAATCAATAGAAGATTTCCAGTCTTCATAGGATTGTTGATGAGTTTCTCCCATAGAAAAACCTCCCATAAGATGGATTAAAATATCAACTTTATTTAAGTCATTTACTAACTGTTTAACTACATTTTCATCTAATAAATCCGCTTTAACAAAACGAATTTTCTCAAAATCTGTCGGAGCTAATTTATCCTTAAGACGCTTAACCTCCGTTTCATCTCGATAGGGAATGGTTACCTTTGCCCCTTGCTTAATGACTTCTGGCGTTACCCCTAATCCTAATCCTCCAGTTCCGCCAGTTAATAAAACTTGTTTACCTTCCATAATTAATATTATTCATACTGTCTTCTATCTATTGACTAATATAACGTTAATAACTACATCTTCCCAAGGGTGTATTTTCCAATACATTGCTTGCAAAATTTTTCAGATTTAGTCAATTCTTTTTTTAATTAATTTGACAACACCTATAAAACTATGGTAAATCTTAACAAAAAATAACATCACTCATGATTGAGAATAACACTTTAGACATACAAAGAGGTGTGTGTGTAGGTTAGATAATACAAGATAGTATTAACCTTTGCTTCGACTATTACAAGAAAACGATTAACTAGGAGGAATTTATGAATAACGTACTTTCGATTATCCTTGGTGGTGGCGCAGGAACAAGACTTTATCCCCTCACCAAAACCAGAGCTAAACCTGCTGTTCCCCTAGCGGGAAAACACAGATTAATTGATATTCCTATTAGTAATTGTATTAATTCTAGTATTCACAAAATATATGTCTTAACCCAATTTAATTCTGCTTCACTCAATCAACATATTTCTCGTTCTTACAACTTTTCAGGATTTCAGCAAGGATTTGTAGAAATATTAGCAGCCCAACAAACTCCAGAAAATATGAATTGGTTCCAGGGAACCGCCGATGCTGTCAGACAATATTTATGGTTGTTTGATCGAGCAGAAGCGGATGAATATTTAATCCTTTCCGGGGATCATTTATATCGCATGGACTATCGTGATTTTATTCAACATCATCGAGAAACAAACGCAGATATTAGCCTATCAGTGCTTCCTGTGGATGAAAAACAAGCCTCTAGTTTTGGTTTAATGAAAATTGATGATACTGGTCGTATTATTGACTTCCAGGAAAAACCCAAAGGGGACGATCTCAAACGGATGCAAGTCGATACCACAACCCTCGGACTTTCAGCAGAAGAATCTAAAATTAAGCCCTATATTGCCTCAATGGGGATTTATCTATTTAAGCGAGAAGTGTTGATTGATTTACTAAAACAACAGCCAGACTGTACCGATTTTGGTAAAGAAATTATTCCCAATGCGATTAAAGACTTGAATATACAAGCCTATCTCTTCAATGATTATTGGGAAGATATCGGAACCATCGAAGCCTTTTTCAACGCCAACTTAGCCCTAGCTAAACAGCCTAACCCTTCCTTTAGCTTTTATGATAAAGCTGCTCCTATCTACACCAGAGCGCGTTATTTACCCCCTACCAAACAACAAAAATGTCAAGTCATCGAGTCGATGATTAGCGAGGGTTGTATCTTAAAAGAGTGTTATATCGAAAATTCTGTCATCGGTATTCGTTCTCGCATTGATTCGGGTTGCACTATCAAAAATGTCTTACTTATGGGAGCAGATTATTATCAATCTGATTTTGAAAATGAAGGAGATTGTTCCTTAGAAAACATTCCCATCGGTATCGGGTCTAATACCACCATTGACCACGCCATTATTGATAAAAATGCTCGCATTGGCTGCAACGTCAAAATTATTAACAAAGATAATGTTAGTGAAGCCGAAAAAGAAGACCAAGGCTTTTATATTCGCAGTAATATCATCACCATTTTAAAGGATGCAGTCATTCCTCACGATACGGTCATCTAACAGCTTGAAAACGCACTTAATAACCATACATAGAGAATAATTAAATGGCAACCCAAACCTTTCCTATCGATTTAACCGCTTATCAACCCCTAAATTTAGATCCCACGCAACCCAAATTAAGCCAACAACAAAAAGAAACTCTCAAACATAATATTCAACTGTGTCGAGATGTGATTATTTTCTTCACCGCCACCGGAGCAGCTAAAGGCGTAGGTGGCCATACTGGAGGACCTTATGACACCGTTCCAGAAGTGATGATTCTCGATGGTTTATTTAGAGGTGCGCCAAATAAATTTGTACCTATTTTCTTCGATGAAGCAGGCCATCGAGTCGCCACTCAATACCTGATTTCAACCCTACGGGGTCAATTACCGGCCGAGAAACTACTCCATTATCGAGAAGCTTATTCAAAACTCCCCGGACACCCAGAATTAGGGTTAACCCCAGGGGTTCAATTTAGTTCCGGACGCTTGGGCCATATGTGGCCTTATGTGAATGGAATAGCAATGGCGAACCCGAATAAAATTGTCTTCTGTTTAGGGTCTGATGGTTCCCAACAAGAAGGAAACGACGCAGAAGCAGCGCGGTTGGCTGTGTCTCAGAATCTCAACGTTAAATTAATTATCGATGATAACGATGTAACCATCGCTGGCCACCCGTCTGAGTATCAAAAAGGCTTTGATGTCGGTCGAACCTTAGAAGGTCACGGACTGACCACTTTGACTGGGGAAGGGGAAGACATAGAAAGTCTCTACGATCGCATTTACCGAGCCATTAGTAACGATGGACCGATGGCCGTGATTAATAAGCGTAAAATGTCTGTAGGAGTTGAGGGTATTGAAGGAACCCCCGAAGGCCATGACGTGATTCCTGTCGATGCAGCGATCGCCTATTTAGAAAATCGGGGTCATAAAGAAGCGGTTGACTATCTCAAAAGCATTTCTAAAGCAAAAAATCCCTACACTTATATAGGATCAACCGAAGAAGTGGGATCAAACCGTAATATTTTCGGAGATACGGTGGTTTCTATCTTAGATTCCATGAGCGATCAAGACCGCAAAAACAAAATTATGTGTATTGATAATGATTTAGAAGGATCTTGCGGTTTAAAACAGATTCGTAAAGCCTATCCTGATATCTTTGTCAGTGGGGGTATTATGGAACGGGGTAACTTCTTAGCGGCCGCTGGTTTTGGTATGGAAGCAGGGAAACAAGGGATTTATGCTACTTTCAGTGCTTTTCTAGAAATGTGCGTTTCTGAGATTAGTATGGCCCGACTGAATGGCTCTAATGTACTGTGTCATTTTTCCCATTCAGGAATCGACGATATGGCGGATAATACCTGTCACTTCGGCATCAATAATATGTTTGCTGATAACGGACTCGAAGAAGGAGACGAAACCCGTCTTTATTTTCCCGGTGATCCAGGACAGATGATCGCCTGTGTCAAAGCAGTATTTAATGATCCAGGGTTACGATTTATCTTTTCCACTCGTTCTAAGGTTCCTCATCTTTTAGATAGCAATGGGAATAAACTCTATGGAGAGGATTATCAATTTACCCCTGGAAAAGACGAAGTAATACGGGAAGGAACTGCCGGTTATGTGGTTAGTTTTGGGGAATGTCTCTATCGTGCTTTAGATGCGGTAGAACAGTTAAAACAAGAGGGTTTAGATATCGGTTTAATCAATAAATCTACTTTAAACGTGGTGGATGAAGAGATGATGAAAAAAATCGGTCAGTCTCCTTTAGTGATGGTGGTTGAAGCATTTAACCGTCGTACCGGACTGGGTAGCCGTTTCGGAACTTGGTTATTAGAACGGGGTTATACGCCTAAATATGCCCATTTAGGAACCTATCAAGAAGGTTGTGGGGGTTTATGGGAACAATACCCCTACCAAGGACTTGATCCCAAGGGTATTATTAGTCATGTTAAGGCTTTATCCAAAGGCATCAATTAATTGATAGTATAGGGGTCAACACTGAGCAGAATCGAAGCATTGATCCCTACAAAAATGTGTAAATATGATTAGTTCCAAAACTTATCATTTAATAAAAAAGAGATTACACTACCATAAATCTTTGAGTTCAATATCTTAATAAGTTATCATGACTCAATGGGGATATGATTACTTTGTCCTTTCGATAATTGTAAAAATAGTGTAATCATTAATGTCCCTGCATAAGCAGTTAATGCTGACCATAATAGATGATTATTTTGCCAATAGTAAGCCATAATTACTAAGGGTAAAAATCCAATCAAAAAGGCAATCAATACTCCATTTCTTAATATTTTACCCTCTTTTAAACCGATGAAATATCCTTCTAACATAAAAGCGATCGCGCTAAACGACAAGAAAGGGAATAACCAGACTGTATAAGTGATAGCAGCTTGACTAATTTCTTGATGATCCGTTAATAAGTTAAAAATACTTTCAGGAAACAAAAACGGAATCAAAGCAAAGCTTGAAGCAATGAATAAACTATTAATAATAGACACGACTAATAATGGTATGATTTGCTCTATATTACCCTCGCCCTTAAAGTTTCCAGTTAAAGATTGAGTGGTAATTCCTACTCCTTGAACTGTAAATTGACTCACTAGGGCAATTTGTAATAATACTCCGTTAACAGCTAATAGATTAGTTCCCAATAAAGCACTAATATTCATAAAAGTAGAATAGGCAGAAATTAAAGCAAAATATCTCATAAAAATATTACCGTTAAAAGAAATAAGTGAAAGTAATTCTTTTTTATTGACAACTTTGGTGATAAGAGGTAATACGCCACTCCATTTAAGAGTTGTTATCATAAAAATAATAGCAACAAATAAAGCTAAATATTGACTAATTGCTGTAGCTAAACCTGCTCCCATACTTTGCCAACCCCAACGATCAATCATGAGATAATCTAAGAAAACATTTGAAGCATTTCCAACTAAAGATAAGAATAAAATAGCTGCTTTCATTTCTCTTCCTAAGAACCACCCAATAAAAACAAAATTAAGTAAAACTGCAGGTGCGCCCCAAATTCTGGCACGAAAATAATCTATTCCAGATACTTCAATGTCGGGTGAACCTGATAATAAAGTAAAGCCTATTTTTTCGATAGGATATTGTAAAATCAGGATAACAAAAGCAATAATCAAAGCAATTAAACCACTGCGTAAAATAGCCAGTAATATTCCGTCTTGATCATCTCTTCCCACAGCTTGTGCAGTGATAGCATTAGTACCAGAACGAATGAACTTTAAAACTCGATATAAATAGTCAAAAAGAATACTTCCAAGAATAACCCCTGCTAAGTAACGAATGTCTTCTAAATGTCCTAAAAAAGCAGTATCACACAACCCTGCTAAGGGAACCATCATATTAGATAAAACACTAACTGAAGCGAGACGATAAAAGCGAGGTAAAAAACTACGATACTCAACAGGAAGGGAAAAATTCATATAAAGAGTTAAGTGTCATCTGTGAATCCAACTAAAAGTTATATTATAACTAACTTTGACTTTAGCTTACATACTGCTGATTGGGTTTAGTCGTAATAATAATTCAATGAAATTCCAAAATTATTATTAAGCATTAAATCAGTGATCACCTAGTTTTTAAATCTACGTTATAATCTGGGTTAGCCTATACAATTACTTTGAAAAATAGTCTGATTATCCCATTTATGAACCCTATTCAAGTTTCAGAAATTGAATACGTTGATGTTATTGTCGTGGGTGGTGGTATTGCTGGAGTTGCCATTACTGAATTCTTAGCCCGTCATAGTAATTTATCCATTAAACTATTAGAAAAAGCTCCTCAACTGGGTACATTAGCATCAGGAAAATTAGAAGGATGGTATCATACAGGAGCTTTATATTCGGGTCAAGATGATGCTCAAACATTCATTAATTGTGTTAATGGAGTAGAGGATTTAATTAATTTTTATACTCCTTATTTTAAGCAACAATGCAACGTCAATTTAACAGAAAAAGACACTAAATTTTATACCCCTGCTATTATTCCTAATTCTAAAGGTTGGTTTAATGATGCACCAGTGTATTTGATTCATCCCCAAGAAGATGCTCCAGAAATTCGCTCATCTCGCTTAAAAAGTGATGCAGTACAAATTAATATTCAACGGAATAGAGTCTTAGGAAGATTAGAAGTTGCTTACGGAAGACAACATAATTGGTTAGTGAATAATAAATATTTAGCCCCTACTTATGCACAGGTTGAAAATTATGAAGGCTTAAATTGTTCTTTAAGAAATTCAACAGAAATTATCCGTAATCTTTGCCGTCAATTTGATAATTCATATAACATACAACCATCTAATTATGATTTTATTAAAACGCTGGATTGTTCTATGCACACCAGTCGAATTCTAAAAGATTTAGTAACCAGTTGTTTGAGTCATGGGGTAACATTTGAAACCGGCATTAAAATCGAAAAATTGTTAAGTGATAGTTATGGTGAACTAAGAATTAAAAGTTTATTATGTAAGACGAAAGCAGGACGTTCAAAACGACTCAAAGCTAAGTTATTTATTTTTGCTGTTGGGGAAGGATTTGAACCCTTTTTAAAAGATTTACAAGTGAGAGCAAAATTAAAGAGAAGTCGCAGCGCAATGGTGGTAAGTTATCCTGCTTTAGTCAACACTAATTTTGTCAGAATGTCCACTAAAAATCGCTTTCATTTTAATCATTTTGTACAACATAGGGAACTAGGAAACGAAAAATATACTTACTCTTTATTAGCTGATTCTGGTTATGCTAATGATGATAATATTGATGGTGTAGATATAGAACCTATTTTAGAGTCAGCAGAACGTTATTTTGGCAAAGAAAAGTTATACAGTCGTCAACTTTATAGTTATGAATGTGTGAAAACTGAATTTATCAGTCAAGAAGAACAAAAACGACGCTATAGTTATTGGATTGAATCGAATTCTGATAGTAATTATATGTGTGTTTTACCTGGTAAATTTTCCTTTTTTCCTACTGTTGCTTATCAAGCTTATCAACGAATTAAAACATTACTCAATTTTGAAGAAACTAAACCCAAAACTTCTTTTGAAGAGAATATCAATCTTGAAAAAGAAGCCAATAAATTAGTGGCTGAATCTTTTCCAATGCAAATTTTTCTAACTAACTAATTAGGAAAAAATTGAATCTTAAAGTGAACTGCGATCGCAGACAAGAAGCAGAACCACAACTAAAAATATTTTATTGAGAAAAGAACCGAATACGTAACCATTTTTCTATTTCATTAAAAAAAAAGATCATTATTTGTAGATTTTTGATGATTCTTAATACCAAACTCTGTTAAATTTTCCATCCATTGTCGAGTTCCAAATGATTGACAAGCAACCGCAGCAACCTCTGAAGCTTTAGCCAAAGAATCTGCAAAACTATGGGTCAAAATAAAGTGACAAAATGCGCCATGAAAAATATCTCCCGCGCCTAAAGTGTCAATGGCTTGAATAGGAGAAACTTCTATACTATTAAACTCTCCATCTGTCCAATATTTAATAGGCTTCTCTCCATTAGTAATGGCAATATGAGGAATATTAGCCTGTTTTAAATAAGTAAAAACGTCATCAGAATCATAACAATTGGGAGGATAAAAGTTTGTAGAACAAACCGCATATTTAACATAAGGCAAAATCTTCTCAAAGCCAGGTTTCCAACTGCCTCCATCAATAATAATAGGAATGTCTCTAAAATTGGCTTCTTGGGCAACAACTTGACTGACAGCCATTTGATGTCCATCGATTAAAACAATATCAATATCCTGTAAAATTTCTATGGATAATTTATCCGCTTTTGCCTGAGATTTGATAGCATTAATAGAAATAACGGCACGTTCCCCTGTGATTTTATTAACAATAATTGAAGAGGTAGGTGGGGGTTCAGGATGATAAGGAGAAAGATCAAAAACACTCAAAGAACAATCTTCTAATTCTGCACAAATGAGTTGACTAATGGGATGATTACCAATCATACTTAAGAGGGTTCCTTGATGCCCAAACTTTTGAAAGGTAATGGCTGCATTGGTAGCAGGTCCGCCGGCTGCAATGGTTTGATCGAGTGCTACAATTTTCTCATTAGAATGGGGGAAATGATCCGCAAGATAAATAATATCGAGAGTCGTTAAACCGACAAATAATCCATTCATGACTAATATAATGAACAACGAAAGTTTACAGCAAGGAACACTTTATATTGTGGGAACACCCATCGGAAATTTAGAAGATATTACCTTTCGGGCGATCCGAATTTTAAAATCAGTTAATCTTATCGCTGCAGAAGATACCCGTCATACAGCTAAACTTTTGCATCATTTTCAGATTACTACCCCTCAGATTAGTTATCATCATCATAATCGCACGGCTCGCCAAACTGAATTATTAAACTATCTTGAAGAAGGAAAAACCATTGCTTTAGTAACTGATGCAGGGATGCCAGGTATTTCTGATCCGGGATACGATTTAATTAATGCTTCTATTATAGCAAATATTCCTGTTATTCCTATCCCTGGCCCGACGGCTGCTATTACCACCCTTTCTGTGTCTGGTTTGCCCACTGATCGCTTTATCTTTGAGGGTTTTCTTCCTTTAAAGGGAAAAGAAAGACGTGATCGCTTTCAAGTATTAAAAACAGAAACTCGGACGATTATTCTTTATGAAGCTCCCCATCGTTTACTAAAAACTTTGACTGATTTACGAGAGGTTTATAGTAACGATCATCAACTTACCGTAGGAAGAGAAATCACCAAACGTTATGAAGAATTTTGGCGAGGAAGTTTAGAAGATGCTATCTTATATTATCAGAATTCTCAGCAGATTAAAGGGGAATTTACCTTAATTATTGCTGGCTGTTCTCAAAGTCGTTTCCTTACGTTAACCGTTGATCAATTAAAAGATGAATTACAACAATTATTAGATCAAGGAATGACGCGATCGCAAGCGAGTCGTCAACTTGCAGAAGTCACTACTTTTTCCCGTCGTCAAATTTATAATTTATCTTTAGATAATTAGCTTTTTTTACAATAGTTACAATGATCAAAAAATTTTTCTGTACCAGTTTATTTCTCGTTATTCCTATTTATTTAAGTAGTTGTAGTACACGCAAAACAAACCTATCTATTTCTAGTGGTTCTCTTGGAAGTGGTTATCAAAGAATTAGTTCTCAAATTAAATCATCAGCAGATACAGTAGAACAAATACAGGTAACAGATACTTATCAGTCTCAAGGATCACAAGAAAATTTACAACGATTATTAGATAAAGAAGTTGATTTTTCTATTGTACAATTAGATGTAGCTAGTGAAGCTATGAAACAAGGAAAAGTTAATACGTTATTGGTCTTAACTCAAGAATATTTACACTTAGTCACTCAAGCTAACTCTGACATTAAAACTTTAGCAGACTTACAAGGAAAACGGGTGATGGTGGGAGCAGAAGGTAGCGGAATTTATTTTACTGCAAAGCGAATTTTTAAAGCTAGTAATATCACAATTATAGAAGTAAAATCTAATGAAGATAGACTTAAAAAACTCATAAATAATGAAATTGATGCCTTTGTTTATGTTGGACCTTTAGCAACCAGTGATAAATTTAAACAAGAATTACAACAGTCGACTCAACTTCGTTTTATTTCCGTAGATTCCAGTTTAATTAACTATTTAACCATTCAATTTCCTGAATCTTATCAACAAGCAATTATTCCCCAAGGAACTTATAAACCTTTACCAGAATTACCTAATCAAAACTTATCAACTATTGCTACTCCTGGCGCATTAATTACCCGTCCTGATGTCAATAAAAAGACAGTTTCTTTGTTAACTTGGGCGATTATTTCTAACTTTCGTCAATACTCTCCTTTCTACCCTGAATTAGCTTCTCAACAAGATGCTAAACTATTAACGGAAGGGTTAATTTATATTCATCCTGGGGCGCAACAAGTCTTTAATTATGGTGATCCTAGAGTCGCATGGCAACGTTATTTGAGAGAAAATAAGCCTCTACAAGCTGCATCAATTATGTTGATTACAACCAGTAGTATTGGGTTTTTACTTCGTTGGTGGCGTAAAAGAAAACAAAACAATCTTCTGAAAGCTAACCGTCAAACTATTAACGAATTAAGAAAATTATTAGAGCAAAATCCCAAAAAAGCCACAGAAGAAATTGAAGATTTACGGCAAAAATATCGTTTAATGTTAATTGATGGTCAAGTGTCTTCAGAAGTTTATGAACAAATTGAAAAAATGACACAAATCTTCTCAGATCAATGTCAAAGATGGCAAAATAAACAAAAAGAATTATCCCATAATCAAATCTTACAATTGATGGATGAATGGAGTCAACAACTACCCGAAAGTTTAATGGTAAGACATGGAAAATTACAATATTCTCATGATCAGTATAAAGAGATGTTAAAAACAGGACAATTAGACTTACAAACTTATTTACAGATGATTCAAGTCACTTTAATTTGGACCAACTTACTATCATTAAATAACTCACAAGATAATAAAAATAAGCTGCCTAATTCATCAAAATAAAACTATGTTATCTATTTCATCTACCCTTCGAGAAAAAGTATCTCAACCCTTAAAAATTGGTTCAGTAGAAGTAAAAAGTCGGGTGTTGCAGTCTCCTTTATCGGGAGTAACAGACTTAGTTTTTCGTCGCTTAGTCAGACGTTATTCTCCTAATTCTATGATGTACACCGAGATGGTAAGTGCCACAGAAATTCATCATTTAAAACAACTTCCTAGACTGATGGAAATTGATCCCAATGAACAACCGATTAGTATTCAATTATTTGATTGTCGTCCAGATTTTATGGCAGAAGCAGCTCAAAAAGCGGTAGGAGAAGGGGCGAAAACCATTGATATTAATATGGGTTGTCCTGTTAATAAAATTACAAAAAAAGGGGGTGGATCTTCTTTATTAAGACAACCAGAAATAGCTGAAAATCTGGTTAAAGAAGTGGTCAAAACTGTTGATATTCCTGTTACTGTTAAAACAAGAATAGGATGGGACGATAATGAAATTAATATCTTAGAATTTGCCCAAAAAATGGAAGATGCGGGGGCATCAATGTTAACCCTTCATGGTAGAACTCGCGCCCAAGGATATACAGGAAATGCACGGTGGGAATGGATTAAAAAAGTCAAAAAAATCTTGACTATTCCCGTCATAGCTAATGGTGATATCTTTTCCGTTGAAGCTGCGATTAATTGTTTAGAAATAACCGGTGCAGATGGGGTTATGTGTTCCCGTGGAACCCTAGGTTATCCTTTTTTAGTGGGAGAAATTGACTATTTTTTTCAGACAGGAAAAGAATTAATTAAACCAACTTCTATTGAAAGATTAGAATGTGCAAAAGAACATTTAAAAGGGTTATGGGAATATAAAGGCAAACGAGGTATTTATCAAGCTAGAAAACATTTAAGTTGGTATTGTAAAGGATTTATCGGCGCATCTGAATTAAGGGATAAAGTGTCTCGTATTGAAACAGTAGAAGAAGGCTATTTTTTATTAGATAAAGCCATGAAATTAATCAATAATAACTAATAATTAAGTTTTTTATTAATATTGCTAATTTTTGAAAATTTTGTTAAATCATATATCCTTAAATTATCGATGAAAGGCAACAATAGAATGTTGAAAACTGGAAATATACCAACAATCTTTAAAAAACAAGATCAATATTTTTTATCAGGAAATACCCAAAAAATTGAGTTTCGTCAGCAAAAATTAAAACAATTAAAACAGTTGATTATTGAGAAAGAAAGTGAGATAGCAGAAGCTTTAAATAAAGACTTAGGTAAATGTCACTTTGAAAGTTACTTATCAGAAATTAGAATCATTAAAAAAGATATTGATAATACGATAAATAATCTTAAAAAATGGATAAAACCTCGTTATGTTTCTACTCCCATAGAACAATTTCCTGCCACTGCCTTGATTCAACCGCAACCGAAAGGAGTTATCCTTATTATTAGTCCTTGGAATTATCCTTTTTCCTTAGCTATTATGCCATTAATAGGGGCGATCGCTGCTGGCAACTGTGCTATCATTAAACCTTCAGAATTAACTCCTAATACATCAAAAGTTATTGCAAAAATTATTAACAATTACTTCGATGATAACTATATAAAAGTGATTGAAGGAGGGAAAGACATCAGTCAAAAATTATTAAAAGAAAACTTTGATCATATCTTTTTTACTGGTAGTTCTTCTATTGGAAAAATTGTTATGGAAGCTGCTGCTAAGCATTTAACACCAGTTACCTTAGAATTAGGGGGAAAAAGTCCCTGTATTGTGGATAAAAATATTAATGTTAAAGAAACAGCTAAGCGCATTGTCTGGGGAAAGTTTCTCAACGCTGGACAAAGTTGTATTGCGCCAGATTATTTATTAGTCAATCAACCCATTAAATCACAACTATTAGAAGGGATTAAAGAAGCGATTAAAACATTTTATGGAGAAGAACCTTTTCACAGTCCAGACTATGGAAGAATTATTAATGAGTATCATTTTAAACGATTATCTGCATTATTACCCCAAGATAATATTATTGTAGGGGGTCAACTAATTCCCCAAGAAAATTATATTTCTCCTACAGTGATTGATCATATTTCTCCTAATTCTCCTATTATGGAAGATGAGATATTTGGCCCTATTTTACCAATTTTCGATTATAGTGAAATAGAAGAAGCGATCGCCTTTATAAACCAAAGACCAAAACCCTTAGCCATTTATTTATTTTCTAACGATAAAAAGCAACAAAAAAAGATACTAGAAAATACCCGATCAGGGAGTGTAGGGATTAACGATACAGTGATGCAATATGGAGTGTTAAGCTTACCCTTTGGTGGTGTAGGAAACAGTGGCATGGGTGCTTATCATGGTAAAGCTAGTTTTGACACATTTTCCCATTATAAAAGTGTCTTGAAACGTTCTTTTTGGTTTGAAACTAATTTGCGATTTCCACCTTATCAAGGCAAATTAAAGTGGGTAAAGCGTCTCCTAGGTTAAAGTTTCCATGTAATATCCATTAATTCTCTTTATTAACAATAGAGATTATTAGTTGAGGTAAACATAGAAATGAGGGGAGATAGAGGAAAAAGAATATTTCCGATAATAATCGGAGTTAAACTACTTCATTCGTTCTTTATCCAGTAACGCCGTTTCAATCAGATTGTGAGGTGTAAATCCCTGCTTAGGAATCATACTAGCGGTTCCAATATGATATTTAGGGTGTTGAATTGAGCAGACTCATATAAGCTTTTTGCCAAGCACTAAACCACTTCATAAACCGATCTACTACACATTGAGCGCCTTCGGGATCAGTATTAAGCAAAACAGCAATACATTTATTATCATCATATTGCCCGACAAAATCTCCTCCTCGCTTCAAACTATCAGCTAACCCATAACTGAGTTGTTGAAAGACTTGAAACATTACAGTTTTTGATTGGTTACTATCTTCTGAATTAATTTGACATAGAACCAGAGATAAATACTGTTCTGCACCCAACATTTTTTGCCATGCTTCCTCTAAATAATCATTAAATTTAGAAGGACTATCAATTTGAACCGATAAATTTAGCTCACTTGTCTTCTTGTTTACCAAATTTAAGACATTGGATTGATCAGATAATAACTGATTGTAGGTTTTTTGATTATATTGATATTCCTGGGTTATAAGATTATTTTTTGGTTGATTATTAATGTTTGGCTCTAATTGTTCATCTTTATTTTTTTTAAGGAGTTGTTTCGCAAAAGAAAAGGTGATGGTTTTACCTTGTTTCGCTTTTTCTAAAGCCTGAGTGCGAACTTCTTCGGGTGTTGAAGGGGCTGCTAAGATATAGAGAGCTGAGGGAGAAATTTCTACTGTTTCTAAGTCATTCAGTTGAAATTGTTGACTAACCTGCATAAATTTATTAGCAGCCGATACACTCCAATCAAATTCTGCTTTTAACCATGTCCGAAATTGTCCATGCTTCAATTGTTGTTTGATTTTGCATAAATGATCACCAATAATATAGATATCTTGAGCGCAGCGACGGAGTCGATTTCTGATATCAAGGGTTAACTCCTGAATCTCATGTCGCACTTGGGGATTTAACTGTTGATAGTTAAAATCTTTTATATCAGAATTGTTAGAAATTGAAAAAACTTGATTTTGAGTCATATTAACTTGTTTCCACGCTTAAACTGTTGTTTACCTTAATTATTTCTTTAGTTTGCCATATAAAAACAAGACAGATAACGGGTACTTGTGATGAGTACCTGGATCTACTATTTTAGGCAATAAATAATTGTACTTAAATAATGTCTAATGAGGATTTCATCAAACAAGCTAGGAAGACAACGAGCAGAAATAGTTTCTAGTTTATTCCTTCTGATTATAAATAATACCTTGATTATGGTCAAACTTTAGTTAAGTCTTATTGCAACAATACTAAATTTCTAAAAATGTACAAATCTAGACATAAAAACAGCAAAAAAAATAAATAGTCCAATTTTTCCGTATTTGAGATTTGATGTCAAAAAAAATTACTGTATCTTTATGAAGATCAAGAGATTCTCATGAAATTAAGCTCAATCTAAGGGATTGACTACCATTACATCAATACTATTTGTGTAAATGCGTAAATTTTACACATTTACTTTTACGGTTAACTGTCCATTCACCTGTCTAGTTATCTGTTTTTTTCGTCTGTAGCCATATTCAAAAAACTTTTCAAGATCACTAACAAAAGTTTTTTGTTAATGCTATATACATTTTTTAATCAAAAAATTAAATTAAATTAAGTTCAAAATAAAGTCTTGACAACTTACATCGAATAAACTATATTTCTAGAGAATAGGGATAGTTTCTAAGAGTTTTGTGCGAAGCAAATAGAATATGTATAATTTATCTTTTAAAGATTTAGCATTATAAAGTGCCAAAATTAACTAATCTTAAAAAGATAACCAAACAATGAAATTTAAGATTAATAAATGTTGTGAACTTTCCTTGAACAGAAGTATCAATCTAAACCATAAGAGATTTACTATGTCAACCCACTTTGATCGAACGAAAAAGAAATTTGTCCAGGATTTCAATCAAAATAAAGACTCTTCATCAGTTAGTCAAAAACACCAGGCAAATTTGATGACCCCTGATGACTCTAAGCACATTTATGGTGGGGTCAGTAGCAACGCTATAGAGTTTCCTCAAACCACCTTTAACCCCGCCTGTGCCTATCGTTCACCCCAGGTAGAAGAACCAGTTAATCTCTGGTCTTCTTCTGTCCAAACCCTCCTAGACCAACCCCCTGCCACCTTACCCCAAAAGTTCATCTTAGGAGGAATAGCGTTTTGTTTCGCCTTTTCCGCTTGGGCTTGGTTTGGAACCCTTGAAGAAGTAGGGAAAGCTCAAGGAAAATTGGTGCCAGAAGGAGAAACCTATAAAATTCAACCGGTTGAATTGGGTAAAGTGACTGACATTGCTGTCGAAGAGGGACAAGAAGTACAAGCTGGACAATTATTAGTCGAATTCGATACAGAATTAGCTGAAAAAGAAATTGACCGACTTCAAGAGATGATTAGAGCTTATCAAACCGAGTTAAGCCAAAAACACACTCTAAAACAACGTATTCAATTAGAAGCCGAAACAGATGCAGCCATTGCTTCGGCCGAACTGCAAGCTCAACAAGCCGTCATCGCTCATACTAAAGAAAAGATTGCCACAGTTCGTCAATTATTAGCTCAACAACAAAATGAAGTTGCAGCCTATCAATTACGACAAAAACAGTTACAACCCCTCGATTCAATCGCCCAACAACGGCTTGAGCAACTAGAGGTGGAAAAAATTGCCCACCAAGAACGAATTAACCGACTCAAACCCCTACAAGAAGAAGGTGCAATTTCTCAAGAATATCTCTACGAAGCAGAACAAACCCTAAGACAGACAGAACAACAGATTACCAGTAGTCAATTACAAGAAGTGACTCAAGCCAACGAACAAATCTTTCAAGCTAACCAAGGGATACGGAATCTGCGATCGCAAATGACTGAAAATCAGGGAGAACTTTTTTCGGCACAAAAAACCGTTCAACAGTCTCAAGCTGAATTTACCCAGAAACAAGCGCAAGCTCAACGAAAGCAAATCGAAGCCATGCAAAAAATTCAGCAACTTGAAGTAGAAATGACCCAACTGCAAGGGAAAATAACAGAAAACAAAAATTTGTTAATTGCTGCCCAAAGTAAGCTGCAATATAAGTATCTTAAAGCTCCCATCAGTGGCACCATTTTGTCCCTCGATCTCAAAAACACTGGCGAAGTGGTTGAAGCAGGAAAAACCGTCGCAGAGATTGCTCCCCACAATGTTCCGTTAGTGGTGTCTGCAGTTCTCCCAGACGAAGAAGCTGGCTTTGTGGACATAGGAATGCCTGCACAAGTTAAGTTAGATGCTTACCCTTATCAGGATTATGGGGTCATTACTGGCCAAGTAACCGACATTTCTGCCGATGCTGAATCCGACGAAAAATTAGGTGAAATTTATCGGGTTGAGATCGAGCTGGAACGGGATCATATTCTGAAAAATCAAGAAATGATTTCCTTTAAACCCGGACAAACTGTGACAGCAGATATTATTATTCGCCGTCGTCGCATTATTGATGTTGTACTGGACCCCATCAAAAAAATGCAAAAGGATGGAATTAAGCTTTAACAGCAGTTTTCGATAGAAATGTAAACAAGCTGTCTACCCCTCTTTCTGCTCCCGTTGCTCCCTACCCTCATTTTTCCCCTGCTTACTTCGTAGTAACGTTTATTTTTGTTCAGGTACTTATTACCAGTTCCCAACTTTAATTTTTCATTTTTTTGACTACTCATTTACGAAAGTTTAAGAGGATTTTTTATCATGTCTCAATCTTTGTATCAGCAAAAAAACCAGGTAACTAAAAGTATGACCGAACAACAATTTGAAGAAATTGTTGATGCCATTTTAGCGGGAAAATATTCCTGGGCTTGTGTCTTAATTTTACAAACGGCAGGTTATAATCCGCTCCATTATATTCCCTATCGTACCTATAATCGTTTAATCAAAGATAACCGTCTAAAAAAACGAGATAGTGAACAACAGAAAACTATTAAACCATCTCCAAAAAATTCTGTAACAAAACATCGAACCTCAACAAAAATTAGTAATCTCAGTTATGTAGAATCTTTGGATGAGTCAGAATCGAATAGTTTAGGGGGTCTAGGATGTAACCAGAGCAGTATCTGGTCAATTTTTTTCTGGAATCATTAAAGTTAATTAGATTTTTATCTTTAAAACTACATTGCATAATTGGAACTGAAAGGGCTGACTAATATTGTTTGTCGACCTCTCTTTCCTGTTGTTTAAAAATCAATCTTACTGTAAATTTGAAAATTAACAGTAAGGTTGTTTTCTTTTTTTATATACATATTGAAAAAATAGGTAAACTGCCAAATTGGCAACACATTCTTTGTTTAATTAGTTATCTTAAATATAGGAAGAAAAACAAAACTTCCTAAAACAAATTCTGAAGTAAATTAACGAGGAAAAACCCATGAAAATCTCTAATATGACCTATCTCGAAACCGTTGAAGCTAACGAAGTTAAAGGTGGTTTCTTAAGCGTTGACTTTGGAGCTCCTTCAGCTAAAGGTTTAGCTGATGCTTTTGCTACCTCTTTCGGGCGTGGTTTTTCTCAAAGCAGCACCTATACTGACACTGATTCTTCTGCAGATATTGGAAGCAAAACATCTTCTGCTACATCCCAATCTGGTTCTTGGGGAGAAGTATAAGTCAGGTTATCGTTTCTAAGTTTTTTAGAAATACAATGCTAGGGATACTATATAGATTAAAAATAAACTTTTAGCTATGTTTAATACTCAACTAAAAGTCTAAAGTGTCCCTAGTTTCTTACAAAATGCCTTCCAAAGACCTCTAGAGATTTTATTCATCATGAAAAAAATCTCTAGAGTGTCTTCAGTTGTTTAGGCTTGTAGTAAAAAGGAGATGACCAATGATTATTACTAATTTGGACTATGAAGAGCAACTTGATCAAAATATTGAACTTTTGGGAAGTTTTAGGGAATTTATTCCCACTCAGATGTTCTCAGAAGACAAGTTTCTAGATGGTAAACGAGTTTTGTTATCTACAGTTTCTTTTGGTGCTAGAGCCAATGGGATTCGATCTGCTAAGACAGAACTCTTAAATTTTAGTCAAACGACAGAACAAGTTGCAGAAGGTTTTGTTTCAAGTTCATCTTCATCTATTGCTTCAATCTCGGAGTAATTAAAAGAATCGAGGAACTCTCAAAACTTTTAAAATATTGAAATCTTAAAGTGTTGTCATGAGGAATAATTATTGCCATTGTGGCAACACTCTTTTCTTTTTTGGATGTATCTTTAAAATCACAGACAAAGTTATTCTACTAAGTTGTAAAACGACCAATACATTGAAAAATTGTTCAGTTGTATTGCCAGAAGAATAACTTGAATTAACCAACTTTTTTTAAGGAACTTAAAGCAATGATTATTACCGATTTAGATCATATCAATTCCGTTTCTGAAGTAGAGAATATTGAAGGAGCATTTTTTGAGCGTCTAGTAGCTACCTCACAACTAACTTCAACCTTACTAGATAGTGCGCTAAATACAGGGGTTGGTTTTTCCTTCAATATGAATAATGTTGATTACTTGACATTAGGAGGAGTTGGCTCTGCTGCTGATATTCAACAAGAGTATTTATCAACTTCTGTAGGAACTTCTCGCATTTCTTCTGGAAAATTTAGCTTAATCCAATTTTCATTCGGTTAATTCTATTTGTTTATCGTTTATGTCGCATTCAAAGGAGACAATTATGAAAATTGCTGATCTAGAACATCTAGAAAATGTTAGAAAATCCCATCCAACCATTCAAGGTGGTTTTATTGGTATAGAGGCTTTTGCTTCGGCTAAAGCAGAAGCAAGTAATCGAGTGTTTACTTGGTCATTTACCTATACTGTTGCAATAACACCCTAATTTTTTCAGTCCTATTACTGAGTTTCAAGGAGTAATTTAATGAGTCAATTAAGAATCACAGACTTAGATTTTCACGAGGAAGGAATCCTCGAAAATGAAGAAATTAGAGGTAGTTTTAGTTTTAGTAATCCTAGTTCTGGCTTCTTTCGTGTAGCGTTTGATTTTAGCCAATCATCTATCATTGGTGACTTATCAGGTGAAGCAGGGGCAGGGTTTGGTGCTGCTATTGCCCTAGCCCTTGGTAAGAACATTACAATCGAGATAGATACGGGAGTATCCTCAGATTCAGGGCTATTCTCATTTTAAATGATTAAATGAGGGATGAACTACCCTAGTCAACAAGAGCATCCTTGCACCATGCTTGAGAATCCTACTACTTTTTCATCGATCTATCCATAGGGGGATGCTCTTCATTGTCGACTTAGTTTGATAGTCCCTTGATTTTTCAGGGGGTGAAGGATAGTAGGTATGGGGAGATCAGAGGCTTTTTGAGACGGAGCTTTTACTCTCTCCCCCGTTACCCTTTCTACTCTTTACTCGATCAATTTCTTCCGAGTCAGTTTGTTGAGACATCCTTAGGTTGTATCAAGTTTTATACAATCAAGTGAGGGAAATATTATTCAATTACATTATGATGACTAATTCCACCACATTAATAGACGTTGAAGAGGTTATTGACTATCTAAAAAAGAATCTAAAATTCAAAGAAATTTGCCAACAAATTCTTCAACAAAGGATCATTGAACAAGCATCTCAGCAAAGAGACCTAACCATTACAGAAGAAGAAATTCAAGCAGAAGCTGATAACATCCGCCGTGAAAAACGACTGGAAAAAGCCGTTGATACTCTCGCTTGGTTAAATGGGGAACTGATTACTCCTGATGACTGGGAAGCGGGGATTCAAGACACTTTATTGCGTAAAAAACTAGCTCAAAACCTTTTCGATAAAGAAGTTGAAAAGACATTTCAACAAAGTTGGTTTAATTTCGATCAAGTTTTGCTTTACCAAATTATCGTGCCTTATGAAAAATTGGCTTTAGAAATTTTCTATCAAATAGAAGAAGAGGAGATGAGCTTCTATCAAGCAGCTCATCTCTATGATATTGATGAAAAACGCCGATTACAGTGTGGTTATGAAGGAAAAGTTTATCGTTTTAATATGAAGCCAGAACTTTCACCCGTGATATTTGCAGCTAATCCAGGGGAGGTGATTCCTCCATTCAAAACTGAACAAGGCTATCATATTATCATGGTTGAAAGATTTATTAAAGCCCAATTAACCGAAGAAATTTATGAACAAATTATCAACAAAATGTTTGACCAATGGCTATCGAGTGAATTGAATTATTTGCTTCATAATTCTGGAGAACAAACCCCAAATACTCTTAAAGAACACCAAGAAGATTAAGGCTAATTGGTTTGATGGTTCAGGTACCGTTCGACACCTCTCCACCTCATTAGAACCAGCAGTACAAGATTCAATCACTACAACTAAATCCAATTCTGTTTCTTCTTCAAAGAATTGCTGAAATACTCCTGTAAAATTAACGCGAGTAGTTTCTTGATTGCCTTGTGTAAATAAGACTTGTTGATCATAATTCATTAAACCAAAATTAGGACTGATATAAGCCTGAAAAAAATCCCGATTTAATTTGGGATCTTGATTTGTATTGATAATACTGACAAGGTTAACCAGTGGCCAACTACGTTGGTTCCCACGATCAAAAACAGTTAAGGACATACGACCAAAGGTACTGGCATTCCCCACTGGCCAAGTTTCTACAAAAGTATCTGAATATAGAGAACCTTCTGCCCTAAACTCAAACCAATTACCTGCAGGGATAGGAAATCGACCGAATAAAATCGACGATAGATCAGTTTTCACAATGTATTCCGAACCTGTACCAAAGCTGATGGTTCGTAAATTCCCATTGGCGAATACTATGTTATCTTCAGCAAAAAAAATTGTGTTCCTGTCAATTTGATTTTGAGCAAATCCTTCGTCAGCAATAGCAATAGCGTTAACATCATTGATAACACCTACTCCGAGAGGAAATTGATTAAATTCATTAAGCACTAAGTCGATTTGGGCAATACTGGCAAAAGTGGCAGCATAACTTGGTAAGACTACTATTATTGAGCTAACTGTTATTAACGGTGTAATTACAATTTGTAGTGTTTTAGGAATTGTTGTAATTTTTTTCATCAGCTTTGGTGAGGAGAAAAGTGATAGGAAACTCGGTAGGTCATAGATAGACTACTCGATTAAGATAGGCAAGGATACAAATGTTATACCAAATCCGGTTCTCAAACCTATCTTATCTTCTAGAAGAGGCAGAAGGCAGAGAGCAGGAGGCAGAAGGGTTTTAAAGCTTTAAGCTATTAATTTTAAAAGGGGGTATCTCAATCGGATTTGGTATTACACAAGGTTAGTTAACGTGGAAGTATGCAAGTTAGCAATGAAATCCCTGTGGATGCTTTTGGAGGCGGGGGAGAAAGCAGAAAATCCCTCTCCCTGCTCCTTGCTCTTCTGCTTACCTCCAAGAAAAGTTAAAGATTGAGTTGTTGCTCCGCTAAATGAGCATAAATGCCTGGATCTGCCATTAACGCTTCATGGGTTCCGTGTTCAACTAAAATTCCCTTATCTAAGACAAGGATGCAATCAGCGTTGCGAACTGTTGAAAGACGATGAGCAATAATAAACGTGGTGCGATCGCGGGAAAGACGACTGAGGTTTGCTTGAAATCTGCGTTCCGATTCGGTATCAAGAGAACTGGTTGCCTCATCTAAAATAAGAATCGGGGGTTTTCCTAATAAAGCACGGGCAATGGCAATACGCTGTCGTTGCCCCCCTGACAGATTCATTCCCCGTTCCCCAACCTTGGTGTTGTATCCTAATGGCATACTCTGGATGAAAGCGTGGGCTTCTGCTAGTTGGGCTGCCTTTACCACTTGTTCTAAAGTAAATTCAGGGCGGTATAGGGTAATATTCTCAAAAATTGTCCCAGAGAATAAAAAACATTCTTGAGGAACTACCCCTAATTGACTCCGTAAGGATTGGGGAGAGATATGGGTCAAATCATGTTCATCGATGTAAATGGTTCCTGACTCTGGGGGATACAGTCCCTGAAGCAACTTTACTAAGGTGGTTTTTCCTGAGCCACTACGCCCTACAATGGCAATGGTTTGTCCTGGCTGCACTTCAAAGGAAATATTCTGTAAGGTGTTGCGTTCCTCGTCAGGATTATACCGAAAGGTAACGTTATCAAATTTGATATGCCCTTTCAAGGGGGGTAACTGCAACCTGGGTTGACCGGGTATTTCTTCGGGTTGGCTGTCAAAAATATCATTGAGTCGTTCAACAGAAATCAACACTTCTTGCAATTCATCCCACAAATTGGCTAAAGAAAGAACGGGGTTGATCACTTTGCCAATCATCATATTAAAGGCCACAAATTGACCAATGGTCAGTTGATCTTGAATCACCAACGTCGCCCCATACCAAAGGAGTGCGGTACTGCCAAGGGAGTTAATTAAGCCACTGCCGGCTTGTAAGTTAATTCCTAATTTTTGACTGCGAAATCGAGCATTAAGATAATTAGTTAAACGGTCTTCCCAACGCCAGCGTAGTTCTTTTTCTGTTGCGGTGGCTTTAACCGTAGCCACTCCTGTAATGGTTTCGACTAAGGCTGAATTTTGTTCGGCCGAACGATTAAACACATCCCTCGAAACTTTCCGCAATAAAGGGGTTGCTCCCAGGGTTAACAACATAATCGGAGGGATTAAGGCCACAATTAATAGGGTCAGTTGCCAATTGTAATAAAGCATCAACCCTAAATAGACGAATCCCATTAAAAAATCTAACCAGGCTAACACCACCTGATTCAGTAAAAATCGCTGGATTTTTTGATTTTCATTGACCCGTGTAATGATATCCCCCACATGACGAGATTCAAAAAATTTCAGGGGAAGGAGTAAGGCATGATTAATGAAACCACCAATCATCGTCAAGTCCAAACGGTTAGATAGATAGCTGAGTAGATACTGTCTAACCCCCGATAATAAAACACTCCAAATACCAAATAAAAGAACCCCCAGAGCAAACACATTTAAAGTGGTCAGACTCTTGTTAACCACCACTTTATCGAGGATAATCTGGGTAAATAAAGGGGTGACTAGGCCAAAAATCTGAATAAGCAAAGAGGCTAGAATAATCTGTATGCCTAAGTTTCGATAAGGTAAGAGTAATCTTACGAATCTTCCCAAAGAACGTTTTTCGGTGGGAACTTGATTTAACTGTTCGGTGGGATCGAGTAATAAACCGTAGCCTGTCCATCCTGCGATAAATTCTTGGCGAGGGATTAGACGTTTGCCCTGGGCTGGATCGGCAATGAGAAGGCGATCGCCTTTGACTCGATAGACCACCACATAGTGATCCCCTTGCCAATGGGCGATCCAAGGATTTTTTTCTTCGATTAAACGGTTTAAACTAGCTCGTACCGGCCTGGCTTGATAACCTAATTTTTCAGCAGCCTTCCCCAAATTTTTTAAAGAGGCTCCAGAACGCCCAACCCCTGCTAAGTCTCGCAAAAAGTTGAGATTGAGCCTTTTTCCCCAATATTGACTAATCATAGCTAAACAGGTGGCACCACAGTCGGCTGAACTCTGTTGTTCAATAAAGGGGTAGTTTTGCCATAATCCTTTGCGCTTTTTTAAGGGTTTGGGAAATTCAACCGTTGATGATTCTGGGTTGGGAGGAATAGGGAGTGGCTCAGGAATAGAAGCAGTTGCAGGAGGAACAGGTTGAGCTGATTTTTTTGTAACCGTGGGGGTTGGGATCTTTGAGGAAGTCTTCGATGACGAGGGTAAGCTAGGGGCGATCGCCCTAACAGTATCCCAGTCCTGTTGGAGAATTTGATAGACTTCAAGATCAGTTTGAGCCACCCAAGTTGAAGGAATGGTTTCAGGATACCCAAATGAATGACCTATTTCTAGGCCAACATTTTTAATAACTCCTTGACACAACCACAAGCGACTGGGTTGTTGTCTTACCCAGGATGCCAGGTTTTCTCCTGCTTGAATTCGTTGATGGTGGATATAAGGTAATAGTTGTTGTAGTCTGAGACTCGAAAGGCTTCCTAGGTTAGTAAAGAGCTTAAAAAAGATTAAGGTTTGTCTTTGTTGGGCAATAGTAGTTAGATGGTTTTTCAGTTCTGGTAGCTTTTCTAAATAGGATTGTAGTTGAACAGATGAAATTTTAGCCACCTGCACAGGGACTGAACCCACAGCGATCGCACTATAAGGCCAATTCCTCTGATCACCTAACCCATCTCCCCCAAAAATGTCCCCTTCTTGGAGTAATTGAATTGAGACATTTCTCTGTTTAGTTTTCTGAAAACTGACTAACCTAACTTGACCTTGACAAACAATATAAACATTTTGCTCAATGTCTTGATTGTGTCTATTATTTTCAGAACCTTTAGGAAAGGTATTAATTTCATCTCCAAATTGACACTCTAAGATTTCAAACGTCTTAGCTAAGTCCAACCCTAATGCTTTGGTTGGGTAAATTGTTTCAAGAGTGTCTAATATTTTCTGCCAAGGTTCTTGCTTATTTAGGGTATTGTTGTTAACATTCATTTTTTTGGAATCGTCTAATAATGAACATAAATGGTGTTTCAGATGCCTAGTGTTCAATTGTTAACAGAAACTTAACATCACTAAGCATTTGTCTATAGTTAGGAAACTTTTAATTAATACTAGAGTTATTTGAATGAATTCAAATGAGTAAGGTGTCTCTATTCTCATTTAAAATCAAAATTAACAAAATAGTGTTATCGCAGTGTATAACTTCATGTATAACGTTAAAGTTTACACACAAAAACATTGAAATACTGAATCTATAACCCTCGGTAGTCTTTACAAAACAGTTGAGGTAAAGCTGGTTAGGAGATTATAAGTTAATAAGCCATCACTAATGCACTGCTAAAATTAGCAGCCATAGCATAAGTTGCGATTCAAGTGAAGACGCTTTAGAACTAGACCAATGAATTATCATACAATGATAACAGGCATTGGGACAAAAAAGCTAAACATAAGAAGACTTAGACCAAATTCTTAGTTGATTTACGCTATAAATGGTCTATTTGAAGTAACGATCTAATTTTTTTGATAAAAAAAAGGGCTTAATAATATTAAGCCCTGAGCAGATTTCAAGCTAAGTTTTTTTAAAAAAATGAGAAGATTTATTTCTTCATACTACGAGCCATGTTACGGAACATATCCATGCTACTATCAGCTTTACGACGTTCTGTATTAATAGAGGCTGTTCCTGAAGAGGTAGTAGTCTTATTCCCTTGATTAGAAGGACTTGTGTTGTTTGTTCCTGCTTTTTTCTTTTCTAAAGAAGAGATATCTTGAACCAGTTCACCCCCTTTAGCAAAGGTACGTCTAATCGTGATGGGTTTACGCATAAACTCCGTGTCACCTAGGCTTTTTGCTGAATCATTATCTAAGAAAAATGCTTCTTTTTTCTGGGGTTGGGCTGATGTGTTATCGGGTTCATCAACAAATTTTGCTTTACGTCCGCTAAATAATCCAAAAAATCCTGCCATTGGAATTTGCTCTCCTAACGCTTTTATGAGAAAAATATTTCTATATGTTACAGTTTATCAAAAAATATTAAAAAATTTCAAAAATAGAACAAAAACATCATTTAGCCAACTTGAGAAAGTCGTTCATAGGCATGATCAATGAACCCTTTCCCTCGTAGGAAACCTGTATTAGCTCCAGGGCAGATATAATGAAGCGTATCAGGGGAAAACCGATCGCATAAATAAGCAACACTTTGCAGTTGACGGCCCCAATGAAAAGTTTTCTCTAATTTCAGGGGAACGGGATTTCCATTTTTCTCAGGAAGTAGATGTCGTCCGGTGAATAATACCCCCCCATGTTGTTGCCAGTAAAGACAGGATGACCCCGTAGAATGACCAGGAGTCCATAAAGCCGTTAGGGTTTGAGCGATCGCCATTTCCCTTTCAAAAGACTTAACTGGTATGGTAGGTAAAAGATAAGCTTCTTGTTCTTGGATAATAATGTCACAGTCTAACGCCTTCTGCCATAATTTTAGAGAAGGACTAATACCCCCACGATGGGTCACAAACAGACCTTTGACTCCTCCCAGTTCTTGGATAAACTGAAGATAATCATCGTGGTAAGCAGGACAATCGATCAAGATGTTACCAGACTTTTCTACAATGAAATAAGAGGTTCCCCCTAAAATCTCTCGGTTTGGAGCAAAGGAAAATAAACCTTCTAATAACATACGGGGAGGTTTCGGACTTTTAATGGTGTTTAAATTCATTTATGGTGACAACTTCTCTACAATAGAAAATAGATGCTACCCCTTTATTATTCCTCAATTGGTTAATTATCCCTAGGAAGAACCATCCTTAATACAAGTTCAACTGTCAATATGTGGTTACTATTAATTATTTTAGGCGCAATTACATACTATCTCGTTAAAAAAACCGTTGCTCCCATTACTCGCACACCTATTTGGATTATCTGGTTAGTGATGATGATGCCGGCGGTCGTCTGGACAACATGGTATGAAATAAATGGAGAAGATAAACCGATTCCTCCTCTTTGGATCATTATCCCTCTGGCCATTTGTCTCCCTATCTATTTCTGGTTAATTGGACTAGGGAGAATTCCATCTTCCGACCAACCTAAAGAAATTACTCAAGACTCACCTCCCCAACTTCAAGCGTTAGAAAAACCAACTCAAGAAACTGAAAAAGTTCGTCCTATCACAGCAACAGAAGAAAAATCCTTACGGGATTGTTTTCCTTGGGGAGTCTATTATTTACAAAATTTAGATTATCGTCCTCAAGCCATTCTCTGCCGAGGAAAACTACGCACAGCCCCAGAAAAAGCCTATAATTCTATTAAAAAAAATATTGAACAAGTATTTGGCGATCGCTTCTTAATTCTCTTCCAAGAAGGATTACAAGGAAAGCCCTTTTTTGCTTTAGTTCCTAATCCCTGGTCAAAAAGTGAAACTGACAATAATAAAAGCGAAGAAAAATTAAAACGACCCTTATTTGCCCTAGGATTACTATTATTAACCCTATTAACCACAACCCTTGTAGGAACGATTTCCATCGCAGGAGTTGCTACAGAAACTATCAATAATGATCCCAGTGTCTTATTACAAGGATTACCCTACAGTTTAGGTTTAATTACGATTTTAGGCGTTCACGAATTTAGCCATTATTTGACGGCTGTTCGCTACAAAATTGCCACGACATTACCCTATTTTATTCCGATTCCTTTTTTCTTGGGAACCTTTGGTGCATTTATTCAAATGAAATCTCCTGTTCCCCATCGCAAAGCTTTATTTGATGTGGGAGTTGCCGGTCCATTAGGGGGTTTTATTGTTACCCTTCCTCTTTTATTATGGGGAATTTCTCTATCAGAAATTGTGCCGATGCCGACGGCTGAAAATGCTTCTTTACTGAACGTTGAAGCTCTCGATCCTCGATTTTCTTTCCTATTTGCTATTTTAGTTAAAGTGGTTTTAGGGAGTAGTTTCATGGCAGGAAAAGCCCTTCATCTTCATCCTTTAGCAGTGGCTGGTTATATCGGATTAATAGTCACAGCACTGAATTTAATTCCTGTCGGCCAGTTAGATGGGGGTCATATTGTTCATGCTATGTTCGGGCAGAAAACTGCAGTTATTGTCGGTCAAGTTACTCGCATTTTTATGTTAGTTTTAGCCATGATTCGTCCAGAATTTTTGATTTGGGCAATTTTATTATTTTTAATGCCGATTATGGATCAACCCGCTCTTAATGATGTGACAGAATTAGATGATATACGGGATTTTGTTGGTTTATTTTCTTTGGTTTTATTGATACTTATTTTACTCCCTGTTCCCGGTGCTATTAGTCATTGGTTACAGATTTAAAGCTCTTTTGTCCTTGGAGGATAGATAAATCGTGAATAAACGACCTTTATTTAGTTGACTTTTATCGGTCAAATTTCCTTGATGATAATGGGCGATTTTCATGGGTTCATATTTCTAGAATAATGAACTTTGCAAGGACTTCCAAAAGCTACCATAGCAACAGGAATATCCTTAAAAACGCTGCTTCTAGCCCCAATAACGGCATTAGAACCAATCTCAACCCCAGGGGCAATAAAACAATCGGTCGCTATCCAAACCCCGTTACCAATGACAATAGGTTTAACCATTAAATTAAAGGTTTTATCTTTAAAATCGTGGCTTCCTGTACATAAATAACACTTCTGAGAAATAACACTATGAGACCCAATTTTTATCGCTTCTAAACTATAAAAAACCACATCATCCCCAATCCAACTATAGTCCCCAATGCTAACCTTCCAAGGATAGGTAAAACGGGCTGTCGGACGAATAATAACTCTTTTGCCAATGGTAGCTCCAAAACGACGCAATAGCGAACAACGAAAGCCATTAGCATTGTGTAAACTTAAGGGAAAGGCAACCGATTGTATCAACCACCATAGTAGGACATACCAGCCAGGACGACCCCGATCATACCAAGATTGGTTATACTGACTTAAATCAACCCAAGGTTGATCATCAGTAATGGGAGCAGAATTAGACTCTAATTCCATTATTTTATAACTTAACTTTTACCGGTTCTGAGTTTGTTTTTGAATCAGTCATTTGAGGATTAGTATTAACATTTAATTGTCCGCCAAATTGTCGTAATTCATAAAGTTTTACCCCGATTTGATACTCGTATTGACTGAGCAAACGACCATAAATATAACCAGCCTGGCCATCTAAAAAACCTAAACGAATAAAATAGAATAACACAAATCTCAATAAGGGTTTAAAAGGAAGTCTTACCCATATCTTTTTGAGAAATCTTTTTCTTTGCACTGCATCTCCAAACAGGTTAGCCCCAATAGTTCCATTATCATCTTGTCCTGCTAATAAGTTATAATATACTCTGGCTTCCCAATTAGAATAACGGTTATGTCTTTGCAACCAATGATAAATATCACGGAAATCAATATGCAGCATATCTTCTTTAAGATAGCCTACATTTCCTTGTAAAATAACGTGTTCATGAACTTCATTATCTCCCGTATTAGGAATGTCTTCTGTATTTAAGTTTTCATAACGTCCTAATTTGTGGCGAAATAAACGTAAATTCCAGTCGGGATATTTACCACCGTAACGAATCCATTTACCTAAGAAAAAGACTTTACGATTAAGATAATAGCCATTGAAATTTTTGTCTTTAATAGCTTGTTCTATTTCGTCCCATAATTCAGGAGTAATACGTTCATCACAATCAACAATTAAAACCCATTCATTGCGAAAAGGTAAATTCTCTAAAGACCAATTTTTCTTTTTCGGCCAACGTCCATTAAAATGAAATTGAACCACATTGGCTCCATATTGCTTACTGATCTCGATAGAGCGATCGCTACTTTGAGAGTCAACTACAAAGATTTCATCCGCTCTAGCAACACTTTCTAAACAAGCAGGTAAATTAAGTTCTTCATTCAAAGCGGGAATGAGGACAGAAACAGGGACTTTAGCCGTCATTTTAGACATTCTGGTTAAGGGTTAATTTTTATCAATATTATAGGTAATAGGAAATCACGGGGAGTCTTTACAGCAGGTTTCAATCGAGTGTATCAAAATTTCAGTTAAGTGAGTGTAGGGAGTATTCGCATTTTAATGTTTAATGTATGCAAATGAAAACTGCTTTTAGGAGTCAACCACGTATAAGGGTTTCAATCATTGTTATATTAAGAAATATAAAGACAACAAAGTAAAAAAAAAGACAAAATTGAAACTGAGGATCAATGTTTGACACAGAACAACTTCTGTCTTCTAAGGAAAATTCTAACAGGAAAGTTAACAAAATGTCCGAAAAAAAAGAAAAAAAGACCCAGATAGGGCGTTTGCCACTTGTTTTGGGCATTTTAATTTTAATAACCGCTACGGGATCTGGTGTAACTTGGTGGTTGACTCACCAGAGTAAAAATCAATCATCATCAGCATTAGCCCAACAAACTCCCCCTACATCCGTTAAATTAGATACCCTTCAGCCTGGGGTTGTCAAAACAGTTTCCGAGGTGGTGGGAACCCTCGAAGCCCAAGACTCAGTAATACTAAGGCCAGAAATTCAAGGCCGTATTAACGAAATTTTAGTTCAAGACGGCGATCGCGTCGGCAAGGGACAATTAATGGTCCAACTCGATAACAATGATTGGCAAGCGGAATTATTAGAAGCTCAAGCACAACTGGCTAGCAGAAAAGCCCGTTTAGCCGAATTAGAAGCTGGAAACCGTGTCGAAGATATACAAGAGGCTAAAGCTCGTTTACGGGAGGCTAAAGCTCGTTTAAACAATGCTCAGACCGGTGGTAGTCTAGAAGAAATTGCTCAAGCTCAAGCTCAAGTTAATTCAGCCCAAGCTAGTGCGGAGTTAGCGAAGCAACGGGTAGGCCGTTACGAAAACCTCGAACAAGAAGGGGCTATTTCCACCGACGAATATCAAGAATACGTTACAGAAGCTCGTAGTGCCTCTGCTGAGTTAGAACAGGCTCAACGCCGTTTATCCCAATTGAAAAAGAGTCGTCTCACTAATGTTGATGAGCTACAAGCTGCCGTCGAAAGGGAAGAACAAAACCTGCGAAGATTACAAACTGGCCCTCGTCAAGAAGTTATCGCTCAAGCAAGAGCCGATGTAGCAGAAGCCATCGCTCAAGTGCGTACCGCCGAAGTGAATGTCAGTAAAACCCGTATTGTTGCTCCTATTTCTGGCATTGTGGGAGATATTCCTGTAGAAGCAGGGGACTATGTGGATCAAGGGGATACCTTAACCACCTTAACCCAAAATAATCTTTTAGAACTCAATTTATCCATTCCCTTAGAAGATGCTTCCCGCTTACGGTTGGGTTTACCAGTACAAATTCTTGATAACCAAGGAAAAGCGATCGCCACAGGAAATATTAGTTTTATTTCTCCTAATGTCACTGCTGACTCTCAATTAGTGTTAGCAAAAGCGACTTTTGAAGGTAATAATCGCTCTTTATTAAACCGTCAATTTATTCAAGCTAGAATCATCTGGCAACAAGGCCAAGGCTTATTAGTTCCAACTACAGCAGTGTCTCGCTTAGGAGGGCAAACCTTTGTGTTTGTCGCTCAACCCAATGAATCGAACCAAGAAAATGCAGCCGAATTAATTGCAGAACAAAGACAGGTGGAATTAGGGGAAATTCAAGGTAATAACTATCAAGTAATTAGTGGATTGCAGCCAGGAGAAAAAATAGTCACTGCTGGCATTTTACAGTTAAAAGACGGTGCGCCTATTGCAGAAGTTAAAACTCCGTAGGTGCTTAATATTATTAAGTCCTTACCAAAATTATCAATAATCAGAAGGTTTAGGTAATGAATTTTGTTGATTTTTTCATTAAACGCCCCGTTTTTTCCTCTGTGTGTGCCTTACTAATTTTATTAGTAGGATTAATTAGTTTATTTAATTTGCCTCTGGATCAGTTTCCTGAAATTGCTCCGACTAGGGTTCAAGTTGAATCGACTTATAATGGTGCGAGTGCGGAAGTAGTAGAAAATGCTGTGACTAATATTTTAGAACGACAAATTAATGGCGTTGAAGGACTTAAATATATTAGTTCAAGTAGCAGTAATAGTGGAACCAGTAGTATTACGGTTACCTTCGATTCTTCGAGAGACCCCGATTTAGCTGCTGTTGACGTACAAAATCAAGTATCTGTCGTGCAATCGCAGTTACCCGATGCAGTACAAAGAACTGGAGTTCAAGTCAGCAGACAATCCGATAGTTTACTGTTAGGAATTGGCTTATATAGTGATAACAATCGGTATGATAATGTCTTTTTGAGTAACTACGCTGATCAATATTTAGTAGATGCCTTAAAACGTCTTGATGGGGTAGGAAATGTCCGCATTTTTGGGGAGCGTCGTTATGCTATGCGTCTTTGGTTAGACCCCAATAAACTAGCCAGTCGAGGGTTGACAACTCAAGATGTGGTTAATGCTTTATCAGAACAAAATTTACAAGTGGGTGCCGGAAAAATTGGGGCAGAACCAGCACCAGAAGGTCAACAATTTCAGTTTGATTTACGGGCAATTAGTCAATTAAAAGAGCCTAAAGAGTTTGAAAATCTCTTATTAAAAACTGATGAAAATGGTGGTTTAGTTTACTTTAAAGATGTAGGAAGGGCAGAATTAGGGGCGGAAGATTATAGTTCTTTTCTTAGGTTTCGAGGACAAGAAGCGGTTGGGATGGGAATCTACCAACGAACAGGATCAAATGCGTTAGAAGTGGCCAAAAAAGTTGAGCAAGAAATGGATCGCCTTTCGGAATTTTTTCCCCCTGATTTACAATATGTAGTTGCTTTTGATACCACTCAATTTGTAGAAGAATCTTTATCAGAAGTGGTCAAAACTCTTATCATGGCGGTAGGATTAGTTATTATTGTTATTTTAATCTTTTTACAAAATTGGAGAACTACCTTAATTCCTGCTTTAACTATTCCTTTAGCCCTAGTTGGAACATTTGCCTTTATTAAACTGTTTGATTTTTCAATTAATAGTTTAACTCTCTTTGGTTTAACCCTAGCAACCGGGATGGTCGTAGATGATGCCATCATTGTTGTTGAACAAATTAACCGCTACATAGAAGATGAAGATATGTCCCCTCAAGCAGCAGCAAGCAAGGCCATGGGAGAACTGTCATCGGCAGTTATTGCCACTTCTTTAGTGTTAATGGCAGTGTTTATTCCGGTAGCATTTTTTCCAGGAACTACAGGTGCTTTATATCGACAATTTGCTTTAACAATTGCTTTTTCTATTGTTATTTCTACCTTTTTAGCCTTAACGCTAACACCTTCTTTATGCGCTTTATTATTAGAAAAGGGACAACAATTACCCGGCTTTTTAGGAACTATTTTTAATCAATTTAACCACTTTTTAGATTGGGTAAAAGCACAATATCGGCGATCGCTTCATACCCTCTCTAATCTGCGTCTGGTGGTAGTGGGTGTCTTCGTGGTCTTATTATTGGTTACAGCATGGCTATATACCAAGGTTCCCACTGCTTTTACCCCAGAAGAAGACCAAGGCTATTTCATCACCATTATTCAAGCTCCTCAAGGGGTTTCTTTGCAATATACCAGCGAGGTGATGCGACAGGTAGAAAACGTTATTTTAGAAGAACCTGACGTTCAAGCTACTTTTGCAGTGGGTGGGTTCGCGTTTGGGGGTAGTAGTGCCAACCAAGGGGTAATTTTTAGCCCTCTCAAACCCTTTAAAGAACGTCCCGGTCCTCAACATTCGGCGCAAGCGATTATTGGTAAACTATGGGGTAAATTTAGTCAAATACCGGAAGCGAATATTTTTCCGGTTAACCCTCCAGCTATTCGGGGTTTAAGCAACTTTGGGGGTTTTGTTTATCAATTGCAAGATCAACAGGGAAGCGAAGATATTAATAAGTTAGTGCAGGTAATGGGTCAATTATTAGGTCCCGCTAACCAAAATCCTGCTATTGGTCAGGCATTTAGTCGCTTTTCGGCCGATACCCCTCAATTTGTCATTGAAGTCAACCGTAATAAAGCCCAAGCATTACAAGTTTCCATCGACGATATTTTTAGCACTCTCCAAACGGCTTTAGGATCTCGCTATGTGAACGATTTTACGTTACAACAGCGCACCTATCGGGTTTATGTGCAAGCAGATCAGGAATTTCGTGCTGATCCTCAAGATATTAATCAATTATATGTGCGATCTCAAACCGATCAAATGGTTCCCTTATCTAATTTAGTGACCCTAACCTCCACCACTGGGGCCCAAACCATTAGTCATTACAACCTTTATCGTTCCGTAGAAATTAATGGCAGTCCAGCGCCGGGGGTGGGTTCGGGAACCGCTCTAGAAGCGATGGAAACTGTCTCAGAACAAGTGCTTCCCCCAGGGTTTGGTTATGAATGGTCTGGGACTTCCCTTGAAGAACTTGACTCAGCCGGTCTTGCACCTGTTATTTTTGGTTTAGGGTTGTTATTCGTGTTCTTAGTCTTAGCTGCACAATACGAAAACTATATCGATCCTTTTATTATTATTTTGGCGGTTCCTTTGGCTATTTTAGGAGCATTAACGGCACAATTATTAAGGGGATTTGCTAACGATGTTTATTGTCAAATTGGTTTAGTCATGTTAATTGGTTTAGCTAGTAAAAATGCGATTTTAATTGTGGAGTTTGCGAACCAATTAAGAGATGAGGGTTTACCTTTAGTTAAAGCAACGATAGAAGCAGCACAAGAACGCTTAAGACCCATTTTAATGACTGCCGTTTCTACTTTATTAGGAATTTTTCCCTTAGTAGTAGCAACCGGTGCCGGTTCAGGAAGTCGTCAGTCTTTAGGAACGGCGGTTTTTGGAGGAATGTTAGTAGCGTCTTTCTTAAGTTTATTTGTAGTGCCTATTCTGTATATTGTGATTAAAATGACTACCGAAAAATTCTTACCTAAAAAATCATCATAAATTCTAACGTAGGGGTTTAATACTATTAAACCCTTCTACCTATTCTTAATTTAGAGAACTTATGCCCATCCCCATCAGATAAGGCTTTCAAGCATCGCTCCTCATATCAACTTTTCTTGGTGCAAGATGTGAGTATTGCTAAATTTAAGTCTTTAGACATAGTTGAATTAATTTATTGAATTGAACTTAGTTAACTAAATGGAACCAAAGAATGATTTGTATTGATGGATTTTTTGCTTTAATAAAATCAAACAAGCATAAGAAATAGTTAGAAGGAAATTTGAATTATGACATACGCACGCTTAGAAGAATTACCAGCAGAAATTACGGATAAATTGCCTGAGTATGGACAGCAACTATTCATGACCGCTTATAATGCTAGTTTTGAAGACGGTCTCGACGAAGAAAATGCGACTAAGGTAGCTTGGAATTCAGTCAATAATCGCTATCAACAAGACGAGAATGGCAATTGGGTATCTAAGGGAAATTCTATGGCTGATCGTGGAAATATTGTCGGCACAGAAAAAGACACTAGCGATCCTATTGGTAACCGAGAAAACAACGCAGGAACCATGCGCGGTGGCTAAATTTACAACTTAAAAATGTGTTGAATTTTCGAGGGTATTATCTGTTTGATTTACCCTCGAATTTTATAACTTTTAAGTAATATCTCCATCGTGATGATAATCACGCCAAACTAACACAGGACATTGAGCTAAACGGACAACTTTTTCTGTCACTGAACCCAATAAAAAACGATTTAAACCAGTGCGTCCATGAGAAGCAATGACAATTAGATCAATGTTATTTTTTTTAGCATAATCAACAATTTCTAGGCTAGGATTGCCTATTTTTACCACTAAATTTAAGTTATCAACTAAAGATTTAGGATAACGTTCATAAAAAGCATTCTTAACATTACTCTGACGAGTATCATCATTTAAGGTTGACCAAATAACACCCGGATCAACAGATTCTAAAGGCAACAAAATATTAATAACCGTTATTTTATTTGGATCTTTAATGAAATTTAAAGTTTTATCAAGAGCATTAAAAGAATCTTGAGAAAAATCAATCGGAACCAAAATGCGATCGCCAACGAATAAACTCATAATAGTAAACTATTAAAGTAGTGACCAGTTACCAGTTATTGGTCAGACGAATAATGAATGATAATCAAACGAATTCAATGAACCCCTTAAGTGTAGCACCGATGATGGATTATACTGATCGCCATTTTCGCTACTTTATGCGACAGATAACCCGCCATACCTTACTTTATACAGAAATGATTGTCACTGCGGCCATTAAACACGGCGATCGCTCAAAATTATTGGACTTTTCTCCAGAAGAAAAACCCCTATCCTTGCAACTGGGAGGCGATAAACCCCACGAATTAGCGGAATGTGCAATCATTGCCGAAGATTGGGGTTATGATGAAGTTAATTTGAATGTCGGCTGTCCGAGCGATCGCGTTCAAAGTGGACATTTTGGGGCCTGCTTAATGGCTAACCCTGACTTGGTAGCCCAATGTGTTGAGAAGATGCAAAAAGCCGTTACTATTCCTGTTACCGTTAAGCACCGAATTGGTATCGATGACCAAGATAGTTATGAAAACATGGCACAATTTGTAAAGGTGGTTTCTGACGCAGGATGTCAACGCTTTACCGTACACGCAAGAAAAGCTTGGTTAAAAGGCTTAAGTCCCAAAGAAAACCGTAATATTCCCCCTTTAAGATACGAAGCGGTTTATCGTCTTAAACAAGAATTTCCTCACCTTTTTATTGAGATAAATGGAGGAATTACCAATCTTGAACAAGTGCGAAATCATTTAGAATTAGTTGATGCTGTGATGATTGGCCGCGCTGCTTATGATAATCCCTATTTATTCGCCACCGTTGATCGAGATATTTATCAGGACAAGATAATTCAGTTGACTCGCCATGAAATTATCGAAAAAATGTTACCTTATATCGATGATTGGGTAAGTCGTGGCCATAAACTCCATAAAATTAGTCGACATTTATTAGCTATTTTTTCAGGTATTCCAGGGACAAAAGCGTGGAAACGACACATTAGCGAAAATGCTCATTTACCCGATGCAGATTCTAAAGTGATTGTTGAAGCGTTGAAAAAAGTTTCGAGAGAGGCAGAATTATCTCTACCCCTCTATTTCGAGTCTTTCAGGTAACTAGAAACTTATGCTTCTAGTTTAGATTTTTTCTACGTTTTAATAGTCGAAAACTTCCCATTAAACCAACAGTAATTAACCCTAACATGGAACTAGGTTCAGGAACTTGAGAAACACTAAAAATACTGGTGGTGCCACTGACTTCGTTCGCAACCACTAATAAAGGTGAATTAGTGGGACTATCTTCAGAGTTAATCAATAAGACCCCTTCAGGCCCCAAATCTCCAGCAGCAGAAGTCGTCACATCTTGGGTAAAGTCTCGATTATTGGTATAGCTGACAAAAGTAGGATTGTTAGGATTGGTGATGTCATAAATCATAATACCGCCAATTCTTTCTAAACCAATAAAGGCAAAGATGCGATCGCCTATTCTTCCAATGGTTACCGCTTCAGGTTCGGGTCCTTTATCATCACTACGATTATCGAAGGTATTGTTATCATTACTCGCATTGAAATATTCGGGTAAAAGTTGAGCTAGGAGAACCTCAAATTGATTGCCACTATCAAAAACTAAATTACCCTCTTCATCCCAAATGCTAAAAGAACGCGCACCATAGGCATAAAGTTCATCAAAATCTCCGTCTCCATCTGTATCACCTAGGGTATTCGTAATATTCAAACGACCTAAAACTTCGTCTTGCTGAAGTTCAGTTGCATTAGGAAAAGCATCGGGATCGAGGATAATATCTGCAACTCTATCTTCTTCACTAAATCCATCGTAATCCCTTGAGTCTCCTTCGTTGGCCGTCACGATATAAGTTTGACCAGCAACAGTATAAGAAGCGATCGCATCCGGTTGATACATCCCAAAAACATTATCATAGGTTTGAAGATTAATGACTCCATCTTCGTTACTTGCATCTAAGGAATTATTTCCTAAAGAATGATTCTTAAACCCAAGGGGAATAATCTCATCAAATTCTCCGTCAATTATGTCTAAAACACCTAGAGCATTGTTTTCTTGTAACGCTACCCAAGCAGTGGTTGAGTCCTCTGAAATGGTAATGTATTCCGGTTCTAAATCTTGCGCTACAGTTGCACCCGATCCAAAAATACGAACCCCTGCATCGATTAATTGCTGTTGACTAGCATTAAATGCTTGAAAACCGGCTGTAATAACATTGGATTGACTGAGAGAGTTAATGCCACCACTAATATCAATAATACTCACCGAACCTTCTGGATCAGTTAAATAATCATCGCTAGGTTCTCCTTCATTTGCCACTAAAACCTTGCTACCATCTGGGGTAAAGGCCAACATATCGGGTAAAGCACCCACCATAACGCTGTTTAAGAAGAGTCCATCGGTGTTATAGAAAGATACCATTCCTGGATCGGTTACGGTGCTTGCTTGTTCTGCTACCGCTACAACACCATTGTTAACCGCTACACTATTAACTCCTCCTCCCGTTAAACTGATGGGAGATAAAGCAATAGGATTTCTTGGATTATTAATATCTAAAACCGTTATTTCATTAGCAAATCCATTGACGACAAACACTCGACGACTGATGGGATCATAAGCTGGAATTTCGGCTGCACCTTCATCAAAAATGCCGGTTTCATAGGTTCCTAAAAGATTCAAAGAAAGTTTCATACCCTGTGCGGACTGGGAAAAGGTAAAGAATGACCCAAGAATAATAGATGCGGTGATTAGGGTTTGTAGATTTTTAAAAAGAGTCATGGGAACAAATAACAGTTCATTTTTTAATGATTTCTCGTTATTTATAACAGAATCTTCTCAATAAATCTTTCTTTCTTTAATAACCTGCTGTTAATCTCAAATTAACCTTAAAGAATTTGGTTTTAGTATTCAATGACATTATTAATTAATCATCTAGCCATAGCCAATTGTGGCATTAAGCGATTTAAAACTTGTTTTAATACCATCGCTGTCCAATCAATATCTTCTAGGGTTGTGTGTCGTCCTAACGTTAAGCGAATCCCCTTTATGGCTTCTTGTTGAGAGTAACCCATCGCTAATAAAATAGAACTGGGGCTTAATGTTCCACTATGACAAGCTGAACCAGCACTAATAGCAATTCCTGCTAAATTCATTTGACGGACAATCATCTTACCAGTTATTTTTTCTGTTTCAACGGTTTGGAAAGGATCGTTAACAATAAAACTAACATGATGAGGAAGACGGTATAATCTATCTCCTGTGGGAATGACATAAGGACAATCAGCCATTAAATCAAACAGGTGATCGCGTAATCCCATTAAGCGATCGCTTTCTGCGCTCATTTCCTTTGCTGCTAATTCGGCCGCCAGTCCAAATCCACCAATCACAGCTACTGCTTGGGTTCCTGAGCGTTTTTTACTTTCTTGACCACCACCTAAGAGTAAGGGTTCAATATTGACCCCTGGACGCACATATAAAGCGCCGGCTCCTTGAATGCCATAAATTTTATGTGCCGACATGGATAATAAATCAATGGGTAATCGTTGCACATCAATGGAGAGTCTTCCTGCGGTTTGTACTGCGTCAGTATGAAAGAGGATGTTATGGTCATTGGCAATATTGGCCAATTCTTCAATGGGTTGTACCGTTCCCACTTCACTTTGACCATAAATAACGGAAATCAGCACCGTATTAGAGCGAATAGCAGTTTTTAAGTCGAGAGGATTAATTCTACCCTGGCGATCAACCGGTAAACGAGTTACATCCCATCCTTGTGTTTCTAAACAACTGACCGGTTCATTAATGGCCGGATGTTCAAGACTAGAAATAATTAAATGTTGCGGTGTGCTATATTGTCTCGTGATGCCGAAAATAGCAAAATTGTCTGCTTCTGTTCCCCCTGATGTGAAGATAATTGACTCAGGATCAGTCGCATTAATTAAAGAACCGACTTGCACTCTAGCGGTTTCTATGATCATAGCAGCCCTTTGTCCCCATTGATGCAGACTAGAGGGGTTGCCCCATTGCTCTGTTAACAATTTGTTAACGTAAGCAACCACCTCTGAACGAGGGGGAGTCGTGGCACTATAATCTAGGTAAATTTGCATTATGGTATAAACTAAGAGTTTTCAGGTCAGGCAGTGGGTAATCTTAGACAAGAAGATAAAAATAGATAATTGAAGCAATCTATATTAAATTAATGCCCTGGCTTACATACATTATAATCTTCATGGGAAACAACTGCTTCTGGGGTTAAGAAATTGCCATGATCCCGACAAATTAAGCGATAATGTCGAGTCACAGGAATGCTAATAATAAAGCGATCGTGTCGTAGTCGTTTTCCGTGAAAAAGGCGATAGTCTTGCTGATTAGCCAGTCCTTTGAGAATTTGACGAGCTTTAAGAACGACATTTTTTGGGAAGGGTCTTAAATTGATGGGATCTTTATTAAAGGTTTCTTCCCAAGCATTTTTTTCTTGTTGTTTTTGTTCTATGGCCGTTTGTTCTTGGACGCAACGATGACAAAGTTTGCCATATCCTTTATGACCACAGGGAAAATTCTTTTTTCGTCTCGACATAATAAACTGTTATCGATGAAAAGCTTGCGATCGTGCCATATATCCAGAATACAGGGTGGTATGATCTCTAGCCAAATAACTTGAAAAAACGCAACAACTTTAACTTAATCCTCTACATTAATACTAAAGCACTAAGACAAAACCATAAAAACAACAAATTTTAATTCATCAAAGAACTCATCGGGTAAAGATCAAATTAAATACTGTCCCACTTCTTAAAACTTAAGAAAATTCTTGACGGCCATTAGAAAGTGATTGCACAATAAAGGTGGTTGTGAGGAATATTTTGATTCTTCTGTATATCCTAATTGACTTTAAAGGCTTTAGGGACACAGGTGAGCTTGTATAAAAGTGGGAAATTATTATTCGTTGGTTTTAAATAAACTTTTATATAAGTTTCAATCAAAAATAAGAAGGGTTGCTTGAATTAATTAATTCATCAGCTTGTTTTTCTCATAAGTTAAGTTTATCTGCAACAAAAAAAATCGCCTTTTTAGGTGATGTAGTTCTTTTTTTTGAGGGCTACAGTAGAGATGAATAAACCAGCAATTTAGGGATTTTTAAGAGACAAATTATGTTATTTAATAAATCAGTTTTAACATTACTCACTCCTCTTTCTTTATTATCATTGAGTGTCATTTCTGGGTTAGGTATTCTCAATAGTCGGCCAAGCCTTGCTAGTGACAGAGAGATAAATAGACATCAAGGAGAATTATTCGCACAAACGATAACAAACAATAAGCTACCTAACGGGACTTATTTATATGGTAGTTCCCATCAACCTGATGAAATTGGACAGGAGTATATGGTGTTTCAGGTCCATCAGGGAGAGATCAAGGGGGCTTTATATATGCCACATTCAGAGTTTAGTTGTTTTACAGGGAAGTTTGAGGGCAACCAAATGATGATGTCTGTTATTCATCCTTATGATGGCACTCGTAATGATTACTCTGTTGCCTTGCAAGTTCCTTCTACGGTCGCTAGTAATGGTCAATGGCCTGACATTAGCTTACAAGGCTTTTATCGTCTTGATGATATTAGTTTGAGCGATCAGAAAATTCTTGACACTTGTTCATAATTAAAATTAGTGATTAATCTCGACTAAAACTTTCAAAATTCCTCGTTTTTGTGCCGTTTCAAAGGCTTTAATTCCTTCTTCTAGAGAATAACGCCCTTGTATTAATGGTTTAACATTAACTTGTCCTTGTTCTAATAGTTTCAAGGCAGGAGCAAACGGGCCACAACGGGAACCAATAACAGTAATTTCATCGACCACTAATGCAGAAGCATCTAGGGTTAATTTACCTGCATAGGTACTTTTTAAGACTAAAATTCCACGGGGATAGAGAGAACGACGGGCGAAACCAAACCCTTGAGGATTTCCAGTGCATTCTACCGCAATATCAAAACTTCTTTCTTTAATATCTGTCTCTAAGGCAGTTTGAATCCCTCTAGCAGCAAGATTGGCTAATTTTTCTCTGTGACGACCAATAACCCATAAATCACATCCAGTTAAGGCTAACGTTTGAGCCACTAATTGGCCCAATTTACCATCTCCCACCACTAAAACCCGTTGAGTTGAATCAATTGATATTTGTTGCTGAATTTCTAAAGCAGCGGCCAGAGGTTCAGTAAAGGTGGCCACATCGTTACTAACGCTATCAGGAACTCGGTGTAAATTGTTAACAGGTAAGGTTAAATAATCTGCAAACGCTCCGTTACGGTTGACAATACCTAAAACGCTACGATTTTCGCAATGGCTAGGAGAATTCCCTCGACAAAAACGGCAGTGACCACAAACGGCATTAATTTCTCCTACAACCCTTTGATTAATCAGATTTTCGGGACCTTGTTCAACCACGCCGACAAACTCATGTCCTAAAATCCCTTGATATGGATAATAACCTCGCAACAATTCTAAATCAGTATTACAAATACCAGCTTGTAGTACTTTGACCAACGCTTCATCTTTATTGGGTTCAGGAATAGGTAAATCGCTTTTTAATTGTAATTGTTGATTTTCTAACCAAAGTCCTTTCATAATTCTATGTTTTAGAGTGTCTTCTATGGTGATGGTACAATGTAACAGCACATAATTAACAAAGGGTTATTTAATAACTGACTTGTTTTTCAAGTTTATTTTACTTATGTCCTCACCCCAAATTTTTGAACAAACCATTTTAATTAAAGCAAGTGCAACTATGGTTGAACGTTGCATTACAGATTTAGAATTAATGCACCGTTGGTTAAACCCGGCTTTAAAGTGCGAACCGATTCGAGAATGGAATACGGACATTGGGGGAAGAAGTCGTTTTATTATTAAAATTCCGCCTATTAATCCAACCTTAATTAGTCATGTGGTTGAACGGGAACCTGGGTTAATTGTTTGGCAATTTACTGGATTTTTTAAAGGACGCGATCGCTGGGAATGTCAACCTATTAGTAAAGGTACAAAATTAATTAATCGTTTTGAGTTTGATGTTCCTAATCCTTTGATTAATTGGGGGTTTAATCAGTTTGCTGCTTCCTGGACAAAAAAAGATATGAAAGCACAATTAAGACGATTAAAACGAGTAGCGGAAGAGATTTATCAGTTAGAATGTAGTTAAAATGATATTGAATTAATAGGTTAGTTGACAGTTAAAAAAGATTCAAAGGTTTTGAATAAACTTTTTGTAAAATAGGCTTACCTAAATAAGCATTAGCCCCTAAGTCTGCTCCTTGTTGCCGATAGTGTTGACCAGTACAAGATGTAACCATTATAACAGGAATAAAAGAAAAATCTGGGTTGAAACGGATGGTTTTTAGCAATTCAAACCCGTTAATATGAGGCATTTCTATGTCAGAAATAACGAGGTCAATTCCTCCTTGATTTGGCAATCACCTAAACTAACGTTATCAAATTTTGATCACTCGTACCTCCTTAACCCGGTCGCTTTTAACTAAAACTGAAATTCCCTCTGGGTTTTTATCGGGTAAACTAACAAAATAATCCATAATTCCTTGCCATTCTTTGATCTCTTCTTTTGAAGCATCAACCGCAGTCATGGATGTATCTAAATTGGTTTGATTTGATAAAACATAAGGGCTAGTAGAGTTTCTCGGATCTGCGATCGCTTCTATGCGACTGATCAGGGGAGAACCATCGGCTTTTTTGGGTTGTAGGGATAATGCACCTTTAGTGAGTTTTGGAATAGCAGCGATAATCACACCTGCATACAAGCTGGTGGTAAAACTGTAAAGAGTCGGACTCTCAACGTCAATGGGATGATAACCCTGATCAAAATCTCCTAATTCCAAGGCAGTAACTTTCTCAAAACGGGGACGTTTGGGGTCATAATAAGCTCTTAAACCCGAAATTCTGGGAAAATATTCCCCAGGATGATTCGGATCATCAATTAAGAAAAATTCTAAGATATTTTTTAACTCTGCTGCGGTAAAATATCCCGTCACTAAGGCACTACCTGCCGTTGAATCAATAATACCACTACCTAAAGGGGCTAAGGCAAACACATCATAAACGGTCTGAACACCCCCTGCATTTCCCTTAATTAAACCTGCTCGAATTAAACCATTAGCCGTAAAAGCGATCTGGCTGCCTGTAGCTTGTCGCAGTGCATCAGTTACCACATTGGCTAATGGGGTTCCTGACTCTACATCAGTATAATTCATCGGCCAATCTTCTGAGATAGTTACTAACGGTTGGGTTGTTTCGTAACCCCGTGAGGCAAAAGCAACTTTGCCAGCTTCCTGCAAAAAATGTTTAACCTGAGCTTGAATCGCCTTATCACCTTGAATTGTATCGTCAATAGGAATCAAGCGGTAAGATTCTACCTTTATTTTGTTATTTTCCAGACTTATAATCAATTCTCCCAAATTTTCGCCATATTTTCCTGTTTGTACCGCAGGGCGATCGCCCACTAATAAAGGGTCTAATAGTTCAGTATGGGTATGACCCCCAATAACAATATCTAAGTCTGGTATCGCCTTTAATAAGTCGAGATCCTCCCCTTGATCAAATTTACCGCTTTTTCCTCGTACTAAACCGCCATGAGAAAGTGCAATAGCAACATCAACCTTTTCTTGTTGTTTTAACTGTTGCACCAAGGTTTGGGTTGTTTTGATGGGGTCAGTAAAGATTATTCCCTCTGAATCTGCAGTATATTTGAAAGCATCATAACCAATGATGCCAAAAATGCCAAAACGCAAGCCCCCCCGTTCGATAATTTTATAGGGTTTAATGACCCCTTCTTGAGCTAACCGTTGTAAATCCAGTAATCGCTCTGATTGTGCCGTAATATCGGTATTAGCTGCTAATATGGCGGGAATTTTACCCCCTGAGTGAGCTTTGGTAATCGCTTTCCCCAAACCATCGGGGCCAAGATCAAACTCATGGTTGCCAAAGGTAGTGGCATCATAGCCCATTCGCCCCATCAATTGTAATTCTGCCCCTAATTCTCGACAAGCTGCTGCGACAGCTGTTCCCATGCTAAAATCGCCAGCATCAAGAACTAACACTGGCCCTAGTTTTTGTAATTCTGCTTTGCGTTGTGTAATCAATGCCGCAAGACGAGAATATCCCCCTTTGGTTTGGTCGTCTCTCAAGGTCAAAGGTGTATAGTCACGCAATGGCCCAACCCCAACGACGTTAGAGTGTAAATCATTGGTATGGAGAATAGAGAAAACTTGTTTATTGGGAGTTTTGGCGATCGCTCCTAGGGCATCAATACTCAAAAAAGTGGAACTAGCCATAAGACTGTTTTTGACAAATGTACGGCGACTTTGAAAAAATGGGGATTTAGCCATTACTGAGCGCTTATCAGTTATCATTTTTTTGTGAATAGTTTAGTATGATAACATTTTTAATAACTTGTTCTAAAAACTATTATTCAATAAACTAAAAACAATCTCTTAAAACTGTTGCTTTTCATATTTCTATCTAATTCTTTATCGATTAGTAAAGTGTCATAACTTCTGTAATCGGTAAACGAGATTGTACTCCTAAATTCCACGAAGAAATATGACCTCGTTTTAGGTGATCACAAGCAGCACAAGCAATCATAGCAGCATTATCGGTACAGAGCTTTAGAGGGGGAAAATGAACGGTTAAATTGTGTTTTTTAGCTGCTTCTTGAAGATGATGTCTAAGTCCACTATTAGCAGCAACCCCACCCCCAACAGCAATATGACTAATATTATGATCTAAGGCGCAGGTAATGGTTTTTTTAGTTAATGAACGAGCAACGGTTGCTTGAAAACTTGCTGCAAGATCAGTGATGGGTAAGGGTTCAGTATTTTCTTGTTTAAGTTTTTCTACTAATCGTAAAACTGCTGTTTTTAAGCCACTAAAACTAGAATCATAGGGATGATAACCCCCTTGAGGTAAAGATACTTTTCCCTCTGGTAAAAGAAATCGTTTGGGGTTTCCTTGAGTGGCTAACTTATCAATAATAGGACCACCCGGATAGCCTAAATTTAATAATCTGGCTACTTTGTCAAATGCTTCCCCTGCTGCGTCATCACGAGTGGTTCCTAATTGTTCATAAATACCACAATCTTTAACATGAATAAGACTGGTATGACCCCCTGACACTAATAAGCATAAAAAGGGGGGTTTCCAATCAGGTTCACTCAAATAAGTTGCATAAATATGACCTTCTAAATGGTGAATTCCTAAGAAGGGTTTTTGATGAATCATTGCTAAACTTTTAGCTGCTGTTTCTCCTACCATTAAAGCTCCAATTAATCCAGGGGCAACGGTTGCAGCAATACCATCGATATCATTCCAGCTTAATTTTGCTAATTGTAAGGATTCTTCAATACAAGGATTAATGGTCAAAAGATGTTGACGGGAAGCTTCTTCAGGAACAACGCCACCATAACGTTTATGTAAGTCAATTTGAGAAGCAACAACACTACTACAAATTCTTTGATCATTAACAATAGCTACCGCAGTTTCATCACAACTGGTTTCAATTCCTAGTATCGTTGTCATAAGTTTGTGAATTATCTTTTTTTGTCATCTTTTTTGATTGTATCTCTTTATTTTTATCTTGAATAGTATGATGATTAGAATTTGTTTCGAGCCACATTGCTAAACTATTAGATAAAGTTGTTAAAGAGTTGATAAGTTCAGGAGAAAGATTTTGTGGAGGTCTATCACTTGAACGAAAATGTACATCTCTTTGAGGAAAAGGAATTTCGATATCTTCTTCTCTAAATTTACTATCAATATTGAAGTATAGATCACTTTTAATTTGGAATTGTTTATAAGGTTTACTAATCCAAACTAATAAAGTAAAATTTAAAGAACTATCACCAAACTCAGAAAAAAAGACTTGAGGAGATGGCATTGATAAAATATCTCGGTGATTTTTAGCCGTATCAATTAAAACTTTTTTAACCGCTTCTAAATTAGAACCATAGGCAACTCCTACAGGAATTTTTAAGCGAGAAATAGAACTCGAATGGTTCCAGTTAATCACTTCTGATTCTAAAAAACGAGAATTGGGCAAGATAACAGAAATTTGATCGAGTGTTCTTATTTCTGTACTTCTGACACTAATTCGTTCTACTGTTCCCATCAATCCATCTACTTCTACAAAATCTCCAACTTGTATCGGACGCTCAAAAATTAACACTAATCCACTGACAAATTCTTTCGCAATTCCTTGAAGTCCTAAACCAACTCCTACCCCTAACACACTAGCAAAAACTGTTAAAGAACTTAAGTCTAATCCCCACACTTGTAAAACAACAATAGTACCTAAAAATATCAGGGTATAGTTAACAATTAAAGCTGTGGTATCTTGTACAGCGCGATTGAGTCCTGTGGCACTAAGTAACTTAGATTTTAGTACACGACTAACTGTCCGAGTTAGAGTGATTACCCCCCCTAATAAACCGATTAAAATAAAAAAGTCAAGTACCGAATATTTTTGATTTCCCAAAGGAAAAACATCAGTAATTAAACTAACTTGTAAAATTTCAATAACGAAATCACTCCATTGACGAGTTTGAGGAAATAAACGACTAATATAACCCAGGGCAATAATCCAAATAATGCCACGAATAACAGTTAATAAAACTAACAATCCGACTAACTGAAAATTAAAAGAAGATTCAGTAGGAGTGACTGTTAATGGCTGATTAGAAGTGGTTGATGTTAAGGGATTCGGATCAGTTTTTGTTGTCGTGAGAGGTTTTAACCAACGCTGCCAAATAGCTCCTAATTTCCAAGATAAAATAAAGGCTAAGAAAAGAATGGCGATCGCAATAATAATGGCTTTAATATAATATTGTGGTTTTCTTTCGTATTCTGATTTGCTAATCGCAATTTCTAGAGTATTTTTCCAAGCCAAAGCTTGTCCTTGTAAGCTTTTTCCCACAGGAACATCATTAGAAGTTACAGATAAAAAATAGCGATCATTAATAGTAATAATAGGAACATCTTGATTAGTGTCAATTCCAACTGAAATAGGAGATTCACCCTCTGTAAAGATTTTTCCTAACTGACTATTGGCTTCTTTTGCCCTTTGCTCTGCCGTATATTGTCCTGACTCACTGACATAAAAAAGCGTTCTCCCTTCTAACATAATGGGAGCGGTTGGCTTTTCTTGTCCTAAAATTGGAGTGACAAAACCAACAGAAGTCAAAGCAATTAAAATTGTTAAAAGATAAGAAATTAAGGAAGTTATGAAATTTCGGTTTTTGCTCCAATAAAACATATAGATTAAGTAAATATAGGTTAAAGATTAGCTAATATTTCTATGAGTTAGTTTAATGGTTATTCATATCATAACTGATGAAAAATTTTATTTTGTTATAACTGATCATATTTTCTAGGATAGGTTTATATAAGTCAATCAAATGAAAGAATTTTATTTATCATTGCACTATTTTCACTAATATCTACTTTCTGAATAAATAGATAAAAAGCTTAAAATAAAGATAATTATTGATTGGTGAGGTTTTTTAATGTAACAGGGGTTTTGAAGCCGGCATTTTACGATAAAATTAGAATAGTTGATCAATCCTTGGTGATAATTACACCAAACTCAATCAATTCAACCCCTACTTTTTTGGGGAATGCACCTGCCCATCGAATTACCCTAAACTATGGATATTAAAGAAGGCTTTGTTGGTACTGTTGGCAATACGCCCCTCATTCGACTGAAAAGCTTTAGTGAAGAAACAGGCTGTAATATTTTAGGCAAGGCAGAATTTCTTAACCCTGGGGGTTCTGTAAAAGATAGGGCTGCTTTATACATTATTAAAGACGCAGAAGAAAAAGGACTCCTTAAACCTGGGGGAACGGTAGTGGAAGGAACTGCCGGCAATACAGGCATTGGCCTAGCGCATATTTGTAATGCCAAAGGTTACAAATGCCTCATTATTATTCCCGAAACTCAGTCTCAAGAGAAAATTGATCTATTAAGAACCTTGGGGGCTGAAGTTCGCACGGTTCCTGCGGTTCCATACAAAGATCCTAATAATTATGTCAAAGTCTCAGGAAGAGTCGCTGAAGAATTAGATAATGCAATTTGGGCGAATCAATTTGATAATTTAGCGAACCGACAGGCACACTACGAAACCACCGGACCCGAAATTTGGCAACAAACGGATGGAAAAGTGGATGCTTGGGTATCAGCTACAGGAACCGGCGGAACCTACGCGGGTGGAGCGTTATTTTTTAAAGAAAAAAATCCTGATATTAAATGTATCGTAGCTGATCCTATGGGCAGTGGCTTATATAGCTATGTCAAAACTGGAGAAATTAACCCTGAAGGCAGTTCCATTACTGAAGGCATTGGCAATAGTCGCATTACAGCGAATATGGAAGGGGTTCCCATTGATGATGCCATTCAAATCGATGACCACGAGGCGTTAAGGGTTATTTACCAGTTATTGTACCAAGATGGCTTATTTATGGGGGGTTCTGTGGGCATTAATGTGGGTGCAGCCGTCGCTTTAGCCAAAGAAATGGGTCCGGGCCACACTATTGTTACAGTTTTATGTGATGGTGGTTCTCGGTATCAGTCTCGTATTTATGACAAAAAATGGTTAGCCTCTAAAGGATTATCTGTAAACTAATTATTTAATTCAGCATCATTTGAACAAGTTGTAAAACAGGATTAACTAATTTCACTTCCTCATCATTAAATTCTTCATTCATTACTTCTGCCATTATTTCGTAGGTTAGCTTAGATGAGTTTTCATCCTTAAAAGCTCTCATGATGATACTTTGCCATAAAAGCGTATTTCGTAATTTATCTGGTTCGTTGAATAACATAGCTGTTGCTAGAAAACGCATAGTATGTTTTCGATCTCGTTCACAAATAGATGAGACATCTTTCCCACATTTATCGAATGCGTTAGGGTCAACAGATTTAGCTTTAATGTCTATTTGTTCAATGAGTTTATTTTCAATATTACGTATTTTATCGTATGTGTTAATACGTTGGTCAATTTCTTCTAAATAATCTGTCAGAAATTTTAATTCTGTGTCACTAGCGTAGCGATCATCACATTCTTGAGCAAGTTTTTTTAGTTGAGTTAACATCAGTGGTCCAATCCTTTAGATTATCAGTTACAAAAAGTTACCTTTATGTTTCCCTGATTTGTAAGAATTATTAACATTTTGGCTTGATTATTTTCTTTAACAACCGTAATTTCTGTACTATGAATAATAAAGTTATCAGTTCGAGTTCCGTATTTAGCGATCGCACGATTTTAGTCTGTCAAGGCCGTTGTTGTCGCAAAGATGGTTCAAAACAACTATTAATGGCCTTCGAGTCTCAAACCCCTCCCGATGTCCAAATTATCCCTTGTGGTTGTTTAGGACAATGTGGAAATGGACCAAATATCGTTATTTTACCCGAAAAAAAATTATACCAACGGGTTTCAGCAAAAGATGTCTCACTTCTCTTTTTAGCTAATAAACATTGATTTAAAGATATAGATGGAAAATAGACCCAAAACAACAGTCATTTTAGCAATGACAGCTGATGGAAAAATTGCTGATTTTCAACGCAATGCAGCTAGGTTTAGCTCAGATATTGATCAAAATCATCTAGAAAAACAAATTTCTTTAGTGGATGGTGTTTTATTTGGTGCAGGAACTTTAAGAGCTTTTGGAACAACTAAAATGGTCAAAGATTCTGAATTACTAGCAAATCGAAAACAGAAAAATAAACCGAGTCAACCAATTAATGTTGTCATTTCTGCTTCAGGAAAAATTGCTAATAATTTACGCTTTTTTTCTCAATCCGTCCCACATTGGTTAATCACCACATCAGCAGGTATTCATAATAATACTTCAAAATTTGAAAAAGTGTTGACCTGCGCTGAAATAGAAGCAGGAAAAATCAACTTAGTGGAAGCCTTTAAAACTTTAAAAGAACTAGGGTTAAATCATATAGCAATTTTGGGAGGAGGGGAACTGGTAGCTAATTTTTTAGAGCAGAATTTAATCGATGAATTATGGTTAACTGTTTGTCCTTATATTTTAGGAGGAAAAACAGCGCCCACTCCAGTAGAAGGAATCGGGTTTTTATCCTCTCATGGTCAAAAATTAGAATTATTAAGCTTAGAACAAATAGAACACGAAATCTTTTTACACTATAAGGTATTATCTGTATAGTTTTCATATTTTTTCTATTTTTAGCTAACTAACCATTGATAACCTACTGTTAATTTTTCTTTAGCATTTTCTTCTACAATATTGCCATGAGCCATAATTACCCGTTGGAAATCCCAAGCTAATATTTTATTGATAGCTTTACGAGTTGTTTCTTTATCTCGTATCGCAATTTTTTCTAACCACGAAGGTTTAAGAGATTGATAGCTACCGATTATTCTACTGGCTAATTGTGTGGTAAAAGGAAAGTTGCAATCAAAGTTAAACGCGCTATCAGTAATAATTAAGGTTTTACTATTCGGATGAAAAAAAACTATCTCATTTACCTTAACAATTTTAGGCGGAATAAAACCTTGAAATCCTTGAAAGGGAGTGTATTCTAGTTCGCCATTGAAATTAATTAGGTCTTGATCGAAAGTAAGTGCAATCTCTAAATTTGGTTGTTTCGTTTCAATTCCTGGGGGTGCAATGATTTTAGCTTGAGGGTACAATTGCTGAGAATGTTCTAAATATAAATGATGAAAAAGATTGGGAGCAATAATATATTTAACTGTACCTAAATTATCTAAGGTTTGTTTAAGATCGGAATTAATTTCAATTGGAGAAATAAGTAACAAAGAACTATCCAATTGTAAAATGACAGTCATTCTTGTTCCAACTTCTAATCCTAAAAATTTTAAAGGTTGTTCGGCAACCCAGATACAGTGATCTACTTGTTTCAACATTATTGATTATCTAACCTATTAATTGCATTAAGTTAAGCTTAGATGGCTGGTACTGTATCTGTATTGCCGATTGTTCTAAAAAATATGCAAATCTTCCAATTAATTTTTGCGATTATGCAATAAGTAATAATTAACAGTTACAAATTCCTGTAAGTTTTGGGAGTGATTTTAAAATGCTGGCGAAACAATCTGGTAAAGTGACTCTGATTTTGAAATCCTACTTGATGACATATTTCCACAATTGATAATGGCGATCGCTTTAAGAGTATTTTGGCTTGTTCAAGACGACATTTCGTGACGTACTGATGGGGTGTTAAGCCGATGGATTGTTTAAATAAGCTAGAGAAATAATGAGGACTAATTTGTACCAGGTTAGCTAGTTTTGTTAAAGTCAAATCCCTATCTAGATGAGTGTCTATATACTCCAAAGTTTGACTTAATTTGTGAACTGGCAATCCTGCTCTATATTCTTTAATATTGAGGTTACGAGAACCATAGTGACGCATTAAATGGACAGCAAGTGCTGTCGCCATCGAATCTGCATATAGTTTGCTATCAGAATTTGCTGTTTCCAATTCTGCTTTTAATGCTAATGCGATCTGTTGAATGAGAGGATCGCGGAGTTTGAAATGCGATCGCAAGGTTATTTGAAAGGGTATCGTTTCACAAATTGTGTTAATTAAAGTATCGTGAGGTAACAATAATTCTAATATTGGTACTTGACGATCTACCCTAATTCTAGGCAAAAGTTCCCCTGCCGGAAAAATTAAAATATCTCCTGCACTATATTCTTCTTGATGTTGCTTGCTATCCAGGTTAAAATTTGCCTGACAACCTCCCAAGCAAATAACTATAGAATGATCCTGGGATACTCCTTCAGGTATTTCTCCTGCTGGTTCTAGTTCGTATACTAAGCCTAAATTATTCCATCCTGCTGTTTCGCTAGATAGGAGACGAAAGTGTTTGATTTGTTCTTCATTAGTTGGGAAGGGATATTCTGGTGGCACGAAATTAAATAAATCTAAACAATAATAATAGTTTACCTGCGTTAAGTTATGAAACGTTAACTTGACCAAGAAGCCAAATTTTTTGTAGCTTAATATACAGAAATATTTGTAAATCTATGAATGAAGTTACTAAAAAGTAACGAGAAAGAAATTATGAATCTCCAAAAATCAAGTCAGTCAGAATTGACAGTGCAATGGTGTTCGATTCCTCTTAATCGGACTCAAGGAAGAACAGCGATACCCCAACCCCAGTCAGGTACATGGGTGCAACTATTAAAACCAGAATCATTGAATGCTCTGTGTCATGAGGAAGCATTGATACTTTGTCAAATATCAAACTGGGAGTGGATCGCTTGGATTCCGAATCATGGTGAAGCTATGATTAATATTGAGCAATTTTGTTGTCCAACTCCCTAAAAAAGTTTGATCATTCTAATTCTTTGTTTTTTTAGGAGTCTATTGCTAGGATTATTTTCCAATCGATGTTAGTTAAAGGTTACTCTTCATTAGCTCAATTACAACAACTTTCAATTTTTCAAGATTTAGCGATCGCCCAATTAGAAAGTCTCATCCCCTGCAGTTACCTCAAAGAATATCAGCAAAATGAAATCGTGATGCACGAAGGCGATCGCATTCCTCCACAACTCCACGGTTTAATCAGAGGCAGACTAGAAATTAAAAAGACTGCCGATAACGGTAAAGAAACCATAGTGCGTCTGATTCCCCCAGGTGAACTTTTTGCTGCACCCGCCATTTTTGGTAATGGAATTGCCCCGGCGACGGTAATCTCTCAAGTCGAATCGCAAATATTAACCATTGATCGCCAAGCTTTATTACAAGTCATTTCTCAGTCGCCAGAAATTAGTTTAGGGATACTCGAAGTATTTAACCAACGTTTACAACAACTTCACAATACAGTACATGGATTAATTTCTGAACGCGCAATGGTGCGTTTAGTGAAATTGCTCCAATATTATAGCGATCGCGATGGCACTCATTTAGATGAACAAGGCGATCGCCTAAATATTAAACTACCCTATTATCAAATTGCTCGCAGTATTGGCATTACTTATGAAGAATGCGTACGATTGTTTAAAAAACTCAAAGGAATCGTAATTTATCAAAGAGGCGGAACCATTATTGTTCGAGATTGGAAAAAATTAGCAGCAATCAGTGAGCAATGATAAAATCCTTGACTTTAAGTTAGTAACGAGATTTAACTATTTTAAGAAGTTATAGGATAAGAAGTTTAGGCTGTCATCTCAGTAAAAATTCATTATCCTAGATAGAAAGTTTTCTCACAGCCCTTAACCTATGTTTAAACAAGTACAACCTCGATACTCTGTTAGTTGGATAGAAAAAATTTCTGAAATTCCTAAACAGGTTTGGGATGAACTTGCAACTCCCTTAAAAACTCCTTTTTTAGAGTGGGAATGGCTCAATAATATTGAAACCTCTAAAAGTGCTATTCCACGGGCAGGATGGCAACCTTGTCATTTAACAATATGGCGAGATAAAGATTTAATTGGTGCTGCCCCTTTATATATTAAAGGTCATAGTTATGGGGAATTTGTTTTTGATCATCAATGGGCTGACTTATCCCATCGTTTGGGTGTTTCTTATTATCCTAAACTCTTGGGAATGACACCTTTTACCCCTGCGGTTGGTTATCGTTTTTTAATTTCTCCTCAGGAAGATGAAGCAGAAATTACAGAGATGATGGTAACAGCAATTGATCGTTTTTGCGCCCAAAATAAGCTATCAGGGTGTCATTTCTTATTTGTTGATCCTGATTGGAAACCCATCCTTGAAAATTGTGGTTTTAGTAGTTGGTTACACCATAGTTATATTTGGGCTAATCCCAATTTTAGTAATTTTGATGACTACTTAAAACAGTTTAATGCCAATCAAAGGCGCAATATTAAACGAGAAAGAAAAGCAGTTAATAAAGCTAATTTGACTATGAAAGTTTTAACAGGGGATGATATTCCTCATCATTTATATCCGATGATTTATCGCTTTTATAATAATACTTGTGAAAAGTTTTATTGGGGTAGTAAATATTTAACTCGTAAGTTTTTTGAACAACTATATCCTAATTATTCCCATCGGGTTGTTGTAGCTGCAGCTTATACAGATTATGATGATTATAAACCCGTAGGATTATCTTTTTGTATTAGAAAAGATGATAATTTATATGGTCGTTATTGGGGATCATTTGAAGACTATGATTGTCTCCATTTTGAAGCTTGCTATTATCAACCGATAGAATGGGCGATAAAAGAAGGGATTAAAATGTTCGATCCAGGTGCTGGAGGAAGACATAAAAGAAGACGGGGTTTTCCTGCTACTCCTAATTATAGTTTACACCGATTTTATGACCAGAAAATGACTCAAATTCTCCGTAATTATATTCCACAAATTAATGAAATGGAACAAGAAGAAATTGATGCAATTAATCAAGATTTACCTTTTAGCAAACGAGAAATAGAATTAAAAGATGTGTAAAAATCATATCTTGTACCTTGTTGAAAGTTAGTTGGTTTTGATAAGCAACAGGTAAAAATAATTGATTATATGCAATTTAATAGAAGAAGCCAAAAATCTATTATTATTTACCATTTTAGGTAGGGATATTTAGCCAAGTTAACATTATAATATCTTGCATCATTGCTAACTTCTTCGCCAACCCAGTGAGGAATATCGATCACTTGATTTTCACTTTCTAATTCAACTTCTGCTATAATCAATCCTTCATTTTCCCCTTTAAATTCATCAATTTCCCAAATCAAATTTTTGAGATTGACTGTGTAGCGAACCTTCTCAATCAATGGGCGATCGCATAAAGTCTTTAACATGATTTCTGCATCTTCTAAAGGAATAGAATATTCAAATTCATGGCGACTGATTCCTTCTGTTTTACTTTTAATGGTAAGATAAGCATCATCGCCAATAATTCTAACTCGAATCGTCGTCATTTTATCGGCAGTTGAAATATAACCTTGTTTATATACTTTTCCTATTCCTAAAGAACGCCAGTCATCATTAATTACTAAAAATTTACGTTCAATTTCAATAGCCATAATTATCAAATCAAAGTAAAGAATATTAATAGTTTAAACTTTTTTCAACTGCTTTGACCTAATATTAAACTTAAGCTCAAAACTAATATCATGTTAATGTTGGCTAATTTTCAAAACCTCGTTATACAAACCTCAGAGGTTAAAATTAATCTGGTTAAAGGGGGAGAAGGATACCCAATCTTATTATTACATGGTTATCCTCAAACCCATGTTATGTGGCATAAAATTGCTTCACAATTGGCTGAAGAGTTTACAATAATCATACCTGATTTGCGAGGTTATGGAGACAGCGATAAACCGATAGGAATGGCTAACCATTATAATTATTCTAAGCGAGTGATGGCACAGGATCAAATAGAAGTCATGACACAATTAGGTTATGATCAATTCTACTTAGTAGGACACGATCGCGGGGGGAAGAGTTGCTCACCGTTTAACGTTAGACTATCCCAATAAAGTCAAAAAATTAGCTTTATTAGATATTGCACCAACTTATCAAATGTACACTGAAACCGACCAAGAATTTGCGACTGCTTATTATCATTGGTTTTTTCTAATTCAACCTTTTCCGTTTGCTGAAACGTTAATTAATAATAATCCCGACTTTTTTTTAACTCATTGTCTACAAAGTTGGAGTAAAAATAAATCACCCTTTACTTCAGAAGTAATGGAAGAATATTTAAGATGTTTTCGTGATCCAAACACAGTTCACGGAACTTGTGAAGATTATCGTGCATCTGCAACGATTGATTTAGAACATGATCGTAAAGATATGGATAAAAAAATAGAATGTCCTTTGTTGGTTTTATGGGGAAGTAAAGGGGTAATTGAAAAGAAATATGATGTTTTTAATAGCTGGAAAAAAAGAGCAATTAATGTTCAGGGAAAAGCATTCAATTGCGGGCATTTTCTTCCTGAAGAATGTCCCGAAGAAACCTATCAATATCTTCATGACTTCTTCTCAATTTCAACTAAACGATAATATTGAACATTATTAATATCTTTAAAAGAATGAATAAATTTTTCTCTGTAACCTTTTCTTTCTAAAATTTCTCCATCTTTTCCTAAAGGGATATCCGTATTACCATCGCCATAAAGAACATAAAGACAGTCAGTATTTAATGTTTCTAATTGCTCTAAGTCTTGAATTTTCCATCTTCCCATATCTAACTTACTTTCAGCAATATCTACCCCAAATTGATGATACTGACTAGGAGGCATTTGGGTAAAAAATGGGATCATAATATAAGCATAAGTTCCATAAACATTACTGCTATAAATAATACATTCATTAGAAGTTTGATCAGCGTAGCTAATAGTTTCTCCTAAAGTTGATAACCAAACATCAGTATGCCAGTAGGGATATTCAAATATATATCGCTGAGAGTAAATAAGTAAATTAGCAAATATGACTGCGGCCAACAAAAATGTAACAATTTGTTTCCATATCCCTTTAAAAAATTCAATTATTTGAGTAACAGCATAACCAGAAATAATGGCAAATAATGGAGTGACGGCTAAAGTTCTAACAGCACTCTCTGGAGAAATAAAAGCAGCAGGAATAGGATACAAGATTAACCATAAATATAATACCCATTTAGACGATGTTTTTTCTTTAAGTAGAAGTAATAAACCTAATAAAAGTAATGGAATTTGAAATGAATAAAGTCCGGCCACATTGTTTATTTTATGACGAGGACTCGGATCACCTTCAAAAAATAAAAATTTGGGACTAAAATAAGAAAAATAATCACTAACAATTTTGTTGAAATCTGTTTGAATTCCTACTGTATTTGCTCTAGCCATTCCTTCAGGAGATAGTTGATAGATCAGTTGAGGAATAAATAGGAGAGAAAATACAATCAAAGCCCAAAATGTATAGTATCGATGTTTCCAAAGATGTTCCCAATAGATAGCAGCTAATCCTAACAAAAATAAAGGAATAAACACCCTTGCAGAATTATAGGTATAGATACTAATAGAAAATAATACACTTGAAAAAATTAACCATTTAGGATGCTTAAAACTTTTAAAAAATAAAAATAAACTTAAACAAAATAAGCAAGGAAGTAAAATAACTCGAAACGTGATACGACTAAAATGAATGTGCCAAGGTAATATGGCTAGAAATAAAGCAGATAATAAACCAACTCTTTGATTAAAAATCTCTTTAGCGAGATGATAAACAATAAAAACCGTTAAGGTTCCAATGACAGCAGAGGTAATTCTTGCTCCAAAAGTGTTTAGTCCAAATATTTTAACAAAAGGAACCATGAGGTACATATAAAGTCCTTCACGGTAATCATTAGCTGATTTAAAATACCAAGGTAAAAACTCTCCATATTGATCTTTTAAGGTGTGAAGAATTGAATAAGCATCGTAAGCATTGGATGCTTCATCAGTAAAAAAACCATTAGGAATAGTTCCTAAAAAGATAATTCTTAATAGGAAACTAAGGATTAAAATAATAATAAGATATAAACTAGGATGTTTTTCGAGTTTTAGCATTAGTTAAAAGCATACATATATAAAGAAAAATTTTAAGCCATAAGAATATCTTAGTTTAAAATCTGGAAAAGCTTATCTAAGAATTCTTCTCCCTTTGCATCCTTCTTCAACAAATTCTGGTACATCAAATTCAGCTTTAACAGAGTATTCATAAGGAGGATGAAAATAGGAAGTATATAAAAATGGATGAGGTGCTTTTCCGACAATACAAACTTCTTCTCCATCTTTAATACTTTTGAGGATATCCTGATCAATAATATCCGTTCTTTGCACTTGCTTATCGAAAGAAGAGAACTCAGGAATAGTGAAAAAGTAGCGAGTTTTCGTAATAAAAATTACCATAAAAACGGTAGCTACTAAAGCTAAATTTCTAGGATTGATCAATTTCTGAGAGGGTTTTTGTTTAGCTAGACGACAGGTTAAATAACAATTTAAACTAACAAAAACCATCATCCAGTACATATAGTATCTTAATTCATAAGCTTGGGGTAATAAGGGAGTAAATAAGGTCATTAAACCCATTATTATTGCAGCTACTCTAGACTCAAGATCGAAGTTTTGCCAACATAGATAAATGAATAATAAAAGGTTAAAGATAACATATCCCCCAAAATAACCTCCTAAACCAAATCTTTCTTCATCCCAAGAAATAAAGTCCATTCCTAGAGTCCAAGGCCAAGGTCTTCTACTATCAAAAGCATCAATTTCTAATAGGGATCTTCCCCAACGCAAATGAGGAGGAAGTTTTCTAAGATTTTCGTGCATAAAGTCAGGAGGTGCTTCATTATGATTAAGCACAATACCTGCAATTTCTACTTTAACGGGATAAAAGGGGTTAGCGTAAGTAATGATATTTTTAATGGGGGTAATAAAGATAATTAGACTAGCTAAAAAGCAGACGAATAAAGTTTTTGAGATTTTAACTAATTTATCTTTTTCATGGCGATAAGCTTGCCAAGATTGAAGAATAATCTTAGGCAAAACAAAACATAAAATCAAGAAAACTACTGGTATTAATTGGAATTTCATATTAGCTGCCATTGCTGCTGAAACAAAAATTATGATGGCAGTTTGTTTATTAAACTGAACTTTATTAATATATAAAAAGTAACTGGTTAGAATAAGGATAGAAATACAGACGTTGCCAGGTAGATCAATATAACTTCTCGCTGCGTGCATATGAACCATTGGTATCGCTAACAGAGAAAGAGAAGCAAGATAAAAAGGTATTTTTACATAAAATTTTAAATAGGCAATAAAAGTTAACAAGCTAAAATAACACAGTAAATTAGTTGCTTCTGGTCGTTGAAATGTATTCCAAAAAAACCCTTGTAACCAATTAGCAAGTAAAGGAAATCCTAAAAAACGATGCTCAATATTTTTTTCAAAAGTAAATTGTTCTGGAGGGATGATATCCCAAATTCTAGCAGCGAAAGGGATATGATACATAAAAGCATCCCCTCCATAATTGGCATCAAAAAAGCTAATTAAAAAAATAGAAGTTAAAACTAATGTTGACAAGATAGTTAAGACTTTTGTAACATTAATGGATGATAATTGTTTTTTGTCTGTAATGCTTGATAAGTAGTTTTTAATTGTTAGATTACTTTTGCTTAAAACGCCAAAAATAAGTAGTAGGATTCCTACAAATCCTAAACTAATTCTTATAATTCTTAATGAGGGAGCAGCAATATAACCAAAATAACCAACAACTCCTAACATTAAGGTGATAGCAATACAACTAATTCCCCCAATTAATAAGGGTTTATTGGTCAATTTATATATAGAGGGAAAGGTTTTTAGGCTAGGATGATTGGTGTAGGAGAGAAAAGCAAATCCGAATAAAGCAAGTCCTAGAAGAAAACTAACGAGTGGGATAAGCATAATGTTAAATTACTTTTTAATAATAATAATAAATTATTTTAGAAATAAAGATTAGTATTTGCATTTTTAAAGTCTGTGATTTCAGTGACTTTTGCTCCTTGAACCGAGAGAGTATCATCGAAGGTTTCGTTAATAAAATCGAAATAAAGATCAATTTTTGCTGTTTCAGAAAGATGAATCACCCAATCACGATAACTAGAAGCGAGTAAATTACTGTAAGCATGATAACGAAAAATTGGTTGATTGCCTATTTTAACGCCACAGGTTAAGTCGTTATCGGTTCCTTTCGCTGTAAAAGCAACATCTATTAAATAACGTCCTTTATCCAAAATTAAGGGAGTTTTTAAGCCGATAGAACCGTTTTCCTTGCTTTGAAAAGCGTATGCGTCTAAAGTGGTAACTTCCTGAAAACCAAAAGGAGGATTATAAGACACTTGAGATAAACGTTTTTGATGAATATAAAGATTATTTCTTATCCCTACTCCTGGGGGATAATCTTTCGCATTTTCAACGGTTTGATAAGTATTCAAATCAATGGAAATATACCCTTTTTCGAGTAAGAAATCTAAGCAGCGAGTATCTTCTGGTTGCGTTTCTAAAATTAAATGAGGTTGAGCAGATTCGATGGTTTTAGCCATGCCTTTAATGGCATCAAATTCGGCTCCTTCAATATCCATTTTGACTAAATTAGGGACTAATTTTGTATGCTCAACAAAATCATCTAAAGCAATGGTTGAAACCTCATAACCTTGGGTTCCTGTGGATTGTTCTGCGTAAATACTATCGTTGAGATGACTTCCTAAATAAATAGGAACTTTACTGTAGGATTTGTAATAAACTGCAGCATGAAATAACTGCACATTACTACAACCACTGAGAACAATATTGCGCTGACATTTATCCACAATTCTAGGACTTGCTTCAAAAGAGCAAACCACCCCTTTTGGTCCTACCATACGGGACATAACGGTAGTTAAACCGCCGAAATTAGCCCCCACATCAAAAACCACATCCCCAGGACGACACAAGTCTCTCAAGGCTAATTGTACAGGGGGTTCCCAAAAGTTACCTTGATACCAAGGGGAAATACCATATAATCGAACGTCCTCAAGTTTTTGATTCAGTCCTAATTGTTGGTCAATTTCTGGGGCTAAGGCTTTACTGAGTTTGGCTTTGAACCATTCTTTCAGTTGTTTCATGATTCTGTTGTCTCCACTTTAGTTAACCATAAAAATGCGTGTTGTTCGTGGCGATTATCGTTAAAAATTCGATAGTCTGGTTTTAAACCTAAACTCTTTTGTTCATCCCAGGTCGTTAAATGCTCTTGTTGGATTTGTTGGGCTATATTGCGAGTTTGTAAGACTTTTTCTAACGGAGAGAATCGAGATAATTTAGGCATCCAATCTAAAGAACGATAAGCCTGTAATAAGGTTTCAATTCCTTTAAAATACTGTAATGCTTTTGATTGAGGATTGACTTCTTTTAGATACAGACTCAAATTATAAGCATATTCGAGATCACTACTGGTATGACCACAATAGGATTTACGATAGGCTAGGGAGAGGTAAATTAATTGTTCTAATTCCTCTGGGGTGCGATGAGCAAACGCATAACGAACACCCGCTAAAGTTCGATGAACATACCAAGCTCTCATATCCTCAATTTCAGCAGCCGGACTTTGGGTGGTTCTTTCGTCGGGATAATTCCAAAACACCCCTAGGGTTCGATCAATGACTTTACTTTTAATATGGGGTAACAGTCGACTCTTAAATTCTGTGTCCCCTGCGCCTCGAAACGTACCATCATAGTAACCAAAGCGATCGTGAATGGAACGACGATATAAGGCTCCAACCCAAGATAAATAACAGGTTTCTAGATAGACTAAATCTTGTTTATAGGGGGTACGATTGTAGGGCATAATATCGTTGACCCAATTACCTTTTTTATCGACGTTAGTGACTACACTATGGCCAATGACCCAATCAATATCTAGATTTTTATCTAACTCATTGGCTAAGGTTTCTAAGGCATCGGGTAAGATGGTTTCATCTACCCCCAGGAAAGATAAATAAGGGGATTTTGCCAAAGATATCCCTCGATTCCAGGCGGTTTGAATGGTTTCTCTGGCTTTTGAACGAACATATAAAATCGGTAAGTTTAACTGTGGAGCTAGTTGTTTAAATACTTCATATTCATCCCCAGGAGAACCACTATCGACTAAGATAATTTCCCCATCCCCTGAGTGCATCAAGGTTTGATGTTGTAGGGTTTTTAGGAATAGGGGTAATTTTTCGGCTGCATTGTATAAAGAAACAATGATGCTAACTCTATAATCCGAGCGATCGCGACGATCATCAAATATTTCGTAGTCCCATTCTTGGTTGTGTAAATTATCTTGTCGAGCTTTTTCGATGAAATCATAACACTTTTCTTCCCGTTGCCCTGTTTTACCATACATAGCATCGATTACTTCGACTTCACGAGTAAATCCTTTTTCTTGTAACACTCTCAGAACATAGGGAAGATCCCCAAAGCGATCGCCATCTAATAGTCTTAAACCCCGTAACTTGTAGGTAGCAGCGACTAATTCATTGCCTCGCAATTCTTCTAAACGGGCAATTTCTCGCCAAGCCCGCACCCGATCAATTCGGTAGCCATTTTTCAGTTTATCACGCAATCCTTGTTCTTCTTCTCCAAAAGCGGAAGCGAGTTTCCAAAATTGTTTAACTTTAGCTCCTAAATCTTTCTGATTTAATTCTGATGCTTTGAATGTGTTTTTATACTGCTCAAATAATTGAAATGATTTTATGGTCTGCGCGTTTTTGGCTTCTTCAAGGGGTTTTTTAAGTTGAGCTTTGGCTTGACCTAGGGTATTTTTTAATTGTTTATAAGTGGGTTTAAGTTGCTTTTTAACCTGAGTTTTTGCTGCTTTAACGCCAGGAATCTTTGAGATACTAAAACCAACCTGGCACGATTCCCAATAAGATATTAATTGCGTGTACCATTGGGCTAATTCTTCTTGAGTTTCTGTGTGAGCAACAGAAGAATTATTATAGATATCTTCTAACTTAGGATCTGTAACTTCTAAATTAGCTTTAGATAATTGATTGACTAATTCTTCTCGATAATCTTCATAGTTATCTAAAAGCTTTTGAATATTAGGAAGACTGGCATAAATATCATCAATATCAATGGTAATGAAAGGAACATTAGGAAAGTTTTCTTCTAGAAAACGACAAACACCGGCACCATTGCCAATAGCTGTGGGACAACCTGAAAATAGAGATTCTAAAGCAACTAAATTTAAAGTATCGTATCTTGAAGGAAGAAAAGTTAAGGATTTACTAGCAAATAATTCTGTTAATTCTTCCCGTTTCATGGGGGGACACATCGTCAAATTACTCTGACGATGCTGTATCATTTCTTGTAGATAAGCTTGAGAGGATTTCGTATTATCATAATTATAACTATGAGGCCCTATAATCTGAGCTTTGCTGTAGCTATTTTCAGGCAACCACCAAGCTAAATCAATAAAAATATCGGGGCCTTTGCGTTTTTCAGTTCTTCCTATAAAGTTCAGGGTAGCAGGTTGGTTCGAGGGTAAACATTGAGTTGGTCTAGGAAGGTCAAAAAAGTGAAGGGGATTATAATAATGACTGTCTAACGCTTCAATTTCCTCGCGCCATTCATCGAGATAACTTTTACTAATTCCGTAGCGAATATCAGCAGTTTCATACTGCATTTTTTCTTGTAAATCAAGAGGAATATTAGCTTTTCCCCAGTCAAACCAATCTAAACGGAGGGTTTTTGATATTTTCCCGTGCATTGAAAGGGCAATACGATTAAACTTAATGCCATATTGTTTTAAGGCCGGTCTTAAAAAGATACCCCATTGTTCGTAATCTGGTACATCAATAATATCAAATTGTTGATTTTGTGCTGAGACTGCAATATTACTGGCAAGAACAAAAGCTCTTTCCACCCATTTAGGAGGGGTTACTTCAAAAAAGTTTTTAAAATCAGTGATTAAAAATTGCTCTGTATAGGGAATAGCCGTTGCATTCTTTGGTCTGGGGGTATTTAATGGCTCTTTTTGAGCTATATAATAGAACTGAATTTGAGGATTTTTTTTAATGATACTGCGATAAAAGGTTTGACCACCGCCAACCTTACTAAATAAATCGAAATCAGCAATCAGGACTTTCATAGGATACTAATTAATCACTTTTTATTATAGTCGGGCCTTGCTTGACAGAATCAATTAATTCTTTTATTAAGGCTAATGATGGCATTCGTAAAATGTTAGGCACAACTAGAGAGTTTGTCAACTTATTTGGTCACGAGTCAGTAACTTTAATCTTTAACCTAGAATTAGTTTACGAGAACTAATATGGGATTATATAGCGTTTCTCGGACTCATAAGGGACACCTAACACCTGCCTTCTTTCTGCCTTCTGCCTCAAAGCGATCACTTTTGCACCTCATAAGTAGGGGAACTGCTGTAGGTTTTTTGTCTTAGAAAATACAATCTAATTTAAACATCAATGCTGTTGCTGACGTTAACTGATTTCTGGAAGTTCCCTAATGAGTTTATCCGATTTCTCAATTAGCTGTTGATACGAATAATATAGACGACGATAATCATAATTTTTGGCAAATTCTTGCGCATTTTTCTCTATATTTTCTCTTTTTTGACTATTTTTTAACCATTTAACAATTAAATGACCATAGTCATCTAGGCGATCGCAAATAATACATTGTTCCCCAGACGCTACAGGATAGCCTCGAAAGGCTATGGTTGTGCCTATAACCACTTTTCCATAAGCCATCGCTTCAACGGTTTTTAAAGAGGTTCCTGTACCAGATAGAATGGGCGATAGAATTAGGCTTGCTCTATCATATAACACTGAGAGTTCTTGATCGCTAACTTTCCCTAAAGCGAGAAAATTATTCTTCTCTTCAGGTTCCCAACAACTTCCTACAATAACAAACTGACAAGCTATATCAGAATAATCAATTAAAAAATCTTTGGCTATTTGTTGAATAATTTTTACAGCTTCTATATTAGGTTGATGTTGACTGCCAACAAATAAACAAAAAGGGCTAGTTATTTTGGGTAAATCAACTTCTAATGATAAGTCATTTGAGGTATCTTGCTCCAAATTAATAGGGTTAGGAATAATCGTTGGTGATAGTTGATATTGCTTTAAAAAAATTTGGTCAGTTTCAGAAACGCAAATAAGATAATCAGCTTTTTTTAGAGATTTAATTTCTTCTGATAAAGCAATTTTTCCTAGTAAACTATCTTGAGAAAGTTGTTGGGCTAAAATATCATGAGCTGTGATGATTAATCGAGTTTGATATTGATGACAAATATCTCCAACACTTAAAGCCCAAAAGGGATATTCTAAGATAACTGTATCTGCCCATCTTGCTAGTTTTTTAACCCAATTAATAAATCCTGAATCAAAGCGATATTGATAATATATCCAAGGTAACCAATGGTCTGATAATTCAGAATTCTCAAAAGTTTTATCATGTTGTTTACTATCAAAACTTAGAGCATCAAACCATGATTCATAGGCATCTTTATAAAGCTTATTAACTAAACAATAATCTTGGTAAGATTGTTCATAGTAAGTGTAATGTACGCCATCTTCTCTAAAATCTTTGTCATCTCCTGTGGTAAATAACCATACCTGATAAGCTTGTGATTTTAAATAATCAATGAGTAATCCAACCCGTTTACTTGCGCCACTTTTTCGCTCTAAAATATCTCCCCAAGGATATAAAATAGCTACTTTTTTACCTGTTCCTTTTAAGCGTATAGCTCGATCCTTGAGTAAAGATTCAAATACGTTATCCATGATTTGAAAATCATTACTTTGATCTGAATGTTTATCACAAGTAATAAGATAGCTTTCGGGCGTATTAATGGTTTCTTTGATTTTTTCAAGTTCATATTGATGACGAAAAATCAAGACATTACATTGATTTAATAGTTGATATTCTAATCGATATTCTTCTTGATCAATATCTCGATGATTATTGACAGCATATTGATAAGATACAATTTCAGGAACTTCACAAATTATTGAAGATTGTGTTATATTGAATCGATCAATAATACTGTAACTAACAATAGAATTCAGAAAAATAACATCAAATTGATTAGTTTGTAGTAATTGACTCAAATCTGATGGAATACTTAAATTATATCTTTCAATCAAATCTCTTTTGAAACTACTTTTATTATCTAAAACTTCTTTGATATATTCTTTACTATTAAAATCATAGGGAATCCTATCAGGTAAACCATAATCAACAATCCATCTTTGTTTCAAATTAACTGAAAATTCTTGAAAAAGTCGATTAATGATTGGATAGACTTGATGATAAAAAGGTTCGTAATTTTCTTTTTTTCGTTCTTGTTTATTAGTGAAAAACAATCCATAAACATGATAACCACACAGTCCTAAATATTCAAGATAGTTAAGAAATGAAGGATTGATAGTTTCTTGATCTAATAAAAAATCACTTTCTATTACTAAAAGAATTTTAGGCAGGAATTTCGATCTATTATCAATATGTATTTCCTCATTTATATCAATTTCTAATTTATTTTCTTCCACATAATTAACATAATTATGGTCTTTACTATCTAGTAAAGTTTCAACTAAACTATCAGGAGAATTTTGTTCAAGCCATCTTTTAGAGAATTTTCTAGCTGACTCTGAAAGTTGTTCTAAATTTTCGACAACTTCAATAACTTTTTGAGGTATTTCATCAAGATTTTCATAAAGACTTGCTCTTGATTTGTCTACTTGTTTTCCTACCCAACTATTTTGAGGAACAATAACAGGTTTTCCTGCTGCTAAAGCTTCGGTTAATACCCCTGAAGTTCGGAAGCGATAACTATTAGGATCATAAGGTAAAATTAAAGCATCTGCTTCTGATAAAAGTTGATAATAATCATCAGCAGACATCGCTGTTTTTACTAACTTTACTTTACTGTTTGGGTATCTTTCTAAAGCTAGACGAGCTTGGGGAATTAAACCTTGACCTCCTTCTATGTTAAAATTAGACTGAATGGTTACTTTAATTTGACCTGGTTGAATATAATCTGTCCATAAAGATTCTATAAGATTAGGTAAATAATGATAGCCTTTTTCTGGTCTTGCGTCCCCTAAATAAACAAGATGAAGGGGTTTGTCTGTGTCTCTTTTCTCTATTATTGGTTGTAATTTTTCTTGCCTAAAAGGAATAGGAATTTTGTATAATTTTACCTTAGTTAAACTATTGTAGCGTTGAATTAAATCATCAGTATCAGTATAAAACTGTATTTTATCTGGCCATAATTGAGAGTCATAACAGTTATCAAAAATTGCTTTTAATCCCATTCCTTCTGAATAAACCACTAAAGGATCATCAATATCTCGACGTAAGAGAATATGAAATCTAGGCATCTTTGATAAGTCGCTAGAAGTTAAATAATGGTAGACTTCTTCAACTTGCTGAATACCGATTGTATGAATGAATATTTCATCCTCTGAAGTTGGTTTGATGGCTTTTAAAACTTTAGATAAACTGTCTTTGAAGCTTTCGGTTTTTGGAGTTGATAGTTTAATTAATGCTTGATTTATTTTTTTGGAAAATACAGATAATATATATCGAACTAACCCCCAAATAATTTTAAAGATTCCCCATAAGGTATTAGAAAAAGGAATAGAACGTAATAATTCAATATCTTGTTGTATCCAATTAAGTAATCTTGCGGTACTTCCTTTTATTTTTTCTAAAAGCAATTTTAATTTAGGTTGGGTTAGTTCTAAATATTTAAAATAAAATTTAATTTTATGATTTATTTTTTCTGATGATTTTTCTAAAGGATGATTTTCTAGAAATTCAAAAAAATCTAATATATTATTTTTTTGTTTAGAAGACACTGGGTTATCAAACCAATCGACTTCAAAAGCTGGAATGACTTTAATATTGTCAGGATATAATGAGCTTGGAAAAGTTTTATTAGCAATAATTATCGGTTCATATCCTTGTCTGGAAGCTGCTTCAGCCACAGATAGACTACATTCGTAATGATGTCCTTGAAGATTACATAGCGAGTGATCAATAATAATAAATTTTTTTAGCATTTGATGTTCAAAATTTAATTAAACTAAGTAATATATCACCACTATTTTAAGAATTTAATTAAGTTTGAGTCAACTTATTTGGTGAATTTTTTGGATTATACTAAACTCGCCATGAAAATTTTCACGACCTGAAAATCACTACCCACAAAGTCATCTCTCCCGAAACAAATACTCTACAATGACAATGGTATAAAATTATTTCGGCATCCTTGACGATTATCATGTATCTATGATATACAAATTTTCTGTACCACTACTTAATCATCTTTTTGTTTAAGACGTGATTTTTTAGAGTTATTTTTAGTCAAACTATGATAGCTGTTGTTATTCCGTGTTTTCGCGTCTCTCGCCAGATACTGGGTGTCATTTCTGGAATTGGAGAGGAAATAGACAGAATCTATGTGGTAGACGATCATTGTCCAGAGTACAGTGGACAAGTAGTTAGAGACAATAGCATAGATCCAAGAGTTCAAGTCATCTTTTTGTCTTTCAACCAAGGAGTAGGTGGAGCGACCATAGCAGGTATCCAACAGGCAGTAATAGATGGAGCCTCAGTTATCGTAAAGATGGATGGAGATGGTCAGATGGAATCTGCCTTCATTCCTGCTTTAGTTAAACCTATTGTTCAAGGGGAAGCAGATTACACAAAAGGCAATCGCTTTTTCTATTTAGATGGTTTGCTCTCTATGCCTACCTTCCGACTTATTGGAAATGCTGGTTTATCATTCCTTTCAAAACTTTCTTCTGGTTATTGGAATATTTTTGATCCGACTAATGGGTTCTTTGCTATTGAAGGAAAAGTAGCTTCTGTAGTACCTTGGAGAAAAATTAACAAACGTTTTTTTTTCGAGAGCGATCTTCTGTTTCGGCTTAATATCATTCAAGCTAAAGTAATTGATATTCCGATGCCAGCGATCTATGAAGATGAAATAAGTAACCTTAATCCTTGGCGAGAATTGCCACGCTTTTTTACTGCCCATCTCCATAACTTTAGTAAGCGAATCTTTTATAATTACATCTTGCGCAACTTTAGTATTGCCTCCATTGAGTTACTATTGAGCCTACCATTGCTGATCTTTGGCATACTCTACGGATTGAGTCAATGGAGTATCTCCTTCCCCACAGCCAGTGCAGGTACTGTAATGCTTTCAGCACTACCTATCATCCTAGGTTTCCAGTTACTTCTGGCTTTCTTTAGCTATGATATGCAGTCCTTACCTCAATTTCCTTTACAGCAAAGACTCACTCAGCTAGAATCTCTGAAAGCCTATAATAAACACACTAAAACTCTTTTATAATCTTAAAGCAGAAAAATATGAAGCCTGATCCTGATTTTAACGCTTACCATCAACTTTTAGCGGAAAATTATGAAGATTTCAATTATGGTAAGTCCCTTTCAGCTTTCTTTATGCGTAAAAGCCACCAATTAATTGAAGCACCCTTTACTTCTAAAAACTATTTTGAACGTATCTTAGAAATAGGGGCAGGGTCTGGTCAACACCTAAGATATGTCAGACATCAATTCCGTGAGTACGTCATGACAGATCAAAGTACGGCTATGTTAGAACAGGCAAAAAGTAACTATCCAAGTTCTTTAAGAGAGCGAATTACAATTTGCAGTTCTGATGCTTACAAACTGAGATTTGACTCAGAGAGTTTTGACCGCCTGATTGCTACCCATGTGCTAGAACATCTCTACTATCCGCATCAAGTCCTACGAGAATGGGATAGAGTCGTGCGCTCAGGGGGGGTATTATCAATCGTTTTGCCCTGCGATCCTGGTTTATTGTGGCGCTTGGGTAGGATGTTAGGACCTCGGTCACAAGCGCACCAAAAGGGAATTTCTTATGACTACTGGATGGCGAGAGAACACGTCAACCCATTCAATAACCTGAAAGTTTTTATTGAGTATTATTTCGAGCGAGTAGAAACATTATGGTATCCTAGCCGCATTCCTTCAATGGATACCAATCTTTTTTATATTTGTAATGTTCACAAATAAATAATCGAATGTTGAAACCTTGTCCCATTTGCCATAGCTCCTTCAGGGGTACTAATAAGCCCTGGCTTTTCCGCTGTAGTCGTTGTGGTTTTTTGCAATCAACTCTTAAACCCAATATCCAAAATGAAATAGCTCGTGAGAGTATCAATGAAGCTAAACGCGAAACTGCCCTCAAACACCTAAGAATTGCTAATTTTGAACGGATCCTAGAGCGACTTGAAACTCTACTATCTCCTCTGAATCAAGACCTACTGGATGTGGGCTGCGCTCATGGTTGGTTTTTGCAATTAGCTGCTCAGAGGAATTTTACAGTTTTTGGCTTAGAACCCGATAAAGACATGAGTATTTTGGCAGCCTCACGGGGCCAGACTGTGTGGCATGGCTTTTTTCCTGAAGATATTCCTCAGGGCAAACAATTTGATGTCATTGTCTTTAATGATGTTTTTGAACATCTTCCTGATGTATCCGAAGCTATGAGTTCTTGTCAAAAACTTCTCAAAACTGGAGGTATTTTAGTCATCAACCTACCTTGCAGTAAAGGTATTTTCTATCAACTGGCGACTCTACTCGATATAATCGGATTCTCTGCGCCATTGGAGAGAATGTGGCAGAAGCAATTTGCTTCTCCCCATCTTGCCTATTTCACCCCCGCCCAATTATGTCAACTCGCTGGACAATTTGGCTTTACTGAGGTGCATCGTTCTTCCTTACCTTCCTTTGAAACTCAAGGACTTTGGGAACGATTGCGTTATGATCGCACAACCTCACTTTTTAGCTCAGCTATTATCTGGTTAAGTTTATTATTACTCAATCCTTTACTGCAAATTTTACCTTCTGATATCAGTTTACAAATGTTTCGCTTAGATTAAAAACAAATCAATGATAAATTTTTTAAATGAATACAGTATAGGTTTACTAGCTCCAATCGCTCTCTTACAAGTTTGCTTTCTTCCAGGCATAATTATCTTTTCAAGATGGCACTTTAGGGTGAATATCTTTCTCTATACATCTCTGATATTTGTACTCAGTTTAATCGCCAATTATATCTTGGTTTTATTATTAACAGCTTTTGGTATATTTCGACGAGACATTTATTTATTTCTTATCTTAGCAGAAATTGTCTATTTTTTTATTTGCTCCAATCTCATATTGGATAATCTTAAAAAAGTCTTGGCAGTTACACAAGAAGAATTAAGATTAATAATTCAACCTCATAAATACAAGATATATATATTGTTTATTGCTCTCATATTCGTTATATCTGGTACGCTCAGATTAGCTAACAGTTTTGAGCATCCAATCTGGGGATTCTTTCAGATTTTTTATGGTGTAGACCCAGTAATAAGTTGGAATCGTTGGGCAATAGATTGGTCAATGAATCAATTCCCTACTCTAACGTGGGAATATCCTCAATTATTACCCGCTAATTGGTCAATAACTTATCTAATTTTGGGGACTAATAAAATTGAGTTTGTTGCTAGATTCTTAATGAATCTATTTCCCTTATTTGGAGTTATTTCCTTTATAGGATCGAGCTTGGCAATGGCCAAATTAGAACTCCTATTTGGTGCAGCATTCTCAGCTTATTTATTAAAATCTTCTATTTGGACAGGAACTGGTTATGCAGATGTTCCTGTTTCTATTCTGGGTGCAATTTTATTTTCTTGTTACTTTAGCCTAGACCTTTTTCAAAAAAACACTATTTTAGAAGAAAGGAATAAAATAATACTTCTTGGGGTGATAGGAGGGGGGGCAATCGCAACCAAACAAACTGGAGCATTTATTTTTATTTCTTTAGTTGTAATTTTTTATTTAAAGATTTACAAAAGTAGTAAAGATACTATTGTAAAAGCTCTAATCTACTTGATCTTACCCGCCATTGTAATTGGTGGAATGTGGTATTTTTTTAAATACTTAATAATCAAAGATTTTTCATCTGTTGCGGTGCAGTTAGTTTCAGCTACATATCTGCATCCAGAACCTTTTATTCCTAAAAGAATGCTGACCGCATTTATTAGAGATTTTTCTTCTCCTTTGCTGATAACGTCAGTAGTTTTATCTTTGATTCCTCGGCGTGGAAAAATGAGATGCCTAAATCAAATGATGTGGTTTTATGTTATTCCTTGGTCTTTAATATGGTCAGCTTTTTATAGTTATGATAATAGAAATATAATGCCAATTTACAGTATTCTAGGATTAGCCGCAGGAACCAATTTATATTTTATCGTAGCGCAATTACTTGCTATAATTTCTAAAAAAACTAACAGGATATTAAGCTATGCTAATGTCAGCAGTTATTTTTTGATTAAGGTGAATAAAAGCCATGATTTTACGGTTAACATTATCACTAATATTTATAAAAAATTTAAGCAAAAATATTTGCTGGGTTTTCTTATTTTAGGTATTCTCATCTCTTTATATTTTAAAATCGGCCTTAGCCATACTAATGATTTCTATTTAAAGCAACAAGGACAAGCTAAATTATATCGAGGTAATTATGAATTAAATTTAAAACTCTTGGATTTTTTTGTAGCCAATAAAAGTCTTAATCAATCTGAAAAATTTATAGCAACAGATTATCAGTTCTTAGGTTATATTCCTGAGTTGGAAGATAAATATAGGTATTACGCTTTGTCTCACCCTAACCCAGTAACACAAAAAAGTAGCATGGAGTTGGCTATTCAAGATTCGGATGTTGGATATTTACTATTTAGCTATATGAAGTGTCCTATTAAAAACATCGACAACAGAAAAATTAGTTTTGTTTTCTCTTATAAAGATATATTTTGTTTTTATCAAAAAAATTAGTATCTGTAGAATTGGACTTCAGTCTGCGATTCTTAAGTTTAAACCAAAGCGATCGCAATTTCCAGAATTTACTGGTTTTCATCGCTTCGATTTCTTCTAACAATGTTTGAAGTTGTTTATCATATTCTTTAATTATATCTAGTTCAACCTCCTTTGGATGAGTGTTTTCTATAGGTTGTTGTTGATGTTCAAAAGATGAAGTTTCAGAAGGGGTAGAGGGCAAGTTGACAAGAGGAAACTCCAATAAGTTAGCAGTTCCATCTTCATCAATAACATAAAATACATTATTATTATTATGAATAAATTTCAAAACAGACAAGAATTTGTCTAAATTAGAAGCAATCACAATATCTACTAATATGTTTCCGTCTTTGAGTATATAGTTTCCATCATCTAGTGGATTGATCTCGTAAGTATCAACAATAAAACAATTAGGTAACCAACTATAAAATTTTATTTGTCCTTGAGGAATCACTAAGTTAAGTTTCATATTAAACTTTTTCAATCTATTGATTATCTTAATCCCTTGAGAAAAATCTGGAGAAATGAGTAAGTTAAGTTCCAAATAATCTTTAAAGATAGTTAAAGCTAATGTTTCAATACCAAAAAAAGATAATTCATCATCTTCTGAGGTAGCACCTTTTTGTTCGTTTGAAAAATCAATCTTTCTTACCCAGAAAATTTGTCCTTCTGTGAGACTATTATCGGTAATTAAAGTAATTTCTAGATAAAAAGCTTTTCCAATAAATATATTTGTACTTATTTCTTCAATTGAAATTTGCCAACTGTTCCAAACTCCCCTAATAACCTCTTTAGAATCAACCGAAATTCCATTAATTCTAATGTCTATTTTTGGACAATCAAAAGATGATAAATAAGGAACCAAACATTCAATATCAATAAATTGATTAGCTATTTTATCTCTACTAAAAAATAGCCTTCCTCTTTTATAGACACAACGCTGATTATTATTGTCTTCTTGGATTTTCCATCCATTCATTAATCTAAACTTTGGATAAGAAGGATCGCAAACTGACAGATTTAGATATTTCTGAGGTATATAATTAACAATCCAACTGATTGCTTTACTTTGTTCTACTAAATTTTCTCCATAAGTGTAGGGACGAAAAGCCTCTTCTATAACAGTTTTTTTCTCAATGTTAATTGATTTATTTTTTTTAACTAATAAATTGATGTCTCCACTTTTATCTGACAAAATAGTTTCAGATTCTTCTAATCCCCATAAATTAGGAAACTCTGATAAGTGATAGACATTCTTGGTTATAATTTGAACACTAATGTTGTCCTTAAACTCCTTTAAAATACAAGAAAAACTAGAAAACTTAGGAACTTGTTCATTAATTCCAGATAAAACTCCAACATGATTGTTAAAAATAATAGCTTCATCCAATTCTGTTTGATGATCCCCTCTAAAGGAATCTCCAATGGTAATTAAAAATCCACCAGGTTTTAAAACCCTTAACATCTCACGTATCGAAGTAGGAATATCTAATAAGTGATGTAAAGCTGCATTCGCTACAACAAAATCGAAGCTTTCATTTAAAAATGGTAAATTATCTGCGCTTCCCCCAACCCACTGAAATTCAGGAAATATTTGACTCCCTACTCTAGCTAAAACTGGGCTAAATTCCAAACAAGTAACTTCTGCCCCTGCTAAATAATATTGATAACCATCGTAACCAGTTCCAGCACCAATATCTAAAACTGTTTTATTCTTAAAATCCAAGTCAGAGGTTAAAGTTTTAAAAAGAATTTGCTCGTTATAACGATAATCAAACCAATCTGGTTTCCTTTCTAGTCCATGCTTTTTAAAAAAAACATCATCATCATCACTAAAAATATACTCATTAATCATTTTGATAATATTTTTTATGTCATCTTTTCTGTGTGTTTCGTCTTGACTATAGTTATTAATATTAGCAATAATTTCAAGTAGTGACAGACTATCTTCTTCTTTAAAAATCCCCAAATAGGGAACTCCCCATAAAATATCATAACCTTGACCACAACTTTGACAAGTAATTCCATTTGATATGGAGTGCTTATTATTTTTTGTATTCGATTTGAATTTTAACGACGGATGATGACAGTAAATACATTGGGTGTTTTGAAGATTTTTCATTGTTAAGTACCTAAAGTTAATTAATTGCACACTCTGATTTCTTATAATGCTTATATAATAAGGGTTTGAGTCTAGCCCAATGTGTAATTAATTTTGTGTACTCACTTATTACCTTAGTAATTACAGCAATTTGCAAGTTATTAAATTACAGTCTAAATGAATCATCTGTTTGCTGTTCCCTAACGCGATAACATTTTGTACCTTATCAAGTTGCAAACTGCTGTAGTTGTTTAAAGTATCGTATCTTATAGCAGTTGTTTGTGTGATAACCCAAAATTTCTTTTTTAACGAATAACATTATTGATAGATTTTTTGAGCATTTCCACAGACAGGAATAATTGAAATTTTCATAACTTTATTCAATAGCTAAACCGATATTTTTTTTAACTTTAAACCAGAGAAATCTTAATTTCCAGAATTTGCTAGTTTTCATAGCTTCCATTTCTTGCTTAAGTTCCTGTAAGGTATTTCCTTGGTTGATAACTAAAGCTTGAGATTCTTGCAATTTTGCTTTAACTGTTTCTAATTCATTTTTTAGTTGTTCATTGTTTTTTTGAGAAAATGATAATTGTTCTTCAAAATACAAGATAACATCTTGATATTTTAACAGTCTTTTTTTATCCCAATTATTACCTTTATAGACTTCAGCCGAATTATGAGCTTGCCAATATTCTCCCCTAGTTAATTTAATATCTTTAGTGGATAAACCATCGATAGCATAAGAGGCTATTGTTCTGGGATAGTAATACCAATTAATATCGTTATGTTGTAACAGCTTGAGATACCATTCAACGTCAGCAACTATCTTATAATTTT
>NZ_AAXW01000014.1 GCF_000169335.1 Crocosphaera chwakensis CCY0110
AGGTCAAAAGATATCAACATGAAAGCTTTAAATATCGATGGTCTACAAGTTTACAAAAAGAGGTTTTGGACAAGTTAGAAAAAATTAATCTTTACTAGGAAACCATTTCTTATTTAATAATTCCTCGAATCTATAAGGACATTTTTTAGGAAAGTTAATTGTAAACCCAGTTTTTTCTTGAACATAATCTAAAGCATCATTATAAATATTGTCTAACTCTTCTACTAAGTAATTTTGTAAATTAGTGGTTAAGTATTTTCTTAACTGAGTGCGAAAACTTTGTATTTCGGCACGCCAATGATTATTATTTCTGTCTTTTTCTGCATCCCAGTATTGCAACAATAATAAATGTCTAATAATTTGTTCTAAAAAGCTACTCACTCGGTTTTTGTCTCGTTTACCCAAGCTTTCTAACTCCTCAATCAAATGTTCTATATCTAAGTCATTTAACCGCTTTTCTTTAAGCAATTTTATTGTTTCTTCTAACCATAAATGTTCATCACTTTCGTAGAGATTTTTAAGATTAGTTTCATTTAAAGTTGTCATTTCTAAACCTGGACGATGGGCTTTACTAAAGTCAAGATATTCTCGAATATCTTCTTCTCCTTCATCAAAAATTCTATCTAACTTTTGAGAACTGATAATAGGTTGGTTGCTCATAAAAATAATTATACCCCCCCATTAATAAAAACAGAGAGGTATAACTTTAAACTTGAACTAAGCTAAAACAATTACAGTTGTTTCACTTCAGACACTAATTTAGCAATTACATCTTGTGCGCTACCAAAGAGCATCATGGTTTTATCATCGTAGAATAACTGGTTATCCACACCAGCAAACCCGGCACTCATACCCCGTTTAATAACAATGGTATGATGAGCTTTGTCGACTTCTAATATGGGCATTCCATAGATAGGACTATTTTTATCCGCCCTTGCAGCCGGGTTAACCACATCATTCGCCCCAATAACTAAAGCAACATCAGTCTGTTCAAATTCAGGGTTGATGTCATCCATGTCGTGCAACTGCGTATAAGGAACGTTCGCTTCAGCGAGTAAAACGTTCATGTGGCCTGGCATTCTTCCCGCTACAGGGTGAATCGCATATTTAACGTCTACGCCCATTTTTTCGAGTTGGTTGGCTAATTCTCTAACAGTATGTTGTGCTTGGGCTACCGCCATACCATAACCTGGAACAATCACCACAGAACGAGCATATCCTAACATCATCGCCCCTTCTTCACTGTCAATGGAATGAACCACTTTGTCGGTAGCTTCACCGGAACCACCAGCAACAGTACCACCAGCACTACCAAACGCACCAAATAGAACGCTCAGTAAAGAACGGTTCATGGCTTTACACATGATTTCCGTCAAGATAATACCTGAAGCACCCACCAACGCACCAGCGACGATGAGCATATTATTCATTAAAATGAAACCGGCTGCACTGGCTGCTAACCCTGAGAAAGAGTTTAACAGGGAGATAACCACCGGCATATCACCACCACCGATAGGTAGGACAAATAATACCCCAAATACCAAAGATAATCCCACTAACCCTAAAAATAATGCCGGATTAGCTGGGTTGATGAACAGGTAAACACTGCCGGCGATAAAGGATAAGAACAGAAGAATATTGAACGGTTGTTGTAGGGGAAACGTCACAGGAGAACCACTCACCAACCCTTGTAACTTAGCAAAAGCCAGTAAACTACCGGTTAAGGTAACACCACCGATAAACACCCCTAAAATAGCCACTAATGTGGCATCAAAGGGAACCTTATCTCCAGTATCCAATAACCGCCAAAATTCTCCAACGGCTACTAAGGCACTGGCTGCACCCCCTAAACCGTTGAAAATACCTACCATTTGGGGCATGGCAGTCATGGCTACTTTTTGAGCAGCGATCGCCCCGATGATAGATCCAATGATCACCCCGACAAGAATCATCTCGTAGTTGATCACCGATTGATTAATTAAAGTTGCAATAATAGCAAAAAACATCCCTACCGCAGCAATAATATTGCCTCGGCGAGCGGTAGCGGGTGATCCTAACTGCTTTAACCCAACAATAAAGAGGGCTGCAGCGACTAAGTAGGTCAGTTCTATTCCAGTAGTTAAACCAGAGAGAACGTCAGTACATAAGGTATCGTTCATCTTTAGACTATGCTCCCTTCTTCTTGAACATTTGCAACATTCGGTCAGTCACTAAAAAGCCACCAACCACGTTAACCGTTGCTAAGACAACGGCCACTAATCCTAAAATGACGGTAATATTCCATTCTTTAGGGCCAGCAATGAGTAACGCGCCAACCACAGCAATACCTGAAATGGCATTCGCCCCAGACATTAGAGGAGTGTGTAGGGTGGGAGGCACTTTGTTGATCACCTCAAACCCCACAAAGGAGGCTAAGACGAATACCACTAAACCGATTAATAATCCAGTTGTCATAAATTACTCCATTTCTATGCTTGAACTAAAGTGGCGAGGGCATTTTTAACCCGTTCGTTGCGGACTTCTCCTTCGTAGGTGACACAGGTTCCGTCTACAATGTCGTCTTCAAAGTTGAAGTCAATAGCACCGTCTTTAACCACGTATTTCACTAAGGTTAAAAGGTTTTTTGCATACACTTTACTCGAATCTACGGGTAAAGTAGCAGGCAAGTTTAAGGGTCCAATAATGGTGACACCGTTGTAGTAAACGTCTTTCCCTGCTTCGGTACAAGCACAGTTACCGCCCTGGCCAGCAGCTAAGTCAACGATCACAGCACCAGCGTTCATTTGACCGACCATTTCTTCGGTAACAATCAAAGGAGCGCGTTTGCCTTGGACTTGGGCAGTGGTGATCACGACATCGGATTTTTTAATGTGTTCGGTTAGCACTTGACGAATCTTTTCTTGTGTGCTTTGTCCGACTTCTTTGGCGTAACCTCCGGTGGTGGCGGTGTCTTCTTCGATGGGAATTTCAATAAATTTCGCTCCCACACTCTGCACTTCTTCTTTAACCGCAGGGCGTACATCAAAGGCTTCTACCACTGCCCCTAACCGTCTAGCAGTTGCGATCGCTTGTAACCCGGCTACACCGGCACCAATGACTAACACTTTGGCTGGAGGTATGGTTCCGGCTGCGGTTGTCATCATGGGGAACAGACGAGGTAACGAGGCCGAGGCGATCAAGGCTGCTTTGTACCCGGCAATATTGGCTTGAGATGACAGTGCATCCATACTTTGGGCGCGACTGGTACGGGGGATCATCTCCATGCTAAAGGCGTTAATTTTCCGTTGGGCTAAGGCTTGAACTTGTTCGGGGTTTGCCAAGGGGTTAAGAAAACTAATTAAGGTTGAACCGGGTTTTAACCAGTTCATTTCCTCTTCTCCTTCTTGTTCTCCTGGGGGAGCAACTTTGAGTAGAATATCAGCAGACTCCCACAGTTCTTTAGCTGAGTTGATAATAGTAGCCCCTGCTGCTTCGTATTCACTATCAGTGAAATGAGCGCCTTGGCCGGCCCCGGACTGCACTAACACTTCAAACCCTAGCTTTATAAAGCGGGCGACAATATCAGGAACGAGGGCAACACGCAATTCTCCTAAGTCACTTTCTTTTGGAACTGCGATTTTTAACATATTGAACCTTCCTTGCTTTCGTTTATGGGTTAAAAGTTTGTTGTTAATATTTTCGGGGTTATTAACGGATTCAGAGAAAACCTTAAACTCTTCTTTGTTTTTGCTTCATCATTTGATTAACAATGATTAAGTACAAGGACTTAACTAAATGAAGCGTTGAGTTTGGCTTAGTCATCGGTCTAGTTAAGCAGTTGTTTACAAGCTTATAACCCTTTATTCAGAGCGTTATTAATCCTATACTTTTCAAGATGGACTAATTCCACTTTTTATTCAGTGTAATGTAGGTTTTTGGTTCTGTTTAAAAACTTAATTAATTTTTAACTGTATATTCTGTTACTAATTATTAGTTATCACTTAAAACTACTTTTAACACGAGAAGCGGTTTCTTCTGGTTTCCCTGAAAGGGGAAATACTAAGATGCTATCAATATTTTTATTATTAGCAAGTTCTTTTAAACGGTGTAATTGTTGATCAGTGATGGCAATACCATCATATTTTGCACCATAGTTTAATTCTTCTTTAAAATTATCTTCGTTATAAGCTTGAATAAATGCTCGATCTACTGCCCAATTTTCCCAGTCAGCAGCAAAGTATCTTTTTGACCAATAGGGATTATGATGACTAATATCAAAACTAACTGAATTATTGGCTTTTTTGACTTCTGAAATCATCTTTTGAGTGAATTGAGTTAACTTAGCTGTTCGATCAACTTTTCCAGGTAATTCTGCATGATAGCCTAAATAATCATCCCATTGTATGGCATCAATTTTAGGATATTTTTTGACAAATTCTACGACAATATTAGTGAAAAAATTAGCAATTTCTGGTACTTCTACATCTAATACATAGTGTTCAATATTACTATAGGTTCTATCTACTCCAGGAACTAACCATTTGTTTTCAATTGCTTTATCAAAAATGGGACTATTTTTATCAATTTTTATTCCTTTTTCAAAGTAAGCGTGAACTTCCATGCCCTGTTTATGTGCTTCATCCATTAACCAAGTCAACCATTGAGGATTAAATTCATTGGGACAACTATTATAACCTAATGTTTCCTGCATGACTTCACTATTATACATGGTGCAACCATTCCCCCAAACGCCATGAATAATAGTATTAAATCCTTGATTTTTATAATATCTAACTCGTTCTCGAATGGTTAATTCATTAGCATTATTTGTGACTTGATAACGGCTTAAATAAATGCCTCTAATTTTCTTTTTCTCCCAAGGTGTTATAACTTTTTCAGGAGCATTAGTTATCTGGGGTTTCACTGTTTCAGTAGCCTTGTCATTATTTGTATTAGTTTCAAGTTCTGTTTTATTAGAATCATTAATTGGTTTTGGTGATGAGTTTGATGATGGTAATTCAGTTGTGATAGGTTGATTAGGAGATGTTTGACTCGATGTTATATTATTTTCTTCGGGAGTTTTAATAGCAATTGGTAAATTTGGATATTTTTCTAATAGTTGAATAATTTTGGGATTGTTAGCAATTATATCTGGTAAGGGATAGTTATTTTTAATAAAGAACCACCAATAACCTCCCCCAAAAATTATTGAAGCAATAAAAAGTTCGACTAAACAACCAAAATCGAAAAACCGATATTTTTTATTATTCTTATTTGACATAATCAAAAGTAATAAAGTTACCAAAGAGACTGTGGATACACTACCTTTTAAAACGTTAGAGTGGGCAAATTAGAGACTTTTAAAAACTACCTATAAAATAGAATAGTTCGCCGATCTAACAAAACTGTCTTCTTCTGAATATAGTATTGCTACTTAACCACTATTTTAGTTCATTTTTTTATATTCTAAAAACTTACATCAATAAAAATTGATGAATAATGAGCAATATAATTCTGAGTATTATAAGCATTAAACCAGTTCTAAAAAAGAACCCATTTAGAGATATACTCTTATTAAAAAACTATGTTATACTTATCAAGACTTTTAATTCATTTCGAGAGTTAATCTATGAAAAGTAGTGCGCGTAATACCATTAAAGGAACTGTCAAAAAAGTTGAAATAGGCAGTGTCAATGCCGTTGTAACTTTAGAAGTTGCTCCTGGGGTAGAAATTAGTGGCATGATTACTAAAGAGTCTGCTGAATCCTTAGCATTAAGTGAAGGAAAAGAGGCTTACGCTATTATCAAAGCCAGTGATGTTATGTTAGGGGTTGAATAGCATAATGGATAAAAATTCTATTTTGATGATAGAAACAAGTCAATAATTTAACCTTCTCATAACCTTAGAGTTGCGCTTACTTCTCCACCATTTAATTATTACTAAACTGCCTCCAAATACGAAGATAACGTTGTCCTAACATGACCACTTTTTTCTTATTTAAGAGACGATATAACCACAGTTTGAACCAATCAAAAATTAAAAACCAAACAAAAGCATAACCCCAACTAGCAAACGTCCACCAAAAGCCAACGGGAGTCATTAAAATGCCAAACCACCCTAAAATAGTAGAAATAGCCACTGATAACCCTGTTGCGATTAACATGGTTCTTGCCGGGGAGACTGACCAAAACGGACCTTGAACCCGTGTTACATAAATAGTCATCATTCCCCCAACAGCCAAATGTAAATAAATTAGGGTTTGTACCATTTCATGGGACAACTTGAGATAAATTTCGGTGTAGTAATAGAGTAGAAACGTTTCTACGACCCCTACTAAACCCAAGAAAGTTGCAAAGGTAAGAATAAACGTTAAATTCCAACGTTGGGGTTGTTCAGGAATTTTCGTATTGTCATAAGCAATCGTTACCATTGAACCATCATTAATTAAAGCCAGAAGAACCAACATCACCACTGTCACTGGATAAGACCCATAAACTAAAATAGCGATGGTGACAAAAAACAGAATACGAACCGTTTCTACCACCCGATAAACGCAATAACTGTTCATTCGCAGGAAAATTTGACGACTCAGTTTAATCGCATCAATAATGACCGATAAACCAGGGGTTAATAAAACAATATCCGCAGCTGCCCTCGCTGCATCCGTCGCCCCTGAAACCGCAATCCCTGCGCTAGACTGTTTTAAGGCCGGGGCATCGTTTACCCCATCCCCCGTCATGGCTACAATATACCCCTGTTGCTGTAAGCTTTCGACAATGTGAAACTTATCTTCGGGAAATACTTGACCAAACCCATCTGCATATTTAATTTCTCTGGCTAACTGACTCATTTGAGAAGCCGGCGTTTCTCGAAAAATCTTCGCATCGATGACATTTTGCCCTAACCCTAATTGATGGCAGGTTTCTTTGGCGATCGCGACTTGATCTCCCGTGATCATTTTCAAAGGAACCCCCAGTTTTCGGGCATTTTCGATGGTAATCTGAGAATCAGGACGAGGGGGATCAAATAATGAGAGAATTCCTAAAAATTGCCATTCTCCTTGTTCATTGGTTCGAGAAACCCCCAAGGCGCGATAACCCCGTCGGGCTAAGGACTCAATTTGGGCATTGACTTGAGAGGCGATCGCTGCTTTATTAGGGCAAAGGTCTAAAATGACTTGAGGCGCGCCTTTACTGGTTTTAAAGGTTTTGCCGTCGTGACTAATAATTTCGGCTTCTGTGCGTTTACGAACCGGATCAAACGGGATAAAGTGAGTAATTTGATAATTTTGCACTTGATCGGGATGTTTCAAGCTATTAATAATAGTCATATCGATGGGGTCATGATCTTCACGCCGAGACGCAAGGGCTGCGGATAACAGCATTTCTTCAGAATCAATGTTCCCCAAAGTCCAGGGATCGCCTAAGGAAAGTTGGTTGAGGGTTAGGGTTCCAGTTTTATCGGAACACAACATATTGACCCCGGCTAGTTCATCAATGGCTGCTAAACGAGTAACGAGGGCGTTTTTTTTGGCTAATAGTTGCGCCCCAATGGCCATAGTTACGGCTAATACAGTTGGAGTGGCCAGGGGAATAGAAGCAACGGTTAAAACAAGACAGTATTTAAGAACTTGGATAAAGTGATCCCCATCGTGAACCCTGACTAAAAGGATAATAGCGACGAGGATGATATTGATAATAATTAAATAGTCTGAGAGTTTGAGAACCGCTTCCTGTAAGTGGTCTGTTGACTCTGCTTCGCTCACTAATTTGGCAGTTTTACCGAAAAAGGTGTTAACCCCTGTATGGGTAACGACAGCTTCCGCTTGACCTTTTTTAAGAATGGAACCTGAATATACCAGATCCCCAGTTTTACGGGTAACGGGCAAAGATTCCCCTGTTAAGGCTGCTTGATCGATGGTTAAGGAGTCACATTCAAATAATTTTAGATCGGCGGGTAGCACATCCCCAATTTTGATGCGGATAACATCTCCAGGGACTAACTCTCGCGCAGGAACCGTTTTCCACTCTTCATCCCGCTTGGCGATCGCTTGTTGGGCTAACTGGGCTTTGAGGGCAGCCACTGCATCGCCGGCAGATTTTTCTTCGGTAAAACCGATGGCTGCATTACCGATTAAAAGAAAGCAAATAATCCCAAAATCTACCCAATCACCTACTAAAGCGCAAAGAATAATAGCTGCTTCAATCATCCAAGGCATCGGTCCCCAAAAATAGGATAGCAGCATCATTAATGGGTTAACTTTTTTGTCTTCTAATTCATTGTAACCGTACTGATTAAGACGGTTTTTGGCTTCTTGTTGACTTAACCCATTGACTGAGGTTCCTAACTGTTTAATCACCTCTGATAAGGATGAATTGTCAGATTTTACAGTGCCACTGTTCATTGTTTTAATGACAAATAAATTAAAAAATTGTTAATTTTAGAGACTGAAGTTCGTAATTGTTTTTAGCATACCTCTAGTTAAACCAGGTGGTAATCAATATTTATGAAGAGAAAACAATTTCTTGCCTTAACATTAGCAACTTTTGTAACAGCTTGTACTGGTACCAATTCTAGTCAACAAGATACCCCTAAAGTTACGTTAACCGTATCAGTTGCTGCGAGTGTCCAAGATGCGATGAAAGCAGTACAACCTATTTATCAACAAGAAAATCCTGATGTAGAAATTGTTTATAATTTTGGTTCGTCGGGTTCTTTACAACAGCAAATTGAACAAGGTGCGCCGACAGATATCTTTATTTCTGCTGCACCCAAACAGATGAATGCACTACAAGAAAAAGAGTTGTTGCTGACAGAAACTCGTAAAAATTTACTAGAAAATAACGTTGTTTTAATTACACCAAAAGATAGTACAGAATCAGTTACTTTTGAAACTTTACCTAATGCTAAATTAGATAAAATTGCTTTAGGTGATCCTGAAAGTGTACCGGCTGGACAATACGGAAAAGAAGTGTTGACTTCGTTAAAATCCTATGACAAGTTAACACCAAAATTAGTCTATGGAAAAGATGTGCGTCAAGTTCTTTTTTATGTAGAAACAGGAAACGTTGATGCTGGTATTGTGTATGGTACTGATGCAAAAATTTCTGATAAAGTAACAATAACCGCTACTGCGCCTGAAGGTTCGCATTCTCCTATTGTTTACCCGATTGCTGTAGTGAAAGAAAGCAAAAATTCTGAAGAAGCGAAGAAATTTGTTAACTTTTTATTAGAAGAGAAAGCACAAACAGTTTTTGAAGATTACGGGTTTACAAAACCTAAGAATTGATGTATTTTATGGGGGGTTGAGTTTTTATAGTCAAGCCTGCGTATTACTCCCCCATCATGATCTTAAAGTTAAAAGTTTTAGGCTAAAGATGATATTAAATTACAAAAAGTTCAATAACACCCGCTAAAAACATTGTAAAAATACCTACTTTCAATAAACCAGTCATGTCGTTATTATTAGTAGTAGTCACTTGATTGTCACTACCTTGTAAATGTCCATAGACATTAACTGCTCCCATCATAAAGAATAATAGAGCTAATAAACTCATTCCTTCATCTTGTTTATTTCTTGACACAGTATTTTTAGTGTAGTTGTACTTAGTCATAGCTTATTAATCCTTAAGCGTCAGTCATCAGGGGCTATTGTATCCACCTGTAAATCTATATTAACAAGTGTAAAGTATCTTTGCAAGTATTTGACAATAAGCATTATTTATGGTAGAGATAATTTTCAGTTTCTAACTGATTTTAGAGTTTTACGACTTATATTTAAGGCAAAATTCTTGAAAAAGAGAGAAAATATCCTGCTTACAAAAGATACCGTCAAAATTCCAGTTATTGATCATTATAAAATACGGTAATGCTAAACAGATTTACACTTATCCTGAGAACTAACAACAGCAATGATAACGCCAACTAAAATAATAAAGGCTCCTATTAAAACTAAAATTGAGGGTATTTCTTGAAAGAGAAGAAACCCTAAAAAACTAGAGCCAATGGGTTCAAATAGAATCGCTAAAGTGATCAAAGTCGGAGATACGTAACGTACCGACCAATTAATGCTAGTATGACCAATTAATTGAGAAAAAATAGCCATTAAAAGCACATAAAGATAAACAGGATTAGGATAATTACTATAACCAGAACCAAAAACAAAAGGTAAAGGAAAAAGAAGTATAGCAGCCGTTGTATAAACAATAACACTATAACTGCTAATATTTAACCCTTCTTGTTGGGAAATCTTACCAAAAATTAAATAGAAACTAACAAATAAAGCTCCCATCAAAGCTAAGACATTACCTAACATTGGTTGATTATAAGAGTTATTAAGATCATTACCCCCCAAAGCAATCAAAATTCCCCCTAGTAAAGCAATAAAAATCCCCAAAATAGTTATTTTTTTTATTTTTTCTCCGAACCAGAACCAAGATAAAAGAGCTACCCAAATGGGATTAGTAGTGACTAAAGTAGTGGACGCAGCAATGGAAGTAAATGATAAAGAAGTAATCCAACAAACAAAATGAAAGGCTAAAGAAAAGCCAGCACCAATGGCATAATAATAAGCTTTTACATTAGCTTTATTTTTAACTACAGTTTTCCAAGCAGGAAATAAAACAATTGAAGCAATAATTAAACGAGACGCTGCTAAAAAAAGACTAAATTCTAATCCCAATTTTCCTGAAGCTTCTAAAGCAAGACGGATAAAAATTGCCGTAGAAGAAACAGATAAAATACCAATAGTTAAGATAAAAGTAACTTGCCAAAGTTTAGGCGATCGCATGAATTTTAAACAGGAATGATCAATAGACTTTATATTTTGTAACATACAGACTGATTGAGCCATCTGAAAATGTTACAATGAATACAATAAATAAGTTTTAATCCTAGTCAAACGCTACAAAAAAAAGTTAGGGTAAAATATAATCCAGGGGAAAAAGACCATGAATAGTCGCTTTCATAATCGTACAGAAGCAGGACAACAATTAGCAGAGAAATTAAAAAGCTATAAAAATCAAGATAATACGGTAGTTTTAGCTTTACCCAGAGGAGGGGTTCCTGTTGCTTACGAAATTGCCAAACAATTGAATCTGACCCTAGATATCTGCGTAGTTAGAAAATTAGGAGTTCTTAACCGTCCAGAACTCGCTATGGGTGCGATCGCTTTAGGAGGGGTAAGAATTCTTAATACAGATGTTATTAATTGGTCACATATATCACCCCAAACTATAGAAGAAGTCACCTATAAAGAACAAAAAGAATTACACCGTCGAGAACAAGTTTATCGAGGAGATAAACCCTTTCCCAAAATTTATAATCAGACCGTTATTTTAGTTGATGATGGGATTGCCACCGGTTCAACTATTAAAGCAGCGATCGCTATTATTAAAAAACAGCAAGCAAAAAAGATTATTATTGCTGTTCCCGTCGCACCTCCTTCAGTTTGTAAAGAATTAAGGCAGGAGATTGATGAATTAGTCTGTTTAACCATGCCAGAACGTATGAATTCTATTAGTATTTGGTATGATGATTTTTCCCAAACTACTGACGAAGAAGTTTGTAGTTTGTTATTTCTTGCTCAGGAATATTCATTAACCAATTAATTTAAAATTATCTCACTGAAATCTGAACTTAAGTTTTAGCAATCACTAACATCTCAAGCTCGATTTAAAAGGGATTCTGATAAATCAATACCTACTACCTGATAGCCTCTTTTGGCTAATTCAATAGAATGTCTTCCTGTTCCACAGCCAATATCTAAGATTCGTATATTTTTGTCACAATTGATTTCTTGTTCTATAAAATCACACTCACTAACTGTTCCATGAGTAAACCCTTCTTGGTCGTATTTAATAGCATAATTTTCAAATAATTCTTCGTACCATTGTTTCATTGTTTTGTTTTAATTTAAGTAAGATTTATAATTTTAATCAGTTTTGACACCAGTAACACTGATATGATACCCGATGAGTGATAACTGATAACTGACGACAATTCGATACAATATTGTCAACGAGACTTAATCAAGCTAAACTCTCGAACGAACCAACCACAATTAAATGGAGTAGCTGGAGAAAAGAATAAACATGGGCAAAGTAGTCGGCATTGATCTGGGGACAACTAATTCTGTCGTTGCCGTAATGGAAGGCGGAAAGCCAGTCGTAATCGCCAACTCAGAAGGAATGCGTACTACCCCTTCTGTGGTTGGGTTTAATAAGGATGGAGAATTAGTCGTTGGACAAATGGCCAGACGACAAGCAGTATTAAACCCCCAAAACACCTATTATGGGGTTAAACGTTTCATGGGACGAAAGTATGCAGAATTAACCCCCGAATCAAAACAAGTTCCCTACACCATTCGTCGGGACGAATACGGCAATATAAAAATTAAATGTCCTCGCCTCAAACGAGACTTTGCCCCCGAAGAAATCTCGGCTAAAATTCTCCGTAAATTAGCAGAAGAAGCAGAACGCTACCTAGGAGAACCCGTCACCAGCGCAGTGATCACCGTTCCTGCTTATTTTAATGACTCTCAACGCCAGGCTACTAGAGACGCAGGTAGAATAGCAGGATTAGAAGTTTTACGCATTATTAACGAACCCACTGCAGCCTCCTTAGCCTATGGATTAGATCAACAAATATCCCAAAAAATCTTAGTCTTTGATTTAGGGGGAGGAACCTTTGATGTCTCCGTCTTAGAAGTGGGTGACGGGGTATTTGAAGTAAAATCCACCAGTGGGGATACCCAACTCGGCGGAGGAGACTTTGATAAACGAATTGTAGATTGGTTAGCCGAACAATTTTTAGAACAAGAAAAAGTAGACCTACGCCAAGATAGACAAGCTCTACAACGACTCACAGAAGCAGCAGAAAAGGCGAAAATTGAGCTATCAGGGGTCAGTGTTACCGATATTAATCTCCCCTTCATTACTGCCACCGAAGACGGGCCTAAGCACTTAGAAACCCGTCTCACACGCCCGCAATTTGAAGACCTCTGTGCTGATTTAGTGAGTCGTCTCACTCGTCCTATCAAAAGGGCTTTAAATGATGCCAGATTAAGTCCCGTACAAATTGATGAAGTGGTGTTAGTGGGTGGGGGAACCCGAATGCCCATGATTAAAGCGTTAGTGCGGAGTTTTATCGACAAAGAACCTAACGAAAACGTCAACCCTGACGAAGTGGTAGCAGTGGGGGCAGCCATTCAATCGGGTATTTTAGCAGGGGAAGTCAAAGAAATCTTATTATTAGACGTAACCCCCCTATCCTTGGGCTTAGAAACCATAGGCGGTGTCACCAAAAAATTAATCCCTCGTAACACTACTATTCCCGTGCGTCGTTCCGACATCTTTTCTACTGGAGAAAACAATCAAACGATGGTAGAAATTCATGTGACCCAAGGAGAAAGGGAAATGGCTAAGGATAATAAATCCTTGGGACGGTTTAAACTGACTGGCATACCGCCGGCACCGAGGGGCATTCCGCAGGTACAAGTCGCCTTTGATATTGATGCTAACGGCATTTTACAAGTGACGGCCCGCGATCGCACTACCGGTAGAGAACAAAGTGTGGTCATTCAAGGGGCTTCAACCCTCAGCGAAGGGGAAATTAACCGCATGATCCAAGAAGCCAGCGAATTTGCTGAAGAAGATCGACAACGGAGAGAACGGATCGAAAAACGCAACAAGGCTAAAGCCTTAACAGATCAGGCATTACGGCGTTTAAAAGACGTGACTCTAGACTTTGGCACTCAATTTACCAGTGGGTATCGTCGTCAAATTGAATCCTTGAATGCAGAGATTCTCGACAGTTTGGATAAAGATGACGAAAGACGCTTAGATCGAGCGCAAGCCGACTTACAAGATGTTTTATATGAATTGAACCGAGAAGTCCGCTTACAGTACGACGATGAAGAAGACGAGGGCATTTTTGAGTCCATTCGTAAGACCTTAACAGGGGATGATGACGATGACTATCCCTATACAACCCGTCGAGGAACTTATGGGGATGATTATGGTACGCCTCGTTACCCAGAACGCCGAGACTATGGTTCTCCTCCTCCTCGCTATGATGAGCGTCAAACTTACGGTTCTCCTCCTCCTCGTTATGATCGCTATGAAGACGAATATGACGACTGGGAAAAAGAGCGTCCCAGTCCCCGATCCCGTCGTCCCTCTTCTGAACCGCGCCCTTATCCCCCCAGAGAGTCTGATGCTTACTATACTCGCGATCGCTCCCGTCGTATTCCAGCAGAAAATCAATGGGATGAAGAGGACGATGATTGGTTCTAAAGTCTTAAGACCATTAAAATAAAAATTCTGACCCGATTCTCATTCCCGTTTTATACTGATATATGCAGCAACTTCGTAACTACTATGCCATTTTAGGGGTTTCTAAAGATGCCAGTGCCGAGGAGATCAAAAAATCTTTTCGTAAACTCGCTCGGCAGTATCATCCTGATGTCAACCCAGGAGATACAACAGCAGAGGAAAAATTTAAGAGTATTAACGAAGCCTACGATATTTTATCCGATGAGACAAAACGGGCTGATTATGATCGGGTGCGTTTCGGCAAAACCAAACGCCGTCCCCCTCGTCCCCAACCTCGCCCCTCTCGTAATGGCAATAGCAGCAGTTACAGTCGGGATAGTGAGTTTTGGCGGTTTCAAGACTATAACCCCGGCAGTACCAAACGAGCAAAAGTAGTTAACCCTTCTCGCAGCGCAAGGGATGTCGAAGCCAAGTTAAATATTCCGCTAGAAAAAGCGTATCGAGGGGGACGGGAGCGCATTCGCCTCGAAGACGGGCGATCGCTAGAAGTAGATATGCCATCCGGAATGATCGATGGTCAGAAAATTCGTCTCAAAGGCCAAGGATTACAAGGGGGGATCTTTATCTAAAAATTACCATTACCCCTCACACTTTTTTGAGTTACGAGGCAGTGATATTGCTTGTCGAGTGCCTGTAACCCCCAGTGAAGCTATTTTAGGGGGTTCGGTAGAAGTTCCCACTATTGATGGGTTAGTTAAAATGACTGTACCTAAAGGGGTTCGTCCTGGCCAACGGTTAAGGTTAGCAAATAAAGGGTATCCTGATGCTTCGGGAAAACGGGGGGATCAACTGGTAGAAATACAAATTGCTATTCCTTCAGAAGTTAGTGATGAAGAAATCGCTTTATATCAGCAAATTCGGGAAAAAGAAAAATTTAACCCTCGTCAACATTGGTTATAAACTGATAATAAATATCTAGAAGTCAATGAAGGTAAAAGGGAGAACGTCTTATTTAATTTTTATTTTTAACTTAATTATAGGATTAACTATAGTTAGCTAATCCTTCAAAAACTTTGTTTCGAGTGGCTCTGTTAAGGGAACGCGCACCAAGAAAATTGCTTACTTTTCTACATCCTCTGAATTTTCAAACTGTGACTTCCGAAATTTTATCCTTTTAATTCCGCCTACCTACTTAGAAACTTTTAAAACTATGACCACCATAGAAACCCAACTAAATATAATCATTAATCCTGACAAGTTAGAAAGATTGAAAAACAAAGTCAGGGATGAGGGAAAAACTCTCGATGACGTAATTAACGAGTTAATTGATGCTTATCTCGCTGATACTCACCCAGACAGTTTAAATAATGCGATCGCAAATCATCCCACTATCCAATCAATGAAAAGCGACATTGATAAACTGGGTAGTTATTTGGATGGGTTAACGAGAGTAATTCAGGATATAAAAGTAGAGCAACTTTCATCAATGAATAATGAATAATTACTTCGTTTTACTTAATTGATAATAAATCCCCCAAATAGCCATCGCCCTCAAATAATGACACGCTCTAAAGGTTCCGACGGCGGTTATAGCTTCAGGAGTCCGAAACTGTAAGCCATTTTCATATACTTGTTTAACCACAGCTTCAGTTAATTTTAAGGCTTCATCTTTCATGCCCATTTGTATTAAGAAAGAGGCTAAACCAAAATTAATTCCCGTCCAAACTTCTTGGGGATGGGTTGAGTTCGGATCTTCTGGAGTTCCATCAGGTTTCATGCCATTTGCTGCTCCATATTTTCCGTTTTGAAACTTTAAGAAACAAGCTTCATAAACTTTCTTTAACGCTGATAGCGCATATTGATTTTCAACCACATCAGGCAAACCCAATAAACGAGCATAAAATTGACCCGATAATTGATCTGCCATCACCACATCAGACCCGCTTTCACTATCTAATTTATAGTATTCTCCATTCCATAAAGTGCTATGATAAACCGAGCGAGATTGTTGTAACCAATTCTGATATTTATCCAATTCCTTTTCAATACATTCAGGATAATTTTTGGGTTCTAATTGTGGATTGTTGGGGCGATTTTCTAATAAGATTTCTCCTATCTTTATAGCAGCTTCTAAAGCAGCGATCCATAATGCTCCACAATAAGCGCTCATTCCCCTTAATTCCCAGTCATCAAATGTCTGATCCGGTGCGCCAGAATTTTCGGGAATACCATCATTATCTAAATCAAATTCTTTAAGATAGTTTAATGCTTCTGGAACCGCTTCCCAACATTCCCAAAGGAATTCGATATCATCTGCTCCTGTTAACAAAAAATCCCGATAAACTTGCAAGACAAAATCGCTACCTAAATCCTTCCAAAGATTACAATCTTGATAGCTTGTATAATTTGTTTTTTCCCAAGGATGTTCATTCGGCGCACCTAAATCATGAGGCGTTGCACCCTTAGCTTTTCTGATGCCTTCAGCTTGGTTATAACCAATGATTCTAATGGTATCATCACTACTAGGAATTGCCCGTGCAAATGCTTCTATGACTGCTTTTTCTAAGCGAGGCCATAACATTAGTAACCCAAACGATCCATATAATCTTACATCTAAGCTTTCATACCAACGATAATCCATACATTCTAAGACACCAAATTGTCCGATAGGATCAGTCTCAGATGCTGCTGTCCAAATTGTTCCGCCATCGGTTAATAAGTATAATTCGTTGAAAAGTGCCATCTTAAACCAGTTGGGCAAATCCTTCTGTTTTAAGATAGAATTATGCCATTCTTCTACTTGATCTCGCCACACATCAGAATGTTTTAAAGCGGTTCTTACCATTGCCCAACCATTTTGACCATTGCGACCAAAAAAGTCAGTATAACGCCGATAAGATTGAATCCCTTGAGCAAATTCTGTTACGGGTAAATCCCAGGCTAAAATGAAGGGAATTTTTTTGACTCTTCCTGGCTTAATCGTAAAACGAATTGCCATAGCTGCTGCAATTTGTTCTCCGGGTTCAGCAGGGGTTTCATCTTCTTGATCTGGCAATGATCCATTCATAGCAAAATAGTCCCAAACCTCTGAACCATCACCATTTGGATTCCATTTTCCGAGATAAAAAACCTCTACACTAGGATTAGTAACACTAGCGATACAGATTTGTCCTTCTCCCTCTTGTACTTGTTCATGGGGTTGTAATCTATTGAGAATAAAACCCACCCGAAAATTATCTTGTATCCACTGATTAAAATTGCCGGTACTATGACCCCATCTCGGTTGATATTCATACTCTGGACTACCGTCATCCCTAACAGTAATTTCAGGGGATTTAATCGCATTAGTAAACCAACCGACAATATTTTGCCAAGTCAGCATAATACTGAGGGTTATGGGTTTATCAGTGGGGTTTTTTATCGTCCATTCAAATACTCCAATGGGATAACTGGTTTCTTGATAGTTATTCGGAATAATGGGAGAAAATTGTTCACAATAAATTTCGGTTTGAAACACTCCTTCGTACTGATACCAACTACAGGGATAAAGAGCCGAATAACTTCCTTTTTCTTGGGGATACCAAGACCAACGAGACAGGGTATTATCTTCTGGGGGTTCCGTAGACAAAGCATAAGCTTGTGCTGTCCCATCTTCTAACTGTTCAAAAATACTAAATTGGCAAGATGGGATACTTTTAAAAATGTGTTCCCCCCCATCCAAATGCCAGAGGTTAAAATCACCACGAGGCGATCGCCCAATACAACCGGCTCCAAACCCACCGAGAGGCATTCCGTGCCAGGGGCCGTCATCTAAATTACTAGCATAGCGTACTGTATAGGGATGATCCCATCCTTGACCGATAGGACGTTTCCAAGCGCAAGAAGGGATGTTTGGGAGGGAAAATAAAGTCTTCATGGGATCATATTTTAGAACAGGAAGGTCATTCAGAACAGTAAGCAAAATCAACCTTATTTAAGCAGGGGTGGGTAAACTTTCTAAATAACGAAGAAATTCTAGTAATTCTTCATCGGATAGCACTTGACGAGATCGCTTTCCGTAAGTTTTGATTAAATATTCTCGACCTTGTTCGGTTGTCCATTTTAATCGTTTTAATTCTGCGTTAGAACGGGCAATAATTTCAGAAAAATCAAGCTCTTCTTCTTCCACCATCGGCGGATTTTCTTCTATTTCTGGTTCTTTAATAGGTTCAGGCGTAGGAATATTGTTTTCTTTGATTTCTGTTTCTTCTATTTTTGTTTCTGTGGGAGTGACAGGAATGGGCAAAGGTTTTTCTTCAATTTCTGGTTCAACTGGTGATGTTTTTTTAGCGTTTGATGTAGATTTTACTTGTTTTTTAGGCGATTTGGTTGGGGTTTCAGTGGTTGTTTTAGTTGAGGGTGGTATTTCTTTTTCTATCTCTTTAGGTTCTTCTTTCTTAGTTACTTTAGTAACGGGTTCAATGGGTTTTTCTGGGGGAGGGGATGCAACTTCAATGTTGGGTTTGGGTTGACTGGTTTCTTGAGGTGAAGGGGAAGATTGAGCGATTACTTTTTCTACTTTTTCCGTAGGTTTATGATCTAGTTCAAGACTTTTTAATGCTCTTTCCCTAGCTCGATCTTCTGCTGTTTCAATGTTGTTATCGGCTGCTAATCCTGTCCCTAATGTTACACCATTATTCTGTAATAATACCCTGACAATATATTGACCATGATCAATGGTTACTAACTCACTCACTAAACTTCCTTCAGGATAATGTTTTCGGAATTGGCTTAACATAATCAATGCCTCTTTGTTCCCAGATTTTTATTAAGTTAACTTGTACTATTGTAACAGGAATTTTACTAAATTTTAAGTAACCGAGGCCATAGCCTCGGAAAAAATAACAGAGGGTTGAAATTAGCTACAATTTACCCTTTAACCATTAAGTAATTCTTGTAATGTTTCTGTTGCTAAGCGAGGCCCATAACAAGTGACAATCTTAGAAGAAGCACGGGACGCTAAATCTCCAGCCTGTGTATAACTCATGCCGTGGGTAAGACCATATAAAAAGGCTCCAGCATACATATCTCCTGCGCCAACAGTATCAATAGCTTGAACGGGGTAAGGCGTAATTTCTATCAATTCTTGACCATCAAAAACCACTGATCCCTGAGAACCTCTAGTAATCGCAAAACCTTTAGATAACTTTTTGAAATAGGCGATCGCTTCAGAAAACTCTTCCGTGTCTGCCATTTTTAAAGCTTCTGATTCATTAGCAAAAATGAAATCTATGTTTGAGCCAATTATTTCTAATAATCCCTCTTTAAAAAAGTCGACCATATTGGGATCAGAGAGAGAAAATGTAGTTTTTACTCCCGAACTTTCAGCAACTTCTCTGGCTTTTATAGCAGCAGCTTTAGCAGTTGGAGAGGTAACTAAATAGCCTTCCATATAGAGGTATTCAGAATCAGCGATCGCCTCAGTTACTAATTCTGCTTCTGATAAACTCCCACTAATTCCTAAGAAAGTGTTCATGGTGCGATCAGCATCAGGCGTAACCATAACTAAGCATTTTCCTGTGCTTCCATCTACTTCTTTTTCATCATGAACATTGGTATCTAAACCACAGTTCTGTAAATCTTCTAAATAGAAAAATCCGGCTTCATCTTTAGCCACTTTACAAGAGTAAAAACCCTTAGCTCCAAATTGACTTAAAGCAACCATTGTATTAGCAGCAGATCCCCCACCACTTTGCTTACAAAGATTACCATTAAATTTAGCGATGATCTCCCCTTGACGAACGTCATCGACCAAAGTCATCACCCCTTTATCAATGTTTAAATCTTGTAATAATTCGGGAGTGACTTGAAACTCCATATCAACCAAAGCATTACCGACACCGTAAACGTGATACTTTCTACCCATGAAAATTCTCTAGCTGTGCTTGTGATCCTCACGATAATATAACAATTGTTTAGGTTTAGACAATTTCTAATTGTTTAGAAGTTTCGCTATTGACAGAAAATAAACATTATGCAGTCAAAGAAGTAGAGGGAGATAGTTGTTCTAAAATAAATTCCCGTTCTCTTCGAGATCGCTCTCTATCCTCATGGCTTAATTTTATTTTGGGATAACAGAAGTGGTTTTTTAACTTCGTCGAACTCACGTTCGTTAACTCTACCCCAAAAAGAGAGATTTAAAACACATTAATGGTCAAATTTTAGCTCCTGAAGTTGCGACCAATTGGTAGTTTAACCATAAAGAGACTTCCTTTGTCTACTACACTGTTTACTTGAATTGTACCGTGATGGGCAAGTACGAGTGCTTTGGCAATAGATAATCCTAAACCTGAACCCCCCCTTACTCTTGAACGTGCTTTATCAACTCGGTAAAATCGTTCAAAAATGTAGGGTAATTCCTTATTGTCAATTCCTATTCCTGTGTCTTGAACTTGAATTAGTGCAAAATTATTATGTTGCTTCAAGATGATTGTTACTTGCCCACCCGTAGGAGTATATTGAATACCATTAACAACTAAATTAAATAATAGACGATAAATTTGCTCAGTATTACCGATTATTTCTAGAGGATAACTAACCCTAATGTCAGGGATTAAAATAATTTCTGATGAAATAGCAAAATTAGCAACTTCTTTAACTAAATCACTAATAAGATCGTTGAGACAAATTTTCTCTTTTTTAATAGAAGTAGTCGAGATTGTATTTAATGGGCAATCTAAACGAGATAATATTAATAAATCAGATACTAAACTTGATAATCTTTTTGTTTGTTTTCTTAAAGTTTCTAACGTATTGCGTAACTCATTTTCAGTTAAACTTGATATCATTAGAGTTGATTCTATTGTAGCTAAGGTAGCAGCTAACGGAGTTCTTAATTCATGGGCTGCATCGGCAGTAAATTGTTGAATTTGATGATAAGATTTAGCTATAGGTTTCATGGCTATTCCTGTTAATATCCAAGCAGAAATACCAATTAAAATAATAGCTAAAGGCAATCCTAATAATAAAATTAAAACTACCATTTTTAAGTAATTATCAAAATCTTTAAGACTTCTAGAAACTTGTAAATAGCCCCAGTTTTCTCCTGTATTGGTGTGTAATAAATGAGATTGTTGTAAATAGCGTATTCCTTGATTATCTGTAATAATTATTTTTTTATCTGGTTGTTTTTTTTGGGATAAACCTTTAGGATAGTTTCGACTATAAGCAATTAAATGATGAGAAAGATCAAAAATTTGTAAGTAATATTGTCCGTTGTCAATAGTTCCAATACGGTAATTAGAAATATTATCTAAAGAAGGACAAGAAGAGTCAACAAGACATAAATTAGGAAAGAATTGTTTAACGTCGTCACTCAGTTTTCCAGGAGTGTCAAGAATAATCTCAAAATTATCATGAAGAGTTCCTGCAACGGTCTTTAATTCTTTTTCTACTGTGATTCGATGAGCATGAATAATGGCTTCATATACCCCAAAACCAATAATTGCTAAAACTAGACTAATTCCACTAATATACCAACTGGCTAAACGCCATTTTGTTTTTCTAAATAATTTTAATTTATCAGGTTTTATTATCATAATCTAAGAATTAATTATTAATAATAAAGCGATAACCCAAACCATAAACAGTTTCAATATAATTGTCTCCACAGTGAGGTTCTAATTTACGCCGTAACAAGCGAATTTGTGCAGCAACTACATTACTCATCGGTTCATTTCCCCATTCCCAAAGTTGTGAAAGAAGCTGATCACGGGTAACAATTTGATTAGGATGTTTCATAAAATATTCTAAGAGTTGAAATTCTTTATTGGTTAAAGGAATAGGTTGATGTTTTCCCATTTGATCTCGATAAAAAATTGTATAATTACTGTAGTCTAATGTAATATGTCCTACGGTTAACTTTTGAGGGTTAATAGTGGGAAAACGGCGTTGTAATGCTCGTAATCTTGCTAATAATTCCGCCATTCCAAAAGGTTTAACTAAATAATCATCGGCACCGGCATCTAAACCAATAACTTTATCTTCTTCTCTATCTTTTGCGGTTAACATTAAAATGGGTAAAGAACTGTTTTGTTGTCTAATTTTTTTGATTAAATCAATGCCTGATATTTTCGGTAATAACCAATCAAAAATACCGATAGTATAGAGATTTAATCCCATTTCTATTAAATCATTAGCTTCTTCTCCATCCTTCGCCCAATCTACAATATAATTATGTTGAATTAAAACCCGTTTAATGGCAGTTCCTAAGTCATTTTCGTCTTCAACTAATAAGATACGCATAAGTTTTATTCATGTTTCTGCCTGTGCTGGTTTGATCATCAATATCATAATGAATAATAGTAACAAAAAAAAGAATAATGATATTTCATCCTCATTTCATTTTTCAGCGTAATAATATTAACGTAATCGTTTAAATAGCTAAATTATTAAGTTTTGTTACTTAAGCGAAACTCTCCAGTAGACTAGAGGGTTTACCATGAAAGTAGCAGAAAAGTTAAGTGATTGGAGGCAAAACAATGAAAATCAACTTAGCTAATAAAACCCTTCAAAGTTCAGCTTTAGCAGGAATCACCTTATTAGTATTGAGTTCTATTCCTCTATTAGCAGACAATCCTACTTCACAACCGACATCCAACACGAATACTGTTCCTTGTTGGAATACACCTGGTAATTCTCAAACCTATCAACAACATCGGCAATGGATGGCGCAACAAGGTTCCATGATGGGTCAAGATTGGCAAGGAAGCGGTGGTTGGGGACACCATTCCCAATACGGCAGAATGTATGACCCGAATAATATGGCTACTGTTAGGGGAGAAGTTGTCAGCGTCAATACGTTTACCCCAAGAGAGGGGATGTCCGGCGGTATGCACCTACAGTTGAAAACGGACAATAATCAAACAATGGATGTTCATTTAGGCCCGGCTTGGTATCTTCAAAATCAAGATGTTCAAATTCAACCCAACGATAACATTGAAGTGATCGGTTCAAGAATGAATTTTAATGGTCAATCTGCCATGATGGCTGCCTCTGTTCAGAAAGGAGAGATGACCCTAATGCTAAGAAATGAGAATGGTTTTCCTATGTGGCATGGATGGAGAGGTAATCAATAAAAAATTACTCAGTCTCAAGTCTTGACTCTACAGTTTACTACAGACTCTAGACTATGAAATACCACTAAAGAGACAAATACCGATGAATCAAGACACTTTACTCAGAATAGGAGAATTAGCCAAACAAACAGGGTTATCTGTGGGAAATTTACGATATTACAGCGATTTGGGTGTTTTACATCCCGTTAAAATTGCAGACAATGGCTATCGTTACTATAGCTTAGATGCCAGTCAACAAGTTGCCTTTATCAAAAAAGCCCAGTCCCTGGGTTTTTCCCTAGAAGAAATTAAGCGCATTTTGGATGTCAGAGATCGAGGTGAAATCCCCTGTGAATTAGTGCAAGACTTACTCGACCAGAAAATAGAAGATTTAGAAATAAAAATAAAGCAAATGACCTTATTTAAAGCTGAATTAGAAGAATATAGGAATACGTGGCACAGTAATCCTAACCCACAGCCTAAATCTGATGAGGTTTGTCCTTTAATTTCTAGCGTGTCTCTACATTCTGGGAAAAACTAACTATTTTAGAGGATAATCACATGGAAACTTGCCATTTAAAATTAGAAGGAATGAGTTGCGCTAGTTGTGCCTCTACCATTGAACAAGCGTTAAGCAATGCGAAAGGAGTCAGAAAAAGTAATGTTAATTTTGCTCTGTCTCAAGCCACAGTAACCTATGATCCAAATCTAACTAATCCATCCTTAATTCAAGACGTGGTTAAAGACATCGGTTATAAGGCTTTTTCTCAAGAAGAAAATGAAGGACAAGGAGATGAAGAAAAAGCCACAAGAGAAGCCGAAAAAAAAGAATTAACTTATAAAGTTATTGTCGGTTGTGTCATTAGTATTTTGTTAATTATTGGGATGTTACCCATGATGACAGGGTTAGAAATAGATTGGATTCCAGGTTTTCTCCAAAGTCATTGGGGACAATTTATCTTAGCCACTCCTGTTATTTTTTGGGTAGGAACTGACTTTTTTACTGGGGCTTGGAAAGCTTTTAAGCATCATTCTGCTAACATGGATACTTTAGTCTCATTAGGGACTGGGGTCGCTTATTTGTACTCTTTATTTGCTACTATTTTTCCTCAAATTTTAGAATCCCAAGGTATTTCTGCCGAAGTTTATTATGAAGTTGCTTCAGTAGTGATTACCCTGGTTTTATTAGGAAGATTATTAGAAAATAGAGCCAAAGGACAAACCTCAGAAGCCATCAGAAAATTAATGGGGTTACAAGCAAAAACAGCCAGAATCATTCGAGGTCAACAAGAGCTAGATATTCCCATTGATCAAGTAATGGTAGAAGATATCATCGTGGTTCGTCCAGGGGAAAAAATTCCTGTTGATGGAGAAGTCGTTGAAGGAGAATCTTCTATTGATGAATCAATGGTGACGGGTGAACCTATTCCTATTAAGAAAAAAGCAGGAGATGAAGTAATCGGCGCAACCATTAATAAGACAGGAAGTTTTAAATTTAAAGCGACAAAAGTCGGTAAAGATACGGTTTTAGCACAGATTGTTAAATTAGTTCAAGATGCCCAAGGCAGTAAAGCCCCTATTCAACAATTAGCCGATCAAGTGACGGGATGGTTTGTGCCAGCAGTGATGGCTGTTGCTATTCTGACATTTATTATATGGTTTAATGCGATCGGTAACGTTACCCTGGCCATGATTACAACCGTAGGGGTTTTAATTATTGCTTGTCCTTGTGCCTTGGGTTTAGCAACACCAACATCTATTATGGTAGGAACCGGAAAAGGGGCAGAAAATGGGGTATTAATTAAAGGAGCAGATAGCTTAGAATTAGCCCATAAACTAAATACAATTGTCTGCGATAAAACAGGAACCATTACCCAAGGAAAACCCAGTGTAACTAACTATATTACGGTTAAAGGAGTGGCTAACAATCATGAAATTGAACTCTTAAAAATAGCTGCTGCTTTAGAAAAACAGTCCGAACATCCTCTGGCCGAAGCTGTGGTTAATTATGCCCAATCTCAAGGGGTAAAAATGCCTTTACCTGAAGTGAGGAATTTTGAAGCAGTAGCAGGGATGGGAGTCCAAGGAAAGGTATCAGGAAAATTGGTACAAATTGGCACACAAAGATGGATGGATGCGTTAAATATCAATACCCAATCTTTAGACTCAACTCGTCAACAATGGGAACAAGAAGCCCAAACCACTGCTTTAATCGCTATAGATGGGCAAATTGAGGGCTTAATGGGTATTGCTGATGCCATCAAACCCTCTTCAGTTGAAGCGGTAAAAGCGTTACAAAGAATGGGGTTAGAAGTGGTGATGTTAACAGGAGATAACCAAAAAACCGCCGAAGCGATCGCTTCTCAAGTGGGAATTAAACGAGTTTTTGCCCAAGTTCGTCCCGACCAAAAAGCCAGTACCATTCAACAAATTCAACAAGAAAGATTGAACCGAAAACAAAAACATAAAATCGTTGCAATGGTGGGAGATGGTATTAATGATGCCCCCGCTTTAGCCCAAGCAGACGTAGGAATTGCGATCGGAACGGGAACCGATGTGGCTATGGCAGCAAGTGATTTAACCCTAATTTCTGGGGATTTACGAGGCATTGTCACCGCCATTAAACTCAGTCATGCCACCATGAGAAATATTAAAGAAAATCTCTTTTTTGCCTACATTTACAATACCCTGGGTATTCCCATTGCAGCCGGTATTTTATATCCCTTTTTCGGTTGGTTATTGAATCCCATGATTGCAGGGGCTGCTATGGCGTTTAGTTCGGTTTCTGTGGTAACAAATGCGTTAAGATTGCGTAATTTTAACCCGACTGTTAATCGTTAATTGATGAAAATAAGGAGTAAACAACATGAAATCTAATCAAGTCATTTTCACAGGTTTATTAAGTCTCGGTTTAATCTTAGGAAATGTCCAACTATCTCAAGCTCAAATGGACATGACTCAATCAGGTCAAAAATTTTCTCGCATTGAACAACCTTTATCTTTAAAACTATTAGTCACTTTAGGAGGGTTAGGGTTAATTGGGGCTGAAGTTTGGTGGTTTTTATTCAGTAAAAGTCAATCAAAACAAGCAACCACTAATCAGGGAATTCAAGAAGTTCAAATTACAGTTAATGGAGGCTATAATCCTGACAGAATTAGGGTTAACGTCGGACAACCTGTAAGATTAAATTTTCTACGAAAAGATCCCAGTAGTTGCCTAGAAAAAGTTATTTTACCTGACTTTCATAAAGCTCTCGATTTACCGATGAATCAAGTAAGTTCTCTAGAATTTATCCCAAATCAAGTAGGAGACTATACTTTTCATTGTGGGATGAATATGTTTAGAGGTGTTTTAGAAGTTCAAGACACAAACTCACAAGAAAATCATAATAGTCAAAAATCGGAGTCTGTTGCTTCTGTTTAGAGTATGAAGATTTAGAAATGATTGAGTTAGCAAAATTATCTAAAAAATCATCTAAAGACTACTAAATTAACAAATAAAAATGAAATTAGTATGAAATCAAGTTTCATCAATAGTAAGATATATTTTTCTGTCAAAAAGGAGAAGAATGACTGACTATAAATCGTTATTATTTCAGCATTGCAAACAGATTAAATAATAGTAGTTTTTAATGTTATTAGTTCACGAAGAATATCAATCTAGCTTTGATGTAGCATTAAAATGTGCTGTCGAATGTGAACATTGTGCTGAAGCTTGTATGGGTCAAGCTGAGATGGTTAAATGCGCTCGCACTTGTTTAGACTGTGCTGAAATTTGTCGTACTATTTCCACCTATATGGTACGGGGTTCTCGCTTTATTTCCCACTTAGCTAGAGCCTGTGCTGAAATTTGCCAAGCTTGTGCCGATGAATGCAGTTCTCACGATACCGAACATTGCCAGAAATGCGCTCAAGCTTGTCGCGAAGCAGTTAAAGAATACAACAATATTGCTGCTGTAGCTGCATAGAAAAATTCAACAGAGGCTGAAAAGTTTTTAACCTTTAGCCTCTGCAAGATAAATTTAACCGTCTAATCAAAAAAAATTTGAATAATAATCATAATTATAGAGGGAAAATTATGAATAATAAACCTATCATTTATGGAGTCACTGGTTTCATTTCAGGTGCTGTTGTCGTTATTTTAATTGGCATCTTAGGAATGTCTGGTATGATGTGGGGAATGGGTGGAATGATGAACGGTATGTTTAGAGGAAGATGTGACAATTACTCAACTCCAACAGTTCCGAATAACTGAAAATAAGTAGATTGTAGGGTGAGCCAATCCCATGAATTATTAAATTTACCCAATAGATAACAAAAATATAGAAGAGAAAAGTGATAATTTATTCATTTAAAGTTCCTTGAAGCAATCTTTTTATTTCTATAGAGCTAATCTTGATTTGATCTGATTTTGTATAAATCACTAAAAGTAAAATTATCTCTCTTCTGTCAATCTAGGCAGAAGAATTAAACCAACTGTCAAAGTCAGAGTTGGTGCAGATTATCCTGACGCAAGTTAGAATAGGCATCGGATAGCGTGCATTAGGAGTCGTGAAACCCGATGAAAACAAAATTATCTGGTTTTGGGTAGGTTCTCATGCTGAACTATGAAAAGATTCTAGATAAAAAATAAACTTGCGATCGTCTTTATTAAAAAAACTTTCTATAATTTAAGTTGAAAACTCTAGAAATCAAAAAAATAGAAAGAATATCATGAACAAAATTGTCAATAAAACCTTACGCTTTATTAACCTTTGGGAAAAAATGGAAATAATAGCTGCTTTGATCTTGACTATCATCATTTTAGGCTATGCCGTCTTTCCTAAGAATCATCAAACCATAACCGAGTTTCATGATGAGATTCCTTCTACAACACAGCCATAATATGCTTCGTTGACTACTCCCTGCACAAAAAAATTACTATAACCCTTGCTTTTTATATGCAATTTCATATACAATATTTGATTGTGGCCAAAAGCTAGTCAATTGACATTGGCTGAACTAAAGGGACACAAGTCGCTTCGAGATACTGAAGAAATAAAGCTTTAAGTCTTGGAGAGTCACGGCAACCCAACTTAACCCGTTTTTACAAGCAGGTTAAACCTATCGTTAACTGTTTATATTGATTTGGACTAACTTGCGTTAGAGCCTATTCATAAAAACAAAGCGAGGAAAAACTATCTCGCTTGTTTAGGTGTGAATAAAGCACCTAAATTCTGTTGTCTAGCCTATAGAGGAAAAAACCGTGGCTGTTGGTCTTCTTGGAACCAAACTCGGTATGACCCAAATCTTCGAGGAGGAATCGGGTTTAGCCATTCCTGTCACCGTAGTACAAGCGGGTCCATGTACCATTACACAAATAAAAACCGCCGAAACCGATGGTTATACTGCTATCCAAATCGGTTATTTAGAAGTTAGAGAAAAAAACCTAACTAAACCAGAGTTAGGACATTTAAAAAAAGCAGAAGCCTCTCCTCTACGTCATCTCAAAGAATATCGGGTTGAAGATACCGCTTCATACACATTAGGGGAAGCAGTAAAAGCCGACATTTTCAATGCAGGGGACTTAGTTGATATTGCTGGAACCTCTATGGGAAGAGGATTTGCTGGTTATCAAAAACGCCATAATTTTAAACGGGGTTCGATGACCCACGGGTCAAAAAACCATCGTTTACCAGGATCAACCGGTGCAGGAACCACCCCAGGACGGGTTTATCCAGGAAAGAAAATGGCAGGTCAATATGGTGCAGTGACAACCACCACCCGTCATTTAGAAGTGGTAAAAGTGGATGCAGAACGTAACTTGCTACTTATTAGAGGAGCCGTTCCTGGTAAACCAGGCGGTCTTTTAAACATTACTCCTGCCAAAATTGTTGGTAAATAAGCACGAACTCATAACTAAACGAGAAAAAAGCAAGAAAAATGGTAGATTGTAACGTTAAAAACTGGCAAGGGGAAGAAGTTGGCCAAGCCACCCTAGAGTTAAAAGTAGCCAAAGACGAAACAGCATCACACTTATTACATCGTGCCGTTGTTCGTCATCTAGCCAACGCTCGCCAAGGAACTGCCTCAAGCAAAACTAGAGCAGAAGTTAGAGGCGGTGGCCGTAAACCCTGGCGACAGAAAGGAACCGGTAGAGCGAGAGCCGGATCGATTCGTTCTCCTCTGTGGCGAGGAGGTGGGGTCATTTTTGGACCAAAACCCAGAGATTTTGGCTTGAAAATGAACCGCAAAGAAAGACGGTTAGCCCTAAGAACAGCCATCGGCAGTCGAGCGGAAGACATGATTGTGGTTGAAAACTTTGCCGAGCAACTGCCCCAACCCAAAACCAAAGAATTAGCCTCAGCTTTAGGGCGTTGGGGTGTCGAACCCAATCAAAAAGTGGCTTTGGTGTTAGTAGAAACTGACGAAAATATTTATTTATCAGCCCGAAATATTTGTTACCTCAAGATTATGAGAGCAGATAGTTTGAATGTTTATGATCTACTCGATGCTGATAAAATCGTCATCACCTCCGAAGCCTTAACTAAAATTCAGGAGGTATACAATGACTGATTATAATCCCCGTGATTTGGCTGATTTGGTACTTAAGCCCATTATTACCGAAAAAGCCACCCTATTATTAGAACAAAATAAATATGTGTTTGATGTGTTGCCCAAAGCTACCAAACCAGAAATTAAAGCAGCGATCGAAAGTTTATTTGATGTCAAAGTAACTGGGGTCAATACCATTCGTCCCCCTCGTAAAAAGCGTCGTGTTGGCAGATTTATCGGTCATAAACCCTTATATAAACGAGCGATCGTTACCTTAGAAGAAGGAGATACCATTAACCTCTTCCCTGACGTATAACGTTATCCGTCGAGTAACAGGTAACTTAGTCATTGATAGAATCCTGTCGTTATCAGCAAACGACTCAATTAGTAGACCAAACCTAAAAAATAATCATGGGTATTCGTACTTATCGGCCATACACTCCCGGAACTAGACAAGCATCTGTCTCAGATTTCGCGGACATTACCAAACGGAAGCCGGAAAAATCACTAACCACTTACAAGCACAATAAAAAAGGGCGCAATAACCGAGGTGTTATTACCAGTCGTCACCGTGGCGGTGGTCATAAACGGTTATACCGCATTGTGGACTTTAAACGAGACAAATATGGAGTTCCTGCCAAAGTAGCAGCCATCGAATACGATCCCAATCGTAACGCTCGTATCGCTCTATTATTCTATGCAGACGGCGAAAAACGCTATATTTTAGCCCCTGCTGGTATCACAGTCGGCACAGAAGTGGTTTCAGGGGAAGATTCCCCCTTTGAAGTTGGCAACGCCTTGCCCCTATACAAAATTCCTTTAGGGACAGAAGTCCATAACGTCGAATTAGTGGCTGGGAAAGGAGGTCAAATGGTACGAGCTGCGGGGGCTGCTGCTCAAGTAGTCGCCAAAGAAGGAGACTATGTTACCTTACGACTCCCGTCCAAAGAAGTGCGAATGGTACGTAAAGAATGCTATGCCACTATTGGCCGCGTCGGTAACACCGAAGCTCGTAATATCAAGCTAGGAAAAGCAGGTAGAACCCGCCATTTAGGACGTAGGCCCCATGTTAGAGGAAGCGTCATGAACCCAGTTGATCACCCCCACGGCGGAGGAGAAGGACGCGCTCCTGTTGGTAGAAGTGGACCAATGACCCCTTGGGGTAAACCAGCTTTAGGGGCAAAAACCCGAAATAAGAAAAAAGCCAGTTCTCGCCTGATTGTACGCCGTCGCCGTTAAAACCATAGAGTAGGTTGAAATTATTATGAGTCGCTCCCTAAAAAAAGGCCCTTTTATTGCAGATAGTCTACTAACTAAGATTGAAAAGCTCAATGAAAAAGGAGATAAACAGGTAATTAAAACCTGGTCTAGAGCTTCTACCATCATCCCTGCCATGATTGGTCATACCATTGCTGTCCATAACGGTAAACAGCACGTTCCTATTTTTATTTCCGAACAAATGGTCGGTCATAAACTAGGAGAATTTGCCCCCACCCGTACCTTTAGAGGACACGCTAAGGGTGATAAAAAAGCTCGACGATAAGAAAAAAGCAGGAATCAAAAAACACGAAGCATAACAAGTATGCTCTGTTCCCTGTTCAAATAACAAGTTACAGATAGACACAAACATTATGGCAGTTGATACAACTACAGAAGCCAAAGCCGTAGCCCGTTATATTCGGATGTCCCCCTTTAAGGTAAGACGGGTACTCGATCAAATTAGAGGTCGCTCTTACCGAGAAGCCTTGATTATCCTCGAATTTATGCCCTATCGAGCCTGTGAGCCAATTTTAAAACTATTGCGCTCAGCGGTAGCTAACGCCGAACATAATCAAGGACTTGATCCAGCCACCTTAGTCGTTAGTAAAGCTTACGCTGATGGAGGACCGAGTTTAAGACGGTATCGACCCAGAGCGCAAGGACGGGCCTATCAAATTCGTAAACCCACCTGCCACATTACCATTGCCGTCGCTCCCCAAATAGAAGACAACTAACGACCTTAAGCACTCAAAGAATATGGGACAAAAAATACATCCAATCGGTTTTCGTCTCGGTGTTACCAAAGAACATAAATCCTGTTGGTATGCCGATAAGAGACGCTATCCTGAACTATTACAAGAAGATTTAGCCATCCGGCAGTATGTTGAAAAAAATCTCAGTAATGCTGGTATTGCTGATATTCGTATTCAAAGAAAAGCCGATCAAATCGACCTTGCTATTCATACTGCTAGACCCGGCGTTGTAGTTGGAAGAGGGGGAAGCGGTATTGAACAGTTACGAACTGGTTTACAGCAAACCCTCGGAGAAAATCGTCAAATTCGCATCAACGTCATCGAAGTATCCCGAGTAGATGCTGATGCTGCTTTAATTGCCGAATATATTACCCAACAACTCGAACGACGGGTATCCTTTCGTCGTGTGGTTCGTCAAGCCATTCAACGAGCCCAAAGAGCAGAAGTTAAAGGGATCAAAATTCAAGTCGGTGGTCGCTTAAATGGGGCTGAAATTGCACGGAGTGAATGGGTGAGAGAAGGACGAGTACCTTTACATACCCTTAGAGCCGACATTGATTACGCCTATCGTACCGCCCAAACCATTTACGGTATTTTAGGGGTTAAAGTTTGGGTCTTCAAAGGAGAGATTATTCCAGGACAAGACGAACAAGCCATGGCTGCTCCTGCCCCTACCCCCAGAAAGAAACGGCGACCCCAACAATTTGAAGACCGTTCTAATGAAGAATAATCAAGACGTTTTAAGTTAAACCGTATCATTAACCACCCATGTTAAGTCCTAGAAGAACCAAATTCCGTAAACAACAACGAGGGCGCATGAGAGGACTAGCTCACCGAGGTAGCACCCTCAACTTTGGGGAGTACGCCTTACAAGCCACCGAACCCTCCTGGATTACCGCCCGTCAAATCGAAGCTGCCCGTCGTGCCATGACCCGTTATATCAAACGGGGGGGGAAAATTTGGATTCGGGTGTTCCCTGATAAACCTGTGACTATGCGAGCAGCAGAAACTCGGATGGGGTCAGGTAAGGGATCGCCAGAATACTGGGTGGCTGTGGTTAAACCAGGGCGAATCATGTTTGAATTATCAGGGGTCTCTGAACCTATCGCCCGTGAAGCCATGCGCCTGGCCGCTCAAAAACTTCCCATTAAAACTAAGTTTATTACGCGCCAAGAGGAGTATATCTAAAACATGGCATTACCCAAGATAGACGAAGTTCGACAACTTAACGATGAAGAACTGGCAGAAGAAATTATCGCCACTAAGCGTAAACTCTTTGACTTACGGTTTCAGCAAGCCACTCGCCAGTTAGAAAACACCCACGAGTTTAAACATACTCGTCATCGGATGGCCCAACTATTAACCGTAGAACGGGAAAGACAACTCGATATTAACCAGTCATCATCTACAGAAGTAGAGGAGGCATAAGCTAAATTATGGCCATTAAAGAAAGAGTTGGGGTAGTGGTAAGCACCAAAATGGATAAAACCGCCGTTGTAGCGGTAGAAAACCGTTCACCTCACCCCAAATACGGAAAAATCGTGGTTAAAACCAGAAAGTTTAAAGCCCACGATCCTGAAAATCAATGTCAAGAAGGCGATCGCGTCCGCATTCGTGAAACTCGTCCCCTCAGCAAAACCAAACGCTGGGAAATTAAGACCATTTTAACCGCTCATTAAATGACCCTATTACTACCGTGATTCAACAGCAAACCTATCTTAATGTCGCTGACAATAGCGGAGCCCGCAAACTAATGTGCTTACGGGTCTTGGGAACTGGCAATTGTCGCTATGGAGAAATCGGGGATAAAATTGTCGCCGTCGTCAAAGATGCCCTGCCCAATATGCCTATCAAACGCTCTGATATTGTTACTGCCGTCATTGTGCGAACTCGTCAACCCGTTAATCGCGCTAGTGGCATGAGCATTCGCTTTGACGATAATGCTGCCGTTATTATTAACGCCGACGGCAACCCCAGAGGAACCCGTGTTTTTGGTCCAGTGGCCAGAGAATTACGAGATAAAAGCTACACAAAAATCGTATCCTTAGCACCGGAGGTACTCTAAAAATGAGCAAAAAAAAATCTCCTCAACGTTACAAAATGCACGTTAAAAAAGGGGATACCATTCAAGTTATCTCAGGACGAGATAAAGGAAAAGTAGGGGAAGTTATCAAAACCATGCCCCAAACCAGTCAAATCGTCGTCCAGGGCGTTAACGTCAGAACCAAGCACGTTAAACCCCAACAAGAAGGAGAATCAGGACAAATCGCTACCTTTGAAGCTCCTATTCATAGCTCTAACGTTATGTTGTACTCCACTAAAGAACAAGTGGCCAGCCGTATTAGTTATACCTTCACCGAAGAAGGTAAAAAAGTACGGATGTTGAAAAAAACAGGGGAAGTTATCGATTAACTTCGAGTTATTTAGGTCAAGCAACAGAAATGTTTATTTTTCTACTATTCATAAGCCTTTCTCCCTGCTCCTACACTCCCTGCTCCCATGCTATTTAAACCTAATCCTAATTTTCCACCGATCATTTAATCGCCCCTGACCAAGCCCAGGGATGAGGAAAACTAATCATGGCTCAACCGAGACTTAAAACCTTTTATCAAGACACCATTGTTCCCAAACTGCAACAGCAGTTTAGTTACAGTAACATTCACCAAGTCCCCAAAGTCGCTAAAATCACCATTAATCGAGGACTAGGAGAAGCATCCCAAAATGCCAAAGCCCTAGAATCTTCTATTAGCGAATTAGAGACGATAACAGGACAAAAACCCGTTGTTACTCGTGCTAAAAAAGCGATCGCTGGTTTTAAAATCCGCGAAGGAATGCCCGTAGGGGTAATGGTGACCTTGCGCTCAGAAAAAATGTACGCTTTTCTTGATCGCTTAATTAACCTTGCCCTACCCCGAATTAGAGACTTTCGAGGCATTAGCCCCAAAAGCTTCGACGGACGGGGGAACTACAGTCTTGGCATCCGTGAACAACTGATTTTTCCAGAAATCGATTACGACACCATCGATCAAATTCGGGGCATGGATGTTTCCATCATTACCACAGCCCAGACTGATGAAGAAGGCCGTGCGTTACTCAAAGAAATGGGAATGCCCTTCCGCACCTAGTCAATCCCTTATTTTACAGGAGAAACTTATCAGCAATAATGGCACCTAACGACATCATCTCAGATATGCTTACCCGTATCCGCAACGCCTGTGCGGTACGCCACCCCACCACAGTTGTTCCCACCACCAAAATGACCCGCAGTATTGCTAAAGTGCTTCAAGAAGAAGGCTTTATCGAGGGGTTTGAAGAAGTGGGAGAAGGGGTGAAAAAACATCTTGTACTTTCCCTAAAATATAAATCGCGGGGCCGTCAACCCATTATTAACACCCTACAACGGGTGAGCAAACCAGGGTTACGGGTTTACTCTAATCGTAAAGACTTACCCCGTGTCTTAGGAGGCATTGGCATTGCCATTATTTCTACCTCAAAAGGGATTATGACCGACAGAGAAGCCCGTCGTCAAAACGTCGGAGGCGAAGTTCTTTGCTACGTTTGGTAGCATGAGCAAGCTATTAGAGTGTTTACAGTCTAGTAATAACTCAGTGATCACAGATAACCCATAAAAAAAATGTCTCGTATTGGTAAAAAACCCATTCCCCTGCCCAATAAAGTCACCATCGACATAAAAGGGCAACACATCGCCGTCAAAGGGCCTAAAGGTTCCTTAGAATTAGATTTACCCTCACAAGTAACCGTCAATCAAGACGGAGAAACGATTCTGGTTCAAAGAGTTGATGATTCTCGTGTCGCTCGTGAACGTCATGGACTTTTTCGTACCCTTGTCTCTAATATGATCGAAGGGGTTTCCAAAGGCTTTGAAAAACGTCTCAGCATTCAAGGGGTTGGTTATCGGGCCCAAGCACAGGGTACTAAACTAACTCTCAATGTAGGCTACAGTAAACCCGTTGAAATGACCATGCCTAAAGGCATCAACGTCGCAGTGGAAAACAACACCCAAGTCGTCGTTAGCGGTATCGATAAAGAAATTGTCGGTAACATCGCGGCCAAAATTCGGGGAGTTCGTCCCCCAGAACCCTATAAGGGTAAAGGAATTCGTTATCAAGATGAATACGTTAGACGCAAAGCAGGTAAGGCAGGTAAGAAATAATTATGAAAACCACACGAAAAGAATCTTTAAAACGTCGTCATCGACGCATTCGCAGGAAAGTCAGTGGAACTCCCGACTGTCCTCGTTTAGCGGTTTTTCGCTCCAATCATCATATTTATGCCCAAATTATTGATGATGTAGCCCAACATACCTTAGCGGCCGCTTCTACCCTAGAACCAGACTTAAGGAACAGCCTATCTTCTGGAGCAACCTGTGAAGCCTCAGCACAAGTGGGCAAATTAGTGGCCGAAAGAGGCATGGCTAAAGGCATTGAACAAGTGGTTTTTGATCGTGGAGGTAACTTATATCACGGTCGAGTCAAAGCTTTAGCCGAAGCAGCCCGCGAAGCTGGATTACAGTTTTGAATCAAATCATTAATATTTTTCCTCAGTAATAAGGTAATTATTATGGCAAAAAGTCGCAAAAGTAACCGAGATAAGTCAAAAGACAGCAACTGGCAAGAACGAGTTATCCAAATTCGTCGTGTTAGTAAAGTGGTCAAAGGGGGTAAAAAATTAAGCTTCCGCGCCATTGTTGTGGTTGGCAATGAAAAAGGCCAAGTCGGCGTTGGTGTCGGTAAGGCTGGTGATGTTATTGGTGCCGTCCGTAAAGGGGTTGCTGATGGCAAAAAACAACTTATTGACGTTTCTTTAACTAAGTCCAGTTCCATTACTCACATCGCTAAAGGGGTATCCGGTGGAGCTAAAGTTATTGTTCGTCCTGCTGCTCCTGGTACAGGGGTAATTGCAGGGGGTGCAGTAAGAACCGTTTTAGAACTAGCAGGACTCAAAAATATCCTGGCCAAGCAGTTAGGTTCAAATAATCCCTTAAACAACGCTAGAGCCGTAATTAATGCCCTCGAAGGTTTACGAACTTTCTCAGAAGTCGCCCAAGAAAGAGGAGTACCTCTAGAACATCTTTACACTTAAATTGATATCCAGAAAATCCTATGAGAATACACGAAGTCAACCCCCAAAAAGGGTCAACTAAACGCCGTCGGCGTATTGGCCGAGGCATCTCCGCCGGACAAGGAGCCAGTGGAGGCTTTGGAATGCGAGGACAAAAATCTCGCTCCGGTACTGGTACAAAAGCCGGTTTTGAAGGGGGACAAATGCCTCTCTATCGTCGGGTTCCTAAGTTAAAACACTTTCCCCTAGTTAATCCTAGCCATTACACCATTATTAATGTGGGTAAGCTCAATAGTTTATCCCCTAATACCGAAGTTACCCTTGAAAGTTTAATGGAAGTTGGGTTAATTACTAGTAATGACGGTCCTTTGAAGGTGTTAGGAGATGGTGAATTAACGGTTGCTTTAACGGTTAAAGCAGCAGCCTTTACAAAGTCAGCTAAAGCCAAAATTGAAAGTGCAGGAGGAAATTGTCAAGATTTATCAGATACCTCCGACACCCCTAGGGATAACGAATAATGAATACCAAATTATGACCTCTCCTCTAGAGGAGAGGTTTAGTTTCTCAATTATCTCAATTAAACAATTGGCTTCTTCGACAAATAAAGAAAACCAATTAAACAAAATCATCAACTATCAATTATTAATTATCAATTATTAATTGTTTGGTAAAATGTCACCAATAATAAATAATCGTTGATCACTGAGGTTGCCATTAATGGTTGTCAGTCGAGAGAAAACACCTACAGCACAAGAAACCTTTTTACAAATGGCACAAGCAGCCGGCCTGCGAGGGCGGTTGTTAATTACCATAGGTTTATTAATTTTAATTCGTTTTGGCATTTTTATTCCGATTCCTGGCATTGATCGGGCTAAATTTGTTTCTGCTATTAGCAATAACCAAGTTTTGGGATTTTTGGACATCTTCACCGGGGGTGGGATTTCCACATTAGGCATTTTTGCTCTGGGAATTCTTCCTTTCATTAATGCCTCGATTATTATGCAGTTGCTAACTGCAGCTATTCCTTCTTTAGAAGATTTACAGAAAAATGAAGGAGAAGCGGGAAGACGAAAAATTTCCCAAATTACCCGTTATGTGGCCGCTGGATGGGCTGTAATTCAAAGTACAGCTATTACGGTGGGATTATTACGGGAATATGCCTTAACCGATACCATTTGGTTTGTTCCTGAAACTGTTTTGGCATTAACTGCGGGTTCCATGTTTGTCATGTGGGTATCAGAGTTAATTACAGAGCGAGGGATCGGAAATGGCGCATCTTTATTAATTTTTGTCAACATTGTGGCGAGTTTACCTAGAACCCTCGGACAAACTATTGATTATGCCCAAACGGGAGGCAGACAAGCCGTAGCACAAGTGGTTATCCTCTTGTTAGTGTTTTTGGTCATGATTGTGGGTATCGTTTTCGTCCAAGAAGGAACCCGACGCATTCCAATTATCTCAGCCCGTCGTCAAGTAGGACGGAAGCTTTACCGAGAAAGAACCAGCTACTTACCCCTCAGACTCAATCAAGGGGGTGTCATGCCCATTATTTTTGCCTCTGCAGTGTTAATTTTACCCCAATCTTTAGCGGGATTTTTTGGAGATGAAGGGGCATTTAGTCAAGTTTTGATTCAAGTGGCTAATGCTTTACGTCCAGGAACTTGGGTTTATGTGGGAGTTTATTCTCTGTTAATCCTATTTTTTAGTTATTTCTACGCTTCTTTAATCGTTAACCCTGAAGATGTGTCAAAAAACTTGAAAAAAATGGGGTCTAGTATTCCTGGTATTCGTCCAGGAGAAAAAACAAAAGAGTATCTAGAAGGAGTTCTTAATCGTTTAACCTTCTTGGGAGCTATCTTTTTGAGTTTTGTGGCAACGGTTCCCACTTTAGTCGAAGGAGCAACCGGCGTTACCACCTTTCGAGGGTTAGGAGCAACTTCTCTTCTTATTCTCGTTGGTGTCGCCATTGACACAGCTAAACAAATTCAAACCTATGTCATCTCTCAACGTTATGAGGGCATGATTAAACAGTAAAACATTGGGGAAGAGGAACCACAAGTTCCTTAACCCTACTCTCAAAGAGTAATTAATACAACAATAACAAGATTATGAGTACAGGGAAGGGATTGATTTTTTTGGGTCCGCCCGGTTCAGGGAAAGGAACCCAAGCCCAACAATTATCAGAAGCGCTTAATATTCCCCATATTTCTACAGGAGAAATGTTACGAGAAGCCATTGCCAAACAAACTCCTTTAGGTCAAAAAGCTCAGACTTATGTAGATAAAGGGGAGTTAGTGCCTGATGAGTTATTATTAGGTTTAATTGAAAATCGCTTAAATCAAGAAGATGCTCAACAGGGTTGGATTTTAGATGGATTTCCGCGTAACGTTCCCCAAGCTGAGTTTTTAGATAAATTACTTCACAAATTAAGCAAGTTTTCTCAACAAGCGATCAATTTAGACGTTCCCGATGAAGTGATTATTGATCGTTTGTTACTACGGGGGCGAAAAGACGATAACGAACAGACAATTCGCCGTCGTTTAGAAGTTTACCGAGAAAAAACTCAACCTGTCCTTGATTATTATCGTCAACACGACAGATTATCTTCTATTGATGGTAACCGTCAGTTAGACAAAGTAACTACCACTCTTAAACAAGTAGTGAGTTAAAAGGGCAATGAAATTCGGTAAAAAGCCAAGAACAATAAGGAGGTTTGCTAAGATATGTAAGGGAAAGTTGATGGTGACCCTTCTTTTATGATAAAGAAACGTCCGATTATAAGGATAATTCATCTTTTCCTAATTATACTATTTGAGGCATCAGATTGTGTCAAAACAAGACTTAATTGAAATGGAAGGAACCGTAACCGAGTCTCTTCCCAATGCTATGTTCCGAGTGGATCTCGACAACGGGTTTAATGTATTAGCCCATATTTCCGGAAAGATTCGTCGTAACTACATTAAAATTCTGCCAGGCGATCGGGTTAAAGTAGAATTAACCCCCTACGATCTCACCAAAGGGAGAATTACTTATCGGCTAAAAGGTAGTAAAAAGTAAGATGTTAGGGGGATAAAAATCCCCTCATTAGTCTCTCTTAAATTACTATTATAGCTGACACAAACCAGCAAAATTTGCTATAATAATAAGCTTGCAGTCCTGCTGTAGAAAAATCCATGAAAGTCAGACCATCAGTAAAAAAAATGTGTGAAAAATGTCGCGTCATACGGCGACGGGGGAAAGTCATGGTACTGTGTACTAACCCAAAACACAAGCAACGTCAGGGTTAGGATGACATTTCCTTTCACAACCAGAAAAACATTAGGCAAACAAGAACACGCTAAGAGGGAAAACAAAAGTGGCAAGGATATCTGGTGTTGACCTGCCAAGGGATAAACGAGTCGAAATTGGCTTAACTTATCTATATGGTATTGGTTTATCACGATCTCAAGAAATTTTAGAAGAAACCGGTGTCAACCCTGACACCCGTGTACGAGATTTAAGCGACGAAGATGTAGCCAAATTACGGGCTTGTATCGAAAACAACTATCAAATCGAAGGGGATTTGAGACGTTGGGAAGCCATGAATATCAAGCGATTGGCTGACATCGGTACCTATCGAGGCCGTCGTCATCGTCAGGGGCTTCCCGTCAGAGGACAACGCACAAGAACCAACGGGCGTACCCGTCGAGGTAGACGGGTAACTGTCGCAGGGAAGAAAAAAGCTCCCTCTAAGAAATAATCAGCATTTATTGGCACTTAAATTAGAGAAAAATTTCAGCGAAAGATTATGGCGCGACCAACGAAAAAAGGCGGACCCAAAAAACAAAAGAAAAACGTTCCTAATGGTGTGGCTCATATTCAGTCCACCTTCAACAATACTATTATCACCATTTCTGACACGAGAGGGGATGTAATTTCCTGGTCTTCAGCTGGGGCAAGTGGCTTTAAAGGCGCTAAAAAAGGAACTCCCTTTGCTGCACAAACTGCAGCCGACTCTGCAGCCCGTCGAGCGATCGACCAAGGAATGCGACAAATAGAAGTTATGGTAAGCGGACCCGGTGCCGGCAGAGAAACAGCCATCCGCGCACTACAAGGGGCTGGATTAGAAATTACTCTAATTCGAGATGTTACCCCCATTCCCCATAACGGCTGTCGTCCCCCAAAACGACGCCGAGTTTAGCCAGTGTTACCCATCTTCATCACACTATGAATATTTGGCGTTAGGACAGACACAATCGTTCGTGTCTGGGAGGCATTTGACAATGAAGGGAGGTCACTAAGCGTGGCGCAATTTCAGATTGAGTGTATAGAATCTAAGACTCAAAAAAATCAGAGTCAATATAGTAAATTTGTTCTAGAACCATTGGAACGGGGTCAAGGGACAACTGTTGGCAATGCCCTCAGACGGGTATTATTAGCCAACTTAGAAGGAACAGCAGTTACAGCCATTCGCATTGGCGGGGTAAATCACGAATTTGCCACTATTCCTGGGGTCAGAGAAGATGTCTTAGAAATCATGTTAAACATGAAAGAGATCGTCCTCAAGAGTTATACGGAACAGCCGCAAATCGGTCGGTTGGTAGCCACAGGAGCAGCCCATGTCACCGCAGGTCAGTTCGATTTACCATCAGAAGTAGAAGTCATTAATCCCACTCAACCCATTGCTACTCTGACAGAGGGAGCAAAACTAGAGATGGAATTTCGCATCGAGAAAGGCGTGGGATATGTACCCGTAGAAAGGTCTAGCGACGAACCGACGGCCCTCGACTTTTTGCAGATTGATGCTGTATTTATGCCAGTAACCAAGGTAAATTACAGCGTAGAGAGTATTCGCGGGGAAGAAGGAGAAGCTAAAGATCGTCTGATGTTAGAAATTTGGACAAATGGGAGTTTTAACCCCAAAGAAGCCTTATCTAGAGCAGCAGACATCTTAGTAGACTTATTTAATCCCCTCAAAGATCTTAATCAACTCGAAACAGCCGTTCCCGAATACCCAGACGAAGAAAATCCTCAAAGTCAGATTCCCATCGAAGAACTACAGTTGTCTGTACGGGCTTATAATTGCTTGAAACGGGCGCAAATTAACACGGTGGCAGACTTACTAGATTATAGTCAAGAGGATCTCTTAGAAATTAAAAACTTTGGGCAAAAATCGGCAGAAGAAGTGATTGAAGCCTTACAAAAACGTTTGGGGATTACCTTACCCCAAGAAAAAGCAAAAGCTTAATAGGTGATCAATCATGTCCTTAAAGGGGTGATTGATCATCATGACGGTTCAATTAGTTTAGGGAGGAAAAACAACAATGCGTCATCGGTGTCGTGTCCCTCAAATGGGAAAACCTGCCGACCAACGAAAAGCTCTATTGCGATCACTGACAACAGAGTTAATTCGTCATGGTCAAATTAAAACCACAAAAACCCGTGCTAAAGCAGTGCGTTCTGAAGTAGAACGAATGATCACCTTAGCAAAGGATGGATCATTAGCTGCTCGCCGTAGGGCAATTAGTTATCTCTATGATAAACAGTTGGTTCATGCCTTATTTGCTGAAGCCCCAGAACGTTACAGTAACCGTAACGGAGGATATACTCGTGTTGTACGAACCATGCGTCGTCGGGGAGATAATGCGGAAATGGCCATTATTGAGTTAATGTAAGCAAATTTCTGTATCAAAGCGGTAACAGGGTTGGTCTATGGACAATTTAAAGCAACAACCAAACCGAAAACGAGTGGCTCTGGTAATTCAATATCAGGGAAGTCGGTTTCATGGTTGGCAAAGACAACCTAACCAGCGTACCGTTCAAGAAGTCATCGAAAGCAGCATTGCTGAAGTTTTGGGCTATCACACTCCTATTCACGGAGCAGGCCGAACCGATGCAGGGGTTCATGCAGCTGCTCAAGTTGCTCATTTTGACTACATTAGCCCAATTCCTCCCCAACGGTGGGTAGAGATTCTAAACCAACGTTTACCCGATGATATCTTAATTCGAGGGTGTGCCGAAGTTTCCTTAACTTGGCACGCTCGCTTTTCAGCTTTGTGGCGACGTTACCGTTATAGCTTTTACACGGATAAATGCCCGAATTTGTTCGTTAGACCCTTTAGTTGGCACTATTATTATGAGCCTTTAGATGCGGAATTGATGCAAAAGGCATTAACCCCTTTATTAGGAAGACATCATTTAGCAGCCTTTCGTCGAGCAGGTTCTCACCGTCATCATTCTTGGGTAGAAGTCCAAGAGACTCGATGTTATCGTCAAGGACAATTTATTCATTTAGAAATCCAAGCCAACGGATTTTTATACGGAATGGTACGGTTACTGGTGGGACTATTGGTGGAAGTGGGAAGCGGTAAGCGATCGCTAACTAATTTTACTGAAATTTGGCAAAATCAACGGCGTGAACAAGTTAAATATTCTGCCCCTGCTAAAGGTTTATGTTTACTAAGAGTGGGCTATCCTAATTTTCCTTTCCCTTCTTGGGTTTGGTTTGATACTCAACCTTTATTTGTTTTTACAGGGAACAGGGAAAAATGCAGCGAAGTTATGAAGTAATCTTGACTGTCTAACTCCTGATGTCAACTAAAAAACACTCTAGTTAATTTTTTACTTTCTTATTATCCATGACTAAAACAATTACACCATCACCAGAAATACTTGACCAGAAATGGTATCTTATCGACGCAACAGATCAGCGTCTAGGACGACTCGCTTGTGAAGTCGCCAAAATTTTACGAGGCAAAAATAAGCCGACTTATACCCCTCACATGGATACAGGGGATTTTGTTATCATTATTAATGCTGATAAAGTAGTTGTCACCGGTCGCAAAAGCACTCAAAAATTATATCGCCGTCACTCTGGAAGACCAGGGGGAATGAAAATTGAAACCTTTGATAAGCTACAACAACGAATTCCTGAGAGAATTATAGAAAAAGCGATTAAAGGGATGTTGCCGAAAAATGCTTTAGGCCGTCAACTGTTCACAAAGTTAAAAGTGTATCCAGGGCCAAATCATCCTCATCAAGCTCAAAAACCTGAAGAATTAACCTTAAATACTATTCCCAACGGAGATAAATAATGCAAGCAACCGAAAATAAAGGAAAAGCCGTTTATTGGGGAACCGGTCGTCGGAAGTCCGCAGTGGCTAGGGTTCGCCTGATTCCTGGCAGTGGCGAAATTATTGTCAATAAAAAACCAGGTAATATCTACTTTAATCGTATTCCTGATTACCTTCAAGCCATTAAAGGTCCTCTAGAAACCCTAGGATTAGAAAATGATTATGATATCCTGGTCAATGCTCACGGTGGCGGTTTAACGGGTCAAGCCGATGCCGTAAAATTAGGAGTTGCTAGAGCCTTATGTGAGTTAGCCCCCGAAAACCGTCCTCCTCTCAAAGCAGAAGGTTATTTAACCCGTGATCCTCGCGCTAAGGAACGGAAAAAATACGGCTTACACAAGGCGCGTAAAGCTCCTCAATACTCTAAACGATAAATCAACAATTAGACCTATTTAGTAAGGAGATAAATAGCATGGCAAAACCTGATATTCATCCAACTTGGTATCCAGAAGCTAAGGTTATCTGTAACGGTGAAGTGGTGATGACTGTTGGCTCGACTCAACCCGAAATTAATGTTGAAGTTTGGTCTGGTAATCATCCTTTCTATACTGGAACTCAGAAGATTATTGACACCGAGGGACGGGTAGATCGTTTCCAGAAACGTTACGCTATGATTGGCAAAAAAAGCAAGAAAAAAGCTCCAGATGCAGATGCGTCTGAAAAATAGCGACAAAAACAACGTCGTTGACCCAGCAGAGCTTCTGCTGGGTTGTTGTTTATCAATTTTCAGTGAATAGTAACATTAGGAGACAACTGAGAACTGATAATTAAGCTACTGTTAGATTAAAAAATTGAAGTAGAGAAATATTATGGCTGAATCCTATTTATTAGAAAAATTACAATCCGTTGAACAAACTTATCAAGAATTAACTCGGCGTTTGGCTGATCCTGACATCGCTACTAACCCCGATGAATTACAACGAGTTGCTAAAGCACGATCATCTTTGGAAGAAACAGTTAATACTTATAAAACTTGGCAAGAAACTCAAGAAGAGTTAAAAGGAGCCAAACAAATTGTCAAAGAAGCTGGTGGTGATCCTGAAATGAGAGAAATGGCTGCTATGGAGGTAAGTGAGTTAGAAGAACAGTTACAACAATTAGAAGAACAGTTAAAAATTCTCTTGTTACCCCGTGATCCCAATGATGATAAGAATATCATGTTAGAAATTCGCGCCGGAACCGGTGGAGATGAAGCGAGTATTTGGGCGGGAGATTTAGTGAGAATGTATTCTCGTTATGCTGAGTCTCAAAAGTGGAATGTTAAACTGGTGAGCGAGTCTTTAGCTGATATGGGTGGCTTTAAAGAGGCTATCTTAGAAATTACGGGAGATCAAGTTTACAGTAAACTCAAGTTTGAAGCCGGAGTGCATCGAGTGCAACGGGTTCCTGTGACAGAAGCAGGGGGAAGAGTTCATACGTCTACGGCAACTGTAGCTATTATGCCAGAAGTGGATGAGGTAGAAATTCAAATCGATCCTAAAGATATTGAAATGACCACAGCGCGATCTGGAGGTGCTGGTGGACAAAATGTTAACAAGGTGGAAACGGCAGTCGATTTAATGCACAAACCAACAGGCATTCGTATTTTTTGTACCGAAGAGCGATCGCAACTGCAAAACCGTGAACGGGCGATGCAAATTTTACGAGCCAAATTATATGAAGCCAAGTTACGGGAGCAACAAGAGGCGGTGAGTTCCATGCGACGATCGCAGGTTGGAACGGGATCCCGTTCAGAAAAAATTCGCACTTACAATTACAAAGATAATCGAGTTACAGATCATCGTTTGGGGCAAAACTTCGCCTTAGCAGGAGCGTTAGAAGGTAATATTGATAATATTATTGAAACTTGTATTTCTCAAGATCAACAAGAACGTTTAGCAGAGTTGGCTAATTCTCCTGAAACAGCAGAAGCGATTTAAAATAGTTATCAATGATCAGTTTTTTAGTGATGAAAGGGGATCAAGAATGACTATTATTCAATGTCTTCATACTGCTATTTTGGTGTCTAATTTAGAGAAAGCAGAGCAATTTTATGGCAGCATTTTAGGGTTAGAAAAGGTTGAGCGCAATTTGAAATATCCTGGGGTTTGGTATCAAATTGGAGATTATCAAATTCATTTAATGGTACATCCTGGCTTTAATTTTACCTTATCTAATCCAGAAAAATGGGGCAGAAATCCTCATTTTTCCCTAGGAACTAATAACCTCAGCGATATTATTGCTCGTTTACAAAGTGGTGGTTATCCTGTTCAAATGAGTCAGTCAGGAAGAGCAGCGTGTTTTACAAAAGATTTTGATGGTAATGTGATAGAAATTAGTCAAATTTAAAAAGCTCCTGGCAAGATAAATCTTCCTCCTATCACTAAAAAGCCTAAAACAGTAGCAATTAAAATACCGATTAATGTCCAAGTTAACGCCCAAATTAAGCTCCAAATTCGATCTTGTTGTGAGGTTTGAATTTCTTTTACCTCTTCTTTGAGAGCATTAATTTCTACTTTTAAAATTTCTCTATCTCCTTTTGCTTTTGTTAAATCAATTTTGATATCTTTAACCTCTTTCTGTAAACTATCTAATTTTTTATTAATGTCTGCTAGAAGTGCTACTAAATCTTGTTTAATGGCCATTAATATTTTGTGTTTTTAAATTAATTAACTTAATATTATTATCCTGTTATCATGAAGTAGAAAAAATTGATTGATCGTTACGAAAAGCTTTAAATTCGAGTGCATTACCACTAGGATCTAAAAAAAACATTGTTGCTTGTTCTCCGACTTCTCCCTTAAATCTAATATAAGGTTCAATAACAAAATTAATCTGAGATTCTTTTAATTTTTTAGACAAAACTTGCCAATCTTTCATTTCTAAAATTACGCCCCAATGTTGAACAGGAACTTGTTTTCTATCTACTAAATTTGTCGAAACTTTTTTACTATTTTCAGAACAAAGATGTGCTGTAATTTGATGACCAAATAAATTAAAATCAATCCAATTTTCTGAAGTTCTTCCTACGGTACACCCTAAAATCGTCTCATAAAAATATCTGGTTTCTTCTAGATTAATGACGGGAAAAGCAACATGAAAAGGTCGAATCGTCATCCTTTAAGATGTCCTCTTTTTGGGTTAACTATTTTAATATTCAAAATGATAATAGGGTGAACAAAATAGATAATTGTCTACACTTAATTATCATGTTTCAACTCGCTGCTCACCCTATTAACAAATAATCTCTAATCTCCAACAGTATGACCAGATGCTGTTATTATTTCTTTAATCGTTTCTGTAGAAGCATCAGTATCTACCGTCACCATTTTTGAATCTACATCAACAGAAACTTTTGCTTCTGGTTCGTGTACTTCAATGGCTTTAGTAATAGTATCTGCGCAACCACCACAAGCAATACTAGGAACTTTCAAAGTGATAGTCATAATCAATTAATTGAGGATAATTTTACTCTTCGATTTTAATTTTATAATGCTCTAAGTCAGTATATCTTATGGTATATCTTAACAAACAGTTTGTTAAGATATACGATTATTAATTTCTTGCTTTTAAAGCACTAATTTCTGCTAATGCAGCCTCAGAAGCCGTTTTTTCTCCCATTTCGTCCCAAATTTCGGCCGCCTTTTGAAAATCAGCGATCGCTTTTTTGGTTTCCCCCAAATCAATCAAGGCTAAACCTCGATTATAATAGGCTTCTCCATACATTGGATCAATAGTTACTGCTTGAGTGAAATCAATTTCTGCTAGTTCTGGACTTCCTGCGTTAAGATGAGCAAGTCCTAAGTTATTTTGAGCGAAAGCATCGTTAGGATTAATTTTCAAAGCTTTTTCATAATCAGCGATCGCTTTTTTATCTTCTCCTAATTGTAGATACACATTACCTCGGTTAACATAAGCTTGAACCATTTGAGGATCGAGTTTCAAGACTTTGGTAAAATCAGCTAACGCTTGCTCAAATTGGCCTAAACTACTATAGGCAAATCCTCGATTAAAATAAGCATTAATATCTTGGGGATTTTGAGCAATGACTTGATTAAAGTCGTTGACAGCAGCTTCATAATTACCTTGACGACTTTTTTCAATCCCTTGCTGCACCATTTCTACTGTATCTACTGTCAATACAGAAGATTCAATAGGAACCGACGATGATTGATTATTACAACCTATGATTAAACTCATCACTAACAATGATAATCCTAATGAAAAGAAGTTAGGAAAAGTATTCTTTTTTTGGGGAGTATATGAACTAGAAAATACAGGAAATCTAACGACTCGATGCAAATAATTAAACATTGAACTAAATTATGTTTATTAAAAAGGTTTTAACTGGCCACTGCTGAATATTCCAATGGAACTCTATACTGACTCTATTGATCAATACTCATAGAACGTACTGTTTTGTCAACTAGACAAAACAAGAATAACTAGGTATATTGGCCTAGACGTATATCGTGTGGTGAGGAATAGTACACCGTGAAGAAAGTATCATTATCTATCTTGATGATAGCGTTAGCTGCCATGCCCATACAGGCCCAAACAGCAACTTATTATGCTTCTCATTATCAAGGACAAAAAACAGCATCAGGAGTACGCTTTAATAATAATGCCATGATGGCTGCTCATCCTAGTTTGCCTTTTGGGACAAAAGTTAAAGTGACCAACCGTAAAACGGGAAAAAGTGTTGTTGTCCGCATTGTAGATCGTTGTCGTTGTAGTCTAGATTTATCTCAAAGTGCCTTTAGAACCATTGGCTCGTTAAAATCAGGCAGAATCCCTGTTAGAATTAACGTATTAAATTAATAAAAATTTAAGTATTTCATACTATTGTCGTCAAAAACAAAATTTTATCGTTGAAGAGGTAATCTATTTATTGCCTCTTTATTACTCATAATAAAAGAGCTAGTGACTCACAGCAATCACTAGCTAAATCTAAGTTATATTCAGATTATCAAAAACTTAGTTGCCATTTCCAACAAAAGCAACGGTTAAGCTATCATGGGTTAGGAAATGGTCTAAGTGATAAGCCCGTTCTTCAGTTTCGAGTAAAATCTCTTCCAGTTGATGACGAGTGGCTCTGTCTCCTAAGCTTTCCGCTTGAGCAGCTTGGCTACGTAATACTTTAATAATAGCCTGTTCTGCAGCTAAGTCATTCTCAACCATCTTACGACAGTCAAACATACCATCTTCTTCTGGTTCAAAGCAGCACAGTTCAGCTAACTTACTGAAACTAGCTACAGGAATACCACCTAACCCGTTTAAGCGTTCGGCTAAATCATGAACATGACCGCGAACGTCTTCGTAGCTTTCACTGAAAAATTCGTGTAAAGAGTAAAATTCTGACCCTTCTACCACAAAATGATGTTTTTCATACTGTAAAAACAGTCCTTGGAAACTAGCGATAAGTAGGTTTAATCCTTCGCAAACAGGAGTAGTGACACTTTTATCGAGTAATACGGGGTTTTCTCCTACTTCACCAAAAGCACGGAGTAATCCTTGAGCAGTTGCCATGTCTGTAATTCCCTTTTTAACGACACTTCTATCATTAAAATACCTCATTTTAGCAATAGTTTATCAAGAGCCTGCAAAATCATCTAAAAAAATTTAACTTTTATCTAGCCTAACTACGGGAACTCCCCCGTCCCTTCTAGCCTGAGTTGTGCTAGGATTTTTTTTGAAAAATAATTGAGAATATATTGCATTTGTCTGTTACACTAGGTGAAGAAACAATGACAATTATCTTCATTTGCTTGAGTCCATGAATTTAACCAACCTCCCTCTCGAACCCAGGCAAGTTGTAGAAGTTGATTGGTGCGATCGCTGGATCGTTTATCATCGGCTTCAGGAATTAGATATTCCCTGCTCTTGTGAAACCCACAAACCCCTACAAGCTAACTTATCCAGCCCCACAGCTATGATTCAACTGTGGAGTGTAACGAAACAATATTCAGCTTCCCGTCAAGAATTAATCGACTGGCTCAAAAGTTGCTGGAATCTTAACAAACGTTAAATTATTAGTTAAAGAATTTCTAAATAAAAAATTATGTCAAAAACTACTACAGTATCTCAGTTCCGTCTGGTGGGTCAATTAGAAAGTTTTATCATTAAAAAAGGTGACAAGATTAAATATCTACGAATGAAAGTAGAAGAAAAGGAATATTGGCTAAAAATTCCCAAAAAATTGCGCTCAGAAATAGATATAAATATGATTCCTGGAACTTGGTTAGAAGTGACAGGAAATCAAGAATTTAAGAAGAAAAAGGGTGTCTTTGAATTAGAAGCTAGTCAGGTCAAATTGTTACCACATCCTGACAAACCTTGCGCCGTTATTATATCAGAAACCGAGTCATCCGATACTGGCAAAATTTTAGTTTGTCAAAAATCGAGTTGTTGGAAACGAGGGGGGGAAAGTGTCTGTCAACAGTTAGAACAAAAATTAGAGCAACAAGGATTAAGCGATCGCGTTAAGGTAAAGTTAACGGGATGTTTAAAACAGTGTAAGAAAGGTCCCAACGTGGTTATTATGCCTCATAAAGCTCGTTACTGCCAAGTACAACCCCGTGAAGTAGAACAATTATTAAATAAACATTTTACGACTTGACCAACAAAACTACTGTATAGACAGCAATACCCTCTTGTCGCCCCACTGGCCCCAACTTTTCATTAGTGGTTGCTTTTATGCCTACTTGATCATTATCGATCTTTAAAGTGTTGGCAAGTTTTTCCTGCATAGTCCCTAGGTAGGGTTTCATTTTTGGTTGTTCAGCAATAATCACAGAATCGATATTACCGACTTGCCAACCCTTTGCTTGTATTAACTCATCTACTTGTTGTAATAATAATAAACTGTTAGCCCCTGACCATTTAGGATCAGAAGGTGGAAAATAGTGACCAATATCTCCTAAACTTAATGCTCCTAACATAGCATCCATAATGGCATGGGTAAGCGCGTCAGCATCGCTGTGTCCTAATAACCCTAAGTGATGAGGAATTTTGACACCACCCAAAATTAACGGGCGATCGGGGACTAAACGATGAATATCATAACCGTTACCGATGCGAATGTTCATGATAAAACGTTCTACATTAATTAAACAATGTATAAATTATATGATTTTTTACCATCAGGCAATAGTTATAAAGTGAGATTGTTATTAACTCAATTACAAATCCCTTTTACTCGAATTGAAGTTAATATTTTGAACAACGAAAGTAGAACACCAGAATTTTTAGCTAAAAATCCTAATGGAAAAATTCCAGTATTAGAAATTTCTCCTCATCAATATTTAGCTGAGTCTAACGCTATTTTATTTTATTTAAGTCAAAATACTAGCTATTTTCCTGATAATCATTTTGAGCAAGCACAAGTAATGCAATGGCTTTTTTTTGAACAATATAGTCATGAACCGAATATTGCAACGTCTCGCTATTGGATATCAATTTTAGGAAAAGAAAGAGAATATAAACAAGCTTTAGAACAAAAACAAGTTTTAGGCTATGCTGCACTTAATGTAATGGAAAACCATCTTAAAAAGCAAGATTTTTTCGTAGGGAAAACCTATACGATTGCTGATATTGCACTTTATGCTTACACTCATGTCGCTGAAGAAGGAGGATTTAATTTAACAAAATTTCCTGCCATTCAAGCTTGGTTAAAACGTAATGAAATATTCCTTGATTAATTGTCCAAGAAAATAACCATTTTACTCTCTTAAAATTAGGGCAGAGATTCCAATATTTTCTCACCATTTCTTTCCCTTGTAGCCAAACATCTTCAATGGGATTTTGTTCAGGAGCATGAGGAGCCAAACGAATACATCTTATTAACCATTCCTCTTCACTGTTTCCTTGATTAATCTTGTCTAAATACTCTCTCCATTCTTGACTGCGGTGATAAGTAGCTCCATCCCAAATGAGAACAAGTTTTTTGTTTTTGTTTTCTTTAATTAATTCTGAGACAAATTTGATAGTATTTCCTTGTAAGTATTCTTTAGTAATTACTTTTCCAGTTCAATAGTTCATCGCTCCATAATAAGTTTGTTTTTGTTTCTCATTTTTGATGGGTATCTCAATCCTCATCTCAGTTTTCCCCCAAACATATCCACAAATATCTCCCCAAACTAAATGACATTCATCCAAAAAAAAGACAAGTAATTCCTCTGATTCAATCTTTTTTCTATTGATTTCTAAAAACTGTTCAATTTCTTTTTTCTTGGTGCGCCTTCCCTAGCTGCGGAAACCGCAGCGGGGTCGCACCGCTTTTTTCTAGCTACTGGTTCTGGATCTTTCCTTGGGTTCGTTTTTTGAGACTTTTTCCATGATATTCCCGCTTCATGAAACAAATCGTAGTAACTAGACTTGGCAGAAAATGTTACATTGAATTGTTCAGCTATGTAATATTCTAGTTCATTGAGATTCCAAGTATTCTTCTCTTTTAGCCAAGAGATAACTTGTGTTTTTTCTTCTGAATTTAGATAAGCAAATGAGCCTTGATAACCAAGCTTTATTCCCTCAATTCCATTGATCACAAATGCTTGTTTCCATTTACTAATAAAACCTGAAGAAACTCGTAAAATCTTCATGATTTCCCGATGTGGGTGTCCCCTTAATGTCATCCTAACGGCAATCGCTCGTTTTAACTCTCTTGGATCAGGATTGGAGGAGATAAAGGTATCTAATTCTTTCATTTTAGTCTAGATTTACTTCTTTTTTATTCTCTCACATCTCATTCCTGATTGCTATATAACGATCCTAATCTAAAAAAGCACTCAACCATAACATTTTCCCCTTGTAGCAGTCGTTTTTCTTTCTGAAAACTTAGGGCAACTTCGACTATGCACAGGATAGCCCGATATTTTTAACAACTAAAAAGCTCTAAAATGAAATTAAAATTAAGAAAAATTGGCAATGGCTACTTCTGATTTAATCACCTGGCTAAGAGACAATACTCCCTTAAATGTATTAAGTTCTGAGGTGCTTGAGGCGATCGCACTTTCGATGAAGTTAATAAGGGTTGAAGGTAAACAAACCTTAGTCAGAGGTGGAAGTACCCCTGAAAAACTTTATATTCTCAAATCTGGACAAATTCAAAGTCAAGGAATTCCAGAGGCTAGTTTACTGACAGGAACATTAATCAATTTAAGAGCATTAATTCTAGAGCAACCCGTTTCAAAAACATTAGTGACGTTAAATGAGTGTGAGTTATGGGGGATAGATGCTCAACAATTTAAGTCATTACTCAAACAATATCCCGAAATCACTCAAGCTTTTTCCCAACAACTGGCTTTAGAACTAAAAGAACTCTCTTCTGAGTTGAGTTTTCAACAGGAAAGACAGACCATTCTCCGCCCTTATTTAGTAACAAAAGTAAAACGGGGAGTGATTGGCAAAAGTCGCTACGCTGTTAAATTGCGATCGCAGATCAAAAACTTCTCCGATAATCGTCAACCTGTATTGATTTTTGGAGAACCTGGGTTACAAAAAGACAATTTAGCTGCCCTGCTCCATTTTAGTTCCCCTTTTCGTCGAGAACCTATCATTCAAGTTAATTGTTCTCAATTACAAGCCAGTGGGGCTGAATTATTTGGACGAGTTGGGGGCAAATTGAGCTTACTTGAAGCGTTAGGGAAAGGAACTCTGATACTCAATAATCTTCAAGAACTTTCCCCTGAGTTATTCAAACCTATTGCTCAATTATTAAAAGATGGCACTTATTATCCCATAAGCCGTCAAGGAGAATCTCCTCTAAGTAACAAAACGAGTCACTGTAGAATTATTGTTATTTCTGAAAAAAAGCTCTCTAACATTGATGAGTTGATCAAGAATATTATTAAAGTTCCCCCGTTGCGAGTTCGGAAAACAGATATTGACGATTTAGTGACTTATTACATTAGTTTAATGTGTCGTAAAAGGGGGGTAGACAAAGTAACGATTACTTCTGAAGCTACTAGAAAACTTCAAGCCTACGATTTTCCCAACAATTTACAAGAACTCGAAAATCTTATTGAACGCGCCCTTGTACAGTTGAAAGGTTATCAAGAAATCACCGAAGAAATTATTTGGCCGTCACAAAGTAAAAAACAGCAATTTCGCTTTAATCTTCTCAAAGGATATCCTCGTTTGCGTCAGTTTTTTCGTTCTCAATGGTATCCTGATAAACTTAATTATGGTTTTACTTTAATAGCCTTTGCTGTCATTAATATTATTCTCTGGATTGGGCCTCAAACAAGAAGTGAAAATTTTGCCTTAAATCTCTTTTGGGCTTGGTGGTGGCCACTGGTTTTGCTAGGATTTCTTTTTGTGGGTAGATTATGGTGTGCTGTTTGTCCTTTTATGATTTACGGGGAACTCACTCAAAAAGTTTCCTTGTGGTTATTTCCTAGAAAACTGAAAAAATGGCCGCGCAAAGAGGCTGAAACTTGGGGGGGATGGTTTTTATGGGGTTTATTCGCCTTAATTTTGTTGTGGGAAGAACTCTGGGATTTAAAAAATACGGCTTATCTATCTTCTTGTTTATTATTATTAATCACTGCCGGAGCAATGATTTGTTCAACGATTTTTGAACGTCGCTTTTGGTGTCGTTATTTATGTCCTATTGGTGGCATGAATGGAATGTTTGCTAAACTCTCAATGACAGAGTTGCGAGGGCAACAGGGAACTTGCTCAGCAGAATGTACGACCTACCAATGTTATAAAGGAGGCCCTCAAAAAGGGGAAGGATTAGAAACCAATGGTTGCCCTCTTTATTCCCATCCTGCCCAACTTGAAGATAATCGAGATTGCGTTTTATGTATGACCTGTTTAAAAGCCTGCCCCCATCGTTCTGTAGAGTTTAATTTACGACCCCCTGGCATTGAGTTATGGACGACTCATGTTCCTCGAAATTATGAAGTGGCTTTACTGTTTTTATTATTAGATGCAGTGTTTTTACATCGTTTGCCCCAAGTACAAGCTCAGTTAGGTTTTTCTTGGGATTTAAACCAATTTTGGATACATTCAGGACTAGCTATTCTAACATTAGGTTTGCCTGCTATATTTCCTCTCGTTTTTCATCAAATCATGCGGTTATGGGGAGCGTTTCAATCAAGGGTTAAAATTCGCCCCTTTAAGGAATTAGCTTACGGCTATTTACCCTTAGTTTTGGCAGGAAATTTGGCTTATTACTTGCCCCTTGGTTTAGGAGAAGCAGGGCAAATTTTGCCCATTACTTTAGCGACCTTTGGCTTCTCAGGACAAGGACTTCCTATTATGGTTGCCCATCCTGCTGTTATTGCCTTTTTGCAAGAAATTCTTTTAATTTTAGGCGTAATTTTATCAATCATTTTGACTCAAAAAATTGCTAAATTACCTTTTTACTATTTAATTATCCAACATTTATTTACTTTGATTTTAGCTATTGGATTATGGAAGATTCTTTTGTTGTAAACAAAATAAATTCTTGTTGTTATTATATGTCCACATAATAAAATTCTTATGTTTCTCTCTTATGAGAGATGGGAGTTAAACCAGTTTATTTCTAGGCTGAAAATAACGAAAAAATTAACGTTTTAACGACTTCATCAGAATTTCAAATTATTTATGGCAGAACAAACACAAGAACAACAAAAAACATTTCTCGCAAAGGTTATCGAGCAAAGTGGACTTGAAAACGACAATGATGCTCAAGCTGCCACTAAAGTTGTTTTTCGTATTATGCGGGATTTAATTCCCTCTGATCAAATCGAGCAAATCGAGCAACAACTCCATCAAGAAGCACCAAAAGCGGATATGGAGATAGCTGACTTATGGAATGATCCTAATGTCATGGTAGCGTTTTTTAGTCGTGTGAGTCCTTTTAGACAGCTACCTATCGGCTCAAATACCTTCTTCCTGAGACTTGATCAAGAGGCTGCACTTCCTGAAGGAGTAGAAGCCAAAAAGGTAACCAAGGCTGTCTTTTCAGCACTCAAAGACGAATTACCTCAGCAGAAATCTAGAGAAATTGCTCAATATTTACCCGATGATATTCGCCAACTTTGGGGATAATTAGGCTTTAAGTTATTTATATAGGTGCATTATATTTCTTTAATGCACCTTATTAGTTTGAACTATGGTTATCAATTATGATGGAGAATAGGAGACTCGAACCCCTGACCTCTGCGGTGCGATCGCAGCACTCTACCAACTGAGCTAATTCCCCAGGTTTTCTTACAATCCATTATTATAACATTGAATGCTATTATTTGTTATTATATTTAACCTAGTGATTACCTGTATTAATTGTTATCTAGTAGTAAAACTATGGCAATTATATGGTTCTCTACAACAAATCACTGATCAATTAACGAATATTGAACAACAAGTTGGTGAATTGTTTGCTCTGACCCGCGATCTAATTTTAAGGGGACAACAAGGAACAGTGCAACTACGACAATATTATCAAACCCTCCTCATTCAACTAGCGATCGCTCAAAAAGTGCTACGGACATTAAAATTGTTATGGACAGTATGGTATCAGCTGCCAAAATTTAAGCTATTGAACAAAAAAATCTCATAACCACCTCACTCCGATAACAATTTGTAACATAACCCTTAGCCTAGGGAGTCACGGGGCTTATTATGATGAAGTCAACCATTAAGTCAACATAAAATGACGAGTGGAAGACAATCTTTACTCAGGCTTTGTCGTCAGAGTAAGATATCTTCGATGTACCAGTGATTTTTCCTATCTTGTGTACAACAAACGTTAGTCTTTTGTAACAAAAGGAAACAACTCTTATGAAACGATTGTTCGCTTTAATTCTCGTTGCAACCCTGTGGTTTAGTTTTGCCCCCACCGCTTCGGCGTTTTACGATAACTTAACCCCTTGTAGCGAAAACCCTGCTTACCAGCAAAAATCCAAGAATTTCCGCAATACCACCAATGATCCTCAGTCCGGTCAAAAACGGGCTGAACGTTATGCAGAAGCATTATGTGGTCCGGAAGGCTACCCTCATCTCATTGCAGATGGTAATTTGTCTCATGTAGGCGACTTTACCATTCCTGGTATTCTATTCCTTTATATTGCCGGTTGGATCGGTTGGGTTGGTCGGGCTTATTTAATCGCTATCCGCAATGACAAAAACGCTGAAATGCAAGAGGTTGTTATCAATGTTCCTCTAGCTATCAGTAAAATGTTAACCGGCTTTGCTTGGCCTTTAGCGGCCGTCGGCGAACTCACCTCTGGCAAATTAACCGCCAAAGATGGAGAAATCCCCGTATCCCCTCGTTAATTAAACACGATTTGCACTTTTTTCATTGATCATTAATTGTTTGGAGAACTAATTCATGGAAGGTTTGACAAAGTTTTTATCAACTGCCCCTGTTTTAATTATGGCCTTGTTAACGGTAACTGCAGGGATTTTAATTGAGTTCAATCGTTTCTATCCTGATCTTCTTTTCCATCCTTTAGGATAAAAGATTCATTCACAACTCACGTCATTAATTTTTAATTATTAAAGGTTAACAAAAAGTAAAATTTGTTAACCTTTTTTCTATATACTATATTATCTAGAGCGGATTTGGTCTAAGTAGGTAGGCAAATCCCAAAAAGTCCTATGTCCACAATTTTCACGTTAATTTTTTATTTTATTTTTAAGTTGAAGATAGTTGTTTAACCACATTTTTAGGTTTTTTCGTAACTTTTTTCTTAGAAGCTACAGAATAGCCTTTAAAATTATTTAAAGCAGCACTAGCATTTTTAACAACCTGGCTATTATCGTCCTTCTGAGCTACTTTGAGAAAAGGAATGACCACAGGAGATTTAACCTTGCTTAACCCTTCAACTGCAGCTAAACGAACGGAAAGCACTGGATCACGGCTTAAACGTCCTAAAGCAAGAATAGCTTGACGCATCTGAACCCTAATGTTTTTTACACTCACTAAGTTGCCTAAAGCTTTAGCAACAGTAACCCGAATTGACGGATCAGAATGGGTTAAATAATTAAGAATAGGGGGAATGTTACTTGAAGAATTAGAGTCCCCCCAATTTTTGATATTTTGCGCTAAAGACTGATTATTGCTTTGGTAGCTAATGGTTGAAGTAGGAGGTAATGAGGAAGACGAATAGGGGTTAGAGGGCTGAGACGGTTGAAATTGCGTCTTAGTGTTGATTTCACTAAATAATTCTGATGATCTAGATATCGGAGTTGAAGAAGAAAAAGATTGGTAAGATGACTCAGAAGCCTTAATTTTTAGAGAAGTTTGCTGAGATTTTTTTCGTTGAACTAAGAGTGAATAAAGACTGAAGGCTACTAATAACAAAAATAAGGTCAGTAGAAAATCATTCATCAGAAAAATCTAAGCAGTACAATATACAAATCGAGCAGGATTTTTATTTTAACTTATTTAAGGATCAGTAGAATGGCGATCGCAAATCATCTACTCCAGAGAGTTATTCTAAAGTGTCCTTTCATAACTCGCAAAGTGCTGTATTTATTCAAATCATAAAGTTTTGTGTAAATTTATTGACGAATGATAGTAAATAAAATAAAAAAACGTATCTTATTTTATTTGAGTAATAACTTAATCAGAAATTCTTAAAACTATCTAAACATTTTCTACTCTTTAGGAAAGCGGTGTTAATATCAAATCCAATTATTTTGTAGGAGTTGTATAGTTAGGATTAAATTTTATGAACAATTTATCATCTGAGCAAAATAAAACAATGGATGCCATTTTTAACGATTATCAAGAAGAAATTTCCTTATGTCTAACAGAAATTAAAAAAGTGATTACCCTATTAGAGGCACCAATAATAATTTCTGGTAATCAACAACAATTATCAGAAAAACTAGCTTTAGCTAATAAAATAATTACCCAAATCACTCACAGACTTGAAACACTAGAACAACATAGTCAATTATTGAAAAAACAACCTTATCTAACTGAGTTGAAAAATTATGGTGAAATCCAAAAATTATTAGCTTATCAATTAGAAAAAATTAAGCAAAAAACTGAACAATGGCAGTATAGCGCTTAAGTTTATTTGTAGAGGCAAATACCTCTACAAATAAATTTCAATGACTGCCCATTTTATCTAAAGCATCAGGATCATCATGAATTGCTAATCTTTCTAAAAGGGTTGCACTGGCTTCATTTACACCAATTAAGTCTACTTCTACTCCTCGTTTACGATAACGTAATACCACTTTATCCACGGCATCAACTGCAGAATGATCCCATAAATGAGCATGGCTTAAATCGACAACAACTTTTTCTAATTTTTCACGGAAATCAAAAGCACTTAAAAAGCTATCTACAGATACAAAAAATACCTGACCATTAACACTATAAATCCGTTCTTTGCCTCCTTCTTTTAAATAAGAATCCACATGAATAAGGTTAGCAATTTTTCGACTAAAGAAAATGGCACTCATGGCTACTCCAATTAAGACTCCAATGGCTAAATTATGAGTTAAAACAGTAATCAATACAGTGGTGAGCATCACTGCAGTTTCATTTTTAGGCACTTTGCGAATATTAATAATAGAACTCCAACTAAAGGTACTAATAGAAACCATAATCATCACTGCGACTAAAGCAGCCATCGGAATTTGTTCAACCCATTTTCCAAAGACAATAATAAAAATAAATAGGAAAATGCCAGCACTCAAAGTAGACAGTCTGGCGCGTCCCCCAGAACGAATATTAATCACAGATTGACCAATCATGGCACATCCGGCCATTCCTCCAAAAAATCCCGTAACAATGTTAGCCGTTCCTTGTGCCAAAGCTTCTTGATTTTTGTTACTGGAAGTATCTGTTAAATCATCAATGACATTAGCGGTTAAAAACGATTCTAATAAGCCTACCAAAGACAAAGCTAAAGCATAAGGCAAAATAATCTCTAAGGTTTCAAAATTAAACGGTACTTGAGGAATGCCAAAAATGGGTAAACTGGTGGGTAAAGAGCCTTCATCCCCCACGGTATGGACTTCCCATCCTCCGACCCAAGAAGCAGCCGTAATAATGACAATAGCGACCAACGGAGAAGGAACTAGGGTTGTTAATCTCGGTAAACCGTAAATAATGGCTAATCCTACCGCAACCATCCCATAAACCAAGAAAGAAGCTTCTTCAAATTGAGGGAGTTGTGCTTGGAAAATTAGAATAGCTAAAGCGTTAACAAAGCCGATCATCACAGCTTTCGGAACGAAACGCATCTGGTTTCCCAGTTTGATCCAACCCCAAATCAATTGTAAAATTCCTGTGAGGACAGTCGTAGCAAAAAGGTATTGTAAACCGTTTTCGGGGTGATTTCTGACTAAAGTGGTCATCAGTAAAGCCATTGCTCCTGTGGCAGCCGAAATCATCCCAGGACGACCTCCAATAATAGCCGTAATAATGGCAATGCAAAAGGAGGCGTATAATCCTACTTTGGGATCAACTCCAGCAATAATGGAGAAGGCGATCGCTTCTGGAATAAGGGCTAAAGCTACCACAGCCCCGGCTAATAAATCATTTTTAACGTTAGAAAACCAAACTTTTTTTGTAAATATTTCACTCATACTATCGGAATATCGTGCCAGAAAACAAGCACACTATAACACTACCTCTTATTTTTCGTTAACTTATAGAAGGAAAATACTATTTATTCTGTGGAAAAACTTAAAATTCTATAAAAACGCGAAATTTAGCAATATCTTGTAAAAATTAAGATATTTAAGGGTTTTTAAGAGGATGATCTTCATAGACTGTAATCTGAGTTTAATCAAATTAGCTGATGACAGTGTTAAAGAGTCAAAAGTCAGAAGTCAGAAGTCAGAATAGTCAAGATTAAAGTAAATAATTGACTTGTAAGGTTAATTATTCTTACAGAATCTTTTAATCTTTGATTTACTTATCTTAGATTGTCTTAAGTGTTAAATTCTTTATCCTAACTTCTGATCATAAAGAAAGAATTTCTTATCTAGAACGTGAGTATCTATAAAAAATCCTAGAAGTTTTTCCACAGTTTTTCCACAGCGTTATTCATAAACAGAAGAAAAATTTAAGTAACAAAGGATCAAAATTAAGTCAAAATACAATTGATCTACGTTTATCAGCTTTCCAACTCTCTATGAAATTCGTTTGTAGTCAAAGTGATCTTAATAGTAATTTATCTTTAGTCAGTCGGGCTGTTCCTTCTCGCCCTACCCATCCTATCTTAGCCAATGTGTTAATGGTGGCCGATAGTCAGAAAAACCGAGTTAGCTTAACTGCATTCGACCTCAGTTTAGGCATTGAAACCAGTTTTAGTGCAGATGTCAGCGAAGATGGCCAAATTACCTTACCGGCTAAACTACTTAATGATATCGTATCACGACTTCCAGAAGGGGAAATTACCCTGATGAGCGAAGAAACAGAAAACAATGATAGCCACATTGTCGCCTTAAAATGTGCATCGGGACAGTTTCAGGTTAGGGCTATGGATGCAGAGGAGTTTCCCCCGTTACCCACGGTAGAAGAGGGAGAGTCACTACAATTACCCATCGTTATGTTAACCGAAGGCTTAAAGGGAGCTTTATTTGCAGCCAGTAGCGACGAAACAAAACAAATATTGACAGGGGTTCATTTAACAGGGACTCCCGATAGTTTAGAATTCGCGGCCACTGATGGCCATCGTTTATCGGTGGTAGAAACCACTTTACCCCCACAAACCGATGAGGATAATGAGGATGAGACAAGCAGTGAAATGCCCAATTTAGAAGGGTTTGCGGTAACGATTCCAGCACGAGCTTTACGGGAATTAGAACGGATGATCGGGAACCGTAATGAATCTGATGCGATCGCTTTACAAGTCGATGAGGCTCAAGTGGTGTTCCAATTAGGCCATCAACGGTTAACGGTTCGTAAGTTAGACGGGGCTTATCCTAATTATCAAATGTTAATCCCAAAAGAGTTTACTCGCACCATTAGTTTAGAAAGAAAAAGGTTATTAAGTAGTTTAGAAAGGGTAGCCGTTTTAGCGGATCAAAAAAACAATTTAGTTAAGTGTACGTTTAACCATGAAGAGGGGCAAGTTTCCTTATCCGTTGAAACCCAAGATTTAGGAAGTGCTAAAGAATCGATGCCGGCAGAAGTAACAGGAGAAAGTGGCGAAATTGCTTTTAATGTTAAATATTTAATGGATGGTTTAAAAGCACTACCAACCAAAGAAATTAAAATGCAGTTAAATGAAGGAAATCAACCGGTTATTTTTAATCCTTTGGGAGGTTTACAAATGACTTATTTAGTCATGCCGGTACAAATTGTGAAGTAGTCTAAAATTTGATTTATTTACCCCAACTTGAATAGTTGGGGGGATATTTTAACATTGTAAACACCACTCGATTAACTCTTGAACCCCTTGTCCTCTAGGTGCTTGAGTTTGCCAATCAGCCATCGCTTTTAAATCAGATAACGCATTTGCCACGGCTACCCCTAAACCACAATAAAGTAAAAGATCACGGTCATTTTCAGCATCTCCAATACCTGCGACTAGCTCAGGGGAAAGTTGAAATTGAGTCAATGCAACTTCAAGGCCAGTCTTTTTATTAACCCCTTTTGGCAGTATCATTATTGCTCGCTTATTTAAGATAATTTCAGCTTCTAAGCCCATTTTTTTGATGGTTTGCTTGACAACATCAAAGTAAGGTTGCCAAGTGGCGACTAATACTTGACCTTGACTGATAGGACTCACATTTTGAGTCATTAGAGATGAAACAAATTCATTCGGTAAGGGTGTTGCTAACAGTTGTAGTTGTTCAAGGCCAGGTTGATAGAAAACGGCTCCATTTTCAGCAATAACCCCATCAAATAGACCTAGATCACTAAATACTTCTTTTAACTCAGATAATTCTCGTCCTGTTACCAGTAATAATCGCCCCCCTGCCTCTCGGTAACGCTTTAAAGATTGTCGTGTTTCTGTGTCAACGGTTCAATTAGTCGCCAGGGTTCCATCGTAGTCGGTGGCGATCGCGCGATACTTCATGATCTCAATAGCTCAGAGGTTCTCTGTCATGATAGATCATTATTAATTTAGCGATCGCACTATAATTATAACGCGATCGCCATCAAACAAGCGACTATACTATATTTGGCATATCTCGATAAGATCAAGTAGCCTTTTTTCCTCATCATAGTATTTAGAAAACACTTCATCAATACTTAAGTCTAAATCACCTATAGCTCGAAGGGTACAGTATCTGAAACAGTGTCCTAGTTGATATAATAATTCAAATTTTAGAAGTGAAAAAAAGGTGTTTAAACGTACCCACACCCATAGTGAGCGATCGCCGTAATTTTTTGCTTTTTTCAAGTCAAGCTGCTTCTTATAATTTTTCTCTCAATACATCATTGACTAATTGACTAATAGCAACCCCTTTTTTTTGAGCTTGTTGAAATAAAACTTTCATAATATCTTCATCAATTTCAACTGCAAAATGTCGCTGTTGTAACTCTGCTTCTAATGTGACAGTTTCAAAGTCATCTAAATAGTCAATTGTATCATGAGTATCCCAGAATTCTGCTGCTGCTTCATAACTAGAAAATTCTTCAGGAATGGGGTCGACTGCATTAGATTTTTTGTTCATAGTATCTACCCTGTGATTTATATTGTTGAGATGGCCACATACCTTACAGCTATAGCTTAAGTTTTTAATGATTTATTAGACACTTTCTTGATAGGTAATGTAACAAATTTTCGTCCACTGCAAATTTGCTTTTTTCGTAAATCTTCAAATATTGCCTTTAAATCATAATTGAAGGATTTGGCATATTCTTCTCTATACTTATGAATTTCTTCTACAATAGGGTCTTTATACATGATTAATTTCCTACATTGAGGATTCTAATTTAGAAAGAGGTGTTTCGGGGTATTTATTTAAAGCCTGACAATCAGCTAAATATTGATCAATCACGGTTTGAAAAGCTTGTTTTAATTCATCTACAGAAAGACCATCAAAAACGATTATATCTTCTATGTTAATTACCCGACCAAAAAATAACTGATCTTCTTCATCATATTCAATGACTGCTTCATATCCTTTATATTTCATGGGTTAATTCCTGCTTTAATTAAAAATTCACGAATTGCTTTAATTTGCTATCTTTTTAATTCTTTTTGAGGATGAGGAGAATGAATATTGAGAGAAATATTATTAAAATCAAATCTAACTCTTGAACCATCTCCTTGAGTGAATGTTCCTCCTATGGCTTTAATTAATGTTACTACATCATCCCAAACAATATTACGTCTAATGGGTTCTGCAAAGATAGCATCATAAATTTTACGCTGTTTTTTGTTCATTCATTTATCGTACTATCTTATGAAAAGTTGAGAGTGATCGCAGTCTATAATTTTTTCAGTAATTTATCATATTCGCTATGCTTTCCTATCCAAAACCAAACAATTGTATCCGATGTTTTCATGACTCCTACAGCACGCCAACCGATTCCTACTCTTACAGAATATACACTTTCTCTAGTGTTAAGTCTCTTGAACTCTAAACTAGGATGTGTTGTGTTGTCTTTCCATAGTTTATAGTTTTTTCGTGCTGTTTGTTTAACTGTTTCGGGTAGTTTAGCAAAACATTTTAAGAAGTCATTTGTTAATTCTGACTTCATATTTCATCAAACCCTATTTTCTTGGTTTTTCCTTGTGATGATTCATTTAAGGCTTTTTTCGCTAATTCATCTAAAAAAGAACTTTGGGGTTGTTCTAGACTTTCTTGCCATTGATATTCGTTTTCAATATCTTCGATTAATTGTTTAGCCAGTTCATTTTGGATATCTTCGGGTAAATTCTGAGCTTTTTTAAATGCTTCTGTTAATAAGTCTGTCATCACTTTAGATCACAATTATTTTCGTCGAGTTGTTTTGATTATAACGCGATCGCTCATTGTTAGATATTTGTTTGGTTTCGTTCCTTAAACCAACCTACAAGATCGGCACTCACAATCTTTTAAGTAACTCATCATACTCATCGTGTGTCCCGATCCAAAACCAGTAAATATGATCATCGTTTAATAATCCCAGAACACGATAATTTAAACTTATCCGCACTGAATAAATAGGTTGACGTTGACTGACTCGTTTGAATTGTAAACTGTTATGATAGGGATCTTTCTCCCAAAGTTTGTCTGCTTTTTCGGCCTGCGTTTGTACACTTTCGGAAAGTTGGTTAAGTTGCTTACGAAATGTTTTTGTTACACTCGATTTCATGAGTTAACTCGAAAAACGTTATCTAATGGTGTTGTTTCACCATTGCTTATTTCTTGTCGAACCATATCAGCCATTTGATCCCATTGTTCATCAGTGGTTGATTCAAACTTTTCTGTCCATTGCTGTTCGTCTTTTAGTTCCTCCATCCAACGAGAAGCGATCGCATCTTGTTGATCGGGGGGAAGTTTTTTAAGTTCTGTGATGACTTTTTCGAGAAGTTCAGTCATGATTTATGGTGTAATATATAGTCTGTTATCTGTTATTTTAGCTAAATAAGAATCATAATTTGAGATGGTTCGTTACATTTCATTAACGCACCCTACAAGATCAGCGATCGCATTAGAAAAATAAAGTATAAATATAGCGATCACATACAAAAGTATTAACTTTGATTTTCTAATTCATTTATTCGAGCTTCAAGGTTCATCAATCTTTGTTGTATGTCGAGATGATCTGATTCATTAGAAAGACTATAACCAGTTAATTGTTCTATCCGATTTTTATTTGTATTAAATTTTATAATAAATCGGGTCATTTCCTTTGTTATTGTCTCAAGAGTTTCTCTTTCACGTTCTTGTGTATCTTGTAGTTGAATCTGTCTCTCCTGCAGTTCTCTGATGATCGTCATTACTTGATTGGACTGATTTTCTTGAATTTGTTGAAACTCTGTAAAATTATTAGTTAATGCTTCAATTGCACGAGCATTAGAATTCACCTGTTTTTTAAAATCTTCAATCGTAAGCTTAAGTTCAGCATACATAATATTCACGCTAATTTTAATTAATTCTTCAACAAAGGGGGTAACTAAAGATTCTGTATCTTCGCTTGTGGGAGAATTAAAAACATCATTTTCAACTACTGACGATAAAGATTCTCCGTTATCTTGACTATCAAATATTTTGTCCAAAGTAGATGCTTGTTCATACTGTGCTTCACGTTACTCCCTTCTCAAGAATTCTAAGTGTTTCTTTTGTTCTCGATTTTGTACTTTATTCAGTTGATTGTGATATGAATATAGTTGTTTTGTTTTGTTTCCTATTTGCTTAGTTAGTTCAGCTTTTTTTTTATGAATTTGACTGACTTCACCTTCGTATCGTTGAATCTCTCTACTTTTACTTTGAATTGTTGAATTACTTTTAGAACGGGAAATTGTCTGTTTTGCACGAAAGATTTTATCGCTCCTGTCAGCTTCCTTTTTTGTCTCATCAGTCAGCTTGTTGTTTAGATTTTGTATATCACGCTGAGTTCGCTCAATACTATTTTGTATACTGCTAATTGACATAAATCAATTTCTCCTAATTCAAAATTTTAGTGTACATAGATTCATTATAATCTTTTTTTAGTAAGAATGAACTATTGAAAATCAAAAATATAGTCATAATAAAATAAATAGAAATATTAACCGTGATTTTCTAATTCCCTCATTCGAGCTTCAAGGTTTCTAAATCTTCTTCTCACATCTTTGGTTACTTAATATTGTCTCAATTACACTGACTATTATTAATAATAATACAAAAAAGGGCAGACATTAATCTACCCTAATCTTTAAAAACAACATAAATCAATCAGAAAAAAAGGTTAATTTTTCCCGTTACCATTGTTAGTTAACACTCTATTTGTCACCTTATCTGGAACCTCTTGTAAATGGTCATAAGTCCAAGTAAACGTACCCACACCCATGGTCAGCGATCGCAGTTCAATAATAAAGTTGTGCATCTCTGCTTGGGGTAAATATGCAGTGACTTGATCCCATCCTTTCCACTGGGTTAAGCTTTCATAACCGAGAATTTGTCCCCGTCTTCCACTCACCAACTGCAACACTTTTGCAGTACACTCCGCCGGCACTGATACCTTAACGGATAAAATAGGCTCTAACAGCACAGGATGACATGATGGCATTCCCTCACTCATTGCAATGCGTGCAGCTTGTTTAAACGCTTGTTCAGAACTATCTACCGAATGATAGGAACCGTCGGTTAAGGTCACATCTACATCCACCACAGGGAAACCCAACGGACCATGATCTAAATATTCTTTGACCCCCATTTCTACCCCAGGGATGTACTGTTTGGGAACCACACCCCCGACGATGGTTTGATGGAAGTGAAAGCCTTCGCCTCTGGGTAATGGTTTGATGTCTAGGTGAACGTCTCCAAATGCCCCATGACCGCCAGTTTGATGTTTATAACGTCCATGCACTTTATTGGCGTTACGGATGGTTTCTTTATAGGGGACTTGAGGCAAATGGGTGGTCATGGGTAAGTTATACTTGCGACGCAACCGATCTAAAGCAACCTGCAAATGTATTTCACCTTGTCCCCACAGAATAACCTCTTTCGTATCTCCGTGTTGTTCCCAATGCAAGGAGGGATCTTCTTCGATGAGTTTAGCAAAAGCAGAACTGAGTTTCACTTCATCTTTGCGTTTTTCGGGAGTAACAGCTAACGCATACACCGGTTCTAAAGTATCTGCTTTAGGTAAAAGTTCACTGGGTTTCTCTTTACTGGATAACGTATCCCCTGTCTTGATACCCTCTAAACGGGCGATCGCAACAATTTCCCCTAATGATGCAGTTTGACTGGGGATAGAAATTTGTTTTTCTCCCATGAGGCGATAAACCCCACCGGCGCGAACCCCATTAAGTAACATTCCTTCTTTGACTTCCCCTTGCCATACTCTGACTAGGGAAAGTTGACCACCTTGGGGGGTAAAGTAGGTTTTTAAGACTTGTACAAGGGTTTCGCCTTCAGTTTTGTTTTCAAGTCCCCGACGTTCTCCTGTAATATTGGGTGCAGGGGTTTCTTTGACTAAAGCATCGAGTAAGGGGCGTACGCCGTAGTGTTGTTCAGCAATACCAAAGAAAACGGGTACAATTAAGTCTGCACTAAGATCCTGTTTTAAATCTTTGAGTATTTCTTCTTTTGATGGTTGAATATATTGCCCTAAGCCATAAAGTCGCCTTTATGACTCGGCTTCAAAACCGTGCTTGCACCTTTCAGCGCACACGGCTCCTCAGTTTGAGGGTGGTTGACATTCATACCAGTCACGATAGTCCTTAGCGTTTTTCTTTTGGTGACATTGGATGTGTAGGAGTTGTAGATTGTCGAAACGGTTATTACCGTTTTTACTTTTTGCTACAATGTGGTCTTCCTGTATTACATCTTCTTGCTTAAAGTGTAATCCGCACCAGTTACATTTCCCTTTTTGACGTTTTAATAACGCACTTTTTCTGGGGTGTAATATAGGGCTTTTGCCCATTCTGGTACTCCAATAGACGTGGTTTCCATCATAAGGGGAGGCATTTCCTCTGACCAATGTATGCCTTTTTATGGGCGTTTGATTGTGTCTTTTGAGTCTTTCCTCAATTCCTTTGTGAGTGAAAATCCAATTTTCGGTTTCTGACGTTTTCCAGTATTTGTTTTTGACTTTCTTCCAAGACTTTATTCTTGGATGTCTCCTTTTTGCCCACTTTACTAAACAGGAGAATAACAGATGGTCTTGTGTCTCAAATGAATCTTTACTACATACAGTTGAGTAAAAATTTGTCCATCCTTTTATTACGCTATTGAGTTTCCTAATGAGAACTTCTTGTTTAGAAGCTTTTTCACTTCGTACTACTTTTCGTAATTTTTCATGGTGTTTTTTGAGACTCTCCTTGCTAGGTTTTATGATGGCTTTAAATCCAAGTAATTCGCCTTTAGGAGATTTTCCAGAGCTATTTTTGTCAGCTTTATATTGTCTGAAGTTAAACCCCAGAAAATCAAAGCCGGGTTTATTCCCTTTATGTTCGTCGTAAGTGTGAACAATTTTGGTTTTACTGTCTTTTAGTCTTAAGCCGATAGTCCTTAACCATTCATTTATTAGCTCTTTACAGACCTCAACTACTTTTTGGTCTTCATGTATTACTACAAGGTCGTCTTCATATCTGATTAGGATTGGACTGTAGAATTCCTGTCCTTTTGAGTGGAACCAGGTTTGTCTGTTTCCTACTCCTAATCTGGGAAATGCCTTCTTGAGTAAGTCTTCCATTCCATGCAAAGCAATATTTGCTAGTAATGGGCTTAGTGTTCCGCCTTGAGGTGTACCTTCTTTTGTTGGAAATAATTGATTTTCATCTATTATTCCTGCCTTTAACCAGGCTTTGATTTGTCTCCTCAATTTAGGATATGTGTTGAGCTTTTTAATTAATTCTGAATGACTGATTTTGTCGAAGCATTTTTCTATGTCGGTTTCAAGAATAAATTTCTTCTTCTTGGATATACCTGAAAATATTGCTTCTACTGCATCATGGACTGACCTACCAGGTCTGAAACCATAGGAATGAGGCTCGAATTTTGCTTCCCATTCTGGTTCTAGTGCCATTTTTGCTAAGGTTTGTAATGCTCTGTCTTTTATGGTTGGTATCCCCAAAGGTCTCTTTTCTGATTTTCCAGGTTTAGGTATCCATACTCTTCGTACTGGATTACTTTTCCCTGTGAATTTGAGTTCCTGAATGAGCTTCCATCTGGCAGACGGTCTTAAAGATTTTACTCCGTCTATTCCTGATGTTCTCTTTCCACGATTTTCTTGGGTCACTTTCCTTATGGCTAAGCATTTGGCTGACCATGATGAGGTCAAAATCTTTTGGAGTTTGCGGACGGCAACAATGTCCCCACGTTGACTGGCTCTGTAAATTCGGTTTTGCAGCTTATACACTTTTTTGTTGACGGTTTTCCAGTCGATGTTACTCCACTTTTTTCCGTCATCTGTAGGTGTTAATACTTTCCTCGATTGGGCATTAGTCATGTTACTGTTACTTCCAACTTTACAATCCTTCAAACCGTGAGTCTGTCTGCGTCCCTCTCTGATTACCAGAGACAGATTTGCTTTTGACTCAATCTCTCCCTTATCTTGCTTACGCTGGTAACTACTTAGAATTTCGACCTATTTTCTAAGAGCAAAGACAAGGTTTATTACGTTCCTATTAACCATTTATTCAGCTTTAGAGTCCTCTTATCCACCGGAGCCTTGTTGGTTACGAATACTTCACATCGAAGACTTGAAGTACATTTTGAAAAGTCATCGCCGATTACTTTTCCTTTTGGCTCGTTAACATTTTGTTTACAGCCTGTCAGTCCGTTTGGCTGCTTAGAACTAACGATGGTTCTGATAGAGGTTCACTTTCGTTACTCATGGCTAAACTGCTAACCCAAGGTCGTTTATGGACTTAAACTTATTGGATATTTCATCCTGCTTTACCCGATTTGATGACCATTCGTCTCAGATAAGGATGCGCTTTCAACCCCCGTAACTGGGATGATTGGACTTTCACCAATATGGTTAATAAGTTGTCAAGGTTCTGTTTCAACCTTGCAGGTAATCCTTCCGATTTCTCGGTTTCTACCTAACGTACCGCACCTTCGATTAATTCTTCTAACAAATGATCGTCAAAGTCGGCTAAAACTTCTAACATTTCTTGACGCGCTGCGTGTTCTTCTGCTTTGAGGTGTTCGGGAAGGGGAACGGGGTCAGCCGAACTACCAGAATGATAATGATAAGCTTGTTCAGTGATTAAATCAATATAGCCGATCAGTTCTCTGTCTTGACGGATGGGATATTGTTGGGGGACAACAGGACGGGTAGACACATCTTTGAGGGCGTGGAGTACGTCCATAAAGCTGTCTTTGAAGCGATCCATCTTGTTGATATAGATGATATGGGGTATTTCCCAGTCATCAAGGAATTTTAACAAGGGTGCAAGGGTCAACAGGCGATCAATTTCCGGTTCACAAACCACGATCGCAGCACCGGCACCCACTAAAGCATTATAGGTTTCTTGGGCAAATTCTATGGAACCGGGACAGTCTAAAAAGGTAAATTCAATGTTTTTGTGGGTGGTACTCGTAGCGGAAACCTCCACACTCATTTGTCTGTCTCTGGCTTCGGGAGAACTATCGCTAATGGTGTTACCATCTTTAATGCTACCTTTTCGGGTAATAGCACCGCTAACGGATAATAGGCTTTCGAGTAGAGTGGTTTTACCACTTGAATAAGGGCCTACAATAGCCACATTACGCACATTGCCGAGGACTTTTTCGTTCATAAAACACCTCCTTGGAGCTAATTTTCTAACTCAACACAGGCAGGTTGAGAGTAAACGCTATTTATCTGTTTTTCTCCCCATCTTGTGAGTGTTAAGCGATAACAGAAAATTGAACTCACATTGTTTTGTATCTAATTTCAATGTAGCGAGTTTAACGTTGTTTAGGTATGCTAGAAGACATCTTGCAATGACTTTTAAAATAACTGAGAAATTTGATTAAGAAAAAAGAATAATCATTAATTAATGCTACAAAACAGAGATCATATTAGAATTTTGTGTTAGAAAGTTGACTATTTTTTTTGAGTTAAATGAAATACATAAGAATCAGAAATGACTTATGGGATATCTTGTTTCTTTTCCATTGCCTCTTGCCTGTTGTTTAATTACATCATAAATTTTTTCAGCAATTTCATGAATAACAGGAATAGCGACAGAATTACCAATTTGTCGATACATTTGGGTTCTAGAAACTGGAAATTGAAAGTCTTTAGGCAACCCCATGATCGCTTTACATTCATTTTCTGAAAGTAATCTTAATCCTGTTTCTCCATCTCTAACAAATGTCCCTGTTAATCGTTGGATTTTGTGATAGGTAGAAACAAAGGTTTTGACTTTTACTTTTGAGTTTTGATCAACAATTTGAGGTCTTCCGTCATCTTTTTTGAATAAATAGGTTTTTTGTAGATGTTTACTAATAGAATAACCTTCTACATTTGTTTCAATAAATTGGTCAATAAAAACATTATTTTTTCTACCTACTGGAAAATTAAACTCAACTCTTTCTTTGAGATAGTCTCGACAAAATCCAACTATATATATTCTCTCTCTTACTTGGGGTAAATTAAATAAAGCAGCATCTAAAATACTGTATCTAACATCATAATTTAAACTATCTAGGGTTTTCAAAATAATATTAAAGGTTTGTACTTTATCATGATTAACTAAACCTGGAACATTTTCTAAGAGAAAACAAAAAGGTTTTTTTGCTTCTAAAATTTGAGCAATATTATAAAATAAGTTACCTTGGGTTTCATGACGAAACCCTTCCCGTTTACCAATGGTACTAAAGGGTTGACAAGGAAATCCCCCGATGAGAATATCATGATCAGGTATATCTTGAGGATTAATTTTATTAATGTCTCCAAATGGCTTTTCTCCGAAGTTAAATTGATAGGTTTGTTGTGCATATTTATCCCATTCAGAAGAAAAGACACATTGACTATAAGAACGAGAAAATCCCATTCTCATTCCTCCTATTCCAGCAAATAAGTCGATTATTTTAATTGTATTTTTCTTTATCTTGTTATAATTTTTTCGAGAATAAGTAATATTAATTCGTTCTAGTAACTCAGGCATATAACTGTCAGTTGTACTTTTGATTAAAGTACGTTGATTATTCATTGTTTTCACAGTCATGAAGTACAATTATGATCTAGAGTTAATGATACGACTATTAATCCTATCTAATTTTTTATTATTTTTCTACTCTAAATCAAGTATTATAAACCCTAAAAATAGAATAGAGGTCAACAACCGTTGACCCCTACTGTTGTCTGGATATTTATTTATTTACGATAACTTCTTTTGCGTTGTCTTTGTTTAGCGATCGCTTTACGTTTGCGTTTTTCGATGGGAGTTTCAAAATGCCGATTTTTCTTCATATCATAAAAAATGCCGGCTTTACTGACTTGGCGTTTGAAGCGACGTAAGGCTGATTCTATGCCTTCATTTTCTCCGCGAATAATTTGAGTCATGTTTGAGTTTATCTCCTTAATTAGTGATTACTTAACAGCAACTTTTGATGGCTGAAAAATGGCTCTTGATAAATAGGTTTTACTGGTATCTATCCCATCGAGATCAACATCAGTTAGGTTGGCTGCAGTCAGATTTGTTTCAGTTAAATCAGCCCCTTGCAAACGAACATTCGTTAAATTAGCATAGCTGAGATTGGCTCTAGTCAAATTGACCCCTCTGAGATCAGCCCCACTGAGATTAACCCCACTTAGATTGACATTTCTGAGATTAGCTGCAATTAGGATTATATTTCTAAAGTCTCTTTGCCCTGCATTGTAGCGACTTAAAAGTTCTTTAATATTCATCATGTGTTATTCTCAATTAATAAGTTAAAAGGGTTTAGAAAGAATTGCGATCTCGAAGAGATCCGCTTCGCAGTGCGCTGTTCAACAAGACGGATAGCTTTAATAGCGACGAGTCGAACCCCCACCAGACGATTTGCGATTTTCTCTAGGTCTAGCTTTGTTAACTTTTAAGGCTCGCCCCATCCACTCAGCCCCATCTAATGCTTCAATAGCTGCAGTTTCTTCTGTTTCTGTCCCCATTTCTACGAAACCGAATCCTCTCGATTTTCCGGTTTCACGATCGCTAGGAATTTGTACCCTTTTAACGGTGCCATATTCTGCAAACACTTGTTCTAGGTCTACTTGAGTGACATCGTAGGATAAATTGCCGACATAAATTGACATAAAAATGCTCTAAAGTGAGTAGTGTAGAGAGTTAAATTCACTCAGATGCTTTTGTAAATAAAAATTGACAAAACAACTTAAGGAAAATAATTCTTATGGCATAATCGTAACATGATTTATCAAAATATTGTAGGGGGAACTAGGAAGCTTAATTGTACTCTTTATTGAAAGCATATACTTTTTGATCTTAGCATACAACGAGGCGATTATTCAAATGAGTAATGTTGAGTGAGTTGTAAGGACTATTATTGTAGTTTTCTACTGATGATCAAAAAACCTTCTCATCAACAACAGAGAAGGCTTATCGATTTTACCCAAACGTAAAAATTATTTATTATCTGAAACAGGGGCTAACTTGACGTTTTTGGCAAGTCCTACAAATTCCAATATTTTAATTGTCATCCAAGTAATATCGATTTCCCACCAAGCTAACCCATGACGGGCAGAATATTGATAAGCATGGTGATTATTGTGCCATCCTTCACCAAAGGTTAGTAAAGCAACCCACCAACAGTTACGAGAGTTATCGTTAGATTCATGACTTTGATAACCGAATTTGTGGGTAGCACTATTAACAAACCAAGTGAAGTGAAATACCATAACTAACCGGACAAAAATTCCCCAAATAACAAAAGGCCATCCACCTAAGAAATAAAGAATTAAACCTAAGCCAAGTTGAATGGGAACCATGAAATTTTGACAAAAATTATAAAAGGGATCGTCTTTAATATCTTGAGTATAACGAGGTACATCATTATCCGCAGGAATATGATGTAACATCCATCCTAGATGACTCCACCAAAACCCTCGGTTAGAATCATGGGGATCAGGTTCAGTATCAGAATATTTATGATGAATACGGTGTAAACCAACCCATTGAATAGGGCCACCTTGACAGGCTAATGTGCCGAGGAAAACTAACAGATATTCTAACAATTTTGGTGCTTGAAAACTTCGATGGGACACCAACCGATGAAAGCCTAAAGTAATTCCTAACGCCCCTGTGACCCAATATAGAAAGAAGGCAACCCCTAGGGCTTGCCAACTAAAATTACTCGGCAAAAATGCGAGTAAGGCAATGAGATGAATCGATGCCATATAAATGATAATTGTCCAGTCATAGGGGAGTTTTTGAGATGTGGCAACAGTCATGTAATAACCTGTATATAAACGTAATCAAATCTTTATTATACTCGACGATAGTGTTAACTGTTTTTAGCTGACAAAGATTTTAATATTTTAATATTTAATTCCGAATTAAATTCCCAATTAAATGACTTATGTAAGCCTTTATTTGGTATAAATAAATGGGACAAAAGTAACTTTGTCATTGTTTTAAATGAGTCACTATCGACAAGATTAAAGTTTGGGGTTGACAATTGGACAGTTTAATGCTTATAAATGAGGCAGAAAACGCCCTAGTTCCGATTTTTTCGGAAATTGACCATAAGGTCAAGCAAAATCTCAAGAAAACCTTAGCAGCCTTTAGCAATCATCGTCTGGGAGTTCATCATTTTGCTAGTGTGAGTGGTTATGGTCATGATGATCTCGGACGAGAAACCCTGGATAAGATTTTGGCTGAGATTATGGAAGCAGAAGCGGCCATAGTCCGCATACAGTTTGTATCAGGAACTCATGCGATCGCTTGTGCTTTGTTTGGGGTGCTTCGTCCAGGAGACGAAATGTTAGCAGTGGCTGGTGCGCCTTACGACACCCTCGAAGAGGTCATCGGTTTACGGGGCAGTGGCCAAGGCTCATTAACAGAGTTTAACATTAATTACCGGCAATTAGACCTAACTGAAGAGGGATCTATTGACTGGGAAGGGTTAAAAACCGCGATTAAACCAGAAACAAGATTGGTGTTAATTCAGCGTTCTTGTGGTTATTCTTGGCGTTCAAGTTTATCTATTGCAGATATTAAAGAAATTATTAAAATTGTCAAAGCACAAAATCCTAACACAGTATGTTTTGTGGACAATTGCTATGGTGAATTGGTAGAAACCTTAGAACCAACCGCAGTGGGGGCTGATTTAATGGCGGGTTCTTTGATCAAAAATTTAGGGGGAACAATTGTTACGACAGGAGGCTATATTGCAGGACAAAAACTATTAGTAGAAGCAGCAGCTTGTCGTTTAACTTCTCCTGGTATTGGTACAGAAGGTGGGGCAACTTTAGATCAAAATCGTTTATTATTTCAAGGCTTATTTTTAGCTCCACAAATGGTGGGAGAAGCTATAAAAGGAAGTCATTTAATTGCTTATGTTTTCGATAAATTAGGCTACGAAGTAAAGCCCTTACCGATGGTTCCTCGTCGAGATATTATTCAGGGGATTAAGTTAGGCTCTTCTGAAAAATTAAGGGCATTTTGTCGAGCGATTCAAACCTATTCTCCTGTGGGTTCTTATCTAGATCCAGTACCAGCAGAAATGCCAGGTTATGAAAGTCAATTAGTGATGGCTGGAGGAACCTTTATTGATGGGAGTACCTCGGAATTTTCTGCCGATGGACCACTCAGAGAACCCTATCTTGTTTTCTGTCAAGGAGGAACTCACTGGACTCATATTTCTTTGGCGTTAGAAGCAGCTATCGAAGCTATTTTATAATTATCTAATGATATTTGTTTCAAGATTTAATTATAATAATGTTGTTACTTTAATCTTACTCTTAATTAGAGATAAAATAATGATAAAAATCAAAGGAGCTATTTTTACTTTAACTTGTATTAGTTTATTGAATTTAAGTTTAAATCTATTTGCTCAAACAATAGACGATCCTCAAATTAAAAATATAGATGATCTTTCCAATGATTCAGCCCAAATGATGACTTGGACTTGTAATAATCAAGACGATAATATTGTAGTAGAGGCCAAAGATGATCAAATTTGGTCATCCATTATTGAATCAAAAAATTGGAATTGTCAAGAAAATTTATCGGACATTCCTACCGATGCTTTACAATTTACTTGCGAACCCACTGAAGATGGTAGTATTAGTCTTTTAACCATTACTTGGTTAAGTGGTAAAGACGAAAATAAACAAATGGGACAATGGATACATCAATTTGCCGAGGAATATAATATGATGTGTTCTATGGCTAAGGTTGGATTATTAGATAATGACGAGTAGTTTTATTTATCCTAAGATAGTTAACTAGAAACCTTAAAAACTATGAATAATTTAAAACAATATGCACCAGCAACACAACGGAATAGAGAATACATTTTAGAAGTCTTATTGAGGGTTCTTCCTTCATCAGGAAATATACTAGAAATTGCCAGTGGAACGGGAGAACATTCTTTATTTTTTGCCCCTGCTTTTAGTCCCCGTCAATGGATACCTTCTGATCCCAATCCCACAGCAAGAAATAGTATTGAAGCATGGAAACAAGAGAGTTTAATTGATAGTATTCAATCTCCTTTGAACATTAATGCAGCTAGTTCAAGGTGGGGAATAGAAGAACAACAGCTAAATATTACCACAATAGTTAATATTAATATGATTCATATTTCTCCTTGGTCAGCTTGTTTAGGACTGATGGAAGGAGCAAAACGAATATTACCATCAAAAGGGATTTTATATTTATACGGACCCTATAAACAAGGAGGAAAACATACTGCACTCAGTAACCAATCTTTTGATCAATCTTTACGGAGTCAAAACCCAGAATGGGGCGTTAGAAATTTAGAAGATGTTATCAAAGTTGCTGAAGAAAAAGGATTGATCTTTAAAAAAAAGCTTGAAATGCCAGCTAATAATTTATCCGTTATTTTTGAGAAGAAATAATTGATAAGTATAATAGGATTTTTGGGGTTCATCCCTCAACCCAAACTAATGATCGGTTATAATTAGTTAATAACAAGTTAGAAATAATAAATTATGGGTAAATCAACTAAAGAATTATCTGCTTCATTTTATCCTCACATAGAAGAGATAGAAAGCCAAGACAAAAAAATGTTGATAATTGAAGGCACTAAAATTCCTTTAACCTATTTAATTGAAGATTATTATCGACTTAATCAATCTGTTGATGCTGTTATCAAAAAATGGGAACATTTAGATCCTGCATTGATTTTTAGTGCATTAGCTTATTATTATGATCATATTTCCGAAGTACAAAAACTACTGCAAAAACAAAAAGAAGCAACTAATCAACAAATAGCTAAAAATCTTTATCCTGATTTAGCCACCTATGAATATCTACAACATCAAGGAGAATTATTTGACAAAATGCTTCCTAAACTTTTATTAGAATATGAAAATTATTATGTATATTTTGAAGAAGGAAAAGTATTAGAATATCATGCAGATGAAGAAAAATTACTAGATTTAGTCGAAAAAAAATATGGACTAAAACCTATGTTTATTGAGAAAGTAAAGAAATCTGATCATGTTTGAAGGAAAGTTCCTAATTCCCCATCAATTCCCTTAATAAGCTTACAAATTAGACAATCAGAATCTATGGCATTAATACTAAGTCAAGGGGTTCTTGATACGGGTTCGGACTGTACTTTAGTTCCTTTTTCAATTATTTCCCAACTACAAGCAGTTAAGCTAATTCGAGGTAGAAATGCTTCGGTTATTTATGGAGTAGGAAAACAGAAAATTATTGTGGTTCTTTATCGAGTAGAAATAAGTTTTAATCATAGTGACTTTGCTAAAATTAAGGTTTATGCTTGTCCTCATAGTGATACCGATGGGTTAATTATTCTGGGACGAAATTTTTTAAATCGTTACCGTATTACTTTTGATGGAAAAACGAAAAGATTTTTGATTGAATAAAAATTTATTATTAGCCTAAAAACCTTACGGTAGAGACGTTTCATAAAACGTCTCTACCTCATTTCAATGATTAACTATTGGTTTTAGTTTTATTTTTTCTATTAGCTAACTTCCGCTTAAAACTTACACCAAAACCGATAGCAGAACCTGCACCTAAAATGGTTAAAGGTTCTGGGACTGCATTAACAGATACATTATCCAATGTCATTCCCCAACCTGCAGTATTAACTGGATGATTACTATAAAATTTTATGTCAGTAGATAAACTATCTGCTACAAACTGCCATGATTGATTTTGCCATCCCATATTTGAGCGAGTTTTGCCAGTAATATCATAAGTTTTATTAAACTCATAATCATTCCTCGAAGTTTTAATTAACACTTGTATGTTAATACAGAGATGTTATTTTTAGTGTTAGGGTAATGTATAACTTATGACCAATTCTATTTATATAAGCACCGTCGAACCGAGAAGTGGTAAGTCTTTAATTGCTTTGGGAATTATTGAATTAATTCTTAGAAAAACGACAAAAGTGGGATTTTTTAGACCCATTATTCAAGATTCCATTGATAATAAACCCGATAAACATATTGACCTCATTCTATCTTATTTTAAATTATCTCAAACCTATGAGGATTCTTTCGGTCTACATTATGCTGAAGTGAATCATCTGATGGAAAAAGAAAAATTAGATGAGATTTTAGATAAGATTATTAGAAAATATAAGAAATTAGCAGAAAATTGTGATTTTATTGTTTGTGAAAATTCTGATTATGTCGGGGAAAATTCTGCCTTTGCTTTTGATATTAATGTGGCCATCGCCAAAACATTAGGGTGTTCTTTATTAATTTTGGGTAACGGTCATCAAAAATCTGTCAAAGAAATTAGTGTTTCTCTTAAAATTGTGGCTGATTCCTATCGAGAAAAACATTGTAAAATCTTAGGCATTATTATTAATAAAGTTGCCCATTCAGATATTAATTTTTTAAACAACTATTTACAACAAACCTATAGTAAAAATAACTATTTATTTTCAGTTATTCCCTATGATAAAAAGTTAAATAGTCCCAGAATGAAAGAAGTAGCAGAACAGTTAAAAGCCAAGGTTTTATATGGCGAAAAACGCTTAAATAATTTGGTGTTTAATTATCTCATTGCTGCCATGCAAATGCAGCACGCAATTACTCAATTAGAGGATAATGATTTAGTGGTAACTCCATCAGATAGAGGGGACGTTATTATTGGTGCATTGCAAGCGCATCAATCAATGAATTACCCGAATTTAGCTGGCATACTTTTGACAACTGAGTGTGAATTAGAACCGTCAATTAGTCGATTAATTGGGGGATTAAATGATGCCTTACCTATCCTTTGGGTTGATACTTATACTTATCCTACTGCTTCTCGATTACAAACGGTTTATAGTTCTTTAAAAGCAGGGGATATTGAAAAGATTAATTGGAGTATTGAAGTGTTTGATCAATCTGTTAATCTTGTCATGTTAGAACATCTAATTAATAAAATAGAAGTTGAGGGAATAACGCCTAAGATGTTCACTTATAATTTAATTCAAAAGGCAAAATTAAATAAACGTCATATTGTTTTACCAGAAGGAAAAGATCCCCGTATTCTCAAAGCAGTGGCTACCCTTTTATCTCAAGATATCGTTGATATTACAGTATTGGGAGAAAAAAACCGTATCGAACGAACTATACAAAGTTATGGTATTCAATTAGATATTAATAGCCTCAATATTATTAATCCTTTGAATTCTCCTAAGTTAGATGATTATATTACAACCTTATATGCGCTTAGAAAACATAAAGGGATAACCCTAGAAAATGCAAAAGATATGCTTATGGATGTGTCTTATTTTGGGACAATGATGGTATATTCAGGGGATGCAGATGGTATGGTATCAGGGGCAATTCATACCACAGGAAACACCATAAGACCTGCATTACAAATCATTAAAACTAAACCTAAATATCAGTTAGTTTCCTCGGTCTTTTTTATGTGTTTACCCGAAAAAGTTTTAGTGTACGGAGACTGTGCCATTAATGCCAATCCTACCGCAGAACAATTAGCAGAAATTGCCATTATTTCGGCGGAAACCGCTCAAACTTTCGGCATTTTTCCTAGAGTTGCTTTGTTATCTTATTCGTCAGGAGAGTCAGGAACAGGAGAAGATGTCGAACGAGTCAAACAAGCCACCATGTTGGCTAAAAAACGCCGTCAAGACCTTTTATTTGAAGGGCCGATACAGTATGATGCTGCGGTAGATAAGACCGTTGCAGCACAAAAAATGCCAGATTCGGAAGTGGCGGGACTTGCAACAGTGTTTGTCTTTCCTGACTTAAATACTGGAAATAACACTTATAAAGCTGTGCAAAGAGAAACCGGAGCGATCGCCATTGGTCCAATTTTACAAGGGTTAAAAAAACCCGTTAATGATTTAAGTCGGGGTTGTACTGTAGAAGATATTATTAATACGGTAGTTATTACAGCCATTCAAGCAAGTAATAATTAAATGAATGGCTTACAAAACTCTAAAAATAAAGGGATAACGATACACTTCATTAGGATTACTCAGTACCTTGATAATAGCAAGAATAGGCATCACTAAAGTAACAATACCCAGAATACCTAATAACGGCCAACCGATGATAACAACGGTTAAAATTCCAAAAATAATACCATACACCCAAATGTTCAAGTGAAAATTCAAAGCCTCTTTTGCATTGTTTTGAACTATTTCATCATTGGATATAAAAAAGATAGCAATGGGAATCCCAATAGAAACAAAAGTGGCACTCAAAAAAATTGAACCGTGAGAGATCGCATCTAATAATTTTCGTTTTGTAATCTCATCATTCATATTAATAATCCTCTTCTTTGCTCACCGATATGATAACAAGAGTCCGCTAAAAAATAACGCACTCTTGTTGCTCTTTTAGTTAACAGTAGCAGCACAAACCTTAGTAATCGCTTTTTCTAAGAGATCAGCAGCTTGATTAATTTCGTCTTCTGTAACAATTAAAGGGGGAACAAAACGTAATACCTTCGGTCCTGCCGGGGCTAATAATAATCCTTCTTCCATACCCGCTTTAACAATATCAATAGAAGTAATGGACATTTCTTCATTAATTTCCATACCATTAATTAATCCCCATCCTCTAACATCTGTAAATAGAGTGGGATCTTTTTGTGCGATCGCCCGTAAGCGAGTGCGTAACTGTTCTCCTCTGGCCTGTACATTTTGTAAGAGATCCTCTTTTTCGATGGTGTTTAACACCGTCAAGGCTGCTGAACAAGCTAAGGGGTTGCCTCCAAAGGTACTAGCGTGGGTTCCAGGGGTCAAAACATTACAAAACTCTTTACACATCATTGCACCGATGGGAACCCCTCCTGCTAACCCTTTAGCACTGGTGAAGATATCGGGTTCAATTCCTAGATTTTCATAACCCCAAAGTTTGCCACTGCGTCCGACTCCCACTTGTACCTCATCAAATACCAAGAGGATATTATTTTCATCACAAATCTTTCTTAAACGGAGGAAATAGTCAATTTCTCCTGGTCTTACGCCTCCTTCTCCTTGGAGGGGTTCTAACATAATGGCAGCAACCCGACGGTTCCCTTCATCCATGTCTGCGATCGCGTGTTCTATCGCTTTAATATCGTTGTAGGGAACATAAGCAAACCCTGGCATCAACGGTTCAAAATCCTGTTGATATTTGGGTTGACCGGTAGCGGTAATGGTAGCTAAAGTCCGTCCGTGAAAACTGGCTTTAGCCGTTAAAATAACGGGTTCTTCTAAAAAATCGAGAACCGTATGGGCATACTTACGAATGAGTTTGATGGCTGCTTCGTTGGCTTCTGCCCCAGAATTACAGAAAAATACCTTATCAGCACAAGAATGCTCGATTATCCATTGTGCTAGTTCTCCTTGTTGGGGAATGTAGTATAAATTAGAGACGTGATGAAGGGACTGAATTTGCTCGCTGACGGTTTTGACTAAAGCAGGATGACCATGGCCGAGGGTACAAGTCGCAATACCAGCCACAAAATCGAGATATTCTTTGCCCTTGGTATCCCAAAGACGACATCCTTCTCCCCGTTCAATGGCGATGGGAAACCGTCCATAGGTGTGCATCACATAGTTATCAAAGTGTTGTGGGTCAAAGGTTTTGGCGGAGTTGTCTGTTAGGGTAGTATGGGTCACGATTGGCTCCTGAAAAAGTCCCGTTACGCTCGCTTAGGCAATTGTAATCAATCTGGAGAGCAAAGTTAGATTTTGTTTAGATTTTTCTCAGATTTGATCATTATCTAATTATAAATTATTTATCACGAAAATTATTGAGTTTTGTTTTGGGAATACTATTTACTGAATATAGAGTCTTTTAAAAAAGAGCATAAACACTTATTTTAAATAAGTGACCATAACTTTGACATTTTAGAAGCTAATCGGTTTCAATTTGTTGCGGTCGCTAAAGAAAAAGACAACTAACCTTTTACCACCATTTCAGATCCTTATAAAACAATGATTGTTACTGACTCAGAAATACAATGTGGAAAAAATTTTTATTATCAAGTCCCGATAAAAGTCTGCATAATTTTGTTAAACGACAATGGTTTATAATCTTATAAGTGTCTCGTTAATTTCTTCTTTATGAACCCCTTAACTGATCCTATTTATGGTTTAGGATTACATACCACCAGTTCACAATTGGGACTAAGCTTAAGTGATTTTGCCACGGAAGCTTATACTAAAACTTGGGATTTAGATCGACAATTATCTAATTACTTACATCAATATTTACAAGAGTTTATTGAACCGAAAAGCTGGCAAGCTTTTCAGTTTATTGCTGTGGCAACAGGACCTGGCAGTTTTACCAGTAATCGCATTGGTATGGTCACAGCCCGTACCTTAGCGCAACAGTTAAATCTTCCTTTGTTTGGTATTTCGAGTTTAGCTGCTTTTGCTTGGTTTCATCAAAAAAGATACACAATTAATGAGCCGATTTTTGTAAAGATGAAAGCCTCAAGAGGACAATTTTATGGAGGAATTTATTGTAAAAATAAACAAGAAAATGGCTTAGATATTATTTTAAATGATACAGTGATGATGCCTGAAGACTGGGAGAAAACTTTACAAGATTTAACCCTTTCTTGTCTACCTTTAATAACTCCATCAAAATTAGGTCTGACAGCCAGTAGTATTTTAGAATTAGCCTATTATCAATGGCAACAGGGAAAGCGTCCCCATTGGTCAGACATTATTCCTTTTTATGGAATGTCTACGGTGTATTAAACAGTAATCAGCTATTACTTAAATAAATAAGGATTTCTATTTTGTAAAATACCCTGTAAATAAGGAATTACATCAGGAGAATTAATATTTTGTTTTAACCATATTTCTTTTTTTTGATTCCAAGTCCAATATTTTCTTAAATAGGGTTTAATCAACTTGGTTTCTTGAGGAGAACTCATAAAAGATGCTTGCACCATTGGCAAGTTTAACGCCTCTGTATTCATCCATTCTCGCCACTCTTTTTCAATCTCTTCAATCGGTTCTTTGAATAAAGTTTCTAGTTGCAAAATACCATCATTTTTTGCACCGTGAAGACGATTTAATAAAGGAACTAATTTTTGTTGATGATGTAAAAATAAAAACAAAGAACGAAATAAACTTTGATCATTACGTTCAATTAAAGCGGTTTTAAAATCAATATTATCTAATCTTTGTCGTAACTCAACATCTCGCCAATTACTACGATAACCCCAACTAAAATTAACCTTTCCTTCTTCCTCGAAAGCGAGAAATTTCTCTACAAAACTTCCGGCCCCTTGTGCGGCCCATCCAGGAATTCCTTCAGGATAAGAACAGCCTAAATAATGATACATCATCTGATGGGTGAGGGTTCCCAGTCCTGAATCTTCTCTCATAATAACTAAAGGAGAACGAACCAAGGGACGGACTAAAAAGCCATAGTCTGTATTGAGTCCAAAATAATTTGCAGCAGCATAATAGTTTTTATCTTCTCTGAAAAAATGCACTTCCGTCGAACAACTGGGAGAACCCGGATCAAATAAATAACGATTAACTTCAGTGCGAAATTGATTTAAAAATTCCTGTAATTGCTGATCTTTTTGAGAATTTGGGTGATCGCTATACAATGTAAACCCTGTCCCTTCTGCTACTTTATAATCTCTGGGGTTCCATAAATCAACTTTAGAATATTGAGAACCATTGATAATTAAAGCAGGGTTAATAATTAAACCTGTGGCCAAAGCGGTTAAAATTACCCCAAATAGACAAGAAAGGGGAGGAATACCGAGAAAACCAGAGTAAGAACGGTGATAAGTGAAAATTAAACTCAGTCCTGACCCTAAGATCAACCCTAGTATTAATCCTAATGCTAAAGCTTGATGAATCCATCCCCAACTGACTCCGACGGTTAAACCGATAATAGTGCATAGTCCAATGGTTTTCCCTCGATTAGTCAAAAAAGGTTTTAGAGAGGTTTTAAGGGGTTTTTGGAACGATTTAGTCACAGATGCAGGAGGAAGCATCGTAATAGATAATAAATCTCTTAATGCCGTTGTTGCGTCCGAAAAGCGATCGCTTGGGTTGGGTTGTACCATTCGGGATAACCAAGCAATAAAACTTTCACTGACTTGAGTTTCTAAACTACCAAGATCCAAAGAACCGCTATGATCTAAATATTTAGGCATTTCTGTTGAAGATAAACCTTTCATTTGACAAAAAAGTGTCACCCCTAAACTATAGAGATCAGACGCTTTTGTTAATTTTCCTGATAGTTGTTCTGGTGGCATAAAACCGAGAGTTCCTTTAACGGTACTACTCCCTGAAACTTCTTCTATTCCTACTCTTCCAAAACCGAGATCGATTAAATAACCATTAAATTGATCATCAATTAAAATATTATCAGGTTTAATATCTCGGTGAATAATAGGAGGAATTTGTTGTTGCAGATAGACAAGAATTTCTAATAATGAAATAGCGATAGTTTTGATTTGAATAGGGTGAAGATAACCGATTTTTGATAAGGACTCTGCTTCGATATATTCAAGAACTAAACCGATGCCTTGTGGACAATTAAATGAGTTTAGATAACGGGGAATCCTCGGATGATTGAGTTGTTGTAGTAGTTCAATTTCTTGTTCTAACGTTTCTAAACCCCACCAAGGGTTGACTTCTGAAATAAACTGAAAATGTTTAATGATAACTTGACATTCACGGTTAATATCTTTGGCTAAATAAGTGACTCGTCCTCCTTGTCGGTTCCGTCCTATTACTTTAATTAATTCGTAACCATATTCGGTGAAGTTAGGAAGATTAGCACTCATCTGTTTACTACCCTACAGCAATCTATCTTGTGTGTATTATTCCCATTTTTTGCATTTTAATAACAACTGATAATTAGAAAGTTGATGATTAAGAATTAATTAGAAAGTTGATGATTAAGAATTAATTAGAAAGTTGATGATTAAGAATAGTAATCAAAAAAGTCGGTAAGATGATAATACAATATTATTTTAACTATTGGAAAAATGAACGACCCCAACTACTTGCTAAGGTAATATTGTTGGGGTTTTCTACCTTTAAAAAATACTGTTCTTGATACACAGGTTTTTAACTGTGTGGTTAGGGATAAAATCTACTAAAATAGCGATCGCGCAACAGTATAACTCTTGGCTACGTCTAAGTATTCATAACTTTATAAATTATTCCTATAAAAATGAAATTTCAAGAAATCGTTGAAAAACTGGAACCTTTAGTCAGTGAACACAGTTTAACCGCTAATGAAAATAATAACCCTGAAATTACAGGGGTTGCGTCCGTTAACGAAGCTCAAATCCAACAGTTAAGTTATATTGAAGGTGCTAAGTTTGCTACTATGGTGTCCCAAACGGCAGCCAGTGCTTTGATTTTGCCCTGTGACGAGGGGTTACAGCAAGAAGCGACCAAAAAAGGTCTTGCTTGGTTATCCACCCCAGAACCCCGTTTAACTTTTGCTCACGCCATCAGACTTTTTTATATCCCCTTTAAACCTTCCCCTGGTATTCACGAAACCGCCGTTATTGATCCCAGTGTTACCCTTGGAAACGATGTTTATATTGGCCCTCATGTCATCATTCAACAGGGGGTTAAAATTGGGGATAATGCTTGTATTCAGGGAAATGTGGTTATTTATCCTCAAGTGGTGATCGGCGATCGCACCTTACTCCACGCTAATTGTACCATTCACGAACGGGCCCAAATTGGCAACGATTGTGTGATTCACAGTGGGGCCGTTATTGGGGCCGAAGGGTTTGGCTTTGTGCCTACCCCCGAAGGTTGGTTTAAGATGGAACAGTCCGGTTATGTCATCTTAGAGGATGGGGTGGAAATCGGTTGTAATAGTGCAGTTGATCGCCCTGCGGTGGGAACCACTCGCATTGGCCGTAATACTAAGCTGGATAATTTAGTGCATATTGCCCATAATTGTCAAATTGGAGAAAATTGCGTCATGGCCTCTCAAGTTGGCTTAGCTGGTGGTGTTACCTTGGGTAAACGGGTAATATTAGCGGGGCAAGTGGGTGTGGCTAACCAAGCTAAAATCGGAGATGGAGCGATCGCTACAGCACAAACAGGTATTCCTAACGATGTGGCTGCAGGGGAAATTGTTTCGAGTAGTCCTGCTGTTCCTAATAAGTTATATTTAAAAGCATCTGCTATTTATAAGAAGCTTCCTGAGATGTACCAAACATTGAAACGGTTACAGAAAAAATTAGAAGAGTAATGAAATTAAAGCAAATACTTCAAGAAAAACGGGAAAACATTCTTAAAATTGCTGCTCAACATGGTGCATTTAATATTCATATTTTTGGTTCTGTTGCTAGAGGAGAAGAAACACAAGATAGTGATATTGATTTTTTAGTAGAAATGGAATCAGGAAGAAATTTATTAGATAGAATTGCCTTAATTCAAGACTTAGAAGATTATCTGGGTTATAAAGTTGATGTAGCAACGATTAAGAGTTTGCGAGACTATTTTAAAGAAAAAATCATTAAGGAGGCCATTCCTTTGTGAATGATGATCATATTTATTTGATTGACATTTTAGACAGAATTGAACGCATTGAATCTTATACTTATGAAGGAAAGGAAACTTTTTACACCTCCTTATTAATTCAAGATAGAGTCATTTGCTATTTAGAATAATTTTATCTAAAGAATTTCAAATTCTTCTTCTGGTTGATTCATTTCTTCTAAAGTTTGCCATCCTGGTTGCCACAAAGAACGATCTTTAAATTGTTGTGCATTGATCCAAAAACGAACCGTCTCATCACAAGAAGCGACCATTTCTGCAAAAATAAATCTTCCTTGATTTTTTCGGTTAATTACTTGAAAATGTCGCCACCCCCATGTTTTTTGTTTTGCTGTCCATTTTGATCCTAATAAGTGAGGAAATTTTTGTTTTTTGGCCATTTTCTTAATAAGTAAATAATCATCTTGTTCCATTACTTATTATTAGTTTAACTCAAGATGAGTTAATAACTGATCACTCATAACTCGCTAAATAGGGAACATCCTCCTCTCAACATACTTCTAAAACAGAATAGGAGTAATCCCTTGTGTCATCGATCAGTAGGTTAAAATCCCAACCTGGAGTCGACAATCAATGACTTCATAACTTTTAGCTTCTGACTTCTTGTTTGTGGTGTGTTGAGGTAATTATGGCCAATAGTGTGAACAGAGTGTCTAATACATCTGGATTTCAACAAAAATCAGGTTCTCGTAAATACAAATCCCCTAAATACCATAACCAAATGGTAGGAACTAATCATTTACATAAACAAGGAAAAAATAAGGGATTTAGACCTCTCTTTAGGGGGATAATATGGGGAATGGGTTTTGGCTGTACTGCTGTAGTTTCAGCGACTGTGGGGGCCGCAATCACTCTATTTAGTCCCCTATCAGAGAATATTTTACCCCTAACCGAAAAGATAACAAATCCTTGGACAACCATCACTGAAACCTCTTCTAACGAGACATCTACACCTTTGGTCGATAATACGTTGCTACAATATCGTTTATCTCGTCCCATTAATCTTTTAGTGTTAGGAATTGATCGGGTTTTAGATACACCTCCCGGAAGTCTTGGAGAGTTTGGAGGACGGAGTGACACAATTTTACTATTACGCTTCGACCCGACTGATAATTCCGTTAAAATGCTTTCAGTTCCTAGGGATAGTCGGGTGAATATTCCATCGGTAGGATACACTAAAATTAATGACGCTAATATTCATGGAGGCCCCGGTTTAGCTGCTAGGGTACTCAGTAAAACCCTCAATGATGTTCCTATTGATCGCTATGTTCGGGTGACGACGGATGCTTTCACAGAATTAGTCGACTTGGTAGGGGGGGTAGAAGTCTTTGTTCCTTACCCCATGCAGTATGAAGATAAAACCCAAAACCTGAACATTGATTTACAACCCGGTAGACAGATTCTTAACGGAGAACAAGCTGAACAATTTGCCCGTTTTCGTAAAGATAGTTATGGTGATATCGGCCGAGTACAACGACAACAGATACTGCTCAAAGCCCTTCGTCAACGCATTACTAACCCGACTATTATACCTCGTATTCCCCAAGCCATCGGTTTAGTAGAAAAACATATCGACACGAATCTTACCTGGGAAGAAATGCTGGCTTTGGTTAATTTTGGTCGACAACTTGACCGAGATCAAGTGCAAATGGTCATGTTGCCCGGTCGTTTTAGTCAAGAACAAGAATTTGATAATCGTAGTTATTGGGTGATGTCAGAAACGGGACGGGATCAAGTAATGGAACAATATTTCGGGATTACTCCCCAATGGCAGTCTTCTCGTCATCGTTCCCCTAACCGTGTGAGAATTGCTCTACAAAACGCTACGGATGATCCTGGGTTAGCTAATCAAGTTAGGGAATACCTGGCTAAACAAGACATTCATAACGTTTATACTATCGCCGATGCGCCCCAATTATTACGAGAAACGGAGATTGTGGTGCAACAAGGGGATTTTGAAGCAGCTAATTACTTGCAAACTATTTTAGGAATGGGTAGAGTAGAAGCCTCTTCGACAGGAGATTTAGATTCTCAATTGACCTTACGCATTGGCTTGGATGCTAAAGATTTACTCATAAAAGATAGTTTCCTGAAAACTTCTGAAACTACCGAATGAGAACTGGTAAGATAAAAAATAAAATGTCTAAACCCCTAAAAAACTTAGTATTTCGATTTTTAACTTTAGCAGGTTTAATTTTACTGGTTAGCCTTTGGATCTTACTAGATGCTCGTGTGGCGATCGCTCAAGATAACACGGTAAATTATACTTACGGAGAATTACAACAGGAAGATTTTTCTCATAAGAACTTACAAGGGGGCGTATTCGCAGCAGCAGATATGCGAGAAGCGAATTTTGAAGGGTCTAACCTCTCTTATAGCATTTTTACTGAAGGAATTCTCTTAGGGGCGAATTTGAAGGGGGTTGACTTGAGTTCATCATTACTTGATCGCGTAACGTTAGATTTTGCTGATCTCACTAATGCCATTTTAGTCGATGCGATCGCGACTCGAACCCGTTTTTATGATGCGACTATCACAGGGGCAGATTTTACTAATGCAGTGATTGATCGCTATCAAGTTTCTTTGATGTGTGAACGGGCCGAAGGGGTTAACCCGGTTACTGGGGTTTCAACACGGGATAGTTTAGGCTGTCGATAACTTATCATTAGAGTTAAGTTGTTTTAAAGCATCATTATTATGTATCAAACCGATGCCCTAAATGATCCTAAAAAGGTTCTTCCTACCATGTATGATCTCCCTAGTGAAGATCCCGATGAACCTGGTTTGCCTGACGAGTTTCATGAATTTCCAACCTTATCTACTCAGAAAGACATTTCATCCTGCTAATTATTCTCCTGATGAAGTGTTTATTGCTACGGATATGAACCTTTATTCTGATGTGCGTCATACGGGTTGGTATAAGCATCCCGACTGGTTTGCAGTAGTAGGGGTTGATCGCTTATACGAACAACAGGATATGAGGTTGAGTTATGTAGTCTGGCAAGAAGGGATTAACCCCTTTGTGGTAGTAGAATTACTATCACCAAGAACAGAAAAAGAAGACTTAGGACAAACTTTACGAAAAGCAGAAAATCCCCCCACTAAATGGGAGGTTTATGAGCGAATTTTACGGGTTCCTTATTATATTGTTTTTGACCGTTATACGGATCAATTAAGGGCATTTCAGTTAACAGGAAGTCATTACAGAGAATTAGAATTAATTGAATCTCGGATTTGGATAGAGGATATCGGCTTAGGGTTAGGACTTTGGCAAGGTTCTTATGAAGGAATAGAAAGACTATGGTTACGCTGGTATGATCGTAATAGAAATTGGATTGCTACCCCTGAAGAAATAGCAAAACAAGAAAAATTAAGGGCAGATAAATTAGCCCAGAAACTTATTGATATGGGAATTGATCCAGAAGAGATTTAAAGTAAAGTCAGTCAACCATTAAGTCTCCAAAATAAAAATAGCCATCTTGAGAACAGAATTTAGATTTTTTGTCCCCCAATAAGCAAGGCCCCTTCAAAGAACTCAGAAGACGGGGTAATTTTTTGCAAAAGACTTCCTTGGGTACTTAAACCTGCTTCTTCAACATAAGTTGCTAATTTTTCCATGCTGGCGTTACCGACATACCATTCATTGTTACCGTGGATGTCTAATTCACGCCATAACTTTTGGAAGATATTCGTCGGGGACATATAAGTTCCACCCTCCATGTGGGCCATGATTCCCCCAGGAGACAATAAACGAGAACATTCTAAAATGACTTTGCGCCTGATGCCATTGGGTAATTCATGAAAAACAATATTACTGACAATCAGATCAAAACTACCATCGCCAAAAGTCGTATGACTGGCATCCATTTGATGGTAATAAATAGGTAAGTCAAGGGCAACAGATACAGCGTGTCCGCAACGCAGCATACTAGAAGAGATATCTATACCATGAACTTCTGCGTCGGGAAACTCTATAGCCATCGCTATGGTTGAACCACCAGCAGAACACCCCATATCTAAAATTCGCCGGGGCTTAAAATTAGGAAAACGTTCAGATAAATAGTTCACCATACGGCTTAATCTTCCGCCTCCTAAGCTATAACTACGAACCGTAGGAGATGATTGACCCATAATACTCGTCCCTATATCCCAGACGCAGCCTAAAAATTGTTCTTCCCAGTCATTGGTAGCAATATAAGGAGACCAATGAAAATTAGGACGACTGACATAGGTCGGTATTTCTAGTTCAGGGTTAAGGTTGAGACGCTCTTTTGCTGTATTTTCCCAGTTTTTCATTCTTTGTTGATACTCTAAGTCCCCCTGGATATCTGCACGAGCTGCATTGAAAGCAAAACCAGCAGGATCGGTTCGCATCTTTCCCAATTCTTTAACTAAATCATTAGCTAATAAGTGGCGACGAATTTGACCGTAGGTTGGATTTTTTCCTGTTGTGGTTGTCCATTTCTCAACTTCTGTCTTGACTAACTCAGCAACCTGATAAAAAACTGATTTAGCAGCACTATATTTTTCGATCCCCTGTTGAAATAGTTCTTTTCCTTCATCCGAAATTTTTGGGTATAAGTGTTCAATTGGTGTTTTGAAGTTCGTTGCCTCAACCACTTTCATTGTTCTACCTTAATATAACGATAAGTTAGGGATCTATACGTTCAAGAATATTTCCCGTTTATTAAGCTTAGCTGATTTTTTAAGTTGTCTAACTCGGTACAACCCACAAAACTTTTGTTCCTTAATTAATAAATAAAGTCTTATAATAACCACAAGTTTGGGCTAGTTAAAAGAAACAAATTTTAAACAGTTCAGTAAGTAACTAATATCATAATTTTTCTTGTCCTTTTTGAATATAGATTAACTTTTTTTGTTGGTAATGTCTGCTTGTTCATTAAAAGTATAATCATCCCAAACATTTTTACTATCATCACCAGGTTTTTGAAACACATAGGTACGGTTAGGCATTGATTTGAAATACTCTTTATCAAACCAAAGACCAGTAAGGGTAGACTGATAGGGTTCACCTACCTGTTGAATTTGGATAGCACCAGTTTTTTCATCAACAGTAATTAAGTGTCCTGTAAGTCCATAAATAACTTTTCCAGGAAAAATATTACGACGAGAAGCAGTTTCTGATGGGGGTTTCATAATACCCCGATAAAATTGATCCCGCTCTTGTGGAGGAACACCAGCCATTGCATCTTTAATAGCCTGTTGGGTTGAGTCAGTTCGATATAAATCAGCAAGTTTCATAGGATCAGTTTCTGCTTCATGATTATTTCTTTTTTGATTTTCTACCACAATATCCCAAGGAACAAATATAACTTCTATTGTATTAATATGGGTTTGTAATTGCTTGATAATTTCTTCTCTATTGGTCACAGGAGGTTCATTGAGAAGTTTTAACATAATTAAAAAAATGCGCTCTCCTTTATTTAGGTTTTCACTATTCTTAATTTTGTCAAAAATTTTCTCGACTCTTTCTTGACTAGCTGAAGGAATATGTTGTTTTAACTTTTTCCAATCGATATTACTTTTTGGAGAAAGATAAGCATCAGACAAAAATTGAGCTATTTCTAACCAAATATTATGTCTAGGATCTGTCCATTTTTGTTCTTCTAAGTGCATCGTTTTGCTCCTTAATTCCAAAATAATCAATAAGTTTTTAATATTGTTGTCAGTTTAAACTAAAGTATCATCATAAATAAACTTATACCCTTCCTGTTTGATTTTACTGTTATCTACACGAGCATTTAAAGCACTAAAAGGAGGTTTACTATCATCCCAAGAAACTCGCTCTAATTGTTGGCGATCGCAGATTAGATCACACAACTCTTTGCTGGTTAATTTCACGTCATTAACTAAATTATAAACTCCATGACATCCTTTTTTGTTGATAAATTCAACAGCAGAAACAACATCATCTAAATGTATCCAAGCAACATAATTACTTCCATCTCCTGGTAATATTTTTCCTGCCATTCTTCCTATTCTTTTATCTAACTCTCTCTTCGGCCCGTAAATACCACCTAACCGTAACAAACAAACGTTAATATCGTCTCGGTTTAATTCTAAAACAATCTTTTCTGCTTCAACTAAAACTTTATTATAATCACTCTCAGTATATAAGGATGAATTTTCATCTACCCATTCCCCTTTTTTATCACCATAAACGGAACCGCTACTAAGATAAATTACCTGTTTAACTGTTGAATTACTTGTTAATGCTGTTACTAAATTTTTAGCTGTAGGCAAATAGGTTTGTGCATAAGCTTCTGCATCAACTTGGCGATCGCTTATTGGGGCAATACTGACTAAAATTGTCTCTTGATTGTTAATAACTTTTTCTACCGCTTCTAATTCATCTCCTCTCATCACAATGGAACGATGGGTAATAGTTTCTAAGTCTGAAATCTTTTCTTCTCTGGTGGTAGTTCCTGTGACATAATAACCTTTTTCATACCAATAACTTGCCACTGCTTTACCCACATAACCACAACCCATTACTGTTACTTTTTTACCTAGATTTTGCTGTTGCTGCTCTGTCATAAGGGGTTTAAATGTGCTATTATTGCGTTAAAATTTTTTCTTGTTTTCCGTTACTATAACAGGACTTTTTGAAGATAGCAAAGATTAAAATGATTGACTTACCCATCTCTTAAATTTAATTAAGTAAAACTTATTAAAAATATTAATTTATATTTAATATCTTGATTGAAATTTTCCTGTTACAAACATTAACAAAATTTTCTTTTTCTCTGATTTTGCTCAAATTTGCTAGATTGTTGACTTTTGCGTATTTTCATTTTATAGTAATTATGGTATAGAGTTGGGATTATTATAAGTAAAATTATTTATAAAGTCTAGAACCTAGACATAAACTGGGTTATAAAATTAAAACATTTTCGCAATCGCTTCAATCTTAACTACTTTAAACTACTTTAAGCAAATTTTTAAACTAGAATAAATAAACTATAAATAAGGTTTGTAAACTTATCTTGACAAAAACAGGATATATATTAATTCTGAGGTTAACTTTATAAATTATAAGAGGAGAACATCAAAAATGGTTCAATTAGCAACGAAACGCTATTCCTTTGAAGAATATTTAACCTATGATGACGGAACAGATAATAAGTATGAATTAGTCAATGGAGAATTGAAACTTATACCCACAGCGAGTGGATTTCATGCTTTAATTTTACATTTAATTTTTAAGGTTTTAGACCAAGAAATTGACAAAATTAAACAACGATTGAAAGTGATGCCAGGAACTGTAGGAGTAAGGACTGCAAAAAACAAATCAAGAATTCCTGATTTAATTATTTTATCAGAAACTCAGTGTCAAGAAATAAGAGAAATGTCCACAGCCGTTTTAGAATCGCCTCCCCTTTTAGCGGTAGAAATAGTGAGTCCTAATAATTCTGATGATGACTATCGTTATAAACGTTCTGAATATGCGGTCAGAGAAATTCCTGAATATTGGATTATTGATCCAGAGGCAAAAAAAGTCTCAATTTTGTTGTTAGTTTCTGGATTTTACGAAGTCACAGAGTTTACTGAAGAACAAGAAATTAAATCTTCTCTTTTTCCTGAATTAAAGTTAACAGTTAAGCAAATATTTGAAGTGTAATAAAACAATTAATATTAAGACAAAAAGCTAGTGTAATTTAAGTAGTGAAAATTTATTCATTATAATATTATAATGATGGAAAACCCCAACCATAACAAGATTTCGTTGGGGTATTTCAGAATTAATTAGGATTCATACTTAATTTAGAAATTTCATCTTGTACGGTGCGATGATCATGACGTAATGGTATTTGAACCCCTTTAGGAAGTTGATCCACTTTAGTCATCGCTTGTTCAAAGTAAGTATAAGCTTCTTTGAGTAAAACGATATCTTTAGGTTGACCATCTTTACTTCTTCCTTTTTTACGCAATAGTTGACCTTTAAAATACAGTAATTCAGGGTTGTTAGGACTACTTGCTAAAGCTTGGTCAATATATTGCATAGCTGTATCGTATTGATCCAAGTCCCGATAAGCTGCAAATAAAGCCCGATTTACCATATAATTAGGGGCCGCATATTGTTCAAAACGGGTGATCGCATCTTCTGGGGAAGAAAAAGGCAAATTAACCGACAAAATTAAATCCAAATAACCTTTGAGTAAGTTTAATTCTGGGTCATTAGGGGAAATGTTTTCAGCTTTTTCTAAATGATCAAAGACCAATTGTAACTTATTAACTGCCCCTAAAGGGCCTTTTGTTTTAAAAGTATAGGCCCCTTGTAAAAAATGGCCTACTGCTTGATATAAATTACCTCGTAAAGGATCACTAGAGGTTAATTTTTGGGCTGCTGATAGGGTTTTATCGGCTGCATTTTTCATTACTTCCCAGTCTTCATTAGAGTAGGCCAAAGAAGCTTTCATTGCATGGGCGAGGGGTTCATCGGTTTCGGTTTGGACTGCTTGTTCTAAATAACCTTTAGCTTGTAAATAATTGCCATTTTTAAAGATTTCTACAAAAGCTGCTTCTGTATTATCTCCAATGGGACGAGGGTTACTGCGACGAAACGGATCACCGGCCAAAGATGGAGTCGCCCAGAAACTTAATGCTACTGTACACACCACAGACCAAGAGATGGAAACCTTTTTCAGTTTAATCAAGGGGTTAATCATCATTTTCTCCAAGCAACATTAATAAATTAAGCTTATCTTGATCAGTTAAGATTGTGATCTCGATACTAGCAAAAAATTTTCATACTATAATTACTTTTTAGCAAAACATCAAAAGTATAAAGCTTAAGACTTAGTTTAATTTTGAACCAGCCAGCAGTTAGGCAGAAGAGAGACGGTTGATCAACTGTCTCAAAAGAAGCAAAAAATTAGATAACATTGCCTAGGTTATCAAGATTATTCCTCTATTTAAAAAGTTCCCGTTAACTATCCTATAAATCTTTCCGTATAATTTTACCAATAGATTCGGGTAAAGTTTGAATATCAATAACTTGTAAGCTTTTCATGTCATAAGTGGTATAAACAGTTTCTTGTGAACCCAGAGAAATATCAACAACTGTAAGGGTTTTTTGAGGAGATAAGTTACTATTTAATAGTTTCCGAGGACCCCCTCCTAATGCCCCACTGTGAAGCAATTCTAATTGTCCTGTTTTTCCAGGATAATAGGCATGATGATGACCACTAATATAGGTATGAACATTATATTTTTCTAAAAGGTTTTGTAATTTTTCTCCTTCTGCCATATAGTTACCCCCACTATCTCTACCAACTGCTACAGGATAAAGAGGAAGATGACCGATAGCAAGCCGTAACTTTGCTTGTTTTGCTTGTGAACTATTTAAACTATTTTCCACCCAAGTTAACTGTTTTGGGTCAATAATATGGGTTGAAGCATCCCAAACTAAGTAATAGATATCTTGTTGTTGAAACGTATAATAGAAAGGAAAATTAGCCTTATCAATAAAGTTCAATCCTGGGTTATGATTAGGATTATTCCAATAGGCAGAAGCAAGATTTCTTTCTTGTTGAAAATTGTATTTTCCCCCACTCATAGAACCCGATCCATCATGGTTTCCAATGGTAAAACCGAAGGGGAGTTTTGCTTGTCTTAACGGTCTTGCAATATGAACATCAAAGGCTGACCACATCGCCTCTATTTGTTCCTTGGTTAATGATTGTTTTTGCCCGGCTACCATGTCCCCCCCACAGAGGACAAGATCAGGTTTCCATTGAGGAATTAACGAGATCGCTTTATCTACTTCTGGCTCGTAATCTGTTGATCCATATTGACTGTTTAAATCACTAATAACAATAATTCTAACATCCCCTTTTATTGGAGCATATAAGCCATCAGGGGCAATGGCAACTACTTGATTAATTGGTAAAGTTTTAGCGGTTTCAGTTGTTATGTTTTGAGATGAATTTGGTTGAAATTTACTGAGAATTTTATGGCTAACTGTTGCAATTGAAATCCCAACCAATCCCCCTGTGAGTATTAAAAATTGACGACGATTATAAACCATTTTATTATAATAAATTAGCTTATTTACATCTTTAAAACTATCTTAAATATTTATTATTTATCTAATATTTCTGAAAGCTTATGGAAACGTTTGCATTGTCCCTCTTCCTTATGAGCAGTTCTGCAAAATAATACATTACCCCATATCCATCCATGTTCATCAATTCCATCAGTGTAGAAAGAAACAACACGATAGTTAAAATTTTCTAGATAAGTAAACAGTTCACTAAAATTACCGTGGGGTTGACGATTAGGACGTGAATAAAATTCGCACTCTACGAAAATATAGTCAATTTTCTGTTGTTTTAATTTATTTTCAGCACCTTTCAAAACTTTCATTTCAAATCCTTCTGTATCAATTTTAAGTAAATTAATTTCTTCTATTTTATTTTCTTGACAAAAATTGTCTATTGTATTGACATCTACAAGTATTGTTGTTTGATTTTGTACACTATCGATAGTTTTTTTTTCTTTCTGATCAATCAGAAACGTATTATGTCCTGATAAATCCTCTGATGTAATTGGAAATTGACCAATTTGCTCTCCAAAACCAATATTTACAGGTTTTACTTTCTGAAATTTGCTTACATTCTTTTTTAATTCTTTAAATGTATTAGGCACAGGTTCAAAAGCATAAATGTAACTACTAGGAAAGTTTTTAACTAATTCTTGACTTGTTTGACCCACATTCGCTCCAACATCAAAAATAATTTTTAATTGATTATTTCTAGTTAAATACTTAATATCATTATAAAAATTAGCTCCGAATGGACTCAAAGCTTCTAATGATTGTAGCTCATATCCTAGTTTACGAAACACTCTTTTAATGGTAGTTTTCATGATAATATTATTATATATAATAGCTTGGATTATTATAAATGCAATATAATCATACTGTCAATAAATTTGTTTATTTTTTAACAAAAATAAACAAATTTATAGTTTTTATGTATTTTATTTGACAGACTAAATTTATTTGCTCTTTTTAACATAACTTTCTAATTATTCATTATTAACTATATATTCTGTAAAACTATAAATGGTTTGTCTTTCCCAAGGAAGGGTACATCGAGAAGGTTTTTTATTAATAGTAAAGGGACGACGATCTAATTTAACTTGTAGTCCTAACATGGGATCATCCCCTGATGAAACTAAAAATTCTAACCGTTCAATATTAGGCCAAGTTACTAACGTATCGAGAATATTAATAATAGCTTGAACATAGGGATGATTCATATTTTTGTGCCAGTTTCCCTCTACCATTTGGAGTTGTTCAAACCCTAGGTGAAAAATCAACGAAGGCCGTTCAAATAAAGCGATCGCCACGGGTCTTGCTTCTTCTTGCAGGACTAATTGAACCGAACGACTTAACTGACGAACTTGTTCTAAATTCTTATATCTTTCCTTGACTGAAATGTTTTCATTTTTCCAGTCAATGGCGATGGTAATCAAATAAGTTTGTAGGAATAAATGACCTAACTTTTCGGCTTTGGTAGATAAATAACTAGAATTATAATTATTTGGTTCAATTAACAAAGGAAGTCGTTCAACCACTTCTAAACCATAGCCTTTTAACCCGGCAATTTTTCGGGGATTATTGGTAATTAAGCGAATTTTTTTGATCCCTAAATCGTTTAACATTTGAGCCCCCATGCCATAGTCCCGTAAGTCAGCAGGAAACCCTAGTTTTTCATTGGCTTCAACGGTATCAAGTCCCATATCTTGCAGAGAATAGGCTTTTAACTTATTCACTAAACCAATACCTCGCCCTTCTTGTCTGAGATATACCACAACCCCTGATCCTGCCTTTTCTATCATTTGTAGGGCGGTTTGCAGTTGCATTCGACAATCACATCGAAGAGAACCTAAAGCGTCTCCCGTTAAACATTCTGAGTGCATCCGTACCATCACAGAATGGTCCTGGAACTGACTAGGATCACCTTTAACAATGGCCACGTGTTCGGTATCATCTAGGACGTTGCGGTAAGCGTAAAGTTGAAACGTACCGAACTTACTAGGAAACTGACAAACGGTTTCTCGATAGACAAAGCGATCGTGTTTGAGGCGATAACTAATTAAGTCGGCAATACTAATCAGTTTCAGGTTATGTTTTTTGGCATAATCAAACAGTTGAGGCAGTCGGGCCATCGAACCATCGGAGTTTTGGATCTCGCAGATCACCCCAGCCGGATAAAGTCCTGCTAGTCTGGCTAAGTCGACGGCCGCTTCGGTATGACCAGCCCGTTTAAGAACTCCTCCCACTTTAGCCCGAATAGGAAAAATATGACCAGGACGGGTCAAATCATCCGGTTGACTGTTAGGATTAATCGCAACTTGAATGGTACGGGCTCGATCTTCTGCGGAGATACCTGTAGAAACACCCAGATGGGGAGACGCATCAATACTGACGGTGAAAGCGGTTTGATTACTGTCGGTGTTTTTGGTAACCATCAAAGGAAGGTCTAACTCATCTAACCGTTGCCCATTCATGGCTAAACAGATTAACCCCCTAGCTTCAACTGCCATGAAATTAATCATATTAGGGGTGGCAAATTGAGCAGCGCAGATGATATCCCCTTCATTTTCGCGGTTTTCGTCATCGACAACGATAATAGCGCGGCCGGCTTTAATATCGGCTAAGGCCGCATCAATTGGATCAAATTCAGGAATTAAAGTGTGTGAGGCGTTCACAAGAGATTGTTGAGAATTAATAGAACTTCACTTATTTTAACTTGTGTTCAGGTGAACTATTATGTCAACTGAATTCCACAGAAGAGAATTTATCAAGAAGGGATTCTGCGCCAAGGTTTAAACTCATATCTTGCACCTTCGATTACATGAGCTAGTTTAGGGAGGCAAGAGGCAATCCGCAATAGTATTTCATTTTTACGCTAAGTTATTCACCTGGCGTGGGGACACGGCTTGAATATGAATATGATGAGCTTTATCGTCTCACGAAAGAAATCATAACCGATCTAGTAGAAGGAAATCGTACCATTGAATATCGTTTTGACCCAGTAGGCAACCGTTTAGAACGTATTGACTCGGTAGAAGGAACCACCACTTATACCTATGATGCCAATGATCGCCTCTTAACGGAAACTCTCAACGGAGTCGTTACTGAATATCAGTATGACGATGATGGTAACTTAATTGCTCGTATTGAAGATGGTGTAACTCAAGCTACCTATGAATGGAATGCTAAGGGTGAATTAACTGCCATAATTAATTTTAACGCATCGCCTTCGTTGGTTGGGATCAGAACTCAACCCAACATCATCCCCTATTATTCCAAATTCTAGATTAATGGTAAGGGTTTAACATTGCGAAACCCTTACTAACTTCATAAAGCTATCCTTTTACTGAGGGACGACTAGCAGTAGTTGGAAATATTTGTTTAAACATAAATTGACGCTCATTAGCTGATTTTGGTCCAAAGTTCCAGAGACTTTCATAGAAAAAGAAAGAAACACCAGCAAACTTTTGATTACGGGTTTCTTTTACTTGGTTATTGATACGTTGCATAGGAACTGGACGACCTTTTAAACCAGATAAAACTCCCACGGCAAAAGGAATATGTGCTTTAGCTTGTCGCACTTCAGGTTGATTAATTTCCCGTTCAAAATCTACCATATTTTGACGATAAACTTGTAAGACTAATTCTTCTATCAGTCCTTTTCTTTCCCAACTTTGCCAGTCTAAAAGAAAACAATTTTTTGAAAAAGTTTGAGGGTTAGGAGAAACAGAAACAATAATATCAGGCTTAGCGGTTTTAACGGCTGCGAAAACCTCTCCCATATATTCAGTAATTTTATTATTTCTCCATTCTGTCCATTCTGTCCAAGCTGCATCCTGAGCTAAACAATTATTACTTCCCATTTTCAAATAACTGGGAGTTTTTGGAGGCATTTTTCCATTATGCTCTTGTTGATAAAGTTGCACCGTTGCATCATCATAACCGAAATCGAAGGGGATGCCGAAATGATCATCAACTTGAATACCATCAATATCGTAATTGGTAACAATTTCTACTAATAAATCGGTTAAAAATTTTTGTACTTCAGGGTTAAAAGGACTTAACCAAACTCTGTCATGAACATTGCCTTCAACCCAAACCGTACTATTATCTTGTCGTTTGGTTAACCAATCTTGATGACGTTTTGCCAATTCAGAATCAGCCGGTGCCATAAAACCAAATTCAAACCAAGGAATCACAGACATTCCTTTATCATGGCCTTGTTTAACAATTTCTTTGAGAACATCTCGATCTTGTAAACCCTCTGTAGGGTCTATTTCTTTACCAACAACTGATTTAGCAACTTGAGAAGGATATAAAGTATAGCCCCAATTCCAAACCGTGGGATATAACGTATTAAAGTTAAGTTCAGAAAGGGTATTAATGCCTTCTGTAAGAGTCATTGGATTGAATAAAACTTCACTATCAATATTCGTTAACCAAACCCCTCTAATTTCTGCTGGTTGATTACGAGATTGGGCAGAGAAAGGCATAGTGAAAGGAATTAAAGTTAAATAGATACCGAAAAAAACAAGAAAAATTAGCCAACTTTGACGACCCCAACGACGACTAAATGTAACCAGTGCATCAGCACTTTTATCAAATAAGTTTTGTTTCATCATTTTAAGTAGATAGAAAATGAACAAAGATAGAAATAATAAGGCAATAATCCCCTCTTTTTTTAGGGGATATCAATAATGATGTTAGTAGCAATGAAAATTTCTGATTCGGTGACTCGGTGACTCCTAATTTCATTTTCCATTAATATGAACAACCACTTGACGTTGATGACTACGCTGACGATGTTCCCATAAGTAAATACCTTGCCAGGTTCCTAACACTAATCGACCCTGAGAAATGGGAATTTGTTCCGACGTTTTAGTTAACATCGAACGAATATGCGCCGGCATATCATCAGGTCCTTCTGTGGTATGAACATAAAGTTTAGAATCTTCAGGAACTAACTTAGAAAAGAAATTACTTAAGTCAGTAAGAACATCAGGATCAGCATTTTCTTGAATAATTAAAGAAGCAGAAGTATGTCTGACAAAAATAGTACATAATCCCGTTTCAATTCCCGATTGATTAACAACGTTTTCAACGTCACGAGTAATGCGATGAAAGTCTTTTCCTCTGGTTTTAATGGTTAATGATTGTTGATAGTAATTCATAAATTGGCTAAGTTTTCATAGATAATAAACTATTGATAATTTTATAGAATAAGCCAGTTTTTCTACAAAATTGCTCCCTTCTGGTTTAACATAATTTCTATGTTCTCATGTCAATCAAGATAAACGACCTAACTATTTTAAAAGTTTAATGACCATTATCGCTATTATTCCAGCCCGTGGGGGGTCAAAAGGAGTTCCCCGTAAAAATGTTCGTCCCTTAGCAGGAAAACCCTTAATCACTCATTCTATCGAAGATGCTCAAGAATCTACCTTGATCGATCAAGTTTATGTTTCAACCGATGATCAAGAAATTGCGACTGTTTCAACTCAATACGGTTCAAAAATTATTGATCGGCCTGCTAAATTGGCCAATGACACGGCTTCGTCTGAGTTGGCTTTAATTCATGGTTTACAAGAATTAGAACATCAAAATATTAACCCAGATTTATTGGTGTTTTTACAATGTACCTCCCCCATTAGAACTGGTGCAGACATTGATCAAGCGATCGCAAAATTACAAGCAGAAAAAGCAGACTCTCTTTTATCGGTTTCCCCATCTCATCGCTTTCTCTGGGAAGAAGTGAATGGAGTAGCCAAGTCCATTAACTATGATTATCGTTATCGTCCCCGTCGTCAGGATATGAACCCCCAATACGTAGAAAATGGGTCAATTTATGTGTTTAAACCGTGGGTACTTAAAGAAACCAAAAATCGGCTAGGAGGCAAAATAGCTCTCTATGTCATGAGTGAAATGGCTGCTTTAGAAATAGATTCAGTAGAAGATTTTCAGATGATAGAATTTTTAATAGGGAATAGGGAATAGGAGACAGATGGAAATTTTAGTGATTAGTAATGGTCATGGAGAAGATGTTATTGCTGTGTCTATTATCGAAGCATTAAAAAAGTTTTCTAAGCTGTCTAAAATTGTTGCATTACCTTTAGTGGGGACAGGTTACGCCTACGAAAAAGCAAATATTCCTATTATTGGAACCGTTAAAACCATGCCATCAGGAGGGTTTAACCAAGATGTTAATCAATTATGGCGCGATGTAAATGGAGGGTTATTAACCCTTACTTATCATCAATATCGAACCATTAAACAATGGGGACAAAACGGGGGCAAAATTTTAGCAGTAGGTGATATTCTCCCTTTGTTGTTTGCGTGGGTTAGTGGGGGAGAGTTTGCCTTTATGGGAACCGCCAAATCAGACTATTATCTACGAGATGAAAAAGGGTGGCTAACATCTACATCCCCTGTTGAACGTTGGCTAGGATCGATGTATTTTCCCTGGGAATGCTGGTTAATGACTCGGTTGGCTTGTCGCGGTGTTTTTGTCAGAGATAGCCTTACCGCTCAAACTTTACAAAAATGGTCAATCCCTGTGTACGACTTAGGAAACCCCATGATGGATCATTTTTCGGTTAACCCATCTGTTACCATTCCCTTTGACACTGAACCCTTAATTATTCTCTTATTACCTGGGTCAAGAATGCCCGAAGCGCAACATAACTGGCAATTAATCCTCGAAGGGATTCATAGTGTCATAGAAGCCTATTCTCAGCGATTGCTATTATTTTTAGCAGCTATTACTCCTAGTTTCAACTCTGTCCCGTTTCAAGAAGATTTGATAGACAAAGGGTGGAAAAAAGAACCCTATCACACCTATAATTTACTCATCCAGGATCGTCAAACCATATCGTTTACTCACCGCAACGCTACTTTAATCATTAGCCAACACGCTTATCAAACTTGTTTACAATTGTCCCATATCGGTATTGCCATGGCCGGGACAGCCACCGAACAATTTGTGGGTTTGGGTAAACCTGTAATTAGCATCCCTGGAAAGGGCCCGCAATTTACCCAAAAATTTGCCCAAAATCAAACCCGTCTTTTAGGCTGTTCTGTGACCTTGGTAGACACCCCTCAACAAGTCGGAACGACATTAAAGCAATTAATGAATGATCCCAAACAACTGCAAACTATTGCTGAGAATGGTCAAAAGCGTCTAGGATCACCAGGAGCTGCCCAAAGGATAGCTCATTGTTTGGTTAATGAGTGTTTTAAACAATCATTTAACTCCGAACTCTGATCACCGCTCTTGATTGAGCAATTCTGCGATCGCTCGTTGTTTAACTTGGTCTTCATTAGGAAAGGTTTGACGTGCATCAGTAATCAACCAATCTAAGGCTGCAGCTTGCACATCAATGGCCGCTCCTGTTTTATCCACACAGTAGCGTCCAAACACCAACTTATCCACTAAACGCACCCCAGGACCAAGACGAGAATATTCAAAAATGACACTATTATCAACTGTCGCACCGCTACAAATCCAACAATTGGGGCCAATCATACTCGGACCAATAATAGTCGCTCCATCTTCAATATGAGTCATTGCACCAATATAAACAGGCCCTTCAACATTCACCTTATCCCAATTAACCGACACATTTAAGCCAGTATAAATCCCTGGTTTGACTTCAATACCAGGAATTTGCACATTTTTGATTTCTCTTTGTAGTACCGCTCGTATGGCGTGCCAATAGTCTGGGACTTTACCAATATCCACCCATTCAAAGTCCATATTTACTGCATAAAAAGGCGCACCTTTTTCCACTAACCGAGGGAATAACTCACCCCCGATATCATATTTCTGATTAGGGGGAATATAGTTAATAATTTCCGGTTCAAAGATATAAATCCCTGTATTAATATTAGTGCTGAGAGCTTCATCAACCGAGGGTTTTTCTTGGAACGCTTTAATTCTCCCCTCGTCATCCGTTACTACCACCCCATAACTAGAAACCACTTCTTTCGGGACAGACTTAGTAATAATTGTTGCGATCGCACCTTTTTCTTTATGGTATTTAACCGCAGCCGTCAAATCTAAATCAATGAGAGCGTCCCCACACAAAACGATGAAAGTATCGTCAAAAAAGGGATTAAAATCTTGAATTCGTCGCAAACCGCCAGCAGAACCTAACGCTTCTCCAACTAAATCGCCATCGACAATTTTTCCTTCAAAAGAATAACCAATTTGTACACCAAATCGTTGACCATCGCGAAAATAACTTTCAATTTCCTCGGCCAGATGGCTGACATTTACCATAATTTCATTAAAACCATGTTGTCGCAGGAGTTCTAGTAAAAACTCCATCACAGGCTTTTGCAAAATCGGTATTAAAGGTTTAGGTATGGTATGGGTAATGGGACGAACGCGAGTTCCTTTCCCAGCGGCCAGAATCATGGCTTTCATGAATACACTTTCCTCAATCTTCGCCATCAGGTGTTTAGGGTGACAATGCTTAGTGTACCATTAACTTTTGCCAAATCCTGAGAATCATCTTAAATCAGTTAATAGTAATTCAGTGAGTAGTGAGCAGTTAAAGCACTTCAATGGTTAGGTCTTGATAAAATTCTTTTTGGGATAATTCTACTTTTGATTGGGATGAGAGCAATAATAAAGCCCAAAATACCCCTACTCGATCTTGTTTATTATGGTCATCATGGGGAGGGTTAATTTGATGCCATCGCTGTAATAATTCATCTAAATCAAGTTTTCGTTGTGTTTGGTCATAGTTTGACCACTGGTCTTGAAAAAATACCTCTAATTGTTGGGCTAATTCCGTTAAATTTTCTTGGTGTGCTAATTGAGTCACCATTTTCATGGCTTCTCGTTGAGAATGGGGGCGGGGAGTTGATTTACGACGGCGAGACGGCGTTGTTGTTTCTATTTCTTGAGCAATTTCTTCGATATGAGTGATTAACTCTTGAAGTGTCACACGACGTTGACGAGGAGGTGGGGCTGCACTACGACGACGAAGATGCTTTTCTAAGTCAGAGATGCGGAACTGTCTGTGTCCTTCTTCGGTAATTTCTTCTAAATCACAAGGCAGTTCTTGGTCACTCTCATCGGTTTCTAGTCGTTCTAAAGAGTCAGCTTTAAAACGGACTAACATGGAAGCCCATAAAAAGGCTTGTCCTGATTTTGGCAAAGTGGCTTGTTCATAAATGTTATCGGAATATTCGCTGATACCTAATTCACTTAAAAAACGATCAATCACCTCAATGACTTGAACGTCCCAAGGATCGATTTCTCCCTGTTGAGCTAGGTTAATAAGAGTTTCAATGACTTCTGTGGCCGAAGAACTAGGAGGGCTGTTGATGCTATAGGGTGTTGTCATACAAACTAAAATTTATCTGCTTGATAAGTGTAAAATTGTTGAAATACTCCAATAGTTTCAAACTGATAATTAGGGACTGGAGACGGTAAAAGAAATTCCGTTTCGTAAACACTAAATAATAAATAATTCTGACGAATGGTTTGATTAGCGATAACCTGCTTAATATGAGGTTTTCCCGTATCTACTAACGTTTTACAATGACTCGCTAAAAAACTAGCCAACCCTCCAGATGCTTTTGAACAGACTTCTTGTTTTAAATAACTGGTTAGGGTATCAGTTGCATAACTTTCATAATCTCGTTGTCCAGGGTTGGTTAATACCATGCTGGTACCTAGGCCAATAACACTGACTCCCCCGATGACTTTGACTAAGTGTAAAATGTTCATGTCATTCTGCTACCACGATCAGAGTTTAAATTACTGTAAATCATCTTTTCCGTTTAATTATAGCTTTGTTCCTTAGTCTCTGTTACCTGAACGAAATCCCTACTAAAATTAAATTTACATATACAACATAAGGAATGATTTTGACTGAGCATACATGAAAGTTAAAATTTTAGACGAACGAGAAAGTTCCATTGCTCGTATTTTATTAAAGGAGAATGAACTATTAATTGCTCAAGCAGGAACTTTGCTGGCTATGCAAGGTAATATAACCCAAAACACCAGTTTTCGCCGTGGTTTAACCAAAAGCAACTCACAAAATCCAGGAAGTATGCCCACAGAATCTATCTTTTTAACGGAATTTCGTGGCATTGATCCTAAAAATGAGGTTTGGTTAGCTCCTTCGACCATTGGTAATATTATCATTCATCAAATTACTAACTATAAATTAATCACTGTTCCCTCTTGTTATTTAGCCTGTGATGGAAACATGAATTTATTTTTTGGGGTCCCAGAACTTAAATTACCATACAATACTCAAGGTCTGAATTTATTAAGTATTACAGGAAAAGGGCAGGTAATACTTAATGGATTAGGAGCAATTTATTCGATTAATATTAATGGAAATTATTGGGTAAATATCGATAATTTAGTTGCTTTTGAAAATAGTTTAAAATATGAGGTAATTCAACAAAAGCTTAAAGGTTTAAGAAGTTGGTGGGCAAAACCAAAGTTATTTATCAAGTTTACAGGTGAAGGTAAATTATACTGTCAAACTCATCATGCTAAAGATTGGGGACATCTCATTGCTACAAAATTAAAATCTAAGTAAACAGTGAACTATACAAATGACAAGTTATCGACCCCTTGAGTATCAAATTGAAAATAATGCAGAAGCAGCTTATTTAATGATTCATTTAAAATCCTTAGAAAAAGTTTTTGTGAAAACATCTAGCCTAAGCATTCAAGATACTTCTATTGAAATGGGTAAATCAATCACCAGTGATTCTCTATCATTAGATTATAATTTAACTCTTGGTTCTCATTTAAGCATTAATGAGGTAATAGCTCCTAAATTACCGGGTAGTATTTATTTAATTCCTGATATTTTTGGCAGTATAAAACACTACTCTTTCAAAGAAAACACAGGGATAATTGCTCAATATTTTTCATTCTTAGCCTGTAGCGAAAATGTTCAATTAAAAATAATATTATCTCCTATTATTAAACAAATAAGTGAAGAAGATTCTTTCTTTTTTCATCTGTCAGGAATAGGAGACTTATGGTTAAATTATTACGGAAATATTCAAGAAATTTCTGTCCAAGGAGACTATTGGATTAATCTTAATTATTTAGTTGCTTTTGAAGATACCTTGAACTATGAAATTAAAGAACTTGAAGGATTATCTTTATCAGGCTTACAGATAGGAAGCGTAAAAGAAAATAATCTTTTTTGTCATTTTCAAGGAAACGGTAGAATTTGGATACAATCTCGTCATCGTTATGCTTTACTTAATTTTTTTGCCCCTTTTATTTATTAAGAAAAAATAACAAGCAACATTGTTTTATATGACTTACGAGGAAAATTGACTATGTTAGACATCGCTAAACTAGCAGGGAAAATCCCAGGAATTAGTAAACATTTTCAACAAGAAATGACCGCAAGTTCTCAACGACTCGAACTTGCTAAAACTATCTTACAACAAGCTCAAAGCCAACAAGAAGCATTAATAGAACGCTACCAAACCTGGGGCGATCGCCTCATTTTTTCGGCAGCTATTCCCATCGAACCCTTAGATACTCGCATCACCATTGTTCCTCCTCCTGATAGTCATAGTGTCTTTGCCACAGATGGATCACAAATTGCTCCATCTCACCATGAAATTGCCTATTGTTATTTAATCAATGTCGGACGAGTGATGCTTCATTATGGACAAAATTTGCATCCTTTGCTCGATAGTCTCCCAGAAGTGTATTATCGTCCCGAAGACCTTTATGTGTCGAGGCAATGGGGTATCCGAACCGATGAATGGTTAGGGTATCGGCGAACTGTCTTAGAAGCCCAATATTTAGCGGAAATGGCCTGCTGTTGGGTTAACCCTCCAGGGGCCCACCATGAACCTAATTTAGCGATGGTAGATGGTTCTCTAGTCTATTGGTTTTTAGATGGATTAGCTAATGATGCTCGTGATTTAATTTTACTCCCTATCCAAGAAGCTTGGGAACAATTACGAGCTGCCCGTATTCCTTTGATGGGTTATTTGAGTGCCTCTAGAAGTGTGGAAGCTATTAACTTTTTGCGTCTCCATAATTGCACCTTTGACAGCCCAAACTGTACTATGAATTGTATGGATATGGGGGAAGAAAAGACCCCTTGTCAAATCATCGAACCCCTGCGAGATACCAGCTTATGGGGAGAAAGTTTGCAACCAGGAGAACGAGGACCTTTATGGCAAAGTTCTGCGCGTATTCTTGACTTATATGATGAAGCCCAACGCATCTATTTTTGTTACGTTAATGTGGGGACAGAAATTGCCAGAATAGAAGTACCGGCTTGGGTGATTGAAGATCAAGACTTGTTTAATCACGCTTTGGGCATCATGTTAGCACAGGTGAGCAAAGGGTTTGGTTATCCTGTAGCTTTGGCAGAGTCCCATAACCAAGCGGTGATCCGAGGAGGCGATCGCGTTCGTTTCTTTGCCCTTTTAGAACAACAAATGATTCGCGCCGGTTTACAAAACGTGGGAACTTCTTACAAAGAAGCTAGAAAACGGGGCAGTATTGCTTAATCTTTAACAATAACAATTTTGTTTATGCCAAGACGTAAAATTCCCATGCCAAAACAGATCATCAGTCATTTATCTGATGAAAAAGTTTATATTGTTTGCGATCGCCCTTATAAATTATTGCTTGATCAAAAAAATTATCTTCATGCTGAGGAAGGATACGCTCTAGAATTTCCTGGAAATTATGGAGTATATGCTTATAGGGGTGTTACTAAAAAGATTAAATAGTAAATGAGGAAGAATTCTAACTTATCAAAATAAAGCTATTTTTTAGACAATAATGGCTCTAGATAGGTTAAGAATCTGTCTACTTCCCCATTTACGGTGATTAAAAATTAAGCAAAAGGAATCATTAATTCAATACCCAATTCACTAAAGTTCTGACAGGAAAACCGGTTGCACCAGCATTATTAACCCCATTTTCTTTATCTGCCCAAACAGGGCCAGCAATATCTAAATGGGCCCAAGATGTTTCTTTGATAAACTGTTTCAAGAATAACGCTGCAGTAATAGAACCCCCTGCCCTCGGTCCAGTATTTTTCATGTCTGCAATGGGAGACTTTAACCCTTCAAAATATTTCTCTTCCATTGGCATAATCCAAAACTTTTCCCCTGCTGCTTCAGAAGCGGTTTTAATTTCTTCTGCAAGGGTTTCGTCTGTACTCCATAACCCAGAAATATTATCCCCTAACGCCACAATACAAGCACCGGTTAAGGTGGCTAAATCTACGATCGCATCCACTGCTAATTGTTCAGCAAATACCAAAGCATCGGCTAAGGTTAAGCGTCCCTCAGCATCAGTATTATTCACCTCGATCGTTTTACCATTGGATGCGGTTAAAATATCTCCAGGGCGCATGGCATGACCACTAATCATGTTTTCTGTGGCAGCACAAACAAAGTGAACTTCCACATCTGGCTTTAATTGAGCGATCGCTTTTGCTGCGCCGAGCGTGGCAGCACCGCCTCCCATATCCATTTTCATGGTTTCGATGCCACTGCCTGATCCTTTTAGATTTAAACCACCAGAATCAAAGGTTAAACTTTTACCGACAATGGCTAGTTTCCGTTTGGGTGTACCACTAGGTTTATAGATAAGATGGATAAATTTTGGGGGTAAATCTGAGGCTTTGGCTACCCCTAAAAATGCACCCATTCCCCGTTTTTCACACTCATCTTTTTCTAAAATTTCTATGTCTAAACCATACTCTTTCGCTAAGTCTTGGGCAGTTTTAGCAAAAGTAACAGGGTTAATAGCATTAGCTGGTGCTGCTACTAATTCCCGTGCTAAAATTACCCCAGAACACACCGTTTCAGCCTGATTAATGGCTTCGCTTTGGTCTCCAACGCCTAAAATTTCAACGGTTTCGAGTTTTGAGGGTTTATCTTCGGGTTCGGACTTGAAGCGGTTATCTTGATGCAAGGATAGGATCATGCCTTCTGCGATCGCTGCTGTGGTTTTAGCTGCATCATTATCCATCAGAGGAAAATGAATACCCAAGCTTTTCACTTTCTCTTTTTTCCCTAAACGAGCAACAGCAGCAGCCCCTAAACGGACAGTATCTAGGGTAAATTCGTCTTTTTTCCCTAAACCGACTAAAATCAGTTTACGAATGGCACTCTTACCTCCAATACGAGTCACCATACTACTGCCTGATTTTCCTTCAAATTCTGTTTCTTCAATTAATTCTGTCATAGTTTTGCCAATTTTTTCGTCTAATTGGCTTAATTCTTCTGTTAAGGCTATTTCATTTTCAAAAAAGCCTAACGCGATCGCATCTCCACTCCAATCTAATAATGGGGTATCTGTGCCACGAATATCCATATTTATTCCCAAGTGTCTCGTTATATTGTCCGTTCTTTATTTTATCTTAGAACTTCATCCCCACTACGACTTAACTGAAATGGTGGGTTAGTATAGATTATTAGATTCTGGTCACATCTTAAACGATAGTCGTCTAACTTTCTTTAAATCTGTTTTTACCTTTAGTCTATGAATATCTATCTTACCCAACATCAAGAAAGCATAATTAAACGTCAAGTTCAAACAGGAAAATATCAGTCACCAGAAGAAGTGATTGAAGTGGCTTTACAATTGCTTGATGAATACGAAAAAACCGATACAGAATGGATCAATGAGATTCGGCAAAAAATAGATGATGCTATTCTTGAATCAGAAAATAACGCTTCTGTTGATGGGGAAACCTTTGTGAACCAAATAATAGATCGTTTTCAAAATATTCAAAAGTAATACATCATGAGTTGTTATGTTATAAATGTTCTAGCCACTCAGGATCTTAATCAAATAGCTGATTATAATGTTGAAGCAGGAGAAAAATTTTTTCGAGAATTTAATCAAAAATGAATGTTTAACTCTAATGCTTCTGCAATTTCTTCTGCATTTAGTTCTAATTTTGCTAATCTAGGAATTCTTTTACGTTTTGTTTTCTTTTCTATCGCTTCAACTATAATTTTATCATCGTTAATGATGTCCTCATTTTCCTCTAACTCCTCCTTCCATTTTGGAAAAATCATATTCATCTCGTAAATCATCCGTTAATTCGTGATCAAAATCCTGACTTATAAAATTTTCGCTCCTTTTTTGTAGCCAACCTAACACTAATAATTCTAATTCGTTATGATAGACTTTAATAAGTAAAACCTTAATAACATCTATGCCGAGGAAAATTCGAGAGTTTAAGGCGGAAATTGCTCGTGAAGGATTTGTCTATTTACCCAAACGAGGAAAAGGCAGCCATGAACGTTGGCAACATCCTCTAATCAAGAAAACTTTAACAATTTCTGGTAAAGATGGCGATGATGTACCTTTCTATTTAGAAAAACAACTAACGAAATTACTTATTGAATTACAGCAACTAAGGGAGAATCAAGAATGATGAATCACTATAGTATGGTTATTCAATGGTCAGAAACAGATCAGTTATTCTTAGTAACTATTCCTGAATTTTCTGAACAGGTTATCATGCCTTGTACTCATGGCAAAACTAGAGAAGAAGCGATTCGTGGCGGAGAAGAAGTAATTGAAATGTATTTAGAAGCATGGAAAGCTGAAGATCAAACAATTCCTAAACCTAAAACTTTAGAAATCAGTAATGAATCTCTTTCGTTGACTTCATCGAATAAATAGCTTTTGCCCGATCAACTACAACTGAAACTTAGAAACCTCGAATTTTTGGTTAAGTTTTGTTAAAAATCATTGCAAAAAGTTTCATAATCTGGCTTTATAGTCTTTATAGTTAAATAAGGAAACTAAAAACAACCTTAATTAACCTCGTTAATTAGTTTAAGTAAACGATTAACTAAAATCTAGGAAAATCGGTATGCAACCATAAAGTTTCTTAGAGATAAATTTTCATAGATTCAATTATCTATTAACTGACTTTTTAGGAGATTAAAAGCAATGTTGAAAAAATTATTTGGTGGTGGCAAGAAAAAAGAATTCTTCTTAGAATTAGACGAAAAGGATAAGACTCCTGCCTCTGAACCTAAAGCAGAAAAGCCAGCCCCTGAAGCAAAAGAAACTCCTGAACCTAAAGCAGAAGCCTCTCAACCTGAAGCAACTGAAACAACTGAAAAACCAGCACCAGCTAAGAAGAAAGCTAAGAAAAAATCAGTTAAAAAAGCAGCGAAAAAACAAGAACCTAAAACTGAAATTGTTCCCACGTCTCCTGCTTTAAGTAATGGTCAAGTTGCTAAGAAAGAAGAACCAAAAGAAGTAGAATTTGCTACTAAATTCTATATGATGTCTACCCCTCGCCGTCGTCCCGGTCCTAGTTTAAATAACTTCAAAAACATGGCCTCTCAAGTTAAAACACGACGGGGTTAATTCCTTGATTTAAGTTTCGTTTTGGTTATAGTCTAGAACTAAGTTCTAGACTATTTTTTATCGAAGAAGTAACAATTGAATATCTTATTTTTACATCCTAATTTTCCAGCGCAATTTCGCCATGTAGCGATCGCTTTGGCTAAAAACCCCAAAAATAAGGTTGTCTTTGGCACAAAACGCAAAGAAGGCAGTCTTCCAGGGGTTTTTAAAGCAATCTATACCCCTTCTCGTCAAGCCCGTCCAGAGACTCATCATTATGTGAGAACCTTAGAAAATGCTGTACTGCAAGGACAAGCGGTTTATCGTCTTGCAGATCAATTAAAACGAGAAAACTTTATCCCCGATGTAGTTTACGGTCATTCTGGGTGGGGTCCAACCCTATTTATTAAAGACATCTTTCCCAAAGCAGAATTATTATGTTTCTTTGAATGGTTTTATCACGCCCACGGAACTGACGCAGACTTTGATCCCAAAGAACCCTTAACAGCAGATGATGAAGCTCGTATTCGGATCAAGAATACACCCATATTAACGGATTTGTATAGTTGCGATCGCGGTTTATCTCCCACTCAGTGGCAAAAACAACAATTTCCCCCAGAGTTCCATTCTAAAATAACTGTGCGTCACGATGGTATAGACACTAACTATTTTCAACCCAAACCAGGGGCAAAATTAGTCTTAAAAGATCAAAAATTGGACTTATCAGAAGTGGATGAAATTGTTACTTATGTTGCTAGAGGAATGGAACCGTATCGGGGGTTTCCTCAGTTTATGGAAGCGGTTTCTATATTATTAAAAAAACGGACTCATTGCCATGTTGTTATTGTCGGAGAAGACAGAGTCGCTTATGGGCGATCGCTACCAGATGGGAAAACCTATAAACAGTTAATGTTAGAAACTTATGATTATGATTTATCTCGCTTACATTTTACGGGATCATTACCCTATGCTCAATATTTACAAGTGATCCAAGCGTCATCGGTTCATGTTTATTTAACCCGTCCCTTTGTTTTATCTTGGTCGATGTTAGAAGTGATGTCTACAGGGGGTTTAGTTTTAGGATCAAAAACCCCTCCTGTTGAAGAAGTTATTGAAGACGGGGTTAATGGTTTATTGGTGGATTTTTTTGCAATCGATAGAATAGTGGAAAGAATAGAAGAAGTGCTAGATTATACCGATAAAATGACTGCTTTAAGGGTTAAAGCCAGAGAAACTATCCAAAATAAATATGATTTATCTAAGTTATTACCTAAACATATTAAGTGGATCTATAACTAGAAAAATTAACTTTAGGTTAAAAACCGTAAAAATACTGTGTTTTAATGATGCAACTTTATCGATAATTCATCAAAATCAATGTGGTTATTAACTAAATAGTAAGGATATATTGACTGATATAACAATCAAGTGCAGAAAATCATGGAATCTACTTTTAGTCCATTTGATGTATTAGAAAAAGCTGCCAATTCTCACTATACTGGACAGCTAATCATAAACAATCAAGATATTACTTGGATTCTCGACTTATCAGCAGGAAATTTAAAGTCGGCTGTTCATTCATTACAATCACTTGCAAGCATAGAGTTATGTTTATATTCATTAGGATATGGACAAAAAACCCCTATTATGATTGAAGGAATGACCCAACAAGGCTTAAATTTAGAGAAAGGTGAGTCTTTTATTGGAAAAGCAATCAGTTGGTTAACGAAAGAATATAACCTGAGTATATTAGAACAGATAAAAATCATTAATCAATTGACACAAGATGCTTTAGAATCGTTTTTTGCTCTGACAAAAGCTGATTATCATACCAGTCAGAATAAAAGTTTGGTCGTTTCCTCAGAACAGGGATTTAATGTAAGAAGAGTGTTAAAATTTTGGCGCACACAAAAACAAGCATGGCAAAAATTTAGTCCTTTAATTAGTTCCCCTCATCAACGTCCTTATTGTCCTAATTTAGACGTAGTAAAAAAAATAAGCACTTCTAAATATAGCCATTTATTACTAAAAATTGCACAATTAAAAGGTAAAGCTAGTATTCGACAACTTAGCATTTTAATGAAGTTAGATGATTATCAAGTAGCTGAATTTATTTATCCTTATTTGCGTTCAAAAGTCTTACAACTTCATGCTCCTTTACCTCCCTTTGATCAACTGCCTGAACTTTCCCCATCTTCTCAATATTTGAAAGTCAAGAATCCTTCATTAAAAGGATTAAAGAAAAGTTCAACTCTTAGTAAAACTCAAGAAACTAAGGAAATAAACAAATCTTATAAAATTGTTTGTATCGATGATAGTGAGACTGTATTAAATACATTCAAACGATATCTCACTTCAGAGAAGACTGAACTTTTCATGTTATCTAATCCCACTCTTGCTATCAATAAGTTATTTGAGATTAAACCAGATTTATTATTAGTTGATATTGCCATGCCAGGTATCAACGGAGATAAATTATCTAAAATTTTAAAGCGTAGTAGTGCATTTCAAAATCTTCCCATCATCATTGTGAGTGCTGATACTAATAAAATTAAAGATGCAAAAGCAAAAGGCAATGTTGCTAATGATTTTTTATCTAAGCCCTTTAGTCAGGATGATTTGATAAGTATTATTAACAAACACCTAAAATTGGAAAAAGAAAGTTGTGTTGAAACCTGAGTTTTTACGGAAGTAAACTATCAAGATTTACGATACTATAAAAGAAGATAACACTCTGTGATTTCTTTTTTTTTAATCATAATTTCTGGAATTTGCCATGAAAAATATCTTAATTGTTGATGATCTACAATCTGAATTAACCTTGCTGAAAAACTATTTAATAAAAGCAGGTTATAACGTAACAACAGCTACAAACGGCGAAGAAGCTTTAGAAAAAATTTCTCAGAAAAAACCTGATGTTATTATCACGGATTTGATGATGCCAGATATGGGAGGTTTAGATTTATGTCGTAAGCTGAAAAAACAAACGGATACCGTTGATATTCCTATTGTTGCTTGTAGTGTAAAAAATAGAGAAGTCGATAAAATGTGGGCCTTTAAACAAGGGGTAAAAGCTTACGTTACTAAACCTTGTACTCAAGAAGATTTAGTGGGTGTTTTGCAGTCAGTTACAGCATAAAACAAGGAATGTCATCAACTAATTTATCAACCAAGTTAGAAACCTTACTACCTCATTTATTCAACCCTCAAATAATTCCTGGAGAATCTTATTTACGCTTTCAACTAACATCGGAAATATCAGGGGTTATTTCTATGGAGAAGGTAAAAGAAACCATTGTTATTCCTTCATCCCAAATCACACCTATTCCTAATATGAAAGCATCATTTATAGGGTTAATAAATGCTCATCAATCTGTTTTTTCTGTTTTTGATGTTGCCCATTTATTGAATCTTTCGGTTTCTTATTCATCGTCTCAGTTACTTCATCTTATTATTGTACGTCTTCCCTTTAAAGATAATTCAACTGAAGCATTATTGGGGTTATCAGTACAGCAAATTTTAGGACTAACTCGCTTATCTCAAGATAGTTTAGAAAATCTAACAAAAGATGTTCCTCAAGAGTTATTGCCTGTCACATCAGGGTATTTTGTTGATAATCACCAATCCATTTTTTCCTTTGATTTAGACAAAATTCTATCAGCTTGTTTTTAGTTCGTTTCTTAGTTGTTTTTTATCCCCCTAAAATAACAGGGGGTTATACCTAACCTACACAATTAACCATTTATTAATCAAATTGTATCAAAATTAAAGTCATGGTAACTAATCAAGATTTTCTCTCTCCCTCTAATCATAATCAAGAATTAGATTTATCAATTAAAACTAATCTTTCGGAAGATAATAGTACACATCCAGATAAATCTATCAAGAAAATTCCTAAAATTCTTGGAAATACCCTACGAAGTCGATTATTAATGACAGTATTACCTAGTGTATTAGTACCTTTAGGGTTTGCTAGTTTCATAGGATTTAAAATTACTCAGCATAAAGCTCAAGATCAAATTCTTTCACAACTTGAACAAAATGTAAATCGTTCGCAAAATGAAGCAGAATCTTTCATTAAAGAGAATTTTGCTTTAACTGATCTAGTAGCGGTTAACCCTCTTATTATTGATGAGTTAAAATCGATCAATAATAATTCTGAAACTCAAAGACTTTCTTTAGTTCCTATCGAAACTTTAGAAAATTCTTTTAAAGAAACAAAATCATTAGAATCTAATCCTGATATTAATACTTATATTCAAAAGTTAGTAAAAACTGGAAGAATCGCTGAAGTTTTCATTACTAACAAAGATGGATTTAATATTGCTTATAGTAACCCTACTTCTGACTTTGTACAACGAGATGAAAAATGGTGGCAAACTGCTGCAAAAGAAGGTATTTCAATTGATGACCCTGAGTACGATGAGTCAGCAAAAGCGGTAGTTGTTGCTCTAGCAGAAGCCATTAAAGACCCTGATACAGGAGAAGTTTTAGGGGTAATTAAAACAGGGGTATTAGCTAATAAATTAGATGAAGGGTTAACCGATAATATTAGTTTAAATTTAACAGAAACTGAAACTATACAAATTATTTCCCCTCAGGCAGGTATTCCTTTGAATACTGTGACTAAGCAAGGCAGTGATCCTGAAAATCAAACTATTGTTGGAGGGGATAATGTTCTTAACTTCATTAAGGAAATAGAAACTTTAAATAACAGTGAGTCAACAATTAATCCAGAACAAATTAAAAGTTTAGAAAAACAGTATAGTCTCTCTGATTTAGCTATTAAAACATCAGAGAATGAGCAAAATAAAGAAAAGACCTTATTTGCTCAATTTAAACAGCAGGGTAAAATTTTTAATCTATCAACAATTCCTGGTTCTGATTGGGTTACAGTTGCTTCTGTTGACGAATTAGAAATTAATAGAGCAGGTCAAGAATTATTAATTGTTTTCGGTGTTACTGCCATCATTTTAGGAAGTTTAAGTATTGGTTTAATTGTTCTTTTAGCTCGTAATTTGTCCAATCCTTTAACTAAATTGACCCATAAAGCGCAACAAGTCGCATCAGGAGATTTAAACGTTCAAGCAGAACTAGCGGGAACCTTTGAAGTTAAAACTTTAGCTAATAACTTCAATGACCTAATTTTAAAAGTAAAAACTTTGTTAAACCAGCAAGAACTAGCAACAGAAGAACAGCGGGAACAACGAGAAAATATCGAAAACGCTATTATGATCTTGGTGGATGAAATTGAAGGGGCAGCAGACGGAGATTTAACAGTACGGGCAAGTTTAGACTCTCTTGAATTAAGTACCGTTGCTGACTTATTTAATTTAATTATTGAGAACTTAAAGGACATTGCTACAGAAGTAAAACAGTCCACGAATAAAGTAAGTAACTCTTTAGAAACTAACGAACAGTCTATCCGAAAACTTGCCGAACAATCAATTCAAGACGTAGAAGAAATTCAAAAAACATTGAGTTCTATTGAACAAATGTCCCAGTCTATTGAAGAAGTCACCAACAATGCAACCCATGCTGCTCAAAGTTCTGAAGAAGCTTATCAAGAAGTACAGAAAGGCAGTAATGCTATGGACACCACTGTTACCAGTATTCTCACCCTGAAAAACACTGTTAACGACACAGCGCAAAAAATGAAGCATCTAGGAGAGTCATCTCAGCGTATTTCTCAGGTGGTTGCTATCATCGAAGAGATTGCCCTCAAAACTAATTTACTCGCCATTAACGCCAGTGTAGAAGCCCGACGAGCAGGGGAACAAGGACAAGGTTTTACGGTGGTTGCCGAACAAGTAGGGGCATTGGCGGAACAGTCTTCCAATGCAACTAAAGAAATTAGTCAAATTATTGCAGCTATCCAACGAGAAACTCAAGAGGTAGCCACTCAGATGGAAACAGGGACAACTCAGGTTGTAGATGCTTCGCGTCTAGTAGAAACAACTCAAACCTACCTAACCACAGCGAGTCAAAAATCTCAAGAAATTAATCAGTTAATGCAGTCTATTTCTCAAGCAACAGTTTCTCAAAGCGAAACCTCCCAAATGGTCACAAGTTTGATGAAAAAAGTAAGTCAATCTTCTCAAGAAAAAGCTAGTTCTTCTACTCAAATTGCTGAAGCAATTCATCAAACAAAAGAAGTAGCTAAAGACCTTGAGTCTAAAGTGGATCAGTTCCGCGTTTAAAACAGGTTTAGTGATAGATAATACTGTAGGAGTTTTTTATAATTGACTCCTACATATAGTTTATAAAATTATGAGATTATATGATGGAAACTGAACAACAAGTACGCTTAAATTTTTTAGAAGAAGCAGAGGATTTTTTAAATAGTTTAGAATCTGTTCTGCTACAATTATCAACTGTAGCTGTCGAAAAGCAACAAGTTGACTTAGCTTTACGGGCTGCTCATTCTCTTAAAGGTGGATCTTCTATGATGGGGTTTAATACCCTAAGTGAAGTAGCCCATCGCTTAGAAGATTTTTTAAAAATTATTCGAGTTCGTTATCAAGATCAATTGTTAAAAACTGAGGTAGAAACCTTACTTTTACAAGGTTTAGATACTTTACGTCAAATTAGTAAATTTTATCAGAAAGAACAAGAAATTGATCCTATCTGGTTAGAGACAAATGTTGATCCAATTTTTGAACAATTAACCGACTATTTAGGGGAATTAAAATCTGAAGATGAAGATGCTTTATTATCTCAAGAAGAAGATGTTAATCCTGCTTTATTGATGTTTGAGAATGGAGTAGAAGCAATTCTTCAACAGTTAGAAAGTCAGTTTACTGTCTTAGAACCAGAGCAATTATATGAAGAATTAATCAGTATTTCAGAACAATTTATTGAGTTTGGTTTGATGGCTGAAATCGAACCATTTATTGACTTATCTCAATCAATTAAAAAAGAACTATCATTGATTACCATTGAAGAGGTTTTTTCTTTTGCAAAAGAAGCTCTAGAAACTTGGCAGCGATCGCACGCTTTAATTGCTTTAGGCCGTTTAGATAATCTTCCTACAACATTCGACTTTTCTTGTGATACTTCAGTTGAATTAAATTTGCTAGATGAATTACAAGCTTTAGAAAATTTAGAGAATGATCCATTAGACGATATCTCTTTTAGTGAACTAGCATCGAGTATGTTAGGAGAAGAAAGCTTTAATGATTTACAAGAAGCATTTACCCAATTAATAGACGAACAAAGTGAAGCCTCTGAAGAATTAAAAAATATTCAAAATCAACCCAATCTAAACCAAAATCATAGAAATTTTCGTATATCTGCTCAACAAATTGCTGCCTTTAATCGTTTATTTGAAGACTTAATACTTGAAAGAAATAGCATTAATTTTAGAATCGATCAAATCAAAGTCTTTATGACATTAATGTGGCAAAGAATGCAAAATTTAGAAGATTCTAACACTTTGTTACGTCGCTGGTATGACTCAGTATCACTCAACTATAAGTTACCTCAAATAGTCGAAAATTCTCCTCGATCTATTGCAACAAATGTAACTTTATCTTCTTTAAGAACTAATTTAAAAGATAAGTTTGATGTCATGGAAATGGCACAATATACCGATTTACATTTAATTTCTCAAGAACAAATGGAAACCATTGTTCAATTACGAGAAGTCGCAACAGACATTGATTTAGGATTTAAAGAACTTACTCAAAGTGTAAGCGATTTTAATCAGACAACCCACTTTTTATATGATAATTTAATTCGTTCGCAAATGCGTCCTTTCGGCGAGATTACGCAACGGTTTCCCAGACTAATTAGAGATTTATCAGTACAGTTTAATAAAACAGTAAAATTACAACTCAAAGGAGAAACGACTTTAATTGATAGTTCACTGTTAGACCTTTTAAATGATCCTTTGATTCATCTTTTACGAAATGCTTTTGATCACGGTATTGAAGATCCAGAAACTCGCTTACAAATGGGTAAAATTCCAGAAGGAACGATTACCGTAGAAGCTAGTAATAAAGGCAATCAAACCATTATTACTATCAGTGATGATGGCCGAGGAATTGATTTAAACAAAATTTCTTCTCGTTTAATATCTCAAGGAATGAGTAAAGAACAGGTTGAATTACTATCAGAAAAAGAATTACTCAATCAAATTTTTGAGCCAGGATTTAGTACCGCCGAGAAAATTAGCGAATTATCAGGTCGTGGCGTAGGAATGGATATTGTAAAAACGAATTTAACTGAAATTCGCGGAGAAATTACTGTAAATACTAAGTTAGGACTAGGAACCAACTTTACCCTTATTGTTCCTATTAATCTATCCGTATTGCGTGTCATGATCGTTGAAAGTAAAGGAATGGTCTTTGCGATCGCTGCTGACACCATTAAAGGCGTAATTCAGTTAAATCCTGAAGAAAATACAGTGAAATGGGGAGATAAACAGATTTCTGTCCTTAATTTACCAGAAAAATTCCACTTTTCTCGACCCAATAAACCCTTTACTATGACAGGAACCCCAATGATTAATCGAAGTATTGCTTTAATTATCGAGGACGGTGATACCCTGCAAGGAGTTTCTGTCGATCGTTTCTGGATTGAGCAGGATATGACGGTTCGTCCCATTACCACCCCTATTCCTTTACCTCCTGGCTTTAATCAGTCTATCATCTGGGGGGATGGTCGTGTTATTCCTCTGGTTGATTTAGCAGAATGGGTTAAGTCCTTTGATAATAATGCTCAAACAATAAACACTATAAAAGATAATTCTGTTGTTACAGAAAAAACATCCACTATTTTAGTTGTAGATGATTCGATTAATGTGCGTCGATATTTAAGTATCATGTTGAATAAAGCAGGATATCAAGTAGAAGAAGCAAAAGATGGTCAAGAAGCAGTAGATAAATTATTAAATGGTTTACAAGTTAACGCTGTTATTTCTGATTTGGAAATGCCTCGTTTAGATGGATATGGTGTATTAGAAGTTCTTAAACAGAAGGACGAATTTAAACAATTACCGATTATGATATTAACTTCTCGGAGTCAAGAAAAACACCGTAAATTAGCCATGAATTTAGGAGCATCTGCTTATTTTTCTAAACCTTATACTGAACAAAAATTATTAAACACTTTAGCTAAATTTATTGATCGATCAATGTTATTAAACTAAGCTGCGATCGCTAATATTATCTTTTTGAATAAATATTATGAATGTTCATAATAAATTAGCTAATTTGTTTGATTTGATTGAAAGGGGTAATGTTAATTTGATTAGAGAGTTAATTAATTCTGAATATGATATTAATGCTCGAATAGCAGATGGACTAACCCCAATCATGTTGGCAGCTAATTTAGGAAGTTTAGATATTGTAAAATATTATTGGAATCAAATGCTAATATTAATATTAAAGATAATAACGGAAATACAGCTTTGCCTTTAGCTCAAGAAGCAGGAAATAATGAAATAACTAAATACTAAATTTATTGATTTTATTCTAAACTATTACTCAATATTAAAACTGGAAACTAATTTGTCCGAGTTTATTTAAAATCATCTTTTTATAATTATCAGACAAAGAGCCTGTTTCATAAGCTAATTTAAAAGTATCAGTTAACTTAAATTCAAGAGTAGCTAGTTGGTTTTTATCCTTTGAATTAAACCCTTTTAGTTTTAAAGTATTATCTTTAAACTGCCATTCTCCTTGCCAAGTAATATCCTCAACACTTTCTCTATTTTGATAAATGCGATGTCTAGCTAAAAAACTACCATCAGAACGAAATTGATAACCATAATAAACCGTTAATCCCTCAGATTCATGAAATCCACGCCAAAGACCAATAATAAAATTACCTTGATCAATAATATTAGAAGAATCATCAGAATTAATATTATTTTCTTCCTCTTTTTGACTTCTCAACTGTGAGTCAGCTAAATGTATTGTCGGGTTACTGCTTACAGATTTTATCTGTTCAGTGTTCCCTATTCCCTGTTCCCTATTCTTATTGATAGACTCGCTTCTTATGTCCGCAGAAAAAAGCAAAAAATTTAAGCAACAATAACAAAATAAACAAAAATAATTGATCATTTGTCAGTCAATATCGTTAATAATAGATAATGTAAGGCTACAAAAGCCATGCTATCAGAGGAATTATGACACGACTATGCAAAGGCGTTGAAGTAGAAATGTACACCGGTACATCCCAAGGGGAAATTGTGGGATTATCTGATCGCATTACTAAAGACCTCAATGGGTTTGTTCGAGAACCCGATAGTCGTAATGTTGAGTATACTACTGCTCCTCTCTCTTGTTATGATCGCTTATTATGTGGCTTAGTCCGTCCTAGACAGCGTTTAAGAGAATATTTACAAAAAATTGGTAATTATACCATCATCCCTGGTAGTACCCTTTCTTTAGGGGATAGTAGCCAGTTTTACCGTTCTGATCCCATTAATCCTTATCATAGCTACATTGAGGATACTTATGGCACCGATGTGGTTACTGCTAGTGTTCATATTAACATCGGTATTAATGATCCAGAATTATTGATGCAAGCTTGTCGTTTAGTGCGGGTTGAAGCCCCTTTATATCTTGCTTTAAGTGCTTCTTCTCCTTTCTTGGATGGACAGGCGACAGGGTATCACTCCACTCGTTGGCAGATGTTCCCTCAAACCCCTCAACAAGTCCCTTTCTTCGAGAGTCATCGTCATTTTATTCAGTGGACAGAAGAACAGTTACACCTCAAAACGATGCAAAATGTCCGCCATTTATGGACATCAGTCCGTCCTAATGGTCATAATCGTCCCTATAATCTTAATCGCTTAGAATTGAGAATTTGTGATTTAATTGTTGATCCCATTGCTTTATTATCTGTGATTGCCCTATTAGAAGCTCGTATTTTACAATTAATGGACGATCCTACCCTCGATCCCCTGGGTGGGAGTCAACTTTCTCCTGATACCTTACTTGATCTCACTCATCACAACGAAACCGAAGCAGCAAAACACAGTTTAGAGGCACAACTATATCATTGGCGAGATGGCCAGAAAATTGAAGCAACTACTTGGATCGAACAAATGTATCAGATAGTGAGTCCTGTAGCTAAAAAGAATGGATTTAGTTGTTTTCTCTCCCCAATTAAGAAGATTCTCCGTAATGGGAACTTAGCGCAACAATGGTTAGGAAAATATCAACTTTCTCATGATATTCCCTCAATTATTACCGCAGAAATCCAAACGGCAGCCCAACAAGAAAAAATCTTAGAAGATAAACTCTGTGATGCTTTGTTAGTTGCTTAAAAAAAGATTAAATTTTGCCCATTAATTGATAAATCTTTTCAATCAAGATAGAAAGATTGTTAAATAAATTTAATCCTTTGGACAGAGTACATTATCTATAAAAAAAAACTATCAATCATTATGCCCAGAGTCGTTTTAGTGAATCCTCAAATTCCTCCAAATACAGGAAATATCGCTCGAACTTGCGCTGCTACTAATACAGAACTCCATCTGGTGGGTCCGTTAGGCTTTGAATTGAGCGATCGCTATCTAAAACGAGCCGGACTCGATTATTGGCCCCATGTCAAGCTGCATTATCATCTCGATTTAGTCCAATTTCAAGCCTATCATCAACAACAGAAAGGCCGATTACTGGGATTTAGTGTCAGGGGAAAATCCTGTTACGGAGATTGTAAGTTTCAAGAGGATGACTGGCTAGTGTTTGGCAGCGAAAGTGAGGGACTTCCCTTGACTTTCCAAGAACAATGCGACCAAATGCTCTATATTCCTATGCCTCACCCAAAAATCAGAAGCTTGAATCTATCTGTCAGTGTAGCGGTTGGCTTATTTGAAGCCTTAAGACAGTTAGATCAATTACATTAAACAACACAGAAGTAAATAAATTAATCATATTTTTAATAAGAAATTTCTATCATTCCTTTTCTTAAATAAAGATAAAAATAAATAATAATCTTCAACAAGTCAAAAAACCGTAACATCAAGACCTTAAGGGAAAAAAATGACCTCCCATGAAACCTTTTTACTACCTAGAGCGTCAACCAACTCGCGTCTTGCAACAATTGTTAAACATAGATGAAGAATTGCTGAGTAGATTACAATCAATTCACGCTTGTTTAAAATAAGCAAAACAAGTTAATTTCTCATAACATACTGACTAAGTATATTGACTTAATTGGCGATCTGAATTAAAACTAGACTTTGATAGGTTTACTCAGTCAAAAATCATCCCTAAAGACTCTTTATCGTCTCAATCGCTCGTTCACACAGTAGGAGGTTGTCCTTGAAAGGTAAAATCAACGAAATAACAGCAATGTCTTCTTGTCTGGCAGACTATACCCAAGCAAAGGGATCATCTTCTCCAGAAGACTGTCAAAACAAACTGGTCTCAAGTGAAAAAAATCGCGTTCGTCGTTCAGCGGCCATGATCGGCTTAGCCATTTCTATGGGCGCAACCGGAATGTTATTGAGTCAAGACAAAGCAGCAATGGCAGCTAACGCTGTGACAGCGAATACATCTATCCCAAGTCTTCCTAATATTTCTGATTCCGAAACTAGAGAGGGTCAACTAGCCCCTTTAGCCTTTAAACACAAGGTAGAGGCGGGAGAAACCATTGCTCAGCTTGCAGAAGACTATCAAGTTAGACCAGAGGCGATCGCCACTATTAACAATCTGACGCTCATTGCCAAGCTAGAGCCAGGGAAAACCATAAAAATTCCCTCCGCTAAAGACTCAGTTGACAAAATTACCCCAAAAAGCTCCACAGACAGCAAACCAAAAAATAAAAACGTTGGCACAAAATCAGTCAATACTTCTCTCGATCACCTTAGAGAAACTCGTCAGCGTCTCCAAGATAGTTTAGCGGAACTAAAAACCGAAGAAACTAAAGTTACCGCACAAGGAGAAGCCATAGCGGATGTTAGTCAGCCCTTAAACCACCCATCTGAACAATCAACTATGGTTGATGTGGAAAAAGTTGAAGTGGCTCAAGCGATTGAAATTCCTGTATTTAGTGTTGAAGATAAACAGGAATCAGTGATCGAAAAAGAAGAAACAGAAAAATTTGCCTCTCTTACAGGGTCAATCTTAGAGGAGAATGAGCAATCAGACATTCCTGTTGTTCCCTCTCTTGAACCACAAACCACCGCTAAAATTGAACCCGATCAGCCCATTCCCCTCAATGTTATTCCCGCAGACGAGGACAGCAAAACCCCAGAAAGTCCTCGATCCATTGATTTAACAAACCCCGAACAAACTTCCTTTATCCCACCAAAAAGGCCAACTGTTCCTAAACCAACCATTAAGGAAACAGAAAAAAGCTATCGCGTTCGTTCAGGGGACACCCTTAACAGTATTGCTCGTCGTCATGGAATTTCAACCCAAGCGTTAATTCGGGCTAACGGTATTACCAACGCCAATTTAATTCGGGTTAATCAAACCTTGATGATTCCTCAAACCAATACCGTTGCTCAAGCTAAATCAACTCAAACGGGTACTTTACCTTCTGTTTTTGAGGAATTTCAGTTAAATAATCAGTCCTCTAGAAATTTAATTTCTAGCCGTGAACCTGAATCCATTGACATCCAAATTTCATCAGCTCAACAATCCCATACAGACAAGTTGAAAGCTGATATCGTCACTTTACAAGAAGACTACGGGCAACGAGAGTCAGAAATTTCTCTTGATCAACCCCGTTCTCAATCGTCAAATAAAACGGTGGTAGGGGAAGCGTTAAATCCTGAATGGGCAAGCGATCGCAAAGAAATTACGTCACCTCAACAAGCGATCGAAGAACGATTAAACAACAGAAAACCTGAATTAATTAGTGCTGCCCCCAGTAACCCCACCACTTACAACGACGCATTTGAAATTCCTGTCGGAACCAATGTTGGTCCGAATCTTCCTGGAGTATCTAACCCTGATGACTATCTTCCCGATGCTCCCATGAAATTTACAGGCCATATTTGGCCAAGTAAAGGTGTTATCACCTCTGGGTTCGGTCGTCGTTGGGGAAGAATGCACAAGGGGATTGATATTGCTGCCCCTGTGGGAACCCCGATTATGGCTTCAGCCCCTGGTGAAGTTATTACCGCAG